>NZ_JBFUDW010000002.1:0-577528 GCF_056404515.1 Mesorhizobium sp. P2_C7 | reverse complement strand
ACATTGCCGCCTGCGAAGCGGACGGATCGAGCGCGAGCACGCAGGCCTTCGAAGCATCGGTGATGAGGGCCACCGCCCTCGCCTGTTCGGGAACCTGGCCCTGCGTGAAGAGCGAGGTGAACATCCGGTCGAGGTTCTGGCCGACAATGACCTCGACCGCCTTCTTCGCCGTGTTCGGCCCGGATGCTGGCGGCGTATTGACGATGATCGTACCGGAGCCCAGCCCATTTGATGCCGCCGACTGGGTCGCGGCCGCGACGATCGTCGGCTTGTCGGAACCTGAGATCTGTTCGAGCGCGCCGGCGTATGCCGCGGCATCGGCCGTCGCCTGCAGTCTCAGGCTGTTGTAGTACCAATAGGAGGTCTCAATGCCGAGGCCTGCGGCGCCGACCACAATCGGCAAGGTCATAGCGAAGATGACGGCGACGTTTGCGTTCGTACCCCGGCAAAAGCCGTTCGCTGTAAGCCCAACTCGGGTAAAGCAACTGAGGGTCATGAAATAGATTAGAAAACATGCATATATGAACGAAGGGCTAAAAAGTTCGGTTCATTTTTGAGCAGTGATCTATTGGCTTCCAAAACCAGTCTGTTCGTTGGCTGTTCGACCCGCACGCTCAGTGTTTCTTCGGCGTGATCTCCTCGATCCGCACCTTGTCGCCGATCTCCTTAGCGAGCGCGAACGCCTTTTCCTTGTCCTTGGTGGTCAGCACGGTGCGCCAGTGCGGCTTTTCGAACATGCTTACAACGTAAGTAGTTACGGGCTTATCAGGCATCGCTAAAACTTACCTACTGCCCGTGAACCGAGCGACACTCGGGCGCGAAAACCACGGCATAGCCACACACGTGACATTTGAACAAATCGTTCTCACACCTGCCTTGGTCACGCATAGGCTCATGGCTTGCCCGCCATATCCAGCAGCGCGGGCATTGAGGCGTATCGTCTTTAAGGGGCTGATACGTATCTAAGCGGGCACCCGCAGCGAGCTTATTGTTCAGATCGCATTCCAGTTTTGCCTTGGCTTCATCGTGCAGAGCGAGTTTGTGCCGTGTTCGGCCTTCTTCTTCTCATCACCAGAGAGTCCTCCGGCGAGGCGTATTAGTGTTTGCCACTTCGGGCTCTCGTCCGACTCAAGGTTGCGTAGCCTCGACGCGAAACGGACCATTCCAGGCCCTCCAACATTCCAGCGTTCATGTCGCCGCGCGGAACTTCGTGATTTAAGCTATGGGCGTATTAGCAACTGCGCAACTAAGCCTATTGGCGGGACTAAGACTGAAGTCTGACAAGCTACCCAGCCGTAGGACGCCGCAACACGGCCATTTGAATTGCGGCTAGGGCGGGGGCTGAGTACCTACCGCCTATGAACAAGACGAAACTCGCTATCTGGGTTGCGTTGGCGGTGCTGGTGGTGCTGATCGTGGTCGGCATTTACCTGTTTATGCAAGCGGACGCGCCCGATTGGTCATCGCGGATTTGAGGGCCAGCTACCGACTGTACCTTCAATCGAAAGTCGGTTTCCAGTCGCGGTTTCGCCGAGCCTGGATGCCTGCATAGTCAGGAATGCAGGTGAAGAACACCGGCCGGCGGTGGCGACCAGCAGCCTTGCACGACGAGCAGCCAAAGAGCCCGACCAGATCCCAATGCATGGAGCCGTGATCGGGGCCGAGCTTGTCTTTCAGCGCCTGGATGTCGAGCTTTGTCATTTTGCAGCACATTGGGTGCCCGCAATTGACGTACATCGTTTCGCGAGCGGCCAGGGTATCGGCGAGTGTCTTGGACATTGGCGAACTCCGTTTGAAGGGTCGCCGCAACGAGAGGATTATATTCCTCGTATCGATCTCGCTGGCAAGGGCTATGTAGATCGACCAAATCACTCCTTGGCACCGAGAGTGCGAAGCAAAGCACCTATTTCCGAACGTCCTGTTGTGCTCTCCGCAATCATCAGCGGGGTCATGCCCTGATGGGTTCTCGCGCTCAAATCGGCACCGTGGTCGACGAGAAGCTCGACAACCTCTCGTGATCCTTCTCTAGCGGCAAGATGAAGCGGGCTTTCCCCTGTCGGCGCTGCGTTGACGTCGGCCGAATGGTCGAGGAGCAACCTCACTATTTCCTTCTTGTCCGTCAGAATTGCGAAATGCAGTGCCGTATACTTGGCATGCCCATCGACTGCGTCCACGTCAGCGCCGCTATCGAGGAGCAGTTTAGCTATGTCGGCGTACCCCAGTCGCGCCACAAGATGGAGGGGCGTTCGCTCCTCAAAATCTCGGCCATTTGCCTGCGCTCCTCGTTGTAAAAGGAAAGCGACCATTTCCGGTTTGTCGTAGCTCGCTGCAATGTGCAAAGGCTTGTAGCCGGCCGGGGGCTTCACAGCCTCGATATCGGCACCTTTGTCCAGCAGGAAGGCTGCCATTGAAATATCGCCCTGGAGAACGGCCGCGTGTAGCGGCGTTCCCTCGTCGCCTTGTTCGTTCACATCTGCGCCGTTCGTCACAAGACTTTGTACAAGCGCCAGATTGTCCGCCATCGCAGCGTCATACAGGTCGCCAACTTCGGCGCCACCTGCGGCGCACCAAGTCAGAACCATGCCGGCGGCGATCGGAAGTTGCCATCTAACCATAGCGTCCTCCTGAGAATACGGCGTCGCTATCGCCATCTCGCAATTGGCACCGCCAACGTGATCCGAAGCGTGAGTTTCAGCTTGTTCGTTATATCACTCCTCTCGAAAATCCTGCAGCGAGGCATGACGAAGGTCTTCCTCGCCCCGCAAGTGCTTTACGCGCCCAATTAGACCCGGCTTGACCCATTGCGTCGCTGGTCGCTTCATGCCCTTCGGCGCCGCGCCTACGCGCTCCTGGCACGCTCCCAAAGCCGTTCGCGCATCTCCCGGTTCAAGGTGATGAAGGCGCTGCCGACATAGCGGCCGGTGCCCCGCTCTGCCATCAGGGCGAAAGCCGGCTTGCCTGCCTCACGTTCGACGCCAAGCAATTCATATTCGTCGATCGTGTAGCATTTCGCCTTCAGCCAGGCCGTCGAGTTGCCGCTGCGGTATTTACTATCCCGTCGCTTCGAAACCATGCCTTCGAGCCCAGCCTGGTCGACCAGGTGGAAGATTGCCTTGGCCTCGCCGGGCAGCGCCTGGCTGAATTGGATGCGACCGCCTTCCGGGATCATCTTGGCCAGGATCTCGCGTCGGTCTTCAAAGAGGCATGTAGCGGAGGTCGTGGCCGTTCAGGTGCAGGAGGTCGAAGGCCACGAAATACAAGTCTTGCTGGCGCCGGGTGATCGCCTTTCGAAGCGCTGCGAAGTCGGACAGGCCAGCCTCGTTTAGCACCACGATCTCACCGTCGATGATGGCACTTTCGACCTCGAGCAAGGCGGCAGCGGCGGCTAGGTCGCGGTACTCCGACGTCCAGTCTAAGCCGCGGCGGGTGAAGATGTGTACGCCTCCGGCATCCCTGACGATCTGGGAGCGATAGCCGTCAAATTTCACCTCATGCTGCCAGCCTTCCCCCTCGGGCGGCTTCTCGACAAGCGTCGGCATCAACGGCTCTATGAAGGACAACCGGCCGACGCCGGCAGGCTTACGCATGGAACGCCCCGCAACTCGAATTTGATTCAATTTCGCAGAGCTGTTTCCGTTCCGTTAGCTGCCGCTAAAATGTTTGTCGGAACCTTCCGCATAGTCCGCTGTTGGTCGGCAGGAGGTCGGTGAAGTGCGAAACCTGACGGCAGAGCAGTCGCGAGCAGCACGAGGGCTATTAAACTGGTCTCGGGTGCGGCTTGGCGCGAAGTCCAATCTTAGCGAAGACACGATCCGCGAGTTTGAGAACGGCCGCAGAATTCCGGGACCGGGCAACCTCACCCGCATACGACAAGCATTGGAGGCAGCCGGTGTTGTCTTTACCTCTGGACCGCCGTCGCTCTCTGAAGGTGAGGCTAGTGTAGTTGGCTCCAATGAAATGGAGCCCTGAGCCTCGCTAGCGCGCGTTTCCGCTGGCCGCTGTCCTACGCCGCGCGGCTCTGCCGGTTCCCTCATGGCAGTTCCTTTCCGCCTCGCAGGCAGGTTGAAAATAACGGGGTATATCTGAAGACGAGCGTCAGTCGATTGGATGGGGCTATAGTTAAGCCGTCGAAATCCTGTGCAAAATCACGCAGTTACCCTTGTGCGACCGAAGTCTTCGCGGTTAACAATCCGTTAAAATCCCTTTGACTCCGTATATTAGCAGGAACAGGATCAACGCTGGGACCGGGGGATGAGCACCTACAGGGGCACCTCTGTCCGGGTAAGTAGGGTGTAACAGGGGAAATCACATGAAGAAGCTTGTCAGCATGGCCAAGGCATTCCGTGACGAAGAGTCCGGCGCTGCCATGGTTGAATATTCCATCCTCGTCGGTATCATCGCAGCAGCTTCGCTGCTCGCGATCCTCGCCATCGGCGGTTGGGTCGGCGATCAGTTCACCGGTCTTTGCGCCAACCTTAACACCAAGGGTGTCACGGCCGGTGGCGGCGCCGGCGGCGATTGCACACCGTAATGAATAAGGCGCGCCGCCGTCGATTGAACCCGAGCGGCGCGCTCCAACTTGGGTCGGTGCGAGCGATCGCCAGATAGCCAGATAGGTTGGCCTTGGCGTTCGATGAGAACGCTGTTCATTAGCAGTGTCTAAATGTTTTCGATGTAAAGCGGGGGCATGGACAATCTGCTAGACGACCTTGAGCATATTCTGACCGCCCCGCGAAGAGACCGTTTTTGGGGACTGTTTCTCCTGGCGGCTGTAGCCGGTGCAATCGCTACCACCACCGCGGTCGAGGTAAGATTGTGGCTCCAGCCAAAAGCGGAAGTCATCGAGGACGCCGCCACTTCACAACCGAACTTACCGAAGCCTGCCGATTATCGGACATGGCGCAGGGCGTAGCAGTTGCAGCCGGCCCGGCCTATCGCCATCACACGAACGATTCGACCTTGCTCAGGCCATAACTAGTGCTGCCGCCACCGGTTAGATAGCTGGAAACATTCACGGTGCCTGCTTCACTCACGCCGCTCTTGTAGGCGCGCACGCCGGCCATGCGCGAAAGGTCAAATCGCGCATTGCCGATCGTCGCGGCTTCGATGCGCGGAATAAAGCCGATCTCGGGGAGGCTCACAGCGCGTCCCCCAGTTTCTTCCGTAGGGCGATCAAGGAATTGATCTGGCTGTTCAGCGCCAGGATCCGGGCTTTGTCGACATCCCGTGGCGAGTTGGCGGTGATGGCTTCAGCTAGCCGCTCTCTCAGGTCGTCGAGCCTGCTGCAGGCGCAGACGTAATCGATAATTACATCGAACTTTCGTTGCGAAATGTACCGGTTTTGCTCGATTTCCGACCGCAAAAGGCGCCGGAAAACCTGGCGTTCGGCCGGGGTCATCCAGCGCGGCGCCTTGTGTTCCTTGGGTTCGAGCAGCGGTGCGGTCACGTCAGACAGCCCTCAGACTGGCAAAACAGCGTTCGGGCCGAAATAATCAAACGGCGGAAAAAAAATCCGCGCGTAAGAGCACCAGCGGTTCCTGAGGTAAACGCAACTTTCGATTATTGACCCCCGCCCCCTGGCATGGTCGGCGACGGCCGCCGTCCTGAGCTGCAGCCGTCGCCCATGATCCTCTATGCGGGGGCTGTGCATGGGGACCATCTCTCAGTGCTTGGTTGCCTTGAGTGGAGCGATATGCTCCTCGACGAGGTCGATTGCCTTGTCTGCGATCGGCGTCAGTTCCTGTTCGACGAAGGCATCGAGTTTGGCCGGGATCTCGCAAGCGTCGACATCAGGATCTGCCATCAGTCTTTCGGCATATCTTTCCGTAGCCGCTCTGGCTGCGTCGACCAGATCATCGAGTTTCGTGATGATATCCTGCGGCTTCGATGCACCTGCTTTGGCCTGGCGCTCGTGCAGATGTCGAGTGATCGCAGCGGTGAGCAGATCGCGCTCGTGCGGGTTCGGTGCTCGGCCGAGGTGACCGACCAGCGCCTGCACGCATTTCGTCACCACGGTTTGGGCGTACTCGCGGCCGTCGTCGTGTTCCATCGGCGTGCCATTCGTCATTCGGGTTGCTCCTCTGGTCTGGTTTGAGAGGTCGCGCCGGCGCGGTACTCACGTTCGCGCTCGGCATGGCGGGCTATCCTGGCGAGATGCGCTTCGGCCTTGCCGTCGCCGTACATCTTCCGAAGGAGCGCTTCGATAAACGCGGCCTTGTGGGTTTTGAAACGCTGGCGTTCCTCTTCAGTCATGGTGCGCGCCGTCCCTTCCTTTTTTTACGGCCAACGTAAATCTATCGCCGTTGAAGGGGCCGCTGCACTCGACATCGCAGTGCCACAGGCTACCGCCGCGGCTGACCATGTCGCCTGGCAGATAGGTGCGCGAGTGGTCGTGGACGCCGCGGTAGATTGGCATCTTTGTCTGGCTGCGTGCTTCGCGGAGTATGCGGCCGTCCTTCATCCAGCGCCTGAGGACGAACCGGCCGTCATCTTCGAGCACCTCAACAAGGCTACCTTCCAACACGTCGATGAGCCGCTGCTCGAGTTCTGCCAACTTCCCGACGGCATCTATGAATTCGCCTTGGCCTTCCAGTTTTTCGGTTCGAGTGACACGACCGGCGGCGTCCCATCCGACGACGTTCGTCACAGTCTTCACGACGCGTGATTTGAGTTCCAGATCCCCGACGCGATGATCGATCTCACGGAATTTTTCGACCTCGTCGGCCTTGGTTTCCACGTCCGTTAGACGCTGTTGCAGCCCGCCTAAGGTGCTGCCCTGGAGCGCGGCGACGTCGATGAGCCGCTGCTCGAGGTCGCGAAAGCGTTGGTCTGACGCCTGCTCTATGGCCGCGCGAGCATCGGCCCATAACATAGCCACATCAGACACCCGTCGCTCAAGATCGGCGACCTGTGGCCCGAGGGGATGGGCCTCGAGGTCGGAAAGACGTGCCTCCAGTTGGTTTGATTTTTTTGCCTCGATTGCAGCAATGTCGGTAAGGCGCTGCTCGGAATAGTTGTACCGCGTTTCGGCCACGCTCTCAATGATCTGGACGCGGTCTTCTAATTCCATGAACCTGTGAGCTTCCCAAAAGAGCGCTGCCAAGCTTTCGGCTCGCACGATCAGGAGGCTTTCGAGGTCGATCTCGTCGTCGGGAGAGAAACCGTCTTCGGACGCGCTCTTGGCGAGCATGTCGAAATAGTAGTGATCGAAAGCCTGCCGGCGTTCATCGAGAAGATCGTCATTGCCAGCCAGGCGAGCGCCTTTCGGATATTCTGGCTTCGAGAGGCCCTTGATCTCCCATTCCGCTTTGACTTTTGGCGCCGCTGGTGCGGCCGACTTTTCGACATACAGGTCGACATTGTTCTCGAGGTGGAACTGGCGCGCCATCAAGTGCAAGCGCTCGGTCTCGATGACCTTCAGCGCCTGTTTTAACACCGTCGTCAGGGTTTCATCGCGGATGCCGCTGTCGAAGCGCGGAAGCTTCGCTTGGGCCTTTGCCCGAGCCTTCTGCAACTCGGTCAACCGCTGCTGAATCTTCCCCATCTCGATCGCCTTCGTATCGACGACGATCGGCACATCGATCACTGGAGCCGGCAGCTTTTCGGGAGTTAGTGGTTTTGGCTTGCGTTTGGCCATGTCGATCCGTTCAGGCGATTTTCGGAATCATACCTGTTTCGGAAATTGCGCGGCGTGACGCCGTCACTGCTTCGAAGGCTTGCGGCGAGGTGGCCCGATTGACCCATCGCTCCACCGCGGCCCTGATCGCGGCGGGATCGTCACCGTCCCTGGCAGGGAGATCGCCGGCTGCGACGAGGAATTCAGCGAGGTTCACCTGATCCACCTCGATCAGGAGCGCGACCGTGCCGCGCCGCCGGCGATCGCGTAGCCGCCGCATGCGATCGGCGCCGCTCATAGAGCACCCCGAAAACTGTTTTTCTTACGGTTTAGCCAAACTGCGAAGCCCAGCGGTGTCCTGCCCCTGGTGGCGGTGTCTTTCCGATTCCCCCCGGCGTGTGACAGGCTGTAGCCAACCGTGACGGAACCAAATGCAGCCTGAAGATGTTTCGCCTGCCTGAAGTTCAACCGCGCTGAGGTTGTGCCGTGAACCCGACTGAACTGATCGATTTTGGAAGATCGCTGTTCTACGGTCGACATACCGCAAAGATCGCCAAACCGCCTGTTGCGAGAGCGTTTCAAAGAGGCGTCGTCGCCGCTCGCATGGGGATGGAAAGGGACGACAACCCTTATCCGTTCGGGAACGATGACCACATCGATTGGATCGACGGTTATGAGTCCTCGGTCGAAGTAGGTCAGACGATGGATCTCGACTGAGTTCCAAGCGGCGCTGCGATAGGCCGGCGTCATGCAGCGTCCCAACCACCCGTCCGCGATGAACCTGCTTATGATCAGATCCGCGACCGCGCTATCGACGAGATCTTCCGCGTCGAATGTGTCGACGCTGGTCGCGACCGGTCCGTCGATGCTCTCGTCGGCGATCAGGCCGGCAAGCCGCTCCACCTCCGCGGCGATCGCGGCAAGCCCGGCCAGGACTGCAGCGTGGTCCAGGTTGCTCATGCTGTGCGCCCCTTTGCGACAGCGCAAGGTCGGACATCGGAACGAAAGGTGGATTGGCGAATTATTCTACTGCTAGATAATTGGAATCGTCGCCCATGATGATCGCGACCCTCCACCTTGACGGGAACGTTTATCGCGCCGAAAGGCTCGCGCTGCTGAGGCGGCAAATGATCCGGCACATCAAGAGCACTGACGCCTCGGCTCAAAAAGTCGAGCAAGCGCTGGCGAGCTTGGCTGAAGCAAACGCGGACCCTGATCATGCGGCGCTCCGTTTGACGTCCGACCAGATCAGATCGCCGTTGACCATCTTGCGTGCGAAACCGTCGGCATGGGCGAGCCGCCATTGCCGAGCCCGGAACAAGGTATCGGGTCTCGCGCGCGTGTAGGCGTAGGCGCTACCTTGTCTTCCTGGTCTTCGTAGCTGGCCAGCAGGTCGACGGTGTTCGATCTAGGCTCAGCGATCGCTTCGGATGCGCATGCGAGCGCCTGATCGAGCCATGTGACGACGGGTCGATAGGTGCTCAACATGCGGCGTCACCGTCGGCGAGGTCGACGATCGCGGCGCCGGCAAGCCCGACCGACTTCGCCGTTAATCCATCATTTCCGATTTGCGGATATGAGGGCTTCCGCGGGGGCATGGAGGAACCATGCGTTTCATAGTTTCCGATCTCGTCGAGCGGCTCCGGGCGACGCATCGACTGATGGCCCGCCACACCGCGCCTAAGGTCGATCAGGCAGCACGAGACGTCGCAGCTCCCGCGACCAAGCGGCCGGTCCAGGTCCCGGCGCACGTGCCAGCTGAGGATCACCGTCTGCGAGCTTCTCATATGTGAGTGCCGCAATCGGCGCATGCGTGCGGCCCCGCTCATTGCTGGGAATGTTGCCCTCCCGCCCCTCATGTGCCCCTCGTCGCCTGGCTGTAGGCACTGACGGGAGCCTCGCGCGGGTAGACGCCAAGTCCTGTTCGTTCACGGAGATCTTCAGTGTCCTTAGTTTCCCATGTAGTATTAGGCGGACTGAGTTGGTCCGCTTGAGACCGGTCTAAGTCAGTCCGGTTTTGGCGGTCTAAGTCAGTCCGGTTTGGCTGCGGCTCTGACCGGTCTAACTCAGTCCGGTTGCCCTTCTTGTCGCTGGAGGCCAACCGCATGGGCTCGGTGCGCTGTGTCGCCATCGAGAGTTCAAGTATCTCGCAGGCCCAAAACAGCTTCAGTTTGTAGGCAACGCCGCGGCCCTTGCGCTTGACGTCGAGCTTGCCGGCACTTTCCTCGGATAGGTCCGACACCCTCTTTTTCTCGATTGCCCCAGTGCCGGCGAGTGACGCCAAGGCCGATCTCACTTGGCGCTCATCGGCAAGGCCGGTCAGTTCAGCAAGCGATTCCTGCGTCGGCCAGGCTAGGCATGTCTCAGCATCGGCAAGGGTCATCAGAGCGAACGCGACGCGCAGATCGCGGGGCCGTCGCCCATGCTTCTGGTTGTGGCAAACACCGACCATCCAGTCGTATTTGCTCATTTCCGCCAGCGTCTTTTGCCAGGCTCGCTTTCGCTCAGGATTGGCCATCGGCGCCACCCTTGCCCTGCCAGCGGCGGTAATGGTCGATCTGATCGAGATAGTCGCGCCGGCTATCAAAGAGCGGAGATTCCGGAGGCGTGGCTTTGCGCGGCTTCGGCAGATCGTCCAGTTCGATCGCTGGCAGTTGTTCCTCTATCTCCTCGGCAATCTCAGGCCAAAGCGCCTCCGTCTCAGCCTCGATTTCCAAGACCGACGTCTTGAAGCCATCAAACGCGGCGTTGTAGCGGTTCTCTATTGAGGCGATGTCGTAGTTTGTCAGCACCTCGGCACGCAAGCGGCTGAGATCGCGGTTGATTCCCCACTTCGCTTCGCGGACACGGGCAGCAAGTGTCGAATCGAGATATCGCTCAACCTCACTTCGAACGATTGTGGCCAGCGTGCCAGGGTGCAAGGCTTCCAGCGCGTCGAGTTCTGTCGCACCACTTCCAAACCGCTCTTCGAATTTGGCAGCTCGCCGCTCCGTCTGTTTCAGGGGAGTCCGCGGCAAACGATACGTTTCGCACTGCTCGGGCGTCAGAACGATCGGCTGGAGCGTGATGTCGAGGTCGAGGTCGGCATCGCGAACCCAGTATTCGATCTTGCGGGCCAGCGCGACGGGCATTGATCTTCCGCCTGGATCGAAATCGCTGACATACAGAACCCGCATCGGCCGTCGATCTTGAACGGCCCTTTCGACCGCCAGACGGGCTAGCACTTCGGAAGTCTCGCCGGTGCCGGGAACCAGATTGAAGCCGACCACTTGCGCCAAGGGAACGAGCACGTCGTTCATGGTCGATTTTTCGATCCATACTTCGACCAGATATTCTTGGCAGGCATCGAAATGCTCAAGCGATGCAAACGGCGGGTATATGGAGGCCCGCTCCATTCCGATTTCGAGGCCGGCACCAAATTGTCCATAGACGTTAAGGGATGGCTTGCCTGAAGCCGCCGCATCCGCATGGATAATCGGGGGATCGTTTCGGGCGTCGGACAAGGCGCCATTCGGAATCAGCCGCAGATACCGGGCACCGAGCGACGCCGACGCGAAGTACTTCCAGTCGTTTTCTGTATTCTGGTAGGGCTCGCCGTTCGGCTTCAGGATTGGCGGGTCCTGGGAAACCAGGTTGTAGTGCAGCCGGCGCGGATGGCTGCCGACAAGCCATCCACATGAGATCCATAGGCCGGCAAACCATTCTGCCGCTTCCCGCCTGCTCGCGACACCGGCATAGAAAGGGTCATTGCCGGCCGTCAGCGCGATCAGGTCGGTGACATTGCATCCGATCTCCGAAGCCAGCCCTTTGATGAAATCGTAATCAGGCCGCAAGAGACACCTCCATGCCGCGGCGGCGGCATTCGGAGATCAGCGCGTCGTCGCTTGCCTTGGAAAGCATGCGCTCGACCATCGAGCCACCTGCCGCCCCCTGTTGCACCGTGGGGATTTCCCCACTGTCGACGACCGCTGCCGCTCTGGTGGTTTTGGGGATTTCCCCACCGGCGCCGGTGATCTCCCGGCGGACACTGCCAACCGTCTTGTGATCGACAGCGCAACGCTTGCCGATCTCCCGGTCTGACTGTCTCGACCATTCGGGGTCGCGCAGCATCGCAAGGACAGATCGCCGCTTGTCGGCCGGGGTGCGCCGAAGGCCGTGAGATGCGTTTGCTCCTACTGCAAATAGGATCGCATCGCGCTTGCTGCCTTGCCGAACGTCGGCCGGAATCGTGGGGTGGTCGGTTCGGCGCGCTGCTTCAATACGGTGAAATCCGTCCCCAGGCCAATAGGCCTCGCCATCGAAGAACAAGACGACAGGCGGGAACGTGGCGCCCTCGACCATCGCCTCGGCATAGTCCGTTACCACGCCGACATCGAGGCCGGCGGTGCGCATCTGCAGATCAGGGTCGACCTTGATCAGATGGAGAGCGATGTCTTGAATCTTGGCGGGTTTGCCGCTATTTTCCAGACCATCAACTGCCTGCCTATCTGCATTGCGAGACCCGCCCTGGCCGGCGGGTTTTTGCATTTCAGGAGGAGCGGTGGTTGTCATTGGCAACACCTCCCTGATGCTGGCGACGGATGATATCGGCCTGCCTCAGGGCCTCGATCGCCGACAGCGTGTCCAAGCCGAAACGCGTCTTGATGGTCGGCACCAACGCCTTGCCTGTGTGGTCTGGGTCGGTTGCGAGCCACCTTGCAGCGGCGGCAACTGCTTCATCGGGCTGAAGGTCGAAGCTCATGGATGCACCCATCCGGCAACGAGTGCGGCGACGAACAGGATTGCGGCGCCAGACACGACGTAAGGGAGCGCGGCGGCCATCTACGCGGCCTCCGACCGACTGGCCGCGATGCGCTCGTTAATCCACGCCACGACCTCCGCGCGGATGAAGGCGATTCTTTTGTCGCCCAAAGCGACCGGCTGAGGAAATTTCCCGGCCGCTCTCTTCTCGTTGATTGTGGTGCGGCTGAGGGTGGTAATCCTGGCCGCTTCTTTGATCGAAATCAGAACAGCGTCGCTGTCCATATTCTGCCACCTTTCGCTTTGCGAGTGGGTGGCTTGTATGGTCGCCACTGTCGTCGCTGTTGACGTGTGGCCGAATGAATAATCACGGTTTGAAAGGCGAAAAATCGCGCGGGAATTTTATTTTTTTCGTGGACGGCCACGTCTCGCAGCGGCCCGACTTAGAACTTGCATGTCGGAAGGCCGCACACGGATCTCCAGTGCCGCAACGTAGCAGTCCGTCGCTGCCCAGGCGCAAAGCGACGCCATTTCCTTATCACCATTTTCCAACGCTTCGAGGCCCTGGTGCGCGAACCTATTGGCCTGTAGCCACTGCAATCTACCGGCGGCCATGTCGTCGTAGACTTGTCTCTCGCCGGCTACGTCGCCGACCCACCAACCGCCGCCAACCCTTGACGACTCGATGCCCTCGGTCTTTTTGACCAAGCTGGTCAAACGATCGAACAGGGGATCATTTTCGATCATGACTGCTTCCGGATCGGGATCACATTCTTCCCGCCCTTAGTCGTCGACAGATAAGCCGCCCACGCGTCCATGAGCTTCCGTCGCTTCGCCAAAGCCGAGCCGCGCCGATAGGCTTGCTCCGTCGCATCGCCGACCTTATGAGCCAGCGCCATCTCGGCAATGTCTCTCGGGAAGGCGGTTGCGTCGCCGGTCCAATCGCGGAACGACGATCGAAAGCCGTGCACCGTGAAATGTCCGACCTTGAGCCGGCGCATTACATAGTGCGGCGCCATTTTGCTGAGCGGGTTCCTTGGCGCCCGGCCGGGGAACACCAATTCGGCCTGTTCGGAGATCCGCTGCTTGTGTTGGTCGCGGACTATTTTGACAGCCCGGTCGGTGAGCGGCACCACATGTTCCTTGCCCGCCTTCATGCGGCCCGCCGGGATTGTCCAGATTGCGGCGTCCAGATCAAACTCATCGAAGCGCGCATTGAGAGTCTCGCCGCTGCGCGTGGCCGTCAGGATACAAAACTCCAGCGCCCGCGCCGAAGTGCCCGGAGCATCGCGAAGGCGCTGCATGAAGCCCGGAAGCTCGTTGTATGGCATTGCCGCGTGATGCTCGCGGTCAAGCTTCGGAGGACTGCCTAGAATGTGGTCGAGATGTCCATTCCACCGCGCCGGGTTCTCGCCGTCGCGCAGGCCAATTGCCTTGGCGTAGTCGAGCACTTTCTCAATCCGTCCGCGAAGGCGCGTCGCTGTAACATACTTGTCCGACCATAGCGGTCGCAGAACCCTCACGACCGCATCGGTCGTGACATCGGAGATAGGGAGCTTGCGCAGCGGACCGGCATATTCGGTTAGCGTCATCCGCCATTGAGCGCGGTGCTCGACGTTCCGAAACGTCGCTTCCTTCGTGGCCAGCAATTCGTCAGCGCATTCGCCAAAGGTCCGTGGCTTCACGAGCCGCCGTCGATATGCCATTTCCGCAGAGGGGTCGCCGCCGGCCTTGATGATCTCTCGCGCCTCATCTGCGCGGGCTCGTGCATCCGTCAGGCTGATCTTGCCGGAGAGCGTTCCGTAGGAGCCGAGGCCCAATTCCTTGCGGATGCCCTGCCGTATGTAGATGAACACCCAAGAACGGGAGCCCGACGCCTGGACGTAGAGCCATAGGCCGTCGCCGTCGCCGTGCCGGCCTGGCGGGAGGCCCTTTATCTGGCTGTCGGTCCGCAGTTTGTGGCGAGCCATCCCAGAGTTTTTCCCTATGCGTTTTCCTAATGCGCGGCCTTGTCAACAAAGACAACATAGCGCACTATCGACATGGGAATACGCCTTGGGGTTAGGAAAAACAAGCCTTCGCTTGGCAGTAAAGACAGCATATTCAACAGGTTGACGGACTACCGAACCGGTCATGTCTTTTTCGGCGCGCACCCAATAACCGATCGATGGGTTGCCGGCAAGCGCGCACGGCCAAGCCGCAGCCGCTCAGCCCGCGTGCGGCACCACCAGCACCTTGACCTCGCCGGGCGCCGGCGGATTGGCGATCACCGCTGCCGCGTTTTCGAGCGTCACCTGCCTGGAGATCAGCCGGTCGATCTCGACTGTGCCCGATGCAATGAGTTCGGCGGCGCGGCGATGGGTGTAGGGATTGAGGAAGGAGCCGAGCACTTTCAATTCCCGGAACAGCAGGTCGAAGGGCTCGAATTCCGCTTTCATGCCTTGCGGCGTCACGCCGACGATGACCACCGTGCCGCCGGCGCGGGCCAGCCGCATCGACTGCTCGACGGTCTCCCGCACGCCCGCGCATTCGAAGACGACGTCGACACCGCCTGGCGCCAGGCCCGTTGGTCCGGCGACGGCATTGATGACATCGGCGGCGGTCGGATCGACCGTCGCCGTGGCCCCGAGATCTTCGGCGAGCGCGCGCCGCGAGGCCTGCCTGGTCGACAAGATGATGGTCGTGGCCCCGGCCAGGCGCGCCAGCTGCACGGTGAGCAGGCCGATCACGCCGCCGCCAAGCACGGCCACCGAGCTGCCTGGCCTGATCTCGGCCAGGTCCACGCCATGCAGGCAACAGCCGAGCGGTTCGCAGAAGGCACCATGCGTCGGCTTCAGGTCCGCAGGCAGGATGAAGGCCTGCTTCTGCGGCAAGGCAAGGTATTCGGCAAAGCCGCCATCGCGATGAATGCCGATGGCACGCAGGTTGCTGCAGAGGTTGACCCGCCCTGCATGACAGTGCGCGCAACGCCCGCAGGCGATGTTGGGGTCGCCGGTGACGCGGTCGCCAACGGCAAAGCCGGATACGGATTTTCCGAGTGCCTCGACGATGCCGGAGAATTCATGCCCGGGCGTCACCGGCGGCGTGCACGGGAATTCGCCGTGGAACAGATGCCGGTCCGTGCCGCAGACGCCGCAGGCTTCAACGCGCACCAGAAGCTCATCCGGCCCGATGTCGGGCTTGTCGACCTCGCGCAGCGTGATGCTGCCCACCGCTTCCAGCCGCACCGCTTTCATGATCCTGGCCATGCCGGGTTCAGTTGAAGCTTGGCGGTTGCGACAGGTCCGGCTGCGGTGCCGCCGGTTTGGCCGGCGGCGTGTCGCCGAAATTCGGTGGTTGCGACAGATCAGGGGCGGCAGGAGCGGCCGGCGCCGAGCCGCCGTCGGCCGGCGGTGTGCCAAGCGGCGACAGGCCGGGGACTTCCGGCACCTTGTAGTCGATCGTGCCGGGATCGACCACCGTGCCCTTGTAATGCATCACCATCTGCGGGAAGGCGATGGTCAGCCCGATCATGATCACCTGGATGCAGACGAAGGGCACCGCTCCCCAATAGATCTGCCCGGTGGTGACCGGTGCGATCTGTTTGCCGGTGATGCGGTCGAGATAGGGCACGCGCGCGGCGACCGAGCGCAGGTAGAACAGCGCGAAGCCGAAGGGCGGATGCATGAAGCTGGTCTGCATGTTGACGCCCAGAAGCACGCCGAACCAGATCAGGTCGATGCCGAGCTTGTCTGCGGCCGGCGCCAGCAGCGGCACGATGATGAAGGCGAGTTCGAAGAAGTCGAGGAAGAACGCCAGGAAGAAGACCAGCATGTTGACGCCGATCAGGAAGCCGACTTCGCCGCCCGGCAGCGAGGTCAGCAGGTGCTCGACCCAGATGTGGCCGTTGACGCCGTAGAAGGTGAGCGAGAACACCCGCGCGCCGATCAGGATGAACAGGACGAAGGACGACAGCCGCGTCGTCGAGGTCAGTGCCTGCTTGATCACGTCCAGCGACAGCCGCCCCTTTGCCGCCGCCATGATCAAGGCGCCGACAGAACCCATGGCGCCGCCCTCAGTTGGGGTGGCGATGCCGAGGAAGATGGTGCCGAGCACCAGGAAGATCAGCGCCAGTGGCGGGATCAGCACGATGATCACCTGCTGCGCCAGCCTGGACATCATGTTGAAGTTCAGGCGTTTGTCGGCAATTGCCACGACGTAGATGAAAAGCACGCCGGCGGTGGCGCCGAGAATGTCGGCATTGTCGCCATGCGCCGGCGCGAGATAGCGATACGCCGCGTAGGAAACCGCCAACGTGACCAGCAATGCCGCCAGCAGCGACAGAACGCCGTGGCCGAGCGTGCGCGCCTCCAGCGGCAGCGCCGGCACCGATGCCGGCCGGACGATCGACATGATCAGGATGTAGAGCGCGTAAAGGCCGGTCAGCACCAGGCCCGGGATCAGCGCGCCCGCATACATGTCGCCGACCGAGCGCCCGAGCTGGTCGGCCAGCACGATCAGCACCAGCGACGGCGGGATGATCTGGGCGAGCGTGCCGGATGCGGCGATGACACCGGATGCCAGCCGGCGGTCATAGCCGTAGCGCAGCATGATCGGCAGCGAGATCAGGCCCATGGCGATGACGGATGCCGCCACCACACCGGTGGTTGCCGCCAGCAGCGCGCCGACGAAGATCACCGCATAGGCAAGTCCGCCGCGGATCGGTCCGAACAGCTGGCCGATCGTGTCGAGCAGGTCTTCGGCCATGCCCGATCGTTCAAGCACGATGCCCATGAAGGTGAAGAACGGAATGGCAAGCAGCGTGTCGTTCGACATCACCCGGCTGCCGTAGAAATTATCCGGCAGGGCGTGCAGAAGCGGCCAGGCGAGATTGATCGATCCACCGGAATAGGGCGAGAGAAGCACGCCGATGAAGAAGAACATCAGGCCGTTGGCGGCCAGCGAAAACGCGACGGGGTAGCCGATCAGCAGGAAGATGATCAGCGAGGCGAACATGATCGGCGCCATGTTCTGGGCGATCAACTCCATCATGAGCGCACCTCGTCGGCCAGCGCCTTGGCTTCGAGTTCGGCCTGCTCATGTGCCGATATGAACGGATTGGGGTCATCCATGTCGCCGCGCATGATGGCGATCTTCTTGATGATCTCGGAGATGCCCTGCAGAGCGAGCAGGAAAAAGCCGACCAGCAGGATGGCTTTGGCCGGCCAGATGATCAGTCCGCCGGAGTTGTTGGACATCTCGCCGCTGCGAAACGACAGCGACACATAGGGAACGAAATAGATCACCATCAGCGTCACGAACGGCATCAGGAAGAGGATGTGGCCGAGCAGGTCGATCCAGTGCTGCACGCGGCGCGAAAACATGCCGTAGACGATGTCGATGCGGATATGTTCGTTCTGCTTCAGCGTATAGGCGGCAGCCAGCATGAAGGCGGCGCCGAATAGATACCACTGCAGCTCCAGCCAGGCGTTCGAGGATATGTCGAAGATTTTGCGGATGATGGCGTTGGCGGCGCTGACCAGGATCGCCAGCAGGATCAGCCATGACACCCATTTGCCGATGAATTCGTTCGCGCGATCAATGGTCCTGGATAGAGCGAGAAGCCCTGCCATGCATTCCTCCCTGTGCCGGAGGCGTGCCAGCTTCCCCCTCAGGTCCGCCACGCCGCGTGGTCCAACGGTATGCCGCGCGTGGATTGACGGGTCAACAAGGTGGAGGCAGCAAACGTCATCGCATCGGAGGGCAGGTCCGGATATTGGCGCTATGCCCCGGCGTCATGCAACCAAAGTCTGATGGTTTCAGGCGATTTTGGTGGTGTCGCGGCCGGCACCGATCAGCACCAGCATGGCGACCAGGAACAGATACATCCAGGCGTCACGCCATTCGACCGGGAAGTAGCCGGCCCACAGCGATTCGGCCATGCCGAAGGCGGCCGCACCGAGCGCCGCGCGCGGTGGCGAGAGATAGCCGCCGACCGCGGTCACGAACAGGATCTTCAAGCCATAGACGAGGCCTGACCCGAAGCTGACATTGCCGTAATAGAGGCCGGCCATGACGCCGGCCAGTGCGGCGCAGAAACCGCCGAACAGCACGGCATGCCGGAACACCGCGCGCACGTCGACACCGCACATGGCGGCCGCCTTGGGATCGTCGGAGACGGCGCGCCAGCGCCGGCCGAAGCTCGAACGGGCAAATGCCCACGCAGCCAGCACGATTGCCGTCAGCACCACCGCGCAGTCGATGAGCTGGATGAGCGTCAGGGTTGCCTTGAAGGTTGCGTCCTGCGCGAAAACGACGGGCTGCGCCAGCATCGGCGGCAGCCACAGATCATGCGTGTCGGCAGCGATACGGCTTGCTTCCGACAACAAAAGCAGGATGCCGAGCGTGGTCACCACGATCGCATTGGGCGAGCGGTCGGCCAACGGTTCGAAGACGCTGCGCGACAGCACGTAGCTGACCAGCGCGGAATACAGGAAAGCCGCGACGACGCCGAGTGCCACCGCAGCCAGCAGCGTCAGCCAAAGCACCTGATAGCCGAAAGCCGCAGTGAGGATCATCGTCTGGCCGCAAAAGGCAAACAGCGCGCCATAGGCAAGATTGGTGCGGTGCAGGATACCGTTGGTCAGCACGTAGCCGAAGGCGAGCAGCGCGTAGAGCGCCCCCGAATGCAGCCCGTTCAGCACCTGCTGGAAAAAATAGAGCATGCAAAACCCTCGGATCATGCCGTCCCGAAGCAACGGTTTTGACGACGACATGTTCAAAAAGGCTGCGGGAACCGCATCCTCACGAAGGTTTGCATCGCCGAATCTAACTTGTCAAATGCGATTTATCGGTTAGATTTCGGGCATGACGGTATCCTGGACCCCGCACCGCTTCACCGGTGGCCTGCTTGCGCTCGACACGGCGAACACCGTGGTGCTGCGCGGCGATCCGCAGAAGACGTTCGACCGCTTCGATGATCCGGCCGAGATCGCCCGCTTTGCCGACGCGGCGAGCGCCTTTCGCGCCGCCGAGCTGGGCGACCGGCAACTGGCGGTATCGTCGCCCGTCGCAATCGCGCCCGTCGTGATGTCGATCCGCGAGGCGACGGACCGGCTGTTTCGTGGCGCGGTGTCGAAAGGCACGGTTGCCACCGCCGATCTGCCCGGGTTCTTGAGCGCCTGCGCGGAGGGGCTGGCTGGCAGCCAGACTGAAATCGGGGCGCCGGGAAGGCCGTTCGGCGACCCGGTGACGCCGATCGCCTTCGAGGCGGCGCTGGCGGTTTCCGCCCTGTCGCTGCTGCGCGACGACACCGTCGCAAGGCTGAGGATCTGTCCCAACTGCACCTGGCTGTTCGTCGACAGAAGCCGCAATTCCAGCCGTCTTTGGTGCGACATGGCGGTATGCGGCAACCGTCAGAAGGCAAGTCGTCACTATCGCCGCCGCCGCATGGCGGCCAATGAGGTCAAGGATGCTTAGGAGTCTTTCCCGCTCGATCGTTGTCGGCGCTGCATTGATTGCCGCCGTTGCGCTCGGTGCCTGCCGCGATACCGGCAACGACGAAGGCAAGCTGTTCGAGATTTCCGGCAAGATATTCGTCTTCAACTACCGTCTCGCCAGGGCAACCTATGTCGTCACGCTACGGCCGCTGCAGCCGATGGGAGACGGCCAGGTGGCTGTCGCCAGCTTCCAGGATCCCGCCGGCGGCGCGCCTTTGGTGGTCGAGCAGAAGGTCTGGCCGAAGCTCGACAAGGTGACCCTTGAGAGCCCGGCCCTGACCTGCGTCGTCAAGAACAAGCCCTATGCGATCGCCATCAGCATCAAGGGCGCCGATGGCGCGATCCTGCAAAAGATCGACACCACCTTGATGTCGACGGAGGACCAGTCGGTGCTGCCCGACCGGCCGCTGGTCATCGATCAGCTCTACACGGCCAATCCCGATCTCGTCGGCCATCCCGACGGCAAGTTGCCGGGCGAACCGAAGCCGGATTGCTCGAAAGGCATCTGACGCGCAGAAATTTTAGTGCGCTAGCCAGCGTCCGTGGAGTGGTTCCACGCCCGATTCGTGATCGCCGCGGACCGTTCGTTGCGCGTTGGCTGGTACCTTCGATTTTGTTTGACCTGCCTTGCAAGGGGAGAAAGGATGCGTCATCCGACTCCGAACGTTGGCTGCCTGCTCCCACGTGGCCTCCGCAGAGGAAATGCCTGATGACGCTGCACGATGTCGCGCTCGACGACAAGTTCGACCTCGCAAAGGAGCGCATCTTCCTGTCCGGTGCGCAGGCGGTCATCCGCATGCTTCTGATGCAGCGCGAGCGCGACCGTCGCGCCGGCCTCAACACGGCGGGGTTCGTTTCCGGCTATCGCGGCTCGCCGCTCGGCGGCCTCGACATGCAGTTGTGGAAGGCCAAGAAACAGCTCGCCCAAGCCGATGTCGTCTTCCAGCCCGGCCTCAACGAGGAGCTTGCCGCCACCGCTTGCTGGGGATCGCAGCAGACCGAACTGCTGGGCGAGGGCACCCATGATGGCGTCTTTTCGGTCTGGTACGGCAAGGGGCCGGGCGTGGATCGTTCGGGAGACGTGTTCCGCCACGCCAATCTCGCCGGCTCGTCCAAACATGGCGGTGTGCTCGCCCTGATGGGCGACGACCACATGGCCGAATCATCGACCAACGCGCACGCCACCGAATTCCTGTTCGTCGACACCATGGTGCCGATCCTCAACCCGGCCGGCGTCCAGGAGATCATCGATTACGGCCTCTACGGCGTTGCCATGTCGCGCTTTGCCGGCACCTGGGCCGCGATCAAATGCGTCAAGGACAACATCGAATCGACGGCCTCGGTCGATGCCTCGCTCGAACGGCTGAACATCGTCGTGCCCGATTTCGACATGCCGCCCGGCGGTCTCAACATTCGCCACGAGATCGACATGCTCGGCCAGGAGGAGCGGCTGCATGAATACAAGCGCGTCGCTGCCTCCGCCTTCATCCATGCCAACGGGCTGAACCGCATCGTCTATTCGGGCGGCCGCAACCCGAAGCTCGGCATCATCACGCTGGGCAAGAGCTATCTCGATGTCCGCCAGGCGCTGGAGGACATCGGCATCGACGAGGCGGCCGCCAACCGCATCGGCGTGCGGTTGTTCAAGGTCGGCTGTCCCTGGCCGCTCGACCTGCAGCATATCGCGGACTTTGCCCGCGGCCTCGACACCATCGTCGTCGTCGAGGAGAAGCGCTCGCTGATCGAGGTGCAACTGCGTGAAAGCCTTTACGGCACCGCCTCGCAGCCGGTCATTGTCGGCAAGAAGGACGAGCGCGGCGACTGGCTGTTTCCGGCCAAAGGCGCGCTCGACCCCAACGAGATCGCCATCGCGCTGGGCGAGAGGATCGTGCGGACGATCGGTCCGTCGGAAGAGATTTCGGCGCGGGTGGCAAAGCTGCGCCAGTTCCAGGCGATGCTGGCGGATGCCACCGACATCGGCTCGCGCACGCCGTTCTTCTGTTCCGGCTGCCCGCACAATTCCTCGACCAAGGTGCCGGACGGCTCGATCGCCGCTGCCGGCATCGGTTGCCACTTCATGGCGCTGTGGATGGACCGCAACACCCTCGGCTTCACCGCGATGGGCGGCGAGGGCGCGCAATGGGTCGGCCAGGCGCCGTTCTCGAAGCGCGACCACATCTTCCAGAATCTCGGCGACGGCACCTACAACCATTCCGGCACGCTGGCGATCCGCTTCGCACTCTCGACCGACGCCAACATCACCTACAAGATCCTATACAACGACGCCGTCGCCATGACCGGCGGCCAGCCGCACGAAGGCGGCCTGACCGTCGACATGATCGCCAGGCAAGTGCGCGCCGAAGGGATCGAGCGCATCGCCATCGTCACCGATGAGCCAGACAAATATGCCGGCAAGGCCGAATTCCCGGTCGGCGCCACCATCCATCACCGCGACGACCTCGATCTCGTCCAGCGCGAACTGCGCGGCGTCAAAGGCGTGTCGGTGCTGCTCTACGACCAGACCTGTGCGGCCGAAAAGCGCCGCCGCCGCAAGCGCGGCACCTTTCCCGATCCCGACAAGCGGGTCTTCATCAACGAACTGGTCTGTGAAGGCTGCGGCGATTGCGGCGTGCAGTCGAACTGCGTTTCGATCCAGCCGGTCGAGACCGAATTCGGCCGCAAGCGCAGGATCGACCAGTCGAGCTGCAACAAGGATTTCTCCTGCGTCAACGGCTTTTGCCCGTCCTTCGTCACCGTGCACGGCGCCAAGATCCGCAAGGCCGAGGGGACGGCCGGCAAGGCCGACCCGCTGGACGGCGTGCCGACGCCCGCCGAATTCCCGCTTGGCGAGCAGGGCTGGGCGGCGATCATCGATGGCGTCGGCGGCACTGGCGTCGTCACTGTCGGCGCGGTGCTCGGCATGGCGGCCCATCTCGAGGACAAGGGCTGCGGCATGATCGACATGGCCGGCCTTGCCCAGAAAGGCGGCTCGGTATTCACCCATGTCCGCATCGCCCGCACCCCGGACGACATCCATGCCATCCGCGTCTCGGCCGGCAAGGCCGATCTCGTGCTTGGCTGCGATCTCGTCGTGTCGGGCGCCAAGAAAGTGCTGACGGCGGTGCGCGAGGGCCATACCATCTTTCTCGCCAACACCGCCGAGATCATGCCCGGCGAATTTGCCCGGTCGGCCGATTTCTCGTTGCCGATCGAGCGCCTGAAGAAGGCGATCCGCGCCGCCGCCGGGGACGGCAAGGCGCATTTCTTCGACGCCACGCGCACCGCCACCGCGCTGTTCGGCAATTCACTCGGCGCCAACATGTTCATGCTCGGCTTTGCCTTCCAGCACGGCGGCTTGCCGCTGTCGGCCGAGGCTGTCGAGAAGGCGATCGAGCTCAATGGCGAAGCCGTGGCGATGAACATCGCCGCCTTCCGCTGGGGCCGCCGTGCCGCCCATCAGCCGGATTTCGTACGCGGCCTCGTCGCCCAGCCGGGCAAGACCGGGCAGGCCGCTGCGATCGCCGAGACGCTGGATGACATCATTGCCCGCCGCGTTGCTTTCCTGACCGCCTACCAGAATGCCGCCTACGGCAGGCGTTATGCCGATAGGATCGCCGTCCTGCGCACCGCCGAAGCCAAGGCCGTACCCGGTTCGACCGCGGTGTCGGAGGCTGCCGCCAGGAACCTGTTCAAGCTGATGGCCATCAAGGACGAGTACGAGGTGGCGCGGCTCTACACCGATGGTTCTTTCGCCGCCGAGTTGGGCAAGCAGTTCCAGAGCTACGAGAAACTCGAATTCCATCTCGCCCCGCCGATCATGGGCCGCCGCGGCAATGACGGCACACCGAGGAAATCGAGCTTCGGCCCCTGGATGATGAAGGGTTTTCGCCTGCTGGCGGCGATGAAAGGCCTGCGCGGCACCGCCTTCGACCTGTTCGGCTACACCGCCGAGCGGCGCATGGAGCGGCAACTTCTTGTGCAGTACGAGGCGGATCTGGACCTTGTTGCCAGAACGCTGGCGCCGGCAGGGGTCGATGCGGCAATTGCCCTGGCCTCGGTGCCGGCTCTCATTCGCGGTTATGGCCACGTCCGCCGGGCCAGCGCCGAAAAGGCGGCCGGCGAACGCAAAAGGCTGCTCGAACGTCTGTCGAACACGTCGGCACGGCCGAAACTTCAGGCTGCCGAATGATCGATACGCCTTGTTTACCTGAAGCCCAGTTTCCCAGCCGATCCTGCATCTGCGCGCCCTCGGCAACCGAGCCGAAACCACTGTTCTAAGCCTTTCTTAAGGCGGACGTGGCATGACAGGGCTTAGCGTTGGGCCGACGATATGGGCAGGACAAAGACCGAAAACATCCCACCGGATGTTTATATCCAGTTTGTGCGGTCGTTGTTCGACAACGCCCACATGCTGGTGATTGGCGGCGTATGCTACTGGATCCTCGGATTCATGATCTACTTTCGCACGCACAATCCGTTGTTCCTGGCTTTCTCTTTTACTCTACTGTCCATCAGCCTCTTCCGTTACTTCGGTATTCGCGCCTTCCGCAAGGCGGGCGGTGTCATAGCCAATGTCGACGAGGCGCGGCGGTGGGAGCGCAACTACATCCTCAAGGGCAGCCTGCAGGGCCTCGGGTTGGGCGCGCTATGCTTCATTTCGATCTATGTGTACCCTGACCCCTTTGCCGAACTGGCCGCGACGTCGCTGGCCATTGCTACCCTGGTCACTGTTGTTGGCCGGAACTACGGATCTCCGCGCATGGTGCGGATTTTTTCCGTGACCTTCATTGGTCCGGCGGCACTTGCACTCTTGCTGCGGATGGATGTCCCTTCGGTCGTTCTCGGGTTGATGATCATCCCGTTGACTTTCATCACCATCAACAGCGCCGATCACGTCCGCAACGTGCTTTTCTCGGCCGTCATTGGCCACAAGGAAGCGAGGAAGCTCGCCCTCAGGTTCGATCGCGCCCTCAACACCATGTCGCACGGCCTTGTCATGCTCGGCCCCAACGGCCGCGTGGCGGTGGCCAATGCCGAGGCCGCGCATCTGATGTCGCTCAAGTCGCCGGATGCGCTGCTCGGGCGGTCGATCCACGGTCTGTTGATGCGCGGTGTCGCAGGCGGCATGCTGGCGCCGAAGGATTGCCGCTATATCGAGGCCCAGTTGACGCGCGCCCTGCGCGAGGGCCGCGACCGCAAGGTGCTGGTTTCCCTCGCCAACGGCCAGCACTATGAATTCTCGGCTCGCGAGGGCAGCCAGGAGCTGGGCGTCATCACCTTCGAGGACGTCACCGCCCGCGTCGAGGCGGAAGACAAGATCCGCTTCATGGCCCGCTACGACAACCTCACCGGCCTGCCCAACCGCGCCTATTTCCACGAACTGGTCGGCGAGGCCATGGCGTCCGGCGACGGCGACCGTCTCTGCGGGCTGGCAGTGCTGGATCTCGACGATTTCAAGAGCGTCAACGACACGCTTGGGCACCCGATCGGCGACGGGTTGATCTACGCCGTCGCCGAGCGCCTTGCGGCCATTGCCGGACAAGGCATCACGGTCAGCCGTTTCGGCGGCGACGAATTCATGGTCTTCTTCGACCGCGTCGAGGACGAGAGCCATCTGACCGGCCAGCTCGACGAGATTTTCGCCGGCCTGCAGGGAGAGGTCGACGTCGCCGGTCACGGACTGCGCATCCAGGCCAGCGGCGGCGCGGTGCTGTCGCGGGTCAAGGATACCGATGTCGACGCCATGATCGTCAAGGCGGACCTAGCGCTCTACAAGGCCAAGGAGCTCGGCAAGAACAGCTGGCGGCTGTTCGAGGCCTCGATGGATGCCGCCTTCCGCAACCGTCAGCTGATGAAGGCGGATCTGCGCACTGCTGTGGAAAGCAAGGTCCTGCGCGTGGTCTATCAGCCGATCGTGGCGATGAACACCATGCGTATCGCCAGCTGCGAGGCGCTGTGCCGGTGGGATCATCCAGATCTCGGGCCGATCTCGCCCAGCATCTTCATTCCGCTGGCCGAGGAAATGGGCATCATTTCCGAGATCAGCACCTTCGTGCTGCAGGCGGCCTGCACCGAATGCGCCAAATGGCCGGACCAGACGACCGTCTCGGTCAATCTCTCCGCCAAGGATTTCCGCAGCCGCGACGTCGTCCAGAAGGTTCGTGATGCGTTGACCAGCTCCGGCCTCGCCGCCGGCCGGCTGGAGATCGAGGTCACTGAAACGGCGCTGCTCGACGACAAGTCGCTGACACGCCAGTACATCGAGGAGCTGAAGCAGCTTGGCGTGCGCATTGCGCTCGACGATTTCGGCACCGGCTATTCGAGCCTGAGCTACCTGCACAAGCTGCCGCTCGACAAGATCAAGATCGACCGTTCGTTCCTGATAGACGTCACTCAGAACAGCCGCTCGCTCGAACTGCTCAAGGGCATTGTCAATCTGTCACGGCCGCTCGGACTTTCCGTGACCGTCGAAGGTGTAGAGACCTTCGAGCAGCTCAAGATCCTGGCCTTGCAGGTCAAACCGGATCTCGTGCAAGGCTTCCTCTTCGGCGCCGCGCTTAGTGCGTCGGGTATCGAGACGATGTCGAGTGCCACCTGGCCATTCGTCGCTGACCTGCGTCTCACCGGCAAGCGGACAGCCAGTTAGTATCCTGCTTTTCGAAGTTGGCTCTTGGCAGCCTCCTCCTCACGCGAGTTATTCATCAGTAGACATTTCCAAACGCACGTCCGGCCGTTAACGTTAACAGAAGGTAAATGAACAATATCGGAATTTCAGCTTGTGTCTCATTTCAGCTCGAATAGCCTATCCGCAGGCGGAATTTTCGAGGACAGACAATGGATGCTGCACGGGCTGTAGGGAGTGCGTCTGGCGGGGTCAGCACGGCTGGGGATTCGGTGTTGAACCGATCGATCATGCAACTGCTGGAGCATGTCGATTATCGCCTTATTACAGGAGGCGAGGATCTGGAGGCGATCTACCGACTTCGCTATAAATCCTACCTGCGCTCAGGCATGTGCGGTCCGATCGACAGCGGGATGTTCGAGGATCGCTGGGACAATCTGCCCAATTCCTACCGGTTCGGTGTCTATTGCTATGGCGAATTGGTCAGCACGATCCGCTTCCACTACATTTCCAGCGAGCACCCGTATTCGCCCTCCGTCGATGCCTATCCGGAAATACTGATCGAGCGACTTGCCCGCGGAGAAACCTTCATCGACGGAACCCGGTTCGCAACCGATCCCGACAGCGCACCGGCGCCCGGAGTGCTGCCTTTTCTGACACTCAGGCTTGCCATGGTGGCCTCGCGCTACTTTGGCCAGGACTCGGTCCTTACGCCGGTCAAGATCGAGCATTCCAATTTTTATGCCCGTTACTTCAATGCCGTGCAGAGGACTGAGGGCAAAGAGTTTCCCGGCGTTCTTACTCCGATCGCACTGTTCGAGATCCCTGCCGGCGAAAACATGCGCCTGACACTCGAACGGTTCCCATTCTTCAGGTCGACGCCGACCGAACAGCGGCTGATGTTTGCCAATCCGGCCATCAACCGACTGACACCCTTGTCCATCGTGCCGACAGCGAAATATTATCGCGAAGCCGCCTGAGGCCGCGCGATCTTCGCGAAGCGCCTGGACCTTTCCGGCCACTTCTGCGTTCTGGATGACGTCAAGGGCGCTGCCGCGCCCCGGGCATCGCCGCGCAGTCTTTGAAGGAACCCGACATGCACATCTCGCAGCTCGCGCTCACGCCGCTCATCTCGCTGATCGCCGGCGTGCTGATACTCGTCATGCCTCGGCTGTTGAACTACATTGTCGCGCTCTATCTGATCGTCGTCGGTCTGCTCGGGCTTTTCCCGCATCTTGCCGGCTGAAGGGTCCGTCAGCCGGCGAAGAAACGCAGCGCCGCGGCGACGATCGCCTCAGGCGCATCTTCCTGCATGAGATGGCCGGACCCGGGAACAAGGGTCAAGGCGCAGTCAGGCAGCAGGGCGGCCAGCCTGTGACCGCTCTGCGGAGGTATCCAGCGATCCTCTTCTCCCCACAGCAAGGCCACGGGGCAGCGGAATTCGCCGTAGAGCGGTTCGACGTCGTCGGTGAAACCCTGATCCATCTGGGCGATCTGGCGAAAGAAAGCCGGTCGGCCGATTGGTCCCGTCCATGGCGCGATGTAGGGTTCCAGTTCGCAGTCCGATAGAAGCCTCGCGGCGGCGCCCGAAACATACGCTCTCAGGATTGCCGTCTGGATATAGTCCGGCACGCCGGCGAAGGCTGCCTCATGCTGCCGGACATGCTGGACAAAGGGCGAGCCCCAAGGCCGCACCGCCACCGGGTCGATCAGCAGCAGCCTTTCATAGTCGCACCCATCGATCAGATGCGCGCGCAAGGCGGTGGCCCCGCCAAAATCATGGGCGATGGCCTTCGGGCTCTCAAGTTCCCAGAAGGCCAGCATCGCCGCCAGCGCCTTGTTCTGGATGCCCAGCGAAACGTCCTGGCCTTCCCGTTTGTCGGATCGCCCATATCCGGGAAGATCGTAGAAATACAGCTTATAGTCGCGCGCCAGCTCCGGGGCGACGCGGTGCCAGACATGGGAGGAGAACGGCGTGCCATGGATGAGCACAAGTGGCGGACCGGAGCCGGCCGTGCCCCAGGCGATGCCGGTGCCGTTCCAATCGAATCTGCGTGTCGGCGCAATCATGGTGGTTCGTCCGATGGTGTCGGCGACGATAGCCTTTCCTGATGTCGCCGAAAAATGTGAAATTATCACAGCGCGTTCAGTGCCGCTGACAGGATCGCCGGCGCCGGCTGTGGCTGGCTGCTGGCAGCCGGCTTCAATTTTCCTTTGAGGCAGTTGTCGGCTGCGATGCGGCAATAGCGCCATTGCTCTCGGCCCGGCTTTTCGCTATGTGCCTGAAAGATGTCTTCGAAGGGGTATTGCTATGGCTGATCACACGCCGACCGGTCCTGTCGAACTGGGCGCGAAGATGGACTATGCCGAGCATGACCGCACCTATGCGGGCTTTCTCATGCTGGCCAAATACGGATCGCTCTTTTGCGGCGCCATACTGCTGGCGATGGCTTTCGGCTTTTTTGCGGGCGGCTTCTTTTCGGCGACCATCCTGTTCATTCTGATTCTGGCCGCCGGCGCCTTTATCCTCCGATAGATTTTTCCGACACCTTGTCCACGGCGCCGCCGCGAGGCCGGTCGGCGTCTTGCGGGAAACAGCTTCCGGCCGAAAGGATCATGCGGTGGGACAGACGGTTTTCATCCCTCGTGAACTCGATGCCAACGAGCCGCGCGTCGCGGCTTCGCCCGACACGGTGAAGCGGCTGGCGGGGCTTGGCTTCGATGTCGTCGTCGAGTCCGGTGCCGGCACGAGGTCGCGCATCCCCGACGAGGAGTTCGCCAAGGCCGGTGCTGCCATCGGCAAGGCCGGTGATGTCGCCAAGGCCGATGTGGTGCTGAAGGTCCGCCGGCCGACGGATGCCGAGCTGAAGGGCTACAAGCCCGGTACGGCGGTCATCGCCATCATGGATCCCTATGGCAATGACGCCGCCGTGGCGGCCCTGGCCAAAGCCGGCGTCACCGCCTTTTCGATGGAGTTCATGCCGCGCATCACCCGCGCCCAGTCGATGGATGTGCTGTCCTCGCAGGCCAATCTCGCCGGCTATCAGGCGGTGATCGACGGCGCTTCGGAATATGATCGCGCCTTGCCGATGATGATGACGGCGGCCGGCACGGTGCCGGCGGCGAAGGTCTTCATCATGGGCGTCGGCGTCGCCGGCCTGCAGGCGATCGCCACCGCGCGTCGCCTCGGTGCGGTCGTCACCGCCACCGACGTGCGCCCCGCTGCCAAGGAACAGGTCGCCTCGCTCGGCGCAAAATTCCTGGCGGTCGAGGATGACGAATTCAAGGCGGCCGAGACGGCAGGCGGCTACGCCAAGGAAATGTCGAAGGAATACCAGGCCAAGCAGGCGGCACTCACCGCCGAGCACATCGCCAAGCAGGACATCGTCATCACCACGGCGCTGATCCCCGGCCGGCCGGCGCCGAAGCTGGTGTCGGCGGCCATGGTCGCCTCGATGAAGCCGGGCTCCGTGCTCGTCGATCTGGCGGTCGAGCGCGGCGGCAATGTCGAGGGCGCTGAAGCCGGCAAGATCGTCACCACGGCCAACAACGTCAAGATCGTCGGTCACCTCAATGTGCCGGGCCGCGTCGCCGCATCCGCCTCGCTGCTTTACGCCAAGAACCTGTTCGCTTTCCTCGAGACGCTGGTCGACAAGACCACCAAGACGCTTGCGATCAACCGCGATGACGATCTGGTCAAGGCAACGATGCTCACCGATGGCGGCAAGGTGGTCCATCCGGCCTTCGCCAAGGCCGACCAGCAGCCTCATGTCGAGCCGGCCGCGATCCCGGCCACCACCATGGTCGCCGATGCTTCGGCCAAGCCGGCTGCAAAGAAGGCCGGACCCAAGAAACCGGCCGCACCCAAGTCGCCCTCGTCGAAGTCAAAAGGCATTGCGTGATGGATCAGACCCTGCAGAAAGCCCTCGACCAGCTCGACCAGGCCTCCGCTGCCGTTCGGCTGGCGGTACAGAACATGGCGACCGCGCCCGGCGGCGCCGAGGCGGCGGGTGATGCCGCGCACGCCCTATCCGGTGGTGCCATCGATCCCTTTGTCTTCCGCTTCGCCATCTTCGTGCTGGCGATCTTCGTCGGCTACTACGTCGTCTGGTCGGTGACCCCGGCTTTGCACACGCCGCTGATGGCCGTCACCAACGCCATCTCCTCGGTCATCGTCGTTGGCGCCCTGCTTGCCGTCGGCATCGCCGCCTCCGGCATTGCCGCCGGCTTCGGCTTCGTCGCGCTGATGCTGGTCTCGGTCAACATCTTCGGCGGTTTCCTCGTCACCCAGCGCATGCTGGCCATGTACAAGAAGAAGGACAAGTAGAGCGCCATGAACGCCAACTTCGCGTCCTTCCTCTATCTGGTTTCCGGCGTCCTGTTCATCATGGCGCTGCGCGGCCTGTCGCATCCGACCACCAGCCGCCAGGGCAACCTCTACGGCATGATCGGCATGGGCATCGCCATCGCCACCACGCTGGCGCTGGCAACTCCGTCGGCCGGCCGTTTCGGCCTGATCGTGCTTGGCCTTGCCATCGGCGGCGGCGTCGGCGCCATCACCGCGCGCCGCATCGCCATGACCTCGATGCCGCAGCTGGTCGCCGCCTTCCACTCGCTGGTCGGCCTTGCCGCCGTCATGGTGGCCGCCGCGGCCATCTATGCGCCGGAAAGCTTCGGCATCGGTACGGCTGGCGACATCCATGCCCAGGCCCTGATCGAGATGAGCCTTGGCGTCGCCATCGGCGCCATCACCTTCACCGGCTCTGTCATCGCCTTCCTGAAGCTCGACGGACGCATGTCGGGCAAGCCGATCATGATCGGCGGCCGCCACTTCATCAACGCCGCCCTTGGCATCGCTCTGATCGTGCTGATCGTGCTTCTGGTCACGACGGAATCGAAGCTGGTGTTCTGGCTGATCGTCGCGGCATCGCTGGTGCTGGGTATCCTGCTCATCATTCCGATCGGCGGCGCCGACATGCCGGTCGTCGTCTCGATGCTCAACTCCTATTCCGGCTGGGCAGCGGCCGCCCTTGGCTTCACGCTCGGCAACCTTGCGCTGATCATCACCGGCGCGCTGGTCGGCTCGTCCGGCGCGATCCTGTCCTACATCATGTGCAAGGGCATGAACCGCTCGTTCATCTCGGTCATCCTTGGCGGCTTCGGCGGCGAGACGGCGGCGGCGGCCGACGACGGCATCGAGCGTACGGTCAAGCAGGGTTCGGCCGACGATGCGGCCTATTTGATGATGAACGCCCAAAAAGTCATCATCGTGCCGGGCTACGGCATGGCGGTGGCCCAGGCACAGCATGCGCTGCGCGAGATGGCCGACAAGCTCAAGGCCAACGGTGTCGACGTCAAGTACGCCATTCATCCTGTCGCAGGCCGCATGCCTGGCCACATGAACGTGCTCTTGGCCGAGGCTAACGTGCCCTACGACGAGGTGTTCGAGCTCGAGGACATCAACTCCGAATTCGCGCAGGCCGATGTCGCCTATGTCATCGGTGCCAACGACGTCACCAACCCGTCCGCCCGCGACGACAAGTCCTCGCCGATCTACGGCATGCCGATCCTCGACGTCGACAAGGCCCGCACCTGCCTGTTCGTCAAGCGCTCGCTCGGCTCCGGCTATGCCGGCATCGACAACACGCTGTTCTACAAGGACGGCACCATGATGCTGCTCGGCGACGCCAAGAAGATGACCGAGGAGATCGTCAAGGCCATGGATCACTGATCAGGGGATCAGCGCAGAGACACTCCAAGAAACGCCCGGCTTCGCGCCGGGCTTTTTCTTGGCTTGACGGCGGTTTCGGGGCTACGATGACGAATGCCCGTCCCGTCGACGGGATTGTCGTCAACGGAGACGTTGGTGCCCGACCCCATCGCATCGCAGGCCACCCCAAAAGCGCCGCGCAAGCTCAGCCAGGCGGTGGTGATAGTGCATGGCATGGGCGAACAGCGGCCCATGGATACGCTGCGGGGCTTTGTTCAGGCGGTCTGGAGCCATGACCCCGCCCGTGCGCCGTTTTATGCCCATGTCGCCGATCCGGCCGACCTCGCTGGCGCGAAGATCAACCAGAGCTGGATCACACCCGACAGCCGAACAAATTCGTACGAACTTCGCCGCATCACAACGCCTTACGATGTCGATGGCCGTCGCACCGATTTCTACGAGCTTTACTGGGCCGACATCACGCAAGGCACGACACGGGGCCGGCTCGCGGCCTGGGTGACGAACCTGCTGTGGCGCAAGCCCGCCTACATTCCGCGCGACGCCCGCAAGCTCTATCTCGTCACCCTTCTTGCCGTCATCGTCGTCCTGTGCGCGACGCTGGCGCTCGCGACGTCGGTTTGGCAAGGCTACATGTCCTGGGCCGCCGGCGTGCTCGTCACGATCCTGGCCTCGTTCGTTATCTGGTCGGTCGACCGGTTCGGCCTTCCCTATTTCGGCGATGTCGCCGCCTATGTGCGTGCGGAAGCGGCGACGGTCGAGAAGCGCGCGCTGATCCGCGAGCGCGGCCTCAGGCTGCTGAAGCGCCTGATGTTGGACGATACCTACGACCGGATCGTGCTCGTCTCGCACAGTCTGGGGTCGATGATCGCCTATGATCTCTTGCAGATATTGTGGGCCGATTTCAGGCCCCGAAAACTGGAGGCCATCCGCGACAAGGCCAAATTGAAGGCGATCCGCGCGATCGACAAGGCGACGCTCAGTTCCGACGGTTCCGCGTGGCCCAATAGGCTAGACGACCTCGCCGGTTTGCAGCGTGATCAGTGGGAGCTCTACCGACAGCTGCGCACGAAAGACGCCGACCATCCGCTGCCGTGGAAGATCAGCGATTTCGTCACGCTCGGCAGCCCGCTGACCCACAGCGAGTTTCTGGTGACGTATGACCTCGCCGAGTTCCAGCGCGGCATCGCGGAGCGCCTGTTCTCAGCCTGTCCGCCAATCGCCGAAGGGGCCACAGCCGGAGGCACTATCCTCTATCAGGAAGGGCGCAGTCCGTCAGGCAAACCGGAACGGGCGGTGCATCATGGCGCGGTGTTTGCCGCAACGCGATGGACCAACATCTTCGACAGGGGCAATGGCTGGCTGACCGGCGACCCGATTTCCGGACCGATGACCGAGAATTTCGGCCCCGGCGTGGAGAACGTCCAGGTCGAGCTGCGCGGCTCCCTCGGCCGCATCTTCACGCACACGCTCTATTGGTCGCTGGCGGCAACCGGCGTCGAGGTCGCCGCGTCGGCCGGCGTTTTGCCGCGCACGCATCTTGCCGTGCTGCGCGACGCTGTGGATCTTGGCCGTAAGCTGGAGCCGAGCCAAGCGCCGACGAATGCCAAACGATAAGAACAGAGAGATCCCACCGCGCTGCATGGCAATTCAAACAGAAATCCACTCCGGGCTTGGCCCGGAGTGGATTGATTTGCTTCGGCCCCAGAATCAGCGGCCGGTCAGAAACACCGCCTCCTCGTCGTCGCGCTGCCTGCCGCCGAGGGCCGCCGCAGCACTTGCGATGAAGGCACCGATGGCCAGCGACAGCGCACCAAGCAGCGCAAAGGTCGCGCTTCCCTTCCTGGCGGTGTCGGCAGCCTGCTGCGCCTTGACCTTGGCGTCCTGAGCCTTGGCAAGGATCGCGTCGACCCGCGCCTTGGCATCTGCCTCCGAAAGGCCGGTGCGGGCAGCGACCAGTTGCGTCAGATAGGTCTTGTCGTCGGCCGAAATCTCGCCTGCCGCAGCGCCAGTGATCAGGATGCGCGAGGCTTGCCCGACCGCGGCGGCATCGCTCTCTGTATTGGTCGCCGCAAGCTTGCTTGCATCGGCCGGGCGGAACAGCGAATCCACCAGATACGATGTCGCATTGTCGGTCGAAACACCGCCGGCGGAAGCACCCGCCGACGCGCCCATGGCGGCACCCGAAGCGACGGTCGAGACCGCCTGCACGCCTGACCCCAGCGCAGCGGAGAGGGCCGAGCCAAGCACCCCGACGACGAGCAAGGTGGCCAACGCCCAGGCGAGGAAGCCGTGGGCGGTGTCGCGGAAATAGACCTCGTCGGTATGGATGCCGACCCATTTGGTGCGCAGGCGCCCTGCAAGGTAGCCGCCGACACCGGAGGACAACCATTGCACGACGATCAGCCAGATCGCGGTGGACACCGCGAAGGTGGTGACCGACGCGCCTGAGCCCGACCAGGGTGACACCATGGTGAGACCTAGCCCTGAGCCGAGCAGCATCAGGATCAAGGTCAATGTCGAGGCCGTGAAGGCACCGGCGATGATCGGTCCCCAGCTGACGGCAGGAGTGGAGGATTCAGTGGAAGCGGAAACGTCGACAGCCGATAGGGTGGACTGCATGAATTTCCCCCTACCGTACGAAAAGCATGATCAGAATGATGATTGGAATCGGGATTCCAAGTAGCCAGAGCAAGATACCGCGTCCCATGAAGGCCTCCTGTGAGAAATTGTGATCGATACTGTCACAATGTCCCTCGGGAACTTCCGTTCCGGCGGGTTATGAAATGATTTTGTTTGCCTCGGATGGAACAAATTGGCGCGCCGCAGCGCGCCAATGCCGGAGATCAATATCCAGGGAGATCAAATATCCAGGTTGGCGACCGACAGCGCGTTGTCCTGGATGAATTCGCGCCGGGGCTCGACCTCGTCGCCCATCAGCCGCGAGAACAGACTGTCCGCGTCGGTGGCGTCGTTGACCTTGACCTGCAGCAGCGAGCGCACGTTCGGGTCGAGCGTGGTCTCCCAGAGCTGCTCGGCGTTCATCTCGCCGAGACCCTTGTAGCGCTGCATGGTCAGGCCCTTGCGGCCGGTCGCAAAGACCGCGTTCAGCAGCGCCAGCGGCCCCGAGATGGTTTCGGCGACATCTTTGCGGCGCAGCACCGGCGGCGTCCCGTAGACCTCGCTCAGGCGCTGTGCGTAGCGGTCGAGCTGACGGGCATCGGCCGAGTTGATCAGCGCCAGGTCGAGATGCGCGTATTCCTTGACGCTGCGCACCGTACGCTCGAACACATAGCCGCCCACGCCTTCGTTCGAAGTCGACATGCGGCCGGTCCAGCCGCGCTCGGTGTCCTCGGCGATGATGTCGAGGCGTTTTGCAATCCGCTCCGCCATGGCATCGGCGCGGCCGAGATCTGTGAAGACGTCGGGGTTGAGCCCGCCGGCGATCGCCGCCTGTTCGACCACGCCTCTGTTGTAGCGTGTGTGCAGCCCGTTGATCAGCTGCCGCACCGCCAGCGCGTCGTCGATGGCGCTGCGCAGGTCCTGTCCGGTGCGAACTTCGCCCGAGCCCAGAGAAAGCGATGCTTCTTCGAGCCCCGAGCCGATCAGGAACTCCTCGAAGGCGCTCTCGTCCTTGATGTATTGCGAGCTCTTGCCGCGCGTCACTTTGTAGAGCGGCGGCTGGGCGATGTAGAGATGGCCGCGCTCGATCAGTTCCGGCATCTGCCGGAAGAAGAAGGTGAGCAGCAAGGTGCGGATGTGGGCGCCGTCGACGTCGGCGTCGGTCATCAGGATGATCTTGTGGTAGCGCAGCTTGTCGGCGTTGAACTCGTCCTTGCCGATCGAGGTGCCGAGCGCGGTGATCAGCGTGCCGATCATGTCGGAGCCGAGCATACGGTCAAAGCGGGCCCGTTCGACATTGAGGATCTTGCCGCGCAGCGGCAGGATCGCCTGGTTCTGGCGCGAACGGCCGCCCTTGGCCGAGCCGCCGGCGGAATCGCCCTCGACGATGAAGATTTCGGATTTCGCCGGGTCGCGTTCCTGGCAGTCGGCCAGCTTGCCGGGCAGCGAGGTGACGCCGAGCGAGCTCTTGCGGGTGATGTCGCGCGCCTTGCGCGCGGCTTCACGCGCCGCCGCGGCCTGGATCACCTTCTCGATGACCACCTTGCCCTCGCTCGGGTGTTCTTCCAGCCAGGTGCCGAGCGCTTCGTTGACAAGCCCTTCGACAACCGGACGGACTTCCGACGAGACCAGCTTGTCCTTGGTCTGCGACGAGAACTTTGGATCGGGAACCTTGACCGACAGCACCGCTGTCAGGCCTTCGCGGCAGTCGTCGCCGATCAGCGAGACCTTTTCCTTCTTGGTCAGGCCCGAGGAATCGCCATAGCCGGTGATCTGACGGGTCAGCGCACCGCGGAAACCGGCCAGATGGGTGCCGCCGTCGCGCTGCGGGATGTTGTTGGTGAAGGCCAGCACGTTCTCGTGGTAGCTGTCGTTCCACCACATCGCCACTTCGACGGTGATGCCGTCGCGCTCGGCCTTGATGGCGACCGGCTTGTCGATCAGCGGTTTCTTGACGCGGTCGAGATATTTGACGAACTCTTCCAGCCCGCCATCATAATGCAGCTCGTGGCGCACGATGTCGGCATGGCGGGCATCGGTCAAAACGATGCGCACGCCGGAATTGAGGAAGGCGAGTTCGCGCAGCCGGTGTTCCAGCGTGCCGAAGTCGAATTCGACCATGGTGAAGGTTTCGGCCGACGGGAAGAAGGTGATCTCGCTGCCGCTGCGCCCTTCGTAGGTGCCGGCAACCTTGTGCTGTTCGTAGGTGCCGGTGGCCTTCAGCGGTGCGTCGGCATTGCCGTGCGTGAAGCTCATCTCGAAGATCTGGCCGTTGCGGCGGATCTTCAATTTCAGCCATGCCGAAAGCGCGTTGACCACCGAGACGCCGACGCCATGCAGTCCGCCCGACACCTTGTAGGAATTCTGGTCGAACTTGCCGCCGGCATGCAGCTGCGTCATGATCACTTCGGCCGCGGAAATGCCTTCGCCGGTGTGGATATCGGTCGGAATGCCGCGGCCATTGTCGATCACGGTGACCGAACCATCGGGGTTGAGCGTTACCGTGACGAGGTCGGCATGACCGGCCAGGGCCTCGTCAATAGCGTTGTCGACCACCTCGTAGACCATGTGATGCAGGCCGGAACCGTCGTCGGTGTCGCCGATATACATGCCGGGGCGTTTGCGGACAGCATCCAACCCCTTCAAAACCTTGATGGAATCGGCGCCGTATTCGGCTTCAGCGCCGTTGTTGTTGTCGATCTGATCGCTCATGAAAACCTGTTGTCTGGATGCCGCTTGCACGGTGCTGAAAATCGGCACCGAATCGCGCCTCTGATATTGTCTAGATATAGGCGCTAAAGGCGGTTTTTCCAAGGTTTGCAGGCATTTCCGGGGTGAATCCCGAGCAGGCAGCCGGCTATTTTTTTCGAGCGCCGGATTTGGCGAGAAGGCTGCGCAAATGTTTGATCATGAATTTGTCTCCGGGCGCCAGGCGCCCCGTGCGGTCGAGCTCCAGCGTTAGGTTGAGCGCCGTGGTCAGCGCGGCCTTCGGATCCCTCGCCACATAGGCATAGGCGACGTAGGCGCGCGCCAGATCGATTTGCCAGATCGCATTGTTCGGATCGGACTGGGCCAATTTCTGGGCAATAGCGAGGCTGGCCTCGAAGGCCGCCTTGGAACCCTCAAAGTGACGTCGGTCGGTTTCCAGATACCCGATCTTCTGCAGGGTGATCGAAATATCGCGTTGCCAGTTCAAATTGGCAGAATCCAGCTTGGCCAGCCGGTCGGCAATAGCAAGGCTGTCCTGATAGTTTTGCAGGGCGCCGCTGGCATTGCCTTGCACCCTAAGCACCTCGGCGACCCGCTCGAGGCACACCGACAGGTCGCGCTGCCAGTCCGTGTTGCCGGGATCGATGGCGGCAAGGTCGCGCGCCGTGGCCAGCGCCTGCTGGTGGGCCTCCAGCGCGAGCGGCCAATCCTTCTGGTCGCTGTAAGCATTGCCGATTTTGGAGTAACCAATCGACAGGTCGCGCTTCAAGTCGGTATTGTTAGGGTCGCGGCGCGCCAAGTCTTCGGCGATCGCCTGGCTCTTGTTGAAGGCTACGAGCGCACCGGCGGCGTCGCCGCGCTCCCGCAGCAGATCACCGATCTTGGTTTGGCTGACTGAGACAGCGCGTTGGCGCCGCGTGTCATCGGGCTTGTTCTCGGCCAGCGCCAGCCGAATTCTCAGGCTCTCTTCCAACGCTGTCTGGGCGCCATCCAACTGACCGGCAGTACGGGCAAGGTCGCCGATTTCGTCATAGGTGATTGTCAGATCATTGAGCAGATCGGCGCGGCCCGGCTCAGCATCGGCCAACTGCTGCTTGATCGAGAGGCTTTGCTGATAGGCTTGGGCCGCGGCGCGCACATCGCCTTGCGTCGCCAGAACGTTGCCGATCTTGTCGTTGGCCATGGCAAGATCACCGAGCCAGTCCTTCTTGTCCGGCACATTTATGGTCAGGTCCTGCAGCATCTCCCTGGCCGCCTCATAGTTTTCCAGGGAGGTTGGCAGGTCGCCTTGCGCCATCCTTGTGTTGGCGAGCTTGATATGGCTGATGGCGAGATCGCGCTTGACGCTGGGATCGGTTTCCTGAAGCGACCGCTGCTCGAGGTTGGCCAACAGTGCGGAAAAGGCGCGGCCGGCCGCCTCGACATTGCCAACCGTCGTATAGAGGGTACCGAGTTCCTCCAGCGTGCGGCTCTGGCGGTCGGCCTGTTCCAGGCTGAGCGAGGTCTGCCCGGCCTCGCCATAGAGTGCCAGCACCGATTCATAGTCGCTGATGGCCGTGGCGTAGTCGAGGTCGGCACGCGCCGCACCACCTGAGAGAAAACGCGTCGCGGCTTCGGAAAGCGTGCGGCCGACGAAGTTGGCCTTCAGCGCGTTGCGCGAGGTTTTGTCGATGTCGGCGGCCTTGGCGAGGATCGCGCGTGCGCCATCGAAGGCGCCTAGCGACAGCTGCTCCTCGGCCTGCCGGCGCAGGTCAGTCACTTGCGGATCGTCGGAGGCGAGCGTTTTCATTTCGCTGCGCACTTTGACGAAGGCGTCGGCCGCCTCGCGCAGCCTGGCATTCAGGCTGTCCGCCGACAAATGGCTGGCATCGGAACCGATCAGCGCGCCATAGAGCGGAGCCAGCGGCATGTCGGCATCGCTGGCGATCTGCTCGACCTCGCCCCGCATGTCCGGCGTCACGTCGGCCATGGCGAGCAGCAGGCGTTCGCGCTCCGGCAGCTGTTCCTTGGCCGCCGCGGCAAAGAACAGTTTGGGCAGGCCGCTCTCGACGTAAGGCAGCTGTTTTCCGCGCGACAGGTCATAGACCTCCTGCTGCACCAAAGTCAGCACCGAGCGGATCTCGAGACCGTCGGTGCCGAGATATTTGGTCAGTGCCGTCGTAAACGGCGAATTCTGGCCGGTTCCGTCGGCAGCCGTCTCGCCGGGGGCGGCCGAGAAGGCGAACAGGATATTTTCCGCGCGGCCAATCCGGCCAAGTCCCGGCTTGACCTTGTCGGCAACATCCTTTGCCAGTGAGGTCGCGCCGCGCCCTTCGCTGCTGCTTCCCGAGAAGGGATCGCTGCGGCAGGCGTCGAGCACGATCAGCCCGACCCTTGCGGTGGCGGCGACCGTGTCGCGCACCTCCTCCAGCGGCAGGCTGGTCTTCTGCAGCGCATCGAGCGAAGAGGCGTCGGCATCGATCGGCAGCAGCCGGTTGTCGCCTGAGATTTCGACGCCATGGCCGGAGAAGTAGACCAGCGCCACGTCGGCGCCTTTCGCATCCTCGCGAAAATCGTCGAGCGCGCGGCGCATGCGTCGGAGATCGCGGTTGGTTTCGAGAACGACCTCGAAGCCGAGCTTCTTCAGCGACGCTTCCATCGCCTCGCCGTCATTGATGGGATTGGCGAGCGGCCGGACCAGACGGTAGTCGTCATCGGCAATGACCAGCGCCACGCGCCGCTCCGCCACCGCGGTGGCGGTGGTCGTAAGCGTCAGCAGCAAGGCAAACAGCAAGCGCAAGTCGAACCGCCCCCGGCGCAGTCGTTCGCCAACCATTCCACCTCTTTATGGCGCGAGCAAGCCGGGCTTTGGGCCGAAAACCGGCTCCTTCAGGCTGCCCGCATCGGCTTCAGGGCTTCACTCCAGCGCAACAGCTCGTCCAGCATGGTCGTGGTTGCGCCCTGCACCTGCTCGCTGGCCCGGAAAGAGGCGTCATGATCGAGCAGTTTCTGATAGAGCGGCAAGGAAACCCCTTCGGAGATTGGCATTACGCCCACCGCAGTCAGCAGCGGCTTGAGCGCTTGCGCCGCGCGCAGGCCGCCGGAGACGCCACCATAGCTGAAGATGGCGGCGGGTTTGTATTTCCACTCGCGTGCGAGATAGTCGATCGCGTTGATGATCGCCGGAGCGGCGAAATAATTGTATTCCGGCGCCACGAAGACGAAGGCATCGGCGGCATCGATCGCCTTCGACCAGGCCTTGGTGTGGTCGTTCTGATAGTTGCCGAGCTTGGGGTGATGCGGCTCGTCCAGAACCGGCAGATTGAACGCGGCAATGTCGGTCAGCACCGGGTCGAATTTCCCGTGCTCGCGCGCGAATGCCTCCAGCCATTCGGCGAAAACCGGTCCGGCTCGGCCGGGCCGCGTGCTGCCGATGATGATGTTCAACTGGTGCTTCAAGGCGGGCTCCTTCGATGGGCAGTATCTGTTGGTGACTGCGACCTACGGCAGAGCAGCGCTGCGGACAAGGCGGCAGCTCAAGGGGAACGGTCACAATTGGCTGAACAGACTGTCCGCCTTCGCATTTCAGGCTGCGCTTCGGTCACATGGACGCCTGGATTGCCAGCCACTACATTGAGATATCAGCGGAGCACCCGATGGACGTCCAGCCCGCCCCCTTCGTTCCCCCGGCGCCAAAGCCGCGCACGACGCCGCCCTCGACGCTGGAGATGATCCGCATCGTCTACCGCAATCCGCTCGAACTGTGGGGCGAGCATACCTACAACCAGCCCTGGATTTCGGTTAATGGCATTGGTGGACATCTGGTCGTTGCCAACGATCCCGGCCTCATCCGCCACGTGCTGGTCGACAACGCCAAGAACTACAAGATGGCGACGGTGCGCCAGAAGATCCTGCGGCCGATCCTGCGCGACGGCCTGCTGACCGCCGAGGGCGAGGTCTGGAAGCGTTCGCGCAAGGCCATGGCGCCGGTGTTCACGCCGCGCCACATCTTCGGCTTCGCCGAGCCGATGCTCAGGCGCACGCAAGAGTTCGTCGCCCGCTACGAGGGTGGCGGCACGTCCGACATCGCCCATGACATGACGCTGCTCACCTATGACATCTTGGCCGAGACGCTGTTTTCCGGCGAGATCGCTGGCCAGCCGGGCAGTTTTGCCAATGAGATCGACCGGCTGTTCGAGACCATGGGCCGCGTCGATCCGCTCGACCTGTTGCGCGCCCCCGATTGGCTGCCACGGCTCACCCGCATCCGTGGTCGCAAGACCATGGCCTATTTCCGCAAGATCGTCACCGACACGGTCAAGATGCGCGAACAGAAATTCAAGCGCGACCCCGATGCCGTCCCACAGGATTTCCTGACTCTCCTGCTCAAGGCCGAGGGGCCCGACGGGCTGACGCGGGCCGAGGTCGAGGACAACATCATCACCTTCATCGGCGCCGGCCACGAGACCACGGCGCGTGCACTCGGCTGGACGCTTTATTGTCTCGCGGAATCGCCATGGGAGCGCGACAGGGTCGAGCAGGAGATAGACCGGGTGCTGGCGCGCGAGCCCGATCCGACGAAATGGCTCGATGCCATGCCGTTCACGCGTGCGGCTTTCGACGAGGCGCTCAGGCTCTATCCGCCGGCGCCGTCGATCAATCGCGAGCCGATCGAGCCGGAAATGTGGAAGGATCTTTACATCCCGAAATACGCTGCGGTGCTGGTCATGCCATGGGTCGTCCATCGCCACAGGAAGTTGTGGGACCGCCCTGACGCCTTTATGCCGGAGCGCTTCCACCCGGGAAACCGCGAGAAGATCGATCGCTTCCAGTATCTGCCGTTTGGCGCGGGCCCACGCGTCTGCATCGGTGCCAGCTTCGCCATGCAGGAGGCGATCATCGCGCTCGCCATCATGCTGTCGCGCTTCCGCTTCGACACCACGGCCGAGACGAAACCCTGGCCGGTCCAGAAGCTGACCACGCAGCCGCAAGGCGGTTTGCCGATGCAGGTCACGCCGCGCTAGGGATGCACTGACTTATGCTGCGGGCTTGCGCTGCTGGAACTGGCCGGCGGCGCGGAAGCGCCAGAGGTAGCTGGGCAGGATCGTGGCGATCGATTGCGGCTGGATGCCAAGCCCGGCCAATGTCCGGTTGGTTTTGGCCGCCGCGTCCGAAACGATGTTATGCTCGCGCAGCTGCATCACCTGGTCCTTGGTCAGCAGCGGATTGGGTAGGAGCCCGAGGATCGAGGCCTGCATATTCGCCACCCACCACGGCACCGGCACCAGCAGGCGCTTGCGTTCGGTCACGTCTAGCAGTTCTTCCATGCACTCCTTGAAGGTCAGCACCTTGGGGCCGCCAAGTTCGTAGATCTGGCCGCTATCGACCTTGCCGTCGACCGAGCGCGCCACGGCTTCGGCGACGTCGCCCACATAGACCGGCTGGAACTTGGTCTGCCCGCCGCCGATCAGCGGCAGCACCGGCGAATAGCGCGCCATGTTGGCGAAGCGGTTGAAGAAGCTGTCCTCCGGTCCGAAAATGATCGACGGCCGGAAGATCACTGCGTCCCTGATCGTCTCCAGGACGGCCTTTTCGCCAAGCGCCTTGGTGCGTGCGTAGTCCGATCCGGAGTCTAGATCGGCACCAAGCGCCGAAATATGGGTGAGGCCTGCGCCGACGGCGCGCGCCGCTTCGGCCACCGCGCGGGCGCCGAACTCATGCACTGTGGAGAATTTCTGCCGGCCGCTCTGATGCAGGATCGCGACAAGATTGACGACATGGTCGGCACCTTGCACGGCGCGGTCGACCGACCAGCGGACGCGCACATTGGCCTGCACCGGCTGGATCTGGCCGACATTGCCGAGAGGCTGCAGGTGACCGGCGAGATCAGGCCGCCGGCAGGCAACCCGGATGCGATAGCCGCGTTTGGCCAGCGCGCGCACGACATGGCGGCCGACAAAGCCTGAGCCGCCAAAGACGACGACGAGCTTTGGGGTCTGCAGGATTTCGGTCATGGCTGGCTCCGGCGCTCGCAAGCTTGGCTGAAGCCGTTTCATAATCCGTTTCGCGCCAAAGGCAAAGGGCGACGCGTGGTCGCTGCCGCCCTTGTTTCGATCTGTTAGAACGCCTTGCCGATGCGGGCGTCGACTGAGTGGCGGTTGCCGCCACGAATAACGAAGAAGAGCAGGATCGCGGCCCACAGAAGCGACTTCTCGGCACCCGAAAAGCCCTGGCTCATCGTGACCCAGTGGAACCAGACCGTGACCAGCAGCACGAACAGGCCAGCAAAGGCGGCCGGCCGCGTCAAAAGGCCGATGGCAATGAAGATGCCGCCGAAGAATTCCGTGCAGGCCAGAAGCAACGACCACAAGGCGCCGGGATAGAAGCCGAGGCCCTCGACCATCTCGGCGGCGCCGAAAGGGTTGGTGATCTTCTGCGAGCCATGCATGGTGAGAAACGCACCGGCGACGACGCGAAGAACGGTTTCCGCGCCATCATGCAAGGCCGCGTAAAACCTGCCTAGGATCGGGATGACAAGGCCGTTGCGGGAATTGTCCGTGCTTGCCGACATTTATGACTCCTCTGTTTGCTGATCGGCGCAGAGACGGCCGATCGGACCGCTCGAAGTCAAATAAACAAAAGTTGACCAAAATACGAATGTTTATAACGAGGCATGCAAAACACAGAAAACCCCGCCGCAGCGGGGTTTTCCGGGTGACATCATGCGAAGCCAGGGGCCGACGGAGCGGCCTGACCTGAGACGGTATCAGGAGGGCGTGAAGCAAGTACGCCCACCCCAGCCCTGGACATCCGACATGGTGCCGCCAACCTTCTTGCAGGCCGCGATGAAATCGGCGCTGCAGTTGGCGAATTTTGCATGGCCGTTCTTGCAGTAATGATCCTCGGTGGCGCCGCCGCTCGGAGCGGTGATGACGCCGGGCGCCGACGGCTTGACCGGCGCGGCCTTCAAGGAGGCAGCCTGTGTGGCGCCCATGAACGAGCCGAGAAGAAGGACGGCGGTCAGCATGGTGAGCTTGGTGTTGGTCATGGCAATTTCCTTTTGATTTGGGTGGGTTTTCGAGGCGCAAAGGGACATCCCCTGCGTGAAACAGGCTTTCGCTTTCGGTTTGCTGTTCCCCTCGGTGTGGATCGGGCAAGCTCGCCTTGCCCTGGACATAGCTGGGTCGCTGCGATGCGCTGAAAGGTTCAGCAGCACGCAAAGAAAATTTGCACCGCAGCTCGCCTTGGGCGGGCAGTCTTCAGATAACTAGCTGATAAATAAGCGGATTATTCAGGAAGAATAACGTGCGGCGAATTCGGAAATGCGCTGCACCACCGCCTTTGGCGCGGTGATGCCCCGCGCCTGTGCCTTCTCGGCGGCTTCGGCCCGGGCACGCCCTGGCACATGCACGCCGAAGCGCCGCCGCAGCCGGTCGAGCTGGTCCTTCATGCGCTGCTCGAAATCGGGATCGAGCAGCTTGGGCTCGACGGCAAGCACGAACAGCCCGGTTCCTGGACTGTCCGGCCCGCCGGTGAACCATGGCGCGTCGAGCGACCAGTTGGCGCCCGACAGGCCCGCCGCCAGCACTTCGACCATCAGCGCGATGTTGGCGCCGCGCTGGCCGCCGAAGGCAAGCATGGCGCCCTTCATGGCGGCGGCCGGATCGGTGGTCGGGTTGCCGCTGGCATCCAGCGCCCAGCCTTCGGGGATTTTTTTGCCGTCTTCCGCCGCCTTGCGGATGTTGACGAAGGCGGTAGCGCTCGACGACTGGTCGATGACCAGCGGCGCGCCGTCGGCGGCAGGTGCTGCAAACGACATCGGGTTGGTGCAGTAGACCGGCTTGACCGAGCCTGAGCCGGCGAGCACCGCCGGTCCATTGGTGGCGGCGAACGACACCAGACCAAGTTCTGCCAGCCTGCCGGTGAAGTAGCCGAGCGCGCCGCATGTATAGGCGTTCTTCTGCGAGAAGATGGCGACACCGAACAGCTTTGCCGCCTTGGCGAGGTCGTCGATGGTGCGGTCGAAGCCGGTATGCGCCAGCCCGCCGCGCGCGTCGGAGAGATAGACCGCCAGCGCCGGCCGGGTGATCACCGGGTCGGCATTGCCGTCGATGCGTCCGGCTTCGAGCGCCTCGAGATAATCGATGAAATGCGACAGCCCGACGGTCGAAAGCCCTTCCGACTCGGCGGCGATGATCGAGGCGGTGAGCGATTGCGCCGCTTCCTCATTGGCGCCGGCGCCAAGCGCCGCCATCCGGCAAAGTCCTTTTGCCTGGTCGAGACTGAGTTGCATCATGGCTGCCTCTAAGCGAGTAGGGAGTGGTGGCTAGTGAATAGAGGATGCGGCGCGCCGCTTCTACCCGCTATTCGCTCCTCGCTAGCCGATCTTGTTGGGGATCCGCGCCTCGATCCTGCTGAAGGCGAAGACCAGAATGCCGGTGATCGTCATGTAGATCAGCGCCAGCAGCAGCAAGGGTTCGTAGGTCAGGTAGGTGTCCTGCCGCACCTTGGACGAAACGGCGAAGATATCGATGACGCTGATCGTTGCCACCAACGGCGTCGACTTCAATTGCAGCACGGTTTCACCGGTCAGCGTCGGCAGCGCACGATAGAACGCTTGTGGCAGCCAGATGCGCCGAAATGTCTTCCAGCGGGTCATGCCGAAGGCGCGGGCGGCCTCGAGCTGGCCCTTGGGAACGCCGGCAAAGGCGCCGCGCATCACCTCGCCCTCATACCCGGCGAAAGACAAGGTCAATGCCAGCACGCCATAAGGCCAGGCTTGCCGCAGATACGGCCACATCCAGGATTCGCGGATCCACGGATATTGCGGAAACAGCGAGCCCAGGCCGTAATAGAGCAGCCACAGCTGGATCAGCAGCGGCGTGCCCCGGATCACCGTGCAGAAGACCTTGGCCGGTGCGGCGAACCAGAAGGAGCCGGTCGCCTGCGCCAGCCCCAGCGGCACGGCGAGCAGGAAGCCCAGCACGCAGGTGACGGCCAGGATCCACAGCGAGCGCCAGATGCCCAGCAATCCCATTTCATAATACTGCGGCAGCCAGTCCCACCGCATGAAAAAGGTGGCCCCCAGGACCAGCCCCAACGCCACAAGGATCAGCACAATGCGGTGCGGCTGCAACCACAGCGACGTTCGCGCGACGATATTGATGATGGCCGTTTCACCGGTCATCAGCGCGCCTCCTTGAGCGAAGGCATGCCGCGCCGCGACCAGGCCTCGATACGGCCGATGATCAGATTGGAAAACAGCGACAGCAGCAGATAGAGCACGCCGGCTGCGAAAAAGAAGGTGAAATAGGCTTTGGTGACGCCCGCGGCCTGCCGCGTTGCCAGCGCCAGTTCATAGAAGCCGACGACCGCCAGCAGCGCGGTGTCCTTGGTGGCGATCAGCCAGAGATTGGCGAGGCCCGGTATGGCGAAGGGCAGCATGGCCGGCAAGGTGATGCGCCGCAGCAGTAGGCCGGGAGACATTCCATAGGCGCGGGCGGCTTCGATCTGGCCTTGCGGAATGGCCAGGATCGCGCCGCGTATCACTTCGGTCGAATAGGCCCCCTGGACAAATCCGAGCACGGCGATGCCGGCGGCAAGGCCGCTGATGTCGACGCGCTGATAACCCATTGCCGTCAGCGCCTGGTTGATCAGGTCGGTTCCGGCATAATACAGCAGCAGGATCAGCACCAGTTCGGGCACGGCGCGCACGATGGTGGTGTAGACGGCCAGGAGATCGCGTACCACCGGCCCGCCATAGAGCTTGCCATAGGCGCCACCGGTGCCGATCAGAAGGCCGAGGCACGTGGCGCCCAGCGCGATCTCGATCGAATGAAGCAATCCAACCAAGAGAGCTCCGCCCCAGCCCGGCGGGTAGGGCGAGAGAAGGTCGATGATGCCGGCCGCGGAGGCCGAAAGAAGTGCGTCGATCAGCGTCGTCCCCGAATTGCTGGCGTCAGCCGCTGTCAATTCTCGTCAGCGGAAAGCGTGCGTGGACAGGTTCCGGCGAAACCGCACGGCGCGATGCCGTGCGGTTTGCTCATGCGTGGACGACGTCAGTTCGACTGCGTCGGGCCGCCGTAAATGTCGAAATCGAAGTACTTCTTCGAGATTTCGTCATACTTGCCGTTGGCTCGGATCGCCTTGATGCCGGCGTTGATCTTGTCCTTCAGCTCGGTGTCTTCCTTGCGCACGCCGGCGCCGACGCCCGGTCCGAGCACTTCATCGTCCGGAGCCACCATGCCCTTGAGGTCGCAGCACGCCTTGCCCTGATCCGACTTGAGGAATTCGCCAAGCGCGATGGAATCGGCCTGCACCGCGTCGAGACGGCCGGCGGCAAGATCGTTGTTGGCCTCGTCCTGGGTCTGGTATTCCTTGATCTCGGCCGCCTCGGTGAAGTGCTTTTTGGCGTAGACGGCATGCACGGTCGAGACCTGAACCCCGACCACCTTGCCCTTGAGGTCCGCGGGCGCGGGCCCGAATTTCTGGTCCTTGGGACCGATGATCGCGGTTGGCGTGTTGTAATATTTGTCGGAGAAGTCGATCGTCTTCTGGCGCTCGGCGGTGATCGACATCGAGCTGGCGATGACATCGATCTTCTTTGTCGTCAGCGCCGGGATGATGCCGTCCCAGGCAACCGGGGTGATGACGCAGTCGAGCTTCTCTTCGGCGCAGACGGCGTCGATGAAATCGATCTCCCAGCCAACCCACTTGCCCGAAGCATCCGGCGAGGTGAAGGGTGGATAGGGCTCGGCGGCGACGCCGATCTTGACCGGATCGGCCTTGGCCGCGCCCATGGCGGCGACGCCCAGCAGCAGCGCTGCGGCAAATGTCTTCAGAACCGTCTTCATTTCACGACTCCCAGTTTGTTGTTGGTTCCCGGTTTTCTTCCGTCTCGGCCTGTCCTAGCCGATGTTGCGGATGAACTGTTTGAGCCTTTCGGATCTGGGCGCGCCGAAGATCTGCTCCGGCGGTCCTTCTTCCTCGACCAATCCATTGTAGAGATAGACGACATGCGTCGCGACCTCGCGGGCGAACTTCATCTCGTGGGTGACCAGCACCATGGTGCGGCCTTCGCGCGCCAGGTCGCCGATCACCTTCAGCACTTCACCGACCAGTTCGGGATCGAGCGCCGAAGTCGGCTCGTCGAACAGCATGACGCGCGGATTGATGGCCAGCGCCCGGGCGATCGCGGCACGCTGCTGCTGGCCGCCCGACAGATAGGCCGGATAGACGTCGCGCTTTTCGGCCAGGCCGACGCGGGCGAGCAGCTTCTCAGCCTCGCGGATCGCCACATCGCGCTGGACGCCAAGCACATGCACGGGAACCTCGATGACGTTCTCGATCAGCGTCATGTGGCTCCACAGGTTGAAGTTCTGGAACACCATGCCGAGCTTGGAGCGGATGCGCTCGATCTGCTTGCGGTCGGCCGGAACCGTGTGGCCGTAACTGTCGGCTCTCAGCTTGATCTCCTCGCCATTGACGCGGATGATGCCGCTGGTCGGGTTCTCCAGGCAGTTGATGCAGCGCAGCAATGTCGATTTGCCCGAGCCCGAGCCGCCGATAATGGCGATGACCTCGCCGTCGCGGGCCGACAGCGAGACGCCTTTCAGCACATGCAGCTCACCGAACCGCTTGTGCAGGTTCTCGACATGGATGGCTTCGGCGGCGCCGCCCTGCGCCGTGTGTTTCAGTACGGGGACGGCGCTTTGCGCCATCATCCCTTCGACGCTCCGAGGAGTGGTCGAGCCCGTCGCTGCTGGATTCTTTTACCCATTACCCGTCACTGGACAGAGTTCCCGTTCTCAAGATGGACCGTTCCGCTTGCCTCCGTCAACCATGGTTTTTGGACTATTGATCACGGCTTGCCGTAGTGGTTAGTGGCGGCAACGGACGTGTCGGGAGAATTGAGTGAGCAAATCTTACGGGTCGCAGTCCATGGCCGGACCGCTGAAACGCGTGCTTATGCGGTCCGCCGCCAGCGCCATGCGTGATGCCAGGGCGCAGGAGTGGCACTACGGCCCGGGCTTCGAACCGGGAAGAGCCGCTGCCCAGCATGAGCGATTGACGCAGCTGGTTTCTGCCTCCGGCGCAGAGGTCGAATGGCTGACGGATGCCAACGACGGGCTGGCCGATTCGGTCTTCACTCATGATCCTTCGCTGATGACCGATCACGGCGCGATCATTCTTGCCATGGGCAAGGCGCTGCGCCGGACCGAGCCCGGCCTGCACGAAGCAGCCTACAAGCGCCTGGGCATTCCCATCCTCGGCCGCATCGATGATCCGGGCCAGGTGGAAGGCGGCGACTGCGTCTGGGTGGATGCGAACACGCTGGCCGTCGGCCGTGGCGTGCGGACCAACCAGGATGGCATCCAGCAGCTTGCCAACCTGCTGTCACCAAAGGGTATTTCGGTTTTTGGCTTCGATCTGCCACTCTGGCACGGCGAAGAGGCCTGCCTGCACTTGATGTCGGTGATCAGTCCGCTCGCCGACGATCTCGCGCTGGTCTACGCGCCTCTGCTGCCCGTGGCCTTCTACCAGATGCTGAAGGGGCGCGGCATCACGTTGGTCGAGGGCGATGCAGATGAGTTCCATGCTTCCAACGGGCTCAGCCTCAATGTGCTGCCGACTGCGCCGCGCCAGGTGATCGCCGTCGCCGGCTTCCCCAGGACGGCGGCTGCCATGCAGGCGGCCGGCTGCACGGTTTCCATCTTCGAGGCGGATGCGCTGTGCATCGCTTGCGAGGGTGGCCCGACCTGCCTGACGCGACCGGTGCTGCGCCAATGACCACCATTGGGACCACGACTGGGATCACCCCTGGGAACACCATTGGGACGACTGTCGGCGAGGCGCTCATTTCGCTGCTCGAAGCCCATGGCGTCGACACGGTCTTCGGCATTCCCGGCGTGCACACGGTCGAACTTTACCGGGGGCTGGCGCGCTCGAAGATCCGCCACGTCACGCCGCGCCACGAGCAGGGCGCCGGCTTCATGGCCGACGGCTATGCACGCGCCAGCGGCAGGCCGGGCGTCGCCTTCGTCATCACCGGACCGGGGCTCACCAACACCATCACCGCCATGGGACAGGCGCGTGCCGATTCGGTGCCGATGCTGGTGATCTCAGGTGTCAACGCCACGCCGACGCTCGGCAAGGGCCTGGGCCATCTGCATGAACTGCCCGACCAGCGCGGCATGATGGAGAAGGTGGCGCTGTCTTCGCAGCGGGTCACCGACGCCAGTGAATTGCCTGGCGCACTGGCGCAGGCCTTCGCGCTGTTTTCATCGGCCCGGCCCGGTCCGGTGCATATCGAAATCCCGACCGACGTCATGGTCAAGCCGGCGGATGGCATCACCGCCATGCTGAGCAATGCAGCACCGCCCACGCCGTCCGGCGCGGCAATTGCCAGCGCGGCCAAACTCATCGCCGCCGCGCGCGCTCCTTTGATCCTGGCCGGCGGCGGCGCCAAACGCGCCGAAGCGCCATTGCGGCGTCTGGCCGAACAGCTTGGGGCGCCGGTCGTCGAGACAGCCAATGCGCGCGGCCTCCTGCATGCCCATCCGCTCTGCGTGCCGGCCAGTCCAAGTCTCAAGGCAGTACGGGCGCTGATGGCGCAAGCGGACCTGGTCATTGCCGCCGGCACCGAATTCGGCCCCACCGACTATGACGGCTACAGCGATGGCGGGTTCGTCCTGCCCGCCAATCTGATCCGCATCGATATCGGCGCGGACCAATTGGCCCGCCGTCCGGCGACGGTTTCGATTCAAGCCGATTGCGCCGAGGCGCTCGAAGCGCTGCTGCCGGAAATCAGCCATGTCCCGGCAAGCGAGGGCGGCCCGTCGCGCGCTGCTGCTGCACGAGAGGCAGCCTTTGCCGAGATCAGTCCGACGATGCAGTTGCAGGTGCGCGCCGTGGAAGTGATCCGCGACGCACTACCGGGCGCGCTCATCGTCGGCGATTCGACGCAGCCGATCTATGCCGCCAATCTCTACTACGACCATGATCGCCCCGGCGGCTGGTTCAATGCCGCCACCGGCTTCGGCGCGCTCGGCTACGGCCCGCCGGCGGCGATCGGAGCCGCCCTTGCCGTGCCCGATGCGCCGGTCGTCTGCCTCACGGGGGATGGCGGCTTCCAGTTCACGCTACCGGAACTGGGCGCAGCACTTGATGCCCAGGCAGCGGTCATCTTCGTCGTCTGGAACAATCGGGGCTACCGCGAGATCGAAACCTCGATGCTCGATGTCGGCGTCGAGCCGGTCGGCGTGTCGCCGGCGCCGCCGGATTTCTGCAAGCTGGCCGAAGCCTACGGCCTTGGCGCCGAACGGCTTGCCGATATCGACGCCTTGGCGGACGCGTTGAAACGCGCCCGGGCAACCGGACAGCCGCGCGTCATCGAAATCACTGTCGACTGAAGAGTGGCGGCGCAACGTGCTTCATGTGCCTCAGCCGGCATGGACCCGGCTGGCCGACAGGCCGACGCATGCAAAGACGCAACAACTGCCATGTCGAGATATCAGTTGAGTGATGGTGCGAAAGGCGCGACGCTCTGCGTCTGGCGGCGCAACAAGCGACACAATCAAAAAAATAACAGGAGCGGTCCAGGATGACGGAAACACTTGAAGGCAGGCACATTGTCGTGACCGGAGGCACCGGGGCGCTCGGTGGTGCGGTCGTCGGCAAACTGCTGAGTGAGGGCGCGATTTGCCATGTGCCCAATGCCCATGCCGCGGCGCCCGGGCATTTCCCCTTTGCCGAGCACGACCGCGTCAAGCTGGTGCACAATGTCGATCTCTCGGACTCCGCCAAGGTTGAGGCGTTCTACAGCCAGGTTCCAGGTTTGTGGGGCTCGATCCACCTGGCCGGCGGCTTCACCGCGGCACCGGTGGAAAAGATCGAGTCGGCATCCTTTGCCGAGATGATGGACACCAACGCACGCACCGCCTTCCTGTGCTGCCGTGCGGCAGTGCGCTCGATGCTGGCGTCGGACATTGCGGGCCGAATCGTCAATGTCACGGCGCGCGCCGGGCTCGACCCGCGGCGCGGCAGCGGCATGGTTGCCTACGCCGCCAGCAAGGCCGCGGTAGCGGCGATGACTGTGGCGATGGCCGAGGAGTTGAAAGGCAAGGGCATCCTGGTCAATGCCGTGGCGCCATCGACGCTCGATACGCCGGCAAACCGCGCCGATATGCCGGATGCCGACGTCACCAGATGGGTCAGTCTCGAAGCGGCCGCCGAAGCCATCGCCTATCTCGCCTCGCCAGCCAATCAGGCGATGAGCGGAACGCTGGTGCCGCTCTACGGAAGGGCCTGAGCAGAAACCGTCGAAACAGGGCAGGTGGCGTCCGATCCATCGGCGTTGCGGTAGCTGTAAAGCCGCAGCGGCGAGGAAGCATCCGTCGGACACTCCTTGAGCCACGATGGCGGGTGGCCCTCCATCAGCGCTGCCGCGAAGGGATAGGTGGTTTCGAGATCTGGCGACGGTGGGCCTCTCCACCCGCAAAGGGCGACATGCGTCGCCTTGGACGCATCGAGAAACGAGCGCGGGTCGGCGGTCGAGGGATCAAGGAAGCGATAGCTCCGTTCGATCCCTTGAGCCGACGGGTGATTGGGGATTGTCACCACCTTGGGACCTTCGGCAAGAGCGAGAAAATGCGCTCCGATCAACGGTGGCGTCAGAACGACGGCGCCTGCCGGCCAACCCTGTCGCGGCTCAATGTGCCTGAGATCGCAACTGTCGGCGAACTCGGCGGCTGGAATGGCTGCCTGCGATGGTCTTGCCGACAGCTGGTAAAGCGCCATCGCCGTGGACAGAACCAGACCGGGCAGGATCAACGCGTATCTTGGCGATGCCACCGGCACGCGTGATTTCAAACAGCGCCCCAGTCCCGCATCCGGTGGCAGGAAACTCGCCAGCACGAAGGTCAGACCGATGCCGGAAAAAACCGGAAGATAGCGAAAGTAGCGGAAGTAGCCGATCGCCAGCGCCAGCGAGAGCAGCGAGAACAGCGCCAGGATGATGAGCGGCCGGCTTCGGCTCCGCCGATTGAGGCAGATGACTGCCGGCGCGAGCGCGCCGACGAACAGCAACGCCATGCTGGGAAAGCTGTCCGACAAAACGAAATCGGGGCGCCGGAACAGGCTCAGTTCCTGAGGGATCCTGTTGAGCATGTTGTCGCGTACATAGGCGTCGAGCGAAGCATAAGGGCCGGCCAGGCATTGCGGGAACGACATCGCCAGCACCGCCGCGCTGGCCGCCGCGAACACCAGCAAGATTGACGTCCGCGTCGCCCATCCGCCGCGCCGGCCGACAAGCAAAGGCACCACGGCAAATGAAAGCCCGGCCGCGACGAGTGCCGTCACATGCGGCGTGGAATAGGTATCGCATCTGATGGCGGAATAGGCTGAAGGCGGCACGATCGCGGCGAACAGGCCGACCCCGCCCAGGGCCAATGCCAGCCCGAAGCCAGCGATCCTGTCGGCACCCCGTTCGCGGCCGAAGATCCAGTCAAAGGCATAGACCGCCATCACCAGCGCATAGAACGGCGCGAACTCGGCGCTGATGGCAAGCGCCAAGGCCGCCAGTAGCCCGTTGATGAAGGCAGCGAAGCGGTTCTGCGACAACATCAAGACCAGGGCCGCGAGCAGAAGCAGTATTTGCAGATTGTGGTAGTCGATCCGTCCCGGGGCATATTCGAAAAAGCTGCGTGCGGCAAAGATCAGAGCCAGCGGCAATGCAACGGCCGGGTTGGCAAAGCCCACTGCGATCACCAGCCGATTGTAGAAATAGAGCGCGGGCGCAAGCAGCAGCAGCGGCACGGCAAAGCTTGCCATCGTCAGCGCCGGCTCGAAGCCGGCAAACGGCATCAGCAGACGCGCGAAGGCGGCATAGGGCAGGTCCACTATCCATGGCCAATGCGAGACATAAGGCTCTGGCTGGGCAACACCGGGCAGCATCCGGTCGAAGATGTTGCCCGTTTCAAGCAAGGTGCGGACTTCATGCAGTTTGACCAGGTCGTCCACGTCGCCGTTGAGCTGGAAGCCCAGGGACCAGAGGACGGCCATCAAGATCGCCATTCCGCAAAAGCAGAACAAGGCCGGTGACCCGATGTAGAGACGCGGCAACCACGAAGAGCCCGTAGCGGGACAATCGTCGTCATTGCGCATGGAAAGCCTCTCCTCGGATTACTGGCAAATACCCGAGGAAGTTTATCTTACCGTAAAGAAAAACCCCGCCGGATCGCTCCGGCGGGGTTTGAACTGACCACCGCGCAAGGCGGTGGGGGCAGATGACTTAGCTGCCCTGCTTCTTCAGCGCGGCACCCAGGATGTCGCCCAGCGAAGCGCCGGAGTCGGTCGAGCCGTACTGGGCGACCGCTTCCTTCTCTTCGGCGATTTCCAGCGCCTTGATCGAGACCTGCAGCTTGCGGGTCTTCTTGTCGAAGGCGATGACGCGCGCGTCGACCTTCTGGCCGACGGTGAAGCGCTCGGGGCGCTGCTCGTCGCGGTCACGGCTCAGATCGGAGCGCTTGATGAAGGTCTCGATGCCGCTGTCGACCAGCCGCACTTCCAGACCGCCATCCTTGACGCCGATGACTTCGCAGGTGACGACCGCGTTCTTGCGCAGTTCGCCGCTCGTCGCTGCTTCGCCGACCGTATCCTTGGCCAGCTGCTTGATGCCGAGCGAGATGCGCTCCTTGTCGATGTCGACGTCGAGCACCTGCGCCTTGACCATGTCGCCGCGATTGTACTCTTCGATGACCTGCTCGCCCGGACGGGTCCAGTCGAGATCGGAGAGATGGACCATGCCGTCCACATCGCCTTCGAGGCCGATGAACAGGCCGAACTCGGTCTTGTTCTTGACCTCGCCCTCGACCTGGCTGCCGACCGGATGGCTGCTGGCGAAAGCCTGCCACGGATTCTCGAGCGTCTGCTTGAGGCCCAGCGAGATGCGGCGCTTGGCCGGATCGACTTCGAGCACCACCACGTCGACTTCCTGGGTCGTCGACAGGATCTTGCCGGGATGCACGTTCTTCTTCGTCCACGACATTTCCGAAACGTGGATGAGGCCTTCGATGCCCGGCTCCAGTTCGACGAACGCGCCGTAGTCGGTAATGTTGGTGACGGTACCCTTGATCTTCTTGCCGATCGGGAACTTGGTGCCGATCTCGGACCACGGATCGCTCTCGAGCTGCTTCATGCCGAGCGAGATGCGGTGGGTTTCCTGGTTGATGCGGATAATCTGCACCTTGACCGTCTGACCGATGTTGAGGATTTCGGTCGGATGGTTGACGCGGCGCCATGCCATGTCGGTGACATGCAGCAGGCCGTCGATGCCGCCGAGGTCGACGAACGCACCGTAGTCGGTGATGTTCTTGACGACGCCTTCGACAACCTGGCCTTCTTCGAGGTTCTGCACGATTTCCGAACGCTGTTCGGCGCGGCTTTCTTCGAGCACGGTGCGGCGCGACACCACGATGTTGCCGCGGCGGCGATCCATCTTGAGGATCTCGAAGGGCTGCGGGTTGTGCATCAGCGGGGAGACGTCGCGGATCGGGCGGATATCGACCTGGCTGCGCGGCAGGAAGGCCACGGCGCCGTCGAGGTCGACGGTGAAGCCGCCCTTGACCTGGTTGAAGATGACGCCTTCGACGCGCTCACCCTTGGTGAACTTCTCTTCGAGACGGACCCAGCTCTCTTCGCGGCGGGCCTTCTCACGGCTGAGCATCGCTTCGCCAAGCGCGTTCTCGATGCGCTCGACATAGACTTCGACGGTGTCACCGACCTTGAGGGTGGTGTCCTTGCCCTTGACGCCGAATTCCTTCAGCGGCACGCGGCCTTCGACCTTGAGGCCGACGTCGATGATGGCCATGTCCTTTTCGATCGCCGTGATCGTGCCCTTGACGACCTGGCCTTCGCCGGAATGACCTGTGGTGAATGATTCTTCGAGCAGGCTCGCGAAATCATCGCGAGTGGGATTTGCAGCTGACATTGTTTCTCCTGGAATGCCCCGCTTCTGTCGCGGGACGGGCGCCGTGGGTTAGCGTTGCGTTGGCCTGCCGGCGTTCCGGGCTACAAAAGCCCTGGGCCGCTCTTTAAGCGGCAATTCCGGCGCATGAAGAATGCTGGCAGGCTGGTTCGTGCCCGATATGGGTATTTTCTTCGCCTCCGACAACGGAAACACGAGGGAAAAACCCGGCTCAGGCCTTGTCTCTCTTGGCCAGCACGTCGTCGATGATCGCCATGGCCGCAAGAAACGCGGCTTCTATAGCCATTTCGCTGGTATCAAGCAAGTGCGCGTCTGCCGCCGGCTTCAAGGGCGAGTCGGCGCGGCCCATGTCGCGCTCGTCGCGGCGCACGATATCGGCGAGGATCTCGGTGAAATCGGCGGTACCGCCGATGCTCTCGATCTCGGCCAGTCGCCGCCGCGCCCGCACCTCGGCGCTCGCCGTTACATAGAGTTTTATGTCGGCGTCGGGGCAGACGACGGTGCCGATGTCGCGGCCGTCGAGGACGGCGCCCGGCGGTGTCGTGGCGAATGCGCGCTGCTTTTCCACCAGGATGCGCCGCACGGTCGGGAAAACCGCGACCTTCGAGGCCGCCTCGCCGACCGCATGCGCCGACAGCACCGCCCGGTCGAGCTTGGCCAGATCGACCTGGCGTGCCGCGGTTTCGGCCGCCGAGACATTGTCGAGCGGCAGCGCGTGCTGGATCAGCGCGTAGGCCACCGCGCGATAGGTAAGGCCGGTGTCGAGCAGGTTCAGCCGGTAATGGTCGGCCAGCCGCCGGGCCAGCGTGCCTTTTCCGGCGCCGGCCGGGCCGTCGATGGCGATGGTGAAGACGTGTGTCATTGGTGGGCTACCGTGACTGAGATCGAAGAGCGCAGCGGTCCAGACAAGCGTTGCATTCCTTCGCGCTGTCCCTCCGACCTTCCCGTTCGGTCCCAATCTCCCAGGGTTGCTGCCATCAACCGTTACCCAATCTCCGCGCCCAGCCCCTTCATCAGCCCCATGAATTCCGGAAAGCTGGTCGCGATCATCGCCTGATCGTCGATGGTGACCGGCTTTTCCGTCGCCAGCCCCATGACCAGAAAACTCATGGCGATGCGGTGGTCGAGATGGGTTTGCACCGTTGTATCCGGGCCGTTGGGATGGCGACCGAGACCCTTGCCGCCCGGTTTGCCGCGCACGGCGAGCGAAGCCTCGCCCTCGGTGCAGTCGACGCCGTTGAGCTTCAGACCGTCGGCGACGGCCGACAGTCGGTCGGATTCCTTCACCCGAAGCTCTTCCAGCCCCTGCATCAGCGTTTCGCCCTCGGCGAAGCTGGCGGCAACCGCAAGCACGGGATATTCGTCAATCATCGACGGTGCCCGCTCGGGCGGCACGATGACACCCTTGAGCTCGGAATAACGCACGCGCAGGTCGGCGACATCCTCGCCGCCGGCATTGCGCGGATTGAGGATCTCGATCTTGCCGCCCATTTCCTGCAGCGTCAAAAGCAGGCCGGTGCGGGTCGGGTTCATCAGCACATTCTCGATCGTGATGTCGGAGCCCGGCACGATCAGTGCCGCCACCAGCGGGAAGCCGGCCGAGGACGGGTCGCCCGGCACCGCGATCGTCTGGCCGGTGAGCTTGCCCTGGCCTTCGATGAAGATGTGGCGCACGCCGCGCTCGTCGGTCTCTACCGACAGATTGGCGCCAAAGCCCTTCAGCATCTTTTCGGTATGGTCGCGCGTCATGACAGGTTCGATGACTGTGGTGATGCCCGGCGTGTTGAGACCGGCAAGCAGCACCGCCGACTTCACCTGCGCCGAGGCCATCGGCACCCGGTAGGTGATGGGTGCGGCGTGCTTCGGCCCATGCAGCGTGATCGGCATGCGGTCGCCTGGCGTCGCCTTCAGCACCTGAACGCCCATCTGGCGCAAGGGTTCGAGCACGCGGCCCATCGGCCGGCCCGACAGCGAGGCGTCGCCGATGAACGTCGTTTCCATGTCATAGGTACCGACCAGGCCCATGGTCAGCCGCGAGCCCGTGCCGGCATTGCCGAAGTCGAGCGGGCCTTCCGGCTGCAGCAGCGCGCCATTGCCGGTGCCGCGGATCACCCACTCGGCGCCGCGCTTCTCAATATGAGCGCCCATTGCCTTCATGGCCGCACCGGTGCGCATCACGTCCTCGCCTTCGAGTAGGCCGGTGATGCGGGTCTCGCCGGAGGCGAGGCCGCCAAACATGAAGGAGCGGTGCGAGATCGACTTGTCGCCCGGCACGCGCGCCGTGCCGGCAAGGGCTGGTGATTTGCGGGCGGTGGCCGACTTTGGGGCGGCGGCGTGAGACATGGAATTTCCCTGGACGGAATGCCGGCGGGCCGGCGCTTTTCATTTGTTGCGGCGGTCTCGTATCACGGCGGGCCGAAATGGTCATCCCCCATGGTCGCCATCGACGCGAGGCCTTTCATTGCATGGTTTTGTGACGCCGGCTTTTCGCTTTGACAGCGCTGCAAACTGTGGTTAAGGGGACCACTCTTTTATTGACGAGGCTTGACGTGGCAAAAACCGAACTTGGCATAAAGCGCATCGACCCGGAGACGGGTCGAAAATTCTACGACCTGAACAAGGACCCGATCGTCTCGCCCTACACCGGCAAGACCTATCCGCGTTCCTATTTCGAGGAAGGCAAGATCGCCGCCCTCGAGGAGGAAGAGGAAGTGGCCGAGAAGGAAGTGGACGCCGAGGACGAAGAGGGCGTTGAAGTCGTCTCGCTCGAAGAGGCCGACGAAGACGTCAAGGCTGACGATCTGCCGGATCTCGGCGACGACGAGGACGATGTCGACCTCGGCGACGACGAGGATGACACGTTCCTTGCCGACGAAGAAGAAGAAGACGACGACGTTGCCGACATGATCGGCGTCGGCGACGACGACGACGAGGTCTGATCGGCCATGAAAGCAGGCGTTTGCCAGCTTTCGTGGCCTGTGAAGAAAAAGCCGCTCTTGAAGGCTTGATATTGACGAAAGGCGGGGTTAGAAGCCGCCTGCACTAACGGCGCGGTCTCCAACCCACGCCGGATCTCTTCGCCGGAGACGGCGCCGGTTGACTGCCGGAAGTGGGGCCATAGCTCAGTTGGGAGAGCGCTTGAATGGCATTCAAGAGGTCGTCGGTTCGATTCCGATTGGCTCCACCAAGTTCCCTCTAGACCATTGATTTTCCTGGAAAGCCTTGATTTCAAGGCTCTATTCTACGGACGTGGTCGAAGCACTCTTTCCCGCCATCTTCGAAGCCGTTCAATCGGCTACTGAATGCGATCGATTTGGGATGAAACCTTGCCCTTTCGAGCAGGCAGACCAGTTGAACAGCCGCGAGCGGGTATGGGGAGCGTTCGATTTCCTTCCCGCATGCGCTCATTTCGAGTAATGCTATGACTGGGCGCCTTCCGATCGCGCGGGGACGGTGCTGTTAGGTGGCGGCGTGACCGTGATCGGCTTTGATTGCAGCGTTTGCCATCTAGGATTGCGTGCTTCGAGGCTGGAACATGGAACACAGGCTCGCGGCGGTGCTGGCAGCCGACATGGCTGGATACTCTCGGCTCATGGAAGCCGACGAGAGGGGCACGCTTGCGCGGCTCAAAACGCACCGGATCGAACTCATTGATCCGGCAATCGCCAAGAACCAGGGCCACATCATCAAAACCACCGGTGACGGCATGCTGGTCGAATTCCAGAGCGTGGCAGATGCCGTGCGCTGCGCGGCGGAGGTGCAGATCCGCATGCGCCGCCGCAACGCCGACGTACCGGAAGCCGGACGCATTCAGTTTCGGATCGGCATCAATCTCGGCGACATCATCTTCGATGAGGGCGACATTTATGGCGACGGCGTGAATGTCGCCGCCCGGCTGGAACAGATGGCCGAAGTCGGCGGGGTGTGCGTCACCCAGGCCGTGTACGAACAGGTCTTCGATCGGCTCGAAATCAGGTTCGAGGACCTTGGCGAGAAGGCCCTGAAGAACATCTCTCGCCCGATACGGGTCTGGCGCGCGGTGCTGGACGATGCAGCCGATCCGCGAGTGGGGGACGGCTCGGCCCGCCACACCGTGGTGAAGCCGTCGATCGCGGTCCTGCCTTTCGCCAACATGAGCGGCGAATCCGAACAGGAATTTTTCGTTGATGGTCTGACCGAGGACATCATCACGGAACTTTCGCGGCGGCACGAGCTGTTCGTCATCTCGCGCAACTCCACCTTCGTCTACAAAGGGCAGTCGGTTAACCTTCGTGAAATTGCCCGGAAGCTGGGCGCGCAATTCCTGGTGGAGGGCAGCGTCCGCAAATCGGGCGGGCAGCTCAGGGTGACGGCGCAGCTGATCGATACTGCCACCGATACGCACATCTGGGCCGAGCGATACGACCGCAAGCTCGACGACGTTTTCGCCATTCAGGACGAACTGACCGCAGCGATCGTGGCCACGCTGCCAGGACGCGTCGAAGCCGCGCAGCAGGATGTCGTGGCGCGCAAAACACCCGCCAACATGGCAGCATACGAATGCGTGCTCGCGGCCAAAGTCCGCCACCATCGCAGCAGTCGAGCCGAGAATGAGGAGGCGCTGAAGCTGGTGACACGAGCGCTGGAACTCGACCCCGAATACGCGCATGCCCATGCCTGGCGGGGCTGCATCCTGGGGCAAGCTTGGGGCTACGGCTGGTGCGCCGATAAGGACGCCGCTTTCGACGAAGTCATCCGTGAGCTTGAGTTGGCGCAAGAGCTGGACAGCAACGATGCGGACGTCCAACGGATATTGGCGGCCATCAGCATCAGCCGCAACGATCTGACGAAGGCTCGGCACCACCAGGAGCGGGCTCTCGCCCTCAATCCAAACTACGATCTCGTCGTGGTCCAGCACGGCGAGCTTTTGACTTGGCTCGGTCACCCCAAGGAAGGGGCCGACTGGATTCGCAAGGCGATGCGGTTGAACCCTCATCACCCAGAACGCTTCTGGAGCCATCTTGGGAAAGCTCACTTTACAGCCCACGAATATCCCGAAGCAATCGAGGCCTTCATGCATCTGTCGAAGATGGATGCCAACCAACACGCTTTTGTCGCGGCGGCCTATCACTGGCTGGGCGATCGGACCGCTGCGTCCGCTCACCTCGCTCAAATAGACAAGGTCGATCCGGAATTTACGATTGATGCGTTGGTCTCTACCCTGCACTACGAGAACGAGGCGGATCTTCATCACCTGGTTGATGGACTGAAGTCATCCGAAGCGGCGCAGGTGAAAGCATAGCCATCACCACTCGGCGAAGGAGCCATCCTTGTGGCGCCAGATTGGGTTGCGCCAGCGGTGGCCTTCCTTGGCGCGCTCCTTGACGTAGTCCTCGTCGATCTCGACGCCGAGGCCGGGGCCATCGGGAATGGCAACATAACCATCCTGGTAGCGGAAGACATCCTTGTTGGCCGCATAGTCGAGCAGGTCGTTGGCGGCGTTGTAGTGGATGCCGAGGCTCTGCTCCTGGATGAAGCAGTTGTAGCTGACCGCGTCGAGCTGCAGGCAGGCCGCAAGCGCGATCGGCCCGAGCGGACAGTGCGGCGCCACCGCCACATCATAGGCCTCGGCCATGGCCGCGATCTTGCGGCATTCGGTGATGCCGCCGGCATGCGAAAGGTCGGGCTGGATGATGTCGACGACGCCTTCCTCGAACACCGACTTGAAGTCCCAGCGGCTGTAGAGCCGCTCACCCAAAGCAATCGGCGTCGAGCCAAGCGCGGCGATTTCCTTCAGCGCCTCGCGGTTTTCGCTCAGCACCGGCTCCTCGATGAACATCAGCCTGTAGGGCTCCAGCTCCTTGACCAGGATGCGCGCCATCGGCCGGTGCACGCGGCCGTGGAAATCGACGGCGATGCCGATGTTGGGGCCGACGGCCTCGCGCACCATGGCGACCCGCTCGACCGCGGCATCTATTCTGTCATGGCTGTCGACGATCTGCAGTTCCTCGGTGCCGTTCATCTTGAGCGCCAGGAAGCCGCGCGCCACCACTTCCCGCGCACCGGCGGCGACCTCGGCCGGACGGTCGCCACCGATCCAGGAATAGACCTTGATACTGTCTCGCAACTTGCCGCCGAGCAGTTCATGCACGGGCACGCCGAGCGCCTTGCCCTTGATGTCCCACAGCGCCTGGTCGATACCGGCAATCGCGCTCATCAGGATCGGTCCGCCTCGGTAGAAGCCGCCGCGATGCATTACCGTCCAGTGGTCCTCGATCAGTCGCGGGTCCTTGCCGATGAGATAATCACCAAGCTCCTTGACCGCCGCCTCGACGGTCAGCGCCCGGCCTTCGACGACCGGCTCGCCCCAGCCGGTGACACCGGCATCGGTCTCGATCTTCAGGAACAGCCAGCGCGGCGGAACGATGTAGGTGGTGAGCGAGATGATTTTCATGCGCTGTCTCAGTTGTTCTTGAGTTTCTTGGCGCTGACGAGGTCGCGCGCCGCAAGGTCGAGGATCTTGTTTGCCGCCCCACGCGCCGCCTCGGCGTCGCGCATGCGCAACGCCTCGACCACCTCGCGGTGCGCCGCCACCGCTTCCAGGCGCCGTTCGAGTGAAATCGTCGCCGTCGCCTCCAGCGAGAATTTCAGCCCCGTGTCGATCAGATTGCCGATCTGGCGAAAGATCGGGTTGTGGCTCGCGGCATAGACGATCTGGTGGAAAGCGATGTCGCTGCGCGAGAAAGCGGCGCGATCCTCGCCGGCGCCTGCCATGCCGCGCCAGGCAGCTTCGAGATCGGCGATCTCCTGCAGTGTCGCGCGCGTCGCGGCAAGCTCGGCGACCAGCGGTTCGATGGCCCGACGCGTTTCCAGGATGGCGTCGAAGAGCTTGTCGTCCAGCGCGTGCGGTGCGTGCCAGGCCAGCACCTGCGGGTCGATGATGTTCCAGTCGTCCTCGTTGCAGACGATGGTGCCGACGCGCGGCCGCGACAACACCAGCCCCTTGGCGGCCAGCACCTTCAGCGCCTCGCGGATGACGGTGCGGCTGACGCCGTATTCGACGCCAAGTTCGTTTTCGGTCGGCAAGGAGGACCCGGCCGGGTAGCGGCCGGAAAAGATGTCCGAGGCCATCGCCTTGGTCACGTCGGGCATGACGCGTGGGCGACGGGTGGTAGCCCCCTCGGGGGCTTTCTTCGAAATTTCGGTCACCTTAGCCCTCCTCCAAGGCGGCGAACCTGCGAGTTCGCGCAACCGGCCCGGCATTAGCGGATGCAAACGAGTTGCGCCAGCGATCGTTGGTCAGAGCATGTACATTAATTATCATACCAGATCAATTGACGAGTATGATAAAAGCGAATAGAAACGCCGACACCCGGGCTGAGCGCCCGGCCTATCGCTGGGAGGTAATCATGCGACTTTTGAAGACCGCGCTCGTCGCGGGCGCTCTTGCCGTGCTGTCCGTCACGACGATCGCTTCTGCCTATGCTCAGGACACCAAGATCGGTTTCATCGTCAAGCAGCCCGAGGAACCGTGGTTCCAGGACGAATGGAAGTTCGCCGACCAGGCTGCCAAGGAAAAAGGCTTCACCCTCGTCAAGATCGGCGCCGAGGACGGTGAGAAGCTGATGTCGGCGATCGACAATCTCGGCGCCCAGGGCGCCCAGGGCTTCATCGTCTGCACGCCGGACGTGAAGCTCGGACCCGGCATCGTCGCCAAGGCCGCCGCCAACAATCTCAAGCTGATGACCGTCGACGACCGTCTGGTCGGTGCCGACGGCAAGGCACTGGAAGACGTGCCCCATATGGGCATCTCGGCCACCAAGATCGGCGAGGCCGTCGGCCAGGCGATCGTTGATGAAATGAAGGCGCGCGGCTGGAAGGCCGACGAGGTCGGCGCCATCCGCGTCTCCTATGATCAGCTGCCGACGGCGGTCGATCGTGTCGAAGGCGCCATCTCGGTGCTGAAGGCGAACGGCTTCAAGGCCGAGAACATCTTCGACGCGCCGCAGGCCAAGACCGACACGGAAGCCGCGCTGAACGCCGCGACGGTCGTGCTCAATGCGCATGCCGACATCAAGAAGTGGGTCTCCTTCGGCCTCAACGACGAAGCCGTGCTGGGCGCCGTGCGCGCCTCCGAAAGCGTCGGTATCCCGGCGGACGGCATGATCGGTGTCGGCATCGGCGGCGCGGATTCGGCGATCAACGAGTTCAAGAAGCCGGCCGCCACCGGCTTTGTCGGCACTGTGATCATCTCGCCGAAGCGCCATGGCTATGAGACGGCGCTCAACATGTACGACTGGGTTGCCAACAACAAGGAGCCGGAGAAGCTGATCCTGACCTCCGGCGCGCTGGCCAAGCGGGACGACTATCAGAAGGTCCGCCAGGGCCTCGGCATCGAGTAATCCTCCCTGTACAAACAGGCGGCGGCTCATCCCGCCGCCTGTTTGTCATGGCACAACAAGGATCGACGCCCGTGTCGTTTCTCGACTTCTCGCGCATCACCAAGACTTACCCGGGCGTCAAGGCACTGTCGGACGTCTCGTTCGGCGTCGACAAGGGCGCCGTGCATGGCCTGATGGGCGAGAACGGCGCGGGCAAATCCACCCTGATCAAGATCCTGTCCGGCGACCAGCATGCCGACGCGGGTGAGATAAGCATCGACGGCAAGGTCCAGGCCTATGCCTCGACCCGGGATGCCTTCGACAACGGCGTCATCGTCATTCACCAGGAACTGCAGCTCGTTCCCGAGCTCACCGTTGCCGAAAACCTCAGCCTCGGCCGCTTTCCCGCCAGTGCCGGCATCATCGCGCGCGCCAGGATGCTGGACGATGTCGGCGCCAAGCTGAAATCGGCCGGCATCGACATCGACATGCGCCGCAAGGTCAAGTCGCTGTCGATCGGCGAGCGCCAGATGGTCGAGATCGCCAAGGCGATCATGCTCGACGCGCGCGTCATCGCGCTGGACGAGCCGACCTCGTCGCTGTCGTCGCGTGAAAGCGAAATCCTGTTTGCCCTGATCGATCGGCTGCGCGGCGAGGGCAAGGTCATCATCTACGTGTCGCACCGATTGGACGAGGTGTTCCGGCTTTGCGACAGCCTGACCGTGCTGCGCGACGGCAAGCTGGCGGCGCACCACGTTTCACTCAAGGACGTCACCCGCGACCAGGTCGTCGCCGAAATGGTCGGCCGCGAAATCTCGGACATTTGGGGCTTTCGCCCCCGCAAGGCAGGCGATATCAGACTGAAGATCGAGGCCCTGTCAGGGGCAAAGCTGAGGACGCCGGCCAGCTTCGAGGCTCGTGCCGGCGAGATCGTCGGCTTCTTCGGCCTGATCGGTGCCGGGCGCTCGGAACTGATGCGGCTGGTCTTCGGCGCCGATCCGCGCTCGGGCGGCGCCATCACAGTCGACGGCAAGGGGATCCACGCCTCCGATCCGCATGGCGCGATCCGGGCCGGTATCGTGCTGTGCTCGGAAGACCGCAAGCATGACGGCATCATCCAGGGTCGCTCGATCGAGGAGAACATCAACATCTCGTCGCGCCGCCATCACACACGCTTTGGCGTGCTCAACCGGGCCAGCGAGATCGCGACGGCCGAAACCTTCATCAAGAAGCTCAAGGTGCGCACGCCGTCACGCAAGCAGGACATCATCAACCTCTCCGGCGGCAACCAGCAGAAGGTCATCCTGGGCCGCTGGCTGTCCGAGCAAGGCGTGCGGGTTCTCATCGTCGACGAGCCGACGCGTGGCATCGACGTCGGCGCCAAATCGGAAATCTACGAACTGCTCTACCAGCTTGCCGAGGACGGCATGGCGATCGTCGTTGTCTCGTCCGAACTGCCGGAGGTGATGGGCATCTGCGACCGCATCCTGGTGATGTGCGGCGGCCGCATCAGCGCCGAACTCACCCGCCACCAGTTCGCCGAGAAGGCGATCCTGGCCGCCGCCCTTCCCGACAAGAAAACCCCCGACGCGATCGCATCCTGAGGACCCCTGCCATGACCGACCGGTTGAAGAAGATCCTGCTCGGCGAACAGGGCCTCGTCGTCATCTTCGTCGTTGCCTTCGCGCTGGTGTCGGCTCTGGTGCCGAACTTCCTCACAGACCGCAACATGCTCGGCCTGCTGCAGTCGGTGGTCACCGTCGGCATCGTCGCCTGCACCATGATGTTCTGCCTCGCGGCGCGCGACTTCGATTTGTCGGTCGGCTCCATCGTCGCCTTTGCCGGCATGGTCGCGGTGATGGCGTCGAACGTCACCGGTTCGATCCTGCTTGGCCTTCTTGCGGCAATCGCCTGCGGCGCCTTCGTCGGCTTCATCAACGGCGTCGTCATCGCCAAATTCCGCATCAACGCGCTGATCACCACGCTGGCCACCATGCAGATCGTGCGCGGACTTGCGCTGATCGCGTCCGACGGCCGTGCCGTCGGCATCAACAGCCCGGATTTCTACCAGCTGGCGCTGTCGAAACTGCTTGGCATACCGACGCCGATCTGGGTGCTGGCCGTTCTCTTCGGCCTCTTCGGCTTCGTCCTCAACCGAACCGTCTTTGGCAAGAACACGCTGGCCATCGGCGGTAATCCTGAGGCCTCGCGGCTGGCCGGCGTCAATGTCGACCGGACGCGCATCTGGATCTTTACGCTCCAGGGTGTCGTCTGCGGCATCGCCGGCATCCTGCTCGCGTCACGCATCACCTCCGGCCAGCCCAACGCGGCGGTCGGGCTTGAGCTTTCGGTCATCTCGGCCTGCGTGCTCGGCGGCGTCTCGCTCGCCGGCGGCCGCGCCACCATGTCGGGCGTCATCGTCGGCGTGCTGATCATGGGCATCGCCGAAAACGCCATGAACCTGCTCAACATCCCGGCCTTCTACCAGTACATCGTGCGCGGCGTTATCTTGCTCCTGGCGGTGCTGCTCGACAATCTGCGCTCGTCGGCACTGGGCCGGCGTTGACCGTCTTCGACTGGAGCAACAAGAATGGCTGAGCGCCTGTCCGGCAAACGCATCTTCCTGACAGGGGCCGCGCAAGGCATCGGGCTCGCCATCGCCGAAGCCTGTTTGGCTGAAGGAGCCAGGCTGTTCCTGGTCGACCGCGACAGCGCGTTGCTGGACAAGGCCGTCGCTCGCCTTGCCGCACCGCAGGGTCATGTCGGGCATACCGCAGCCGACATCAGCGATGGGGCGGCGATTGCAGCGGCTGTCAGCCGGGCAGGTGAAGAGATCGGTCCGATCAACGCGCTGATCAACAATGCCGGGGTCAATGTGTTCTCGACGCCGCTCGACACCAGCGAGGAGGAGTGGAACCGCAACTTCGACGTCAACGTCAAGGGCGCCTGGAACTGCAGCAAGGCAGTCTTGCCGGGCATGATCGCAAACGGCGGTGGCGCCATCCTCAACATCGCCTCGACGCACAGCTTCACCATCATTCCGCATACCTTCCCCTATCCCGTCGCCAAGCACGCTCTGCTCGGCCTCACCAAATCGCTGGCACTCGAATATGCGGCGCAGGGCGTGCGCGTGAATGCGCTGGCGCCGGGCTATGTCGAGACGCAGAAGGCCATCGACTACTGGAACAGTTTTCCTGATCCGGCCGTGGCGCGCGCCGACACCATGGCGCTGCATCCCGGCGGCCGCATCGCCTCGACGCACGAGATCGCGCTCGCCGCGGTGTTCATGATTTCCGACGAGTGCCCGTTCATGAACGCGGCCACCCTCGTCGTCGATGGCGGGCTGAGCCAGCTGCAGCATCCCGCCTGAGTGCCGGGGAAAGATCATAGCCAAGAGACGATCGCAGCACGGGTTCGGTGGGCAAGGGTTGAACCGGGTCGGTGCCACCACCTGAGGAGAGAAATTCTAATCGCCGTCGCGGATTTGGAATAAACTAACTCTACAGAATGCAATCTGCACTGGCGATCTGGTTTCCACACGGACAGGACCCCGCCATGCCCAACCTTTTGCGCTCGCCCTCAATTCCGTCTGGCATAGTCGGCCAATGTCGTCAGACCGCGGGAGGCAGATCATGACCCGGGACATCCCTGACCGCATCAAGGTGCTCTGGTTCCTGCCGACGCATGGCGACAGCCGCTATCTCGGCACATCGGAAGGCGGCAGGGCCGTCGACCTGCCCTATCTGACGCAAGTGGCAAAGGCAGCCGACACGCTGGGTTACTACGGCGTGCTGTTGCCGACCGGCCGGGCCTGCGAGGATTCCTGGGTGATCGCCTCGGCTCTGGTGCCGGCGACCGAGCGGTTGCGCTTCCTTGTCGCCGTGCGGCCCGGCCTGCAATCGCCGACGCTCGCCGCGCGCATGACCGCGACGCTCGACCGCATCTCCAACGGCCGTTTGCTGATCAACGTCGTCACCGGCGGTGATCCGCTGGAGAACAAGGGGGACGGCATCTTCCTGTCGCACGCCGAGCGCTACGAGGTGACTCAGGAATTCCTGCAGATCTACAAGCGCGTGCTGAGCGGCGAGACGGTCGAGCATGAAGGCAAGCATTTCCGCATCGAGGATGGCCGGCTGTTGTTTCCGCCGGTGCAGACGCCGTACCCGCCGCTCTATTTCGGCGGCTCCTCCGACGCCGGATCCGTGGTGGCGGCGCAGGAGATCGACAAATACCTGACTTGGGGCGAGCCGCCCGCCGATGTCGAGCGCAAGCTGGACACGGTGCGTGAACTGGCCGAGAAGGCCGGCCGCAAGCTCTCCTTCGGCATTCGCCTGCATGTCATCGCGCGTGAGACGACCGAACAGGCCTGGGCCGCGGCGGACAGCCTGATCAGCCGGCTCGACGACGCGACGATCGCCTCGGCGCAGAAGGTCTTTGCCCGCATGGATTCGGTCGGCCAGGCGCGGATGAGCGCACTGCATGGCGGCAACCGCGCCAAGCTCGAGATCGCGCCCAATCTGTGGGCCGGCGTCGGCCTGGTGCGCGGCGGCGCTGGAACAGCACTTGTCGGTGACCCCGACACGATTGCCGAACGCATCGATGAATACCGCCGCCTCGGCATCGATACCTTCATCCTGTCCGGCTATCCGCATCTCGAAGAAGCCTACCGCTTCGGCGAATTGGTGCTGCCGAAACTGCCCACCGATCATCCGGTGAAGGCCGCCGGCTCGTCAGTCAACACCGGCCCGTTCGGCGAGACCATTGCCGGCGACCACCGGCCGAAGTCACTCGCCAGCGCCTCGTGAACGCGCTCCCCCCGACCCGTCGGTTGCGCGTCGCCATCATCGGCGGCGGCTTTTCCGGCGCTGCGGTGGCCTGGCATCTGGCGCAGGCATCTCGGCCGGAGCGTCTGTCGATTTCCGTGATCGAGCCACGACCGGCGCTCGGCGGCGGCCTTGCCTATTCCAGCGAGGAGCCCGCGCACCGGGTCAATGTCCCGGCAGTCAGGATGAGCATGGCTCCCGATGATCCGCAGCATTTTGCGCGCTGGTTGAGCCGTGATGGGGAACTCGAGCGCGATGCGGACGCGATCTGGAAGAACGGCGACGCCTATCCGCGTCGGCGCGTGTTCGGTCGCTACGTCGCCGAGCACCTCGCTCCCCGGCTCGGTTCGGGCGCGGTGCGTCATGTCGGCGGTCTCGCCACACATGTCGCACGTGACGCGGATGGCAGGGGCTGGACAGTGCACACCACCAGCGGGCCGGTCGCCGCGGACATCGTCGTCCTGGCGACGACGCATCCGCTGCCCAATATTCCCGCCGCATTGACCTCGCTGGCGGAAGCGCCGGGGTTCATCGCCGATCCGTACGCTCCTGCAGCACTTGCCGGGATCGGGCGGGAAGCATCGGTGCTGATCGTCGGCTCCGGACTGACCTCGGCCGACATGGTTGCCGAACTCGATCGTCGCGGGCATCGCGGCCGCATCCTGGCGCTGTCTCGCCGCGGGCTGCGCTCGCGCGGCCACCCTGACATCAGGGTGAGGCCTTCGGCGACTTTGCGTCCGAGCCGGCCACGACGGCGCTGCTTCTGCTCAAGACCATCCGTGCGACGCTGGCAGCGGCACAGGCAGCCAATGTCAACTGGCAGTCCGTCTTCGACCAGCTGCGCCAGCAGGGACCGGTGCTGTGGGCAGCACTTGCCCCGCCCGAGCGGGCAAGGTTGGTCCGCCAGCTGCGCGTGTTCTGGGACGTGCATCGCTTCAGGATCGCACCGCAGGTCGCGGCCGTGCTCGACCGCCGCCATGCAGCCGGCACATTCGACAACATCGCCGCCAGGCTTGTCGCATCGAACCATGAGGACGCGAGGCTGGCGGTCAGCTTTCAACGGCGCGGGCAGACACGGATCGAGACGGCCCGCTTCGACGCGGTCATCAACACCACGGGCCCGGCGCATGGGCAGGCACTACAGAACAACCCGGCACTGCGCTCGCTGACCGAGGCCGGGCTGATCGGGGCCGACCCCTACGGGCTCGGTATCGAGACAAGTCGCGACAGCCGCGCCGTCGGCCGGGACGGCAGGGTGGTCACGACGCTCTTTGTCGCCGGTCCGCTGGCACGGGGGACCTTCGGCGAACTCATGGGCCTGCCGGAGGTTGCCCGCCATGCCCAGGCTGTCGCGGCCGAGATTGCAAAGTTGCTCGACACGCCAGCCGAGGCCATCGGCGCCACTGCCGGGCATGTTCGGGTCGCGAGCTGACAACCGGAAGCCGGGTCTGCCGCGCAAAAATTGGTATTTCCGTCCCGAGAGGGCTTCAAAAACGGAAAATCCTTCTTTGTATATATATTCTATAAACATAATAAATATTGGCGAAACCCGGCTGCGGTCGGATCGATCAACGACACGGCCTGAAGGGGAGACAGTTCATGGCACACGCAGAGACCGACGCGATCAAGTTCGCCTACTGGGTGCCCAATGTTTCGGGCGGCTTGGTGATCTCCAACATCGAGCAGCGTACCAACCATTCGGCTGAATACAATCGCAAGCTGGCGCAGATCGCCGAGAAGGCCGGCTTCGACTATGCGCTCAGCCAGATCCGTTTCACCGCCGGCTACGGCGCCGACGAGCAGCATGAATCGGTGGCGTTCAGCCATGACCTGCTGGCGGCGACCACCACGCTCAAGGTCATCGCGGCGATCCTGCCCGGACCGTGGAATCCGGCGCTGGCGGCCAAGCAGATCGCCACCATCAGCTACCTGACCAACGGTCGCGTCGCCATCAACCTCGTTTCCGGCTGGTTCCGTGGCGAGTTCCACGCCATCGGCGAACATTGGCTCGACCATGACGAGCGCTATCGCCGCTCGGAGGAGTTCATCCGTTCGCTACGCGGAATATGGACGCAAGACAGCTTCACCTACCGTGGCGATTTCTATCGCTTCAACGAATATTCGCTGAAGCCGAAGCCGCCGCATCCGCTGCCCGAAATCTTCCAGGGTGGCTCGTCGCGCGCCGCGCGCGACATGGCATCGCGCGTTTCGGACTGGTACTTCACCAATGGCAACACACCCACCGAGATCGCCAAACAGGTGGATGACATTCAGGCCAAGGCAAAGGCCAACAACCATTCCGTCAAGGTCGGCGTCAATGCCTTCGCCATCGTCCGCGAGACCGAGGATGAGGCCAAGGCGGTGCTCGCCGAAATCATCGCCAAGGCCAATCCTGAGGCGGTTAATGCCTTTGGCCATGAGGTCAAGAATGCCGGCAAGGCCTCGCCGGAAGGCGAGGGAAATTGGGCGAAATCGTCCTTCGACGATCTGGTCCAGTACAATGACGGCTTCCGCTCGAACCTGATCGGCACGCCGAGGCAGGTCGCCGAGCGCATCGTCGACCTGAAGCGCGCCGGCGCCGATCTTATCCTGCTCGGCTTCCTGCACTTCCAGGAAGAGGTCGAGTATTTCGGCAAGCATGTCATTCCGCTCGTCCGCGAGCTGGAAGACAGCGAGGCAGCAGCCTCGCTGGCGGCGGAATAGTCACCCTGAAAGGTTGGCCGGACAGGCTCCGGCCAACCCACGAATGAAGTTTGCCCGGCGCGCTCGATCCTTCGAGCGGCAACGAGGATTTGCGCGCCTGAGGGTGCAATCGAGGACGATTGGAATGCCGTTGCCAAGTTATGCCCTCGGAGCGATGGAGGCTTCGGTCTATGCGCCGGAAGTCTTGGCGCGCGGCCTGCCATCAGCTCTGCCGCCAGTGCAGCCATCCGAAGGCCGCGCCGAGCCCACCGGGCTTGCCGCGCAAGCCGCCCCGCTGCTTTCGCTTCAGGGCATCGGCCTGTCGTTTGGCGGCGTCGTCGCACTGGCCGATATCGACCTGTCGGTTCTATCAGGCGAGATCCGCGCCATCATCGGCCCGAACGGCGCCGGCAAGAGCTCGCTGATCAACGTCATCAGCGGCGTCTATCGGCCGGATCGCGGTCATGTCCTGCTCGACGGGATGAGTCATGCCCAGGTCCCGACGCAGCGGCTGGCGCATCTCGGCGTCGCCAGGACGTTCCAGAACCTTGCTCTGTTCAAGGGCCTCAGCGTTCTCGACAATGTCGCCTCAGGCCTTGCCTACAAGGTCCGCTCCAACTTTGCCGGCCAGGTGCTCGGCATCGGCCGCTCGCGCGGCGAGCAGCGCAATACTTTGAGCCGCGCCGATCAGATCCTCGAATTCCTCGACCTCAGCGCCATTCGCGATCGTCTTGTCGGAACCTTGCCGTACGGACTGCAGAAGCGGGTCGAACTTGCCCGCGCGCTGGTCGCCGAACCGCGCCTACTTTTGCTCGACGAACCGATGGCCGGCATGACCGCAAGCGAAAAGAGCGAGATGGCCGGCTTCGTGCGTGCCGCGCGCGACCGCTTCGCCACCACCGTCATGCTGATCGAGCATGATGTCGGCGTCGTCATGGGCCTGTCCGACCGCATCGCCGTTCTCGACTACGGCCGCAAGATCGCCGACGCCACGCCCGACGAAGTCAGGAACGACCAGCGCGTCATCGATGCCTATCTCGGCGTCGCCTCGGACAATGAGGATGGGGCAGGCATATGATCGCCGACTTCGATTATCAGTTCTTCATCGAAGTGCTCGTCGGTGGCCTGCTCTCGGGCGTCATGTACTCGCTGGTCGCCATCGGCTTCGTGCTGATCTACAAGACCTCAGGCGTGCTCAATTTCGCGCAAGGCGCGCTGCTCCTGTTCGCGGCGCTCACCTTCGTCAGCCTGGTCGAACGCGGCGTTCCGTTCGCGCTGGCGCTGGTGGTCACCTTCGCCATCATGGTGGCGATCGGCATCGCCATCGAGCGCACGGTGCTGCGGCCTCTCACCAACAAGCCGCCGATCACGCTGTTCATGGCCACGCTTGGCCTCTCCTACATCATCGAGGGCGCCGCCCAGTTGATCTGGGGCACTCAGGTCCACGGCCTCGATCTCGGCATCGAGGACGTGCCGCTGGAGATCGGCGGCGTGCTGATCAGCCAGTTCGATATCTTCGCCGCGGTGGTGGCCGCCGGCATGGTTCTGCTTTTGTCGTTGTTCTTCCGCTACACCCGCATCGGCCTCAGCTTTCGCGCTGTCGCCGACGACCAGTTCGCGGCCCTCGCGGTTGGCCTGCGCCTGCCCTTGATCTGGGGCACCGTCTGGGCGGCGGCCGGCCTCGTCGCGCTGGTGGCAGGTTTGCTCTGGGGGGCTCGCCTTGGCGTGCAGTTCTCGCTGTCCCTTGTGGTGCTGAAGGCGCTGCCGGTGCTGGTGCTCGGCGGCTTCGATTCCATCCTCGGCGCCATCGTCGGCGGACTGCTGATCGGCGCCAGCGAAAAGCTCGCCGAGGTCTATATCGGCGACTATTTCGGCGGCGGCATCGAGAGCTGGTTCGCCTATGTCGTCGCGCTCGTCTTCCTCTTGATCCGTCCTTCCGGCCTGTTCGGCCAGAAGCTCGTCGAAAGGATCTGAGCCATGACCGCGATACCAAGCGATTTCTCCTCCGCGCCGGTGCTGCCGAAATGGACCGCGCCCGTCGTGCTGCTCGCCTTCGCCTACGGCGTCGTGCCATTGATTGGCTCGAGCTACCTGTTCGAGGCCATCCTGCTGCCGTTCCTGGCGCTCAGCCTCGCCGGCGTGGGCTTGAATATCCTGACCGGCTATGCCGGCCAGGTTTCGCTGGGCAGCGCCGCCTTCATGGCGGCGGGCGCCTTCGCCGCCTATAATTTCAACCTGCGGGTCGAGGGCCTGCCGCTGATCGGCAGCATTGTCCTGGCCGGTCTGGTCGCGGCCGCGATCGGCATCGTCTTCGGCCTGCCGAGCCTGCGGCTGAAGGGCTTCTATCTCGCGGTTTCGACGCTTGCCGCACAGTTCTTTGTCCAGTGGGCGCTGACCAAGTTCAGCTGGTTCTCCAACGACTCGGCGTCCGGCATCATCGATGCGCCAAGACTATCAATAGCCGGCTACGCTCTCGATGGCGCCGTCGGCCGTTATCTCTTCGCGCTGACCATCGTCGCCGTCCTCACCTTCCTTGCTTATCGGCTGGTGTCGTCACAGACCGGGCGCAACTTCATCGCCATCCGCGACAATGAAACCGCCGCCCGCATCATCGGCATCCCGGTCCTGAAGACCAAGCTTCTGGCCTTCGCCATCTCGTCCTTCATCATCGGCGTCGCCGGCGTCATCTGGGCCTTCGCCTATCTGCGGACCGTCGAGCCGGATGGTTTCGACCTCGATCGCTCGTTCCAGATCCTGTTCATCATCATCATCGGTGGCCTGGCCTCGATCCGCGGCGCCTTCTTCGGTGCCGCCCTCATCGTGGTCTTTCCGCTCGCTCTGTCTCGCCTCGGCGGCTTTCTGCTCGGCGATCTCTTTGACTCGGGTGTGCTCGACATGAGCCAGCGCATCGTGCTGGGCGCGCTCATCATCCTGTTTCTGATCCTCGAACCCGACGGGCTGGTGGCGCTGTGGGACAGGATCCGAAGACGGCTCCTGTTCGCCTGGCAGTCGACATGAGCTGATCCGGGGCAACCGCCCCGAACTGAAAATGAACCAGAGGCCGGACCCAAGACGGCCCATACCGGGAGTACCCTAGCCATGACCTTCCTGAGCACCATCAAGGCGGCGGCGCTGTCCGCGGCGATGATCGTGTCGGTGGCCTTGCCCGCCGCCCACGCCGACGAGCAATATTTCCCGTTGCAAAGCTACCGCGTCGGGCCCTATGCGGCCGGCGGCACCGGCTTCTTCGGCGGCTTCATCGACTATCTCAATCTCATCAACATCCGCGACGGCGGCGTCAACGGGGTCAAGCTGACCTGGGACGAATGCGAGACCCAGTATGAGGTCGAGCGCGGCGTCGAGTGCTACGAACGGCAGAAGAGCCATGCCGGCGCCGCCGCCTGGAACCCGCTCTCGGTCGGCATCGCCTATGCCATGATCGACCGCATCACCGCCGACAAGGTGTCGCTGATCACCGTCAACCACGGCCGTACCGACTCAACCGACGGCCGTGTCTTCCCTTACGTCTTTCCGCTGCTTCTCAATCCCTACAGCGAGACGTCCGGCATCGTGAACTACATCGCCTCGAAGGAGGGCGGCATCGACAAGCTCAAGGGCAAGAAGATCGTCGTGCTCTATCACGGCTCGCCTTACGGGAAGGAGACCATCCCGATCTACGAGCTGCTGGCGCAGAAATACGGCTTCACCGTGCAGCAGATCGAGGTGCCGCATCCCGGCAACGAGCAGCAGTCGCAGTGGCTGACCATCCGCCGCGCCAAGCCGGACTTCGTCGTCCTGCGCGGCTGGGGCGTGATGAACCCGGTGGCGTTGAAGACGGCGGTCAAGGTCGGTTATCCCGTCGACCATATCGTCGGCAATGTCTGGTCGAATTCGGAAGAGGACGTGATCCCGGCCGGCGCCGCCGCCAAGGGCTACACCGCCATCACCACGCAGGCCTCCGGCAACTCCTATCCGGTGGTGCAGGAGATCGTGAAGACGGTCTACGACGCCGGCAAGGGCAATCTGGAAGACAAGTCGCGCATCGGCTCGGTCTATCACAACCTCGGCATCGTCAACGGCATCCTCAATGTCGAGGCGATCCGCGTCGCGCAGGAGAAGTTCGGCCATCGCACGCTGACCGGCGACGAGGTCCGCTGGGGCTTCGAGCACCTCAAGCTTGATCCGGCCAAGGTCGAGGCGCTCGGCGCCAAGGACCTGTTCCACTCGATCAATGTCAGCTGGGACAATCACGAGGGCGAGGGCTACGTGACCTTCCAGCAGTGGGACGGCAAGAAATGGAATGTCGTCTCCGACTGGATCGCGCCGGACTGGGCTCTGCTGCGGCCGATCATCGAGAAGTCTGCCGAGGCTTATGCCGCCGAGAAAGGCATCAAGCTGCGGACCGCCGATGACGCCGATGCCGTGACCACCAACTGACCAACCCAAGCCGGGCGTCACGGCCAGTTTTCCGCGACGCCCGGCCCATTTCCGGTTTTCGAACCACGGGAAGTAAGAGCCCATGCCGAACGATGACGTCATTCTTGTCGTGGACGCAGTTCATGCGACCTACAACCACGCCATCACCGCGTTGCACGGCGTCAGCTTCGAGCTAAGGCGCGGCGAGATCCTGGCGCTGCTCGGCGCCAACGGCGCCGGCAAGACCACCACGCTGAAGGCCGTCTCCAACCTGCTGCCGGCTGAGCGCGGTCAGGTCAATGCCGGTACCATCCGCTATGACGGCAGCGATGTCTCGCGCCGCCAGCCGGGAGATCTGGTGCGCGCCGGACTGGTGCAGGTGCTGGAAGGCCGGCACTGTTTCAAGAGCCTCACCGTCGAGGAGAACCTGGTCGCCGGCGGCATCGGCCGCAGCGGTCGCCGCGCCGAGATCAACGGGGATCTCGAGCGGATCTACGGCTATTTTCCCCGTCTCAAGGAGAAGCGCCGGACCCTGTCCGGCCTCACCTCTGGGGGCGAGCAGCAGATGACGGCCATCGGCCGGGCGCTGATGTCGCGGCCGCGTCTTCTGGTTCTCGACGAACCCTCGATGGGGCTCGCGCCGCTCATCGTCCAGGATATTTTCCAGACGCTCCGGAAACTCAATCGCGAGACCGGCCTGTCGATCCTCGTCGCCGAGCAGAACTCGGCGGTCGCGCTTAGATATGCCGACCATGCCACGGTCCTCGAAAACGGCGTCTCCGTCCTCTCCGGTGCGGCTGCCGAGCTTCGCCAGCGCGAGGATGTGCGGGCCTTCTACCTGGGGCAACAGGCATCGCCGGCCGCCAAATCAGCTCATCTTCATGCCGTTGCCTGAACCGAAATCTAAAGGAACAGTGAAATGACCGTCTCGACCGTCAAGACCGACCACGCCTCCGCCGCCGTGCCGCCAGTCGCAAGGCCAACCGCGTCGGCGCACATCATCAAGGACGACGCCGAGGCGATTGCCATCGCTCAAGCGCTCGCCGCCGAATTCGCTAGGGATTCTTCCCGGCGCGACCGCGAGCGGATCTGGCCCGTTGCCGAACTCGATGCGTTTTCGCAAAGCGGCCTGTGGTCGATCAATGTGCCGAAGGCATTCGGTGGTCCCGAATTGTCCTATGCCACCCTCGCCAGGGTGATCGAGATCATCTCGGCGGCGGATTCCTCGATCGGCCAGGTTGCGCAGAACCATCTTGGTGTCGTCGCCGCCATTCGTACGGTGTCGGATGCGGATCAGCAGAAGCTGCTGTTCGCCGAAGTGCTGAAGGGCACGCGGTTCGGCAACGCCTTTTCCGAGTTCGGCTCCAAGCGCGCCGCCGATTTCGAGACCCGCTTCACTGATGCCGGCGATCATGTCGTCGTCAACGGCCGGAAATTCTATTCGTCCGGCGCGCTGCTCGCTCATCTGGTGCCGATCGTGGCGCTCGATGACGAGGGCCGTGCCTGGTATGCGATCGCCGACCGCGCCGCGCCTGGCCTGACGGTCATCGACGACTGGTCGAGCTTCGGCCAGCGCACGACGCTGTCCGGCACAGTCATCATCGACAATGTCAAGGTGCCGAAGACGCATCTGGTGCCCGGCTACAAGGGCTATGACAAGCCGACCGCCGACGGCGCCATCTTCCAGATCATCCAGGTGGCGGTGGACACCGGCATCGCCCAGGCGGCGATCGACGAGACGGTCAGTTTCGTCAGGACCAAGAGCCGCGCCTGGATCGACAGCGGCGTCGACAATGCCTGGGACGATCCCTACACCATCCAGGCCATCGGCGACCTGACGCTGCGCCTGCACGCTGCGCAGGCGCTGCTGGAAAAGGCCGGCCTGGCGATAGACCGGGCGGTGGCCGAGCCGACCGCCGAGACGGTGGCGCATGCGCAGGTCGTCACCGCCGAGGCGAAGATACTGTCGACGGAAATCGCCATCGCCGCCACCAACAAGCTGTTCGAACTGGCGGGAACCCGCTCGACGCTGGCCGAGCACAATCTCGACCGGCATTGGCGCAACGCCCGCACGCACACGCTGCACGATCCGGTGCGCTGGAAATACTCCATCCTCGGTAAGTATTTCCTCAACGGCGAAAATCCGCCGCTGCACGCCTGGAGCTGATTTTTCCACCGGCGGGCACAGGTTCGCCGCATCAGACATCGATCATCAAGAGGCCCACTGCCATGTCAAATCCAACAGTCGTCGGCTTTTCCGGCAACATCACCCTGCCGTCAAAGACGCGCGCCTTCGTCGATCTGGTCACCAGGGACATAGCAGCCCGCCACGGCCTGTCGGCGAGCACCTATGATATCGAGGATCTCGGTCCGTCGCTGGGAACGGCAAGATGGGCTCGCGATCTCGACAGCCAGGCGCGCCCAATCCTCGAGGAAATCCTCGCTGCCGACGTGCTCGTCGTGGGGTCGCCGACCTACAAGGGCAGCTATACCGGCCTGTTCAAGCACTTCTTCGACCTGATCGATCCGGCCGCGTTGCGGGGAAAGCCCATCCTGTTGACCGCGACCGGCGGTGGCGAGCGCCACGCCTTGATCGTCGAGCACCAGCTGCGGCCGCTGTTCGGCTTCTTCGAGGCCTTCACGCTGCCCACCGCCGTCTACGCCACCGACAAGGATTTTACCGACGGCGTGCTGCGCTCCGATGCCATCCTGAAGCGTGCGGCGCAGGCGGTGGACGAGGTCTGCTTCGTGCTGGCCAACCGTTCGGCTGGAAGGATCGCCGCCGAGTAGCATTCCGTCGGCGGATTGCGACGATAATTCCTGTGGGCGGTAGTCTCGCTTACGCGCAATTTACGACCGCCCGCTACATCTGTTCCTGTCTGATTCGTCTGAGACAGGAACGTCATGAGCAAAGCCCTCACATCCTTCGCACTGGTCGCGGTGCTGACCGCCTTGCTCATGGCGTTGAGCCTGGCTGTCGCCAGGCACGGCTATCCCTATGGCGCGATCGGCGTCAGGCGGCTCGATGGCATTGCCGATGCCGGAACGTTCATTCCGCTTGCCGCGGTCTATTTCTTCAGCGCCCTGCTGATGATGATCCTGCCGATCAGGGCGGCCAGCATCGTTCTCACCCATGCCGCCGATGCGGTCTTCTGGACCGTGATCGTGCTGTTTGCCGCCATCGTCGGCTGTCTCGCTGCCAGATGGGCCTTCGGCCAGGGCAGCGCCGTGTGGGCGCTGCTCAACTGGCGGTTCCTGTTTGCCGCAGCGATCGTCGGTTGCCACTTCGTCATGAACGAGCTGCGCCGCAATGTGCTGCTGCGCAGCCTGTTCTTCGTGGTTTTTGCCGCCGCGACGCTGGCCTGCCTGTTCTGGTCCTTCTCGCTCTGACCAGAGCATAGCCGGCTAGTTTCCTGACCCGACGCTGATGTTRCTGGCCGCCGTTGCCATCCATGTCCAGAGATAGGCGGCAAGCCCGCGATCGACATGGATGCGCAGCCTGCCCTGATGGCGATAGACGATGGCGCTTATGCCACCGAAGGAAAGCGCTGCGCTGGCACTCGCGTGCTTGGGATCGAGTGTCGTCCCGCGCGCGATGAAAGCGTCGAGCGCCGAGCCTTCGACCTCGAACACCTGCAGCCCGGCGCTGATCGCCGTCACTGCGAAGCCTTCTGCGTGCCAGCCCATCGCGACGGCGAGTGGGTCGTTCGACACGACGAGCAGCCGGTCGCGCGCCAGCCGCGCCGCATAGCGGTCGCCTCGCGCTGTGCCAAAGGCACCGACCCCATTTCCGTCCTGGCCGGACGCCCGCGACCAGGCGTCGAGGTCGCCGCTGACCAGCAACTGATTGAGGCCGTCGAACGCGCGCACCACGAGGCCGGGTGCCGTGATGACCGCCGACTGCCAGTCGGGCGCGACAGACCATTTTTCAGCGAGATCACGCATGCAGCCGGTCTCCTGCCGGGTCGAAGGCGCAAGGCGCGGCAATCGTCGCCCTGCTGACCTTGCCGAGGTGCTGGATGTCGATCGTCTCGCCGTGGCGGGCGGCGCCACTTTCGATCAGCCCAAGTGCGACCGGACGACCGAGTGCTGGGCTCTGGTAGCTCGATGTGACAAAGCCCTGGCTGCGCAATCTGCCATCGCTCCGCCTGACGCCATGCGCGCCGGTCGGCAGCGGCGCTTCGCCTTGCGGCACTGTCAGTCCGACAAGCTGCATGCGGTCGCCGCGCGAAGCCTCCTCGGTGAACAGCGAGCGGCGGCCGACGAATTCGCCCTGACGTTTGGCGCGCGGACCATCGACGCCGAGATCCTGCGGCAGCGTGGTGCCGTCAGTGTCCTTGCCGATGACGATAAAACCCTTCTCGGCCCGCAGGATCATCAACGCCTCGAGGCCGATGACAACCGCGTCGAACGCTTGGCCGGCATGGCGCAGATGCGCCCACAGCGGCTCGGCGCGATCAGCAGGGATGGAGATCTCGTAGCTCCTGTCGCCGGTGAAGCTGACGCGGGCGATGCGGACCTCTTCACCGGCATAGGAGCCATGGCCGACCGCCATATGCGGCAGGTCGGCATCGTCGAGCAAGAGGCCGAGATCCATCGTTTCAAGCAACTTCCGGGCGTTCGGCCCGGAAACGGTCAGCGTCGCCATTTCGGCGGTGGCGTTGTGGATGTAGACGGCGCCGCGCCCGAAGCGGTCCTGGCGCCATTCCTCCAGCCGCGCATGCACTGCAGCGACATGCGAGGACGAGCACGACACGACGAAGCGATGCTCGTCGAGCCGCACCAGCACGCCGTCATCGAAGACCACACCGTTCTCCGACAGCATGAAGCCATAGCGGCAGCGGCCGGGTTTCAGCGTCGACATGGTGTTGTAGTAGATGAAATCGACGAACTCGGCCGCCTTGGGTCCGATCACCTCGATCTTGCCGAGCGTCGAACCATCGAACAGCGCGACCGACTGGCGGGCACGCCGCGCCTCGTCCGCGATAGAGCGTTCCGCGTCGGCGTTGCCACCATAGTGAGCCGGGCGCAGCCAGCCGCCATATTCCTGGAAGACGGCGCCGCTGGCACGATGCACGCTCTCCAGCGGCAGCCGGCGCACCGGCGCCATCAGTTCGCCGCTGCGCGCGCCTGCAAAGCTCGCCAGCGGCACCGGCGTGAACGGCGGGCGATAGGTGGTGGTGCCGACCTCCGGCACCGTCCGGCCGGTGATCCCGGCCATCAGCGCTAGACCCGGCAGGTTGGAGGTCTTGCCCTGGTCGGTCGCCATGCCGAGCGTCGTGTAGCGTTTCAGATGTTCGATCGAGACGAAGTTTTCGCGTGCCGCCAGTTCGACGTCCTTCACCGTCACGTCGTTCTGGTAGTCGATCCAGATGCGTCCCTTCGCGCCGGGCATCGGCCATGCCGCGAGAATGCCGCCCGACGCTTCCGGTCCGGTGCTGCGCGGCACTGCTGTCTTGGTCTGGCCAAGCGATGCAACAGCCTTGCCGGCGCCTGCAAACACCTCCGACAAGGAAACCGCACCGGCCGCGGCGCCGGCCACGGCAATACCGTCGACCGGGTCGCCCGGCAGGAAGGCGGCGCGCGTCTCGCTCCAGGCGAGCTTGCCCCTGGCCTGGCCGAAGAGATGAATGGTCGGCGTCCAGCCGCCCGAAACCAGCACGCAATCGGCATCCAGCCTGGTGCCGTCGTCGAGCGTCACGGCTTGGACACGCAACCTGCCCTGCGCGGCGGCGAGGCTATGTCCAGCGATCAGCCTGACGTTGGCAGGTGCGGCGGGCGTGCCGTCGCGCCTGATGTCGACAAGCGTCACACCGGCGCCGGCCGTGGCGAGCGCCTCCGCCACTTCATAGGCGCTGTCATTGTTCGTGGCGATGACGATCCTGCGGCCGACCAGCACTGCATGCCGACTGAGATAGGCGAGTGCGGCATCCGCCGACATGATGCCCGGCAGGTCGTTGTTGCCGAAGGGCAGCGGCCGCTCGATGGCGCCGGTCGCCAGCACGATCTGGCGCGGCCTGACCCGCCACAGCGTGTCCGGCCGTCCGTCGCGATGGCGCTGGTTCAGGCCGACCAGATTGTGGTCGTAGATGCCGAAGGCGGTGGTCGAAGACAGGACCAGGTGACCGGCCGAGGCAAGCTCCGCAACCGTCTCCTCGATCCAGTCGGCGACCGGCTTGCCGTCGATCTCGCCGGCGCGGTGGCCGAGCGATCCGCCCGGCCTCTGTTGGTCGTCGACCAGCGTGACGGTCAGACCCGCGCCGGCCGCCAGCCTTGCCGCCGCCAACCCGGCCGGTCCCGCGCCCACCACCAGCACGTCGCTATGGTGGTTGATCTGGTCGGCTGTGCCCTGCGATGTCCAGTCCGTATCGACCTTGCCCAGTCCCGCCATGGCGCGGATGCGCGGCTCGAACATGTGCCAGTCCGGCCACATGAAGGTCTTGTAGTAGAACGCCGCTGGAATGAAGCGGGAGAAGCGATCGAGGAACGCGTTGCGGTCACTCAATGCATTGGGCGTGGCGTTGACGCTTTTCGCCACCAGCCCGTCGCGCGCCGCCTCGGTCGTGGCTCGCGTGCTCGGCGTCGCCGTCACGCTGCCACCGATATCGACCAGTGCGTTCGGCTCCTCGACGCCGGCGCCCCAGATGCCGCGCGGCCGATGATATTTGAAGCTGCGACCGACGACCGCGACATCGCCGGAGAGCAGCGCGGAGGCGAGGGTGTCGCCGGCAAAGCCATGCACGGTGGCGCCGTCGAAGCTGAAGCGGATCGGCCGGGACCGGTCGATGGCGCTGCCACCGGTGGCGAGGCGCGAGGCGGTCACGCCGCGTGCTCCCCACCGAGAGCGGTTGAGGACAGCACCGTGTGGGTGACGGTGTCACGTTCCATGACGAAGAACTCGCCGCAGTTCATATGCACCCAGATTTCGCGCGCCGTGCCTTTCGGATTGGTGCGCAGATAGAGGTAATCAGCCCAGCGCCCGACCGGCACATCGACGCCATCTGGCCGCGCATTGCCGGCATCGCCGCCATAGTGGAACTCGGTCTCGTCGCGCGGGCCGCAGAACGGGCAAGGGAAAAGCTGCATAAAGTCCTCTTAATGCGCGATGCCGGAGCCGGCCGCTTCGTCGATCAGCCGCCCACTGGCGAAGCGATCCAGATCGAACGGACGGCTGATGTCGTTGTGCTTGCCTGTTGCCAGCAATTGCGCCAGCAGCGTGCCGCCGGCGGGGATGGCCTTGAAGCCCCCCGTGCCCCAGCCGCAATTGAGGAACAGGCCGGGCAACGGCGATTCACCGATGATGGGTGAGGAGTCCGGCACGACATCGACGATCCCGGCCCATTGCCGCATCAGCTTCAACTGGCCGAAGATCGGGAACATCTCCAGCAGGCCGGCAATCACCGTCTCCAAGGTGGGTAGATTGCCGCGCTGCGCATAGGAGGGGATGCGGTCGAGCCCGCCGCCGATGACAATCTCGCCCTTGTCCGACTGGCTGACATAGACCCCTGTGCCTGGCGACAGCACCACCGTGTCGAGGATCGGCTTGACCGGCTCGGAAACGCAGGCCTGCAGCGCGTAGGAGTTGATCGGCAGGCGAAAGCCGGCCTTGGCCGCCAGCACCGAGGAATGACCGGCGACCGCCATGCCGATACGGTCGGCACGGATCGCGCCACGCGTCGTCTGGACGCCGCGGCAGCGGCCGCCCTCGATGATGAAATCGGTGATCTCACAGTTCTGGATGATGTCGACGCCGAGCCGGCTCGCCGCCCGCGCGTAACCCCAGGCGACCGCGTCATGGCGCGCCGTACCGGCCCGGCCTTGCCAGATGCCGCCGAGCACCGGGAAGCGCGCATCGGCTGAGAAATTGTAGATCGGCGCCACCCGGCGCACATCGTCTGGCGAAAACAGCTCCGCATCGATGCCGTTGATCTGCATGGCGTTGACGGTTCGCGCCCCGACCTCCATTTCGGCGGTGCTGTGACAAAGATTGACCATGCCGCGCTGCGACAGCATGACGTTGTAGTTCAGGTCCCTGGACAACCCCTCGTAAAGCCGGTGCGCCAGCCCGTAGAGCTCGACGCTTTCCGGATAATAGTAGTTGGAGCGCACCACGGTTGTGTTGCGGCCGGTGTTGCCGCCACCGATCCAGCCCTTTTCCAGCACTGCAACCCGGCTGACATTATGGTTCCTTGCTAGGTAGTAAGCCGTCGCCAGCCCATGGCCGCCGCCGCCAATCACGATCGCGTCATAGGATGGCTTCGGCTCAGGCGAGCGCCATGCCGGCTGCCAGCCGGTCTGGCCGACCAGACCCTCCTTGAAGAGCGACAAAGCGGAGTAAATTCTGGTCATGGCGTGCCGGGCAAGCTGCTCTCTCAGTTCAAAGCGTAATGGTATTGTACATACATGTCTAGTACGCCTGTCGATCATACACGTAGGCTGATGGTGCTAGCGTTTGCGCGAAATCGTCTCCTCGACGTAGCGCGAGAACGCCTCGACATCCTCCGCCAAAGGCTCCTGGCCGGTGAAGCTGCGCAGATACAAGGCGACCTGAGCCAGGCGGCTGCTCATCGGCTCGTTGAGTTCGAGCGAGTAATAGCCGATCTGCATGAAATAGAGCACGCGGGCGCGCACGAACGCGTCTTCTTCGTCATAGCCATGACGCACGAACATGTCGCGAATGGCATCGACGCGCTCCTCGTCCGCCTCGTCGAGCGCGCGCCTGATGGCAGGCGAGCGACGGGCCCAGGCCCTGATCGCGAAATCGAGTTGCGGATCGAACAGCCTTTCGTCCACCCAGCATTCGAAGATGCTCATCACCCCGCGGATCACGGTCGCGGAGGGCCGCCTGGCGCGTTCGACGATGAACCTGGTGTTGGTCTGCCGCCAGTAATCCAGCAACTGGTCGAGCAGGTCCTGACGACTTTTGAAATACCAGTAGAAGCTGGAGCGCGAGACGTCGAGCTTCTGGCCAAGGGTCAGCACGCGAACGCGTTCGACACCATCCGAGATCAACGTTTCAAGCGCAAGCTTCAGCCAGTCTTCGCGCGTGGCCTTGATGTTTCCGGTGGCGCCGGCGCGCTGGATCGTCGTATCTGTGGCTTCCATAGGCACGACGCATGACACGCTGCATCAGGCAAATCAAGGCTATGGACACTTCTGTCCAGGTCAATTCGGCCTGGCCCGGATGATGCCTCACGTATGGCGCTGTCGCCGCCGCGCCATCGGCATGATGCCAGGCCTGGGATTTTGTCGCGGGCGGCCAGCCCACTGCATGCTTTCCCGAAAGGCAATTGTCTGGCAAATACCAATTCAGACAGACGCCGCCGCGCGGCCAACCAGCAGGAAGACAAGACATGACCCTGTTTCGACAGAACCTCATCGATGGCGAATGGGTCGGCGACGCCGGCTCCCGCAACATCAACCCCTCGGACACCGGCGATGTCGTCGGCGACTATGCCTCGGCGGGAGCCGCGCAGGCAGGGCAAGCAATCGCCGCCGCCAAGGCCGCGTTTCCGGCATGGTCCCGGTCTGGTCCGCTGGCGCGCCACGCAGTGCTGAAAAAGGCCTCGGACGAGATCATGGCGCGCAAGGACGAGATCGGCCGCAATCTGGCGCGTGAGGAAGGCAAGACACTGGCCGAAGGCATCGGCGAGACCATTCGCGCCGCCCAGATATTCGATTTCTTCGCCGGCGAAACATTGCGCTTGTCAGGCGAGGTCGTGCCAAGCGTGCGGCCGGGCGTTGGCGTCGAGATCACCCGGGAAGCCGTCGGCGTGGTCGGCATCATCACGCCGTGGAATTTCCCGATCGCCATTCCGGCCTGGAAGATCGCTCCGGCGCTCGCCCATGGCAACACGGTCGTCTTCAAGCCGGCGGAGCTGGTTCCCGAGAGCGCCTGGTCCATCGTCGACATCCTGCATCGCGCCGGCCTGCCGAAGGGCGTGCTCAATCTCGTCATGGGCAAGGGCTCGGTCGTTGGTCAGGCCATGCTCGACAGTCCAGATGTCAACGCTATCAGCTTCACCGGTTCGGTCGGCACGGGCAAGCGCGTCGCCGCCGCAAGCGTCGAGCACATGCGCAAGTTCCAGCTCGAAATGGGCGGCAAGAACCCGCTGGTCGTGCTTGACGATGCCGACCTTGCGGTCGCCGTCGATTGTGCGCTCAACGGTGCCTTCTTCTCGACCGGCCAGCGCTGCACGGCCTCGTCCAGGCTGATCGTGACCGACGCCATCCATGACCGTTTTGTCGATGCCCTCAAGGATCGCATGGGCAAGCTGGTCGTCGGCGACGCTCTCGACGCGCAGACCCAGATCGGCCCGGTCGTCGACGCGACCCAATTGAAGCAGGACGAGGATTATATTGCCATCGGCGTCAGGGAAGGCGCCACGCTCGCCTTCGGCGGCGAACGGCTCGACCGCAAGACGCCCGGCTTCTATCTCAGCCCGGCCCTGCTGACCGAAGCCACCAATGCCATGCGCAGCTCGCGCGAGGAGATTTTCGGACCTGTCGCCAGCGTCATCCGCGTCAGGGACTATGACGAGGCGTTGGCTGTCGCCAACGACACACCGTTCGGGCTGACCTCGGGCATCTGCACCACGAGCCTCAAGCACGCCACGCACTTCAAGCGCAATTCGGAGGCCGGCATGGTGATGGTCAACCTGCCGACGGCGGGCGTCGATTTCCATGTTCCCTTCGGCGGCCGCAAGGGGTCGAGCTACGGCCCGCGCGAACAGGGCCGCTATGCCATGGAATTCTACACCACGGTGAAGACCGCCTATACCTTCGCAGGCTGATCGGCCACCGCCGATCACGCCTGGCTGATCGGCCACCCGGGCCGATCATGCCGGCGACGCGGCAAACTCAAGAACACCGGACCGGCGCGCGGCGATGACATTGCGAGACCTGACCTGGCTCAATCCGCCGCCGCACCATGCCATCGACGGCGATACAGTTCGTGTGCGCACCGGCAAGGAGACCGATTTCTGGCGCGAGACCTTCTACGATTTCTGGCGCGACAACGGCCACTTCCTCTACCGTAAGGTCGAGGGCGATTTCACCGCCGAAGTCACGGTCGAGGGCCGCTACGAGGTGCTGTACGACCAGGCCGGACTGATGGTCCGGCTCAGCGAAACGCACTGGATCAAGGCCGGCATCGAATACACCGACGGCGTGATGTATTTTTCCGTCGTCGTCACCAACGATGCCTCGGACTGGTCGCTGGCCACCATTCCGGCCAGCCCGCACGGTGTGCGGATCCGCTTGACCCGTCATGCCGAGACGATCCGCGTCCAGTATCTCGATGCTTCCGATGGTCGATGGAAGCCGGTGCGGCTCGCCTATTTTCCGATCTCGAAGGTGGTCGATGTCGGCATGATGTGCTGTTCGCCGCAACGCGAGGGTTTTGAGGTGACGTTCTCCGGTTTTTCGGTCGGCCCGCCGATAGCGCGGGAACTGCACGACTGAAGCCTGCGCTTCTGCGCCTCAATCACCCACCAGCTTCGTCCAGCCCCAGCCCGTCGCGAACGGCGTTGCGGATGGCTCGCGGGCCGAATCTGGCCCAGACTGCCTGATGCGCGCGGATGCGCTGCTTTGCTCTGCGTTCGGCGTCCAGGCAAAGTCCGACCGCCATGTCGGCAAGCTCCTCATCGCTATCCGACAGCAGCAGCTCCTGGTTCTCGACAAAGCCAAGCCCCTCGGCCGCCAGCGGCGTCGCGATCACCGGCACGCCCCAGGCCATCGCCTCCAGGATCTTGATGCGGGTGCCGCCGCCTGCCGCAAGCGGGATGATGGTGAGATGCGCCCTGGATAGGAGCGGTGCCATGGTTTCCGGATCTTCGACCAGCTCCACGCCTTGCAATCCGGCCAGCGCCCGCACGGCAGGCTTCGGCCTGCGCCCGGCAATAACCAGCGTCGCCGCCGGAAAAGCCGCCTGGATACGAGGAAATATGATGCCGGCTAATCTCTTGGCGGCATCGACATTTGGCGGATAGTCGAGATGGCCGACGAACAGGATCACCGGAAAGTCATTGTCAGCCGCATGCTGGGCGCGCAGCGTTTCGGGGATATCGCCGGCGTGGGGAATTCCGTTCGGAACGACATCGACCGGCATTCTGTGCGGGAAAAGGGTCATCAGCCTTTCGCGGTCCTCGTTCGAACAGACCCATACCCTGTCGACGAGGGAAAGCGCCTTTCCTTCGAGGCGCCTGATGGCAATGGCCGTGGCAAGCCTGGCCGCGGCGGATCGCGCCTTGTCGGCGCGATGCAATTGTCCCGCCAGGTCGGACTCGACATTGTGCATATCGAGGATGAGCTGTTTCGTCAGGGGTCTCAAAGGTCGCAGCAGCTTGAACAGGCCTATGCCCTCGACCACAATTGTGTCCGGACGGAAGTCTTGAACGAGGGTCTCGAGCCGCGTCAGGGCAGAGCGCGAAATGCGATGTTCTGCCCTTATGCGCCACCAGCCGATCGAACCGGTACGAGCTTCGCCTTCGTTCGACAGGGCCTCGATGCGGATCGACGGATCGACTGCTTCCACAGCCTGCGGCCGCACCGATGCCAGGCAGACGGGTCCGAACGCCGCTGCCGCCACGGCATTGCGGTGGTTGCGCAGATCGGTGCCGGACTGCGGCGGAAAGGCCGGATCGTGCGACACGACCAGCACACGCCGTTCGGCGCTCCGAGGCTCTGTTCCAGACGGCATTCCAGACCGTTCCGCAATCACAAAAGGGGTTCGACTTGTTTAGCTGAACGGCGCTTTCGTCAAGCGGCGGATATACATTGGATGTCTGGTGCAGCAACATGGCGGCGGGCCACAGGGGTCACCGCCTGGACCACGCCAGCCAGCGCGCCGACAACCGCTTCCACAGCGAGGTGAACCGGGTTCGCCGGTAAGCGTCTCCGGCCATCTTTATGCCTTGTGCCTGCGTCGGGAAGGGATGGATGACGTCGGCAAGCGCGTGCAGTCCCATACCGGATTTGATGGCGAGCGACACCGCATTGATCATCTCGCCTGCATGGCTGGCGACGACCGTGGCACCCAGGATGCGATCCGACCCTTCCTTGACGTGGATTTTGACAAAGCCCTCCTCCTCGCCGTCCATGACCGCACGCGCGACGTCGTGCATCAGCACCGTATAGGTCTTGACCGGGATGCCATCCTGGCGCGCCTGTGCCGGATAGAGGCCGACATGGGCAATTTCCGGATCGGTATAGGTGCACCACGGCACGACCAGCTGGCTCACCCTCTTGCGCCCGAGGAACAGGGCGTTCTGCACGACGATGCGGGCCGTTGCCTCCGCGATATGGGTGAATTTGTAGTCGAGGCAGACATCGCCCGCCGCATAGACGCGCGGATTTGTGGTCCGCAGATAATCGTCGACCTTGATGCCGTTGGCATCGTATGCCACCCCGGCGTTTTCCAAGTCGAGACCGTCGACATTGGGCGAACGGCCGATGCCGGTGATGATCTCGTCGACGGAAATCGTCGTCGTGTCGTCGTCCCGCAGCAGGTCGGCGAGCTTCTTGCCGCCTGCCGTCCGTACCGCCACAACCTCGGTGTTGAGCCGAACCTCGACCCCTTCGCGCGCCAGCGCATCCGAAAGGACCTGGGCGGCGTCGCGCTCCTCGCCGGGCAGGAACATCGGGTCCCGCTGGGCCAGGATGACTTTCGCACCCAGCAGGCAGAAGGCCTGCGCCGCCTCGCAACCGAGCGGCCCGCCGCCGATGACCAGAAGCCGTGGCGGGCAGGCTGTGAGGTTGAACACGGTCTCGTTGCTGAGATAACCGGCTTCGGCCAGCCCCGGAATCGTCGGCAGGCTCGCACGGGCACCTGTCGCGACCAGCGCCTTCTTGAAACGCAGCGTCTTGCCGGCGACCATGACCGCGTCCAGTCCGGCAAACCGCGCTTCGCCGAAAAAGACATCGATGCCTTCCGAGGCGATGGTCGCGGCCGAATCGGCGCGGCTGATCCGCTGCCGGATTTGCCGCATCCGCCTCATGGCCCGCTGGAAGTCGACGTGAAGACGGTCCGGCGTGTCGCCGCCAAAACTTTCGGCATCGCGCATATCGGCATAGAGCCTGGCCGTGCGGATGACCGACTTCGACGGGATGCAGCCGACATTGACGCAGGCTCCGCCGATCAGGTTGCGCTCGATCAGCGCGACCTTTGCGCCGAGGCCGGCCGCGTCGCGGGCGGCGGTCAGCCCGGCCGGCCCGGCGCCGATAACGACGAGGTTGTAGGGACCGTCCGGCTCCGGGTTCTTCCAGTGCGGTGGATGGGCGTGCTGGATCAGCTCGACGTCATTGCGGTCGACAGGGAAGGCGGCAGTCCGGTCACGCGCCATCGCCGTCATCCCTCGACAGCCATCCACCCGTGAAGCCCGCCTTGCGCAAGCCGCGACGGATGTGCTGGTTGGAGCGCATCAGTTTCCAGACCAGGCGCGAGCGGTGGTTCTCGATCATCATCACCACAATGCCCTGGTCCAGACCGTAGTGGCCTTCCGACACCCAACCGTTGCGGCCGAATTTTCGCCGGTTCGCCAGTGTCGGGTTGAAGCCGCTCGGCAGCCGGAAATTGTCGACCACCTCGGGGTAACGATCCCCGAGATGGCGCAGCGCCGCCAGGCAGATCTCCGGCGCGAAAGGCAGTGACGCGGGGTAGGACCATGGGGCGATCGTCCCGTCATCCGGCCCGAACGGAGCGCCACGCGCGGCATAGCCGGAAAACCGGCGACGCTGTCGCTGCACGCTGGTGCGAAAGCCACCTGGTCCGTCGCCGGCCGAAAGTCCCCACAGGTTCTCGTCATAGCCGCCATAGCCATAGGGGTTGTGCCGCGCATAGTCGCGGTGGAGGTAGGTCGAGCGGCGGCTGTTTTCGAAATAGTCCGAATTCTTCTCGCGCATGAAAGCGTCGCGGATGCCGGCGAAATCGATCCAGGCATGCGAGAACTGGTGCATGAACAGCGGTCCGCCATAGAGCACGTCGTAGCCGTAGATGTTTTCCCACTGGTAGGTCGCGGTCCAACCTTCGTAGCTGTCGCCGGAGGTCGGGCTGTCGGGCGAGGCCATCGACAGCACATAGAGGATCGTCGCTTCGTTGTAGCCTTCCCAGCCATAGTGGAGAAAGCCGCTCTTCGGCTTCCAGCCCTGCCGCAAGGTTGGACTGCTGCCTTGCGCCCACCGCCAGTCGACACGCCGGTAGAGCGCCTCGGCCAGTTGGCGGATTTCGGCTTCCTCGTCATCGTCACCGGAGAAATAGGCGCCCGCCACCAGAATGCCGGCGATCAGCAATGCCGTATCCACCATCGACAGCTCGCAGCGCCAGACGCGCAGGCCGGTCCGCATGTCGAGGAAGTGGTAGTAGAAGCCTTTGTGGCCGGTGACGTCGTCGCCATTGCCTTGCGAGGAGGTCCAGAAGAAGCGCAGTGCCGCAAGGTTCAGCTTCACCGCCGCGTCGCGTGTCATCCAGCCTCGCTCGACGCCAATCGGATAGCAGGACAGGGCGAAACCGACGACCGCGATGCTGGCCGGTGAATTCGGCCGCGACGTATCGGCGACCAGCCCATTTTCGGGGTTCACGTTCTCCAGGAAATAGTCGAAGGCCGCACGCTGGTAGCGATCCAGAAGCTCGTCATCGGACAGCGCGGCGGGTTCGGCCCTAAGCAAACGATGCACACTCCAGCCTGACCGCCGCAGGTTCCGCCGGTCGCATGGCGAGCCCATGGCAGGTCATCGAGCATGCCGAACTGTCACTCGGTGTCATGGCTTTCCCATATCTTTCTTGCGTTCTTATCGATTCGGGCGTCGGCAATCATACGCGTGTCGCGCTCCCTTCGTTGCCCCCGTCACGCAGAATTGTAGCTGCATCCACCGACGCAGGGAATGGTCCGGTGGATGGCGCTGTCACATCGCCACCGACGGAAAGGCACGTCGACGCAGGAGCTTCTATCGGTCCACCTGGTGCTGGAAGAACTGCAGGAACAGTTCCCGCTCGGTGGTGATGTCGAGTTTTTCGTAGATGCGGCGGCGATGGTTCTTCACGGTGCCGACGGTGATGCCGAGGCGCTCGGCGATGTTCGCCGTCGGGTGGCCGGCCAGGATCAGCTGGACCAGTTCCCGCTCGCGCAGCGACAGTTCCGGCCACAGGCTTGCCGGGATGGTCGGCTCCTGCCGGGGCGAGGCACCGGGGCCGGTCGGTGCTGAGGTGCGGGAGAACTCGGTTCCGCGCGCCTTGGTGTCGAGCGCATGCAACGCCTCGAACACCGGCAGCCGCTCGTCCAGCAGGGCGATCTCGCTGTCCTTGAATGCGGTGGTCGAGCGGTCGAGGAAGATGCCGAGGCACCAGTCGCCGCCATCGGCCAGCATGATGCCAACCTCGTCGCAGATTTCCGACTGCGCCAGGAAGCCGGCAATGTACTGGCCGCGCTTGGCCGCGTCGTCGGCAAGCCGCTTCAGCGGCATGATGCCGAGCCTTCGCTCGCGTCGCCACGAGGCGTAGAAGGGGTCGAACACGTAGTAGCTGGCGAGATAGCGCTGCACCATCTCGTCCGAGAAGCGCCGGTGCTTTACGAATTCCGGTGTCTGCGTCGCCGAATAGCGCGTCACGGTGACGAGGTCGTGCGCGATGTCCGCGCCGATCAGGTCGATCAGGCAATCGACATGCCTGTCCGTGCCGATGGCGGCGATCGCTTTGGCGAGCGGCGCCCAGATGGTCCCCATGCGCATGCCCTTTTCTGGGCGATGTCGGTCAGCCCGTCATTGTGTCTTTAGGCATATGGCGCGAGGCCACCCGCCGAATCTAGCCTAGCGACAACTTAGACCAGATTCCGAGGCGACCGTGACCCAGCCCAACCTCACCGGCCCCATCGTTGGCAATCCGCCAATCATTGGCAATCCAATCGTCATCGGTATCGACGCCGGCGGCACCATGACCGACACGATCCTTGTCGATCAGGACGGCCACTTCAAGATCGGCAAGTCGGCGACCACGCCGAAGAACGAAGCCGAAGGTTTCCTCGCTTCGGCCGAGGACGCCGCGGATGCCTGGGGCATCTCGCTGGAGCAGCTATTTTCCGGCGTCAACGTCGTGCTCTATTCCGGCACCGGCATGCTCAACACGCTGCTGTCGCGCACCGGGCGCCGGCTCGGCCTGATCACCACCAAGGGGCTCGAGGACATGATCCTGATGGGTCGCGGCCTGCAGGCCTGGGCCGACTATTCCTACGCCGACCGGCTGCATACGGTCACCCACCATCATCCCGATCCGCTGGTGCCGCGCCGCCGTACCCATGGCGTTACCGAACGCATCGACCAGTTCGGCGACATCGTGCTGCCCCTCTACGAGCATGAGGTCGCGGTGGCGGCGAAAAAGCTGATCGCCGACAAGGTCGAGGGGATCTGCATCATGACGATCTTCTCGCACGTCAATCCGGTGCACGAGAAGCGCATTGCCGAGATCTGCCGCGAAGAGATCGAAAAGGCCGGCGCCGAGATCACCGTTTACACCAGCCACGAGGTTCGTCCGGTCATCCGCGAACAGTCGCGGCTTAACTCGGTGCTGATCGAGGCCTACGCCACCTCGCGCGGCCGCAAGCAGCTCAAGGGGATCGAAGACGTCTCGAAGAAATACGGCTTCAAGTATGGCGTGCAGACGCTGCTCTCCTTTGGCGGCCTGACCTCGATCAATCATCCGCGCCTGCATGAAACCATGATTTCAGGCCCGATCGGCGGCATTCTCGGTGCTGCCTATGTCGGCAAGCTGATCGGCAACGACTCGCTGATCTGTTCGGACATGGGCGGCACTTCCTTCGACATGGGCGTCATCACGCGCGGCCAGACGCGGATCGAGAACGAGCCGCTGATGGACCGTTTCAAGCTCAACGTGCCGACGCTGCATCTCGACACCATTGGCGCGGGCGCCGGCATGATCCTCAAGGTCGATCCGCTGACCAAGAAAGTCAGCCTAGGGCCGGAAAGCGCTGGCTCCGATCCCGGCCCGATCTGCTTCGCCAGGGGCGGTACCGAGCCGACCATCGCCGATTGCGACGCCATTCTCGGCCGGCTGAACCCGTATTACTTCCTCGGCGGCAAGGTCGTGCTGCAGGTCGAGAAGGCCCGCAAGGCTTTCGAGGAAAAGTGCGCCAATGTGCTCGGCGTTGGTGTCGAGGAGGCCGCCGAAGGCATGATCGACATGCTGGAGGCCGACGCCAACAACGCGCTACGCCGCGTCATCTCCGGCCAGGGCATCCACCCCTCCGAGTTCACGCTGCTGTCCTATGGCGGTTCGGGTCCGCTGCACCTGGCCGGTTGCTCCAGGGGCATCGGCTTCAAGGATATCATCACCTTCCAGTTTGCCGCCGCCTTCTCCGCGTTCGGCTGCACCACGGCCGATTTCATGCGCCGTCATTCGGTGTCGACGCAGCACGACATCCCCTCGCGCGCCGACGAGGCGACGCTTGCCGCTTTCGGCGCCAAGGTCACCACGGTCTGGAACGATCTGACCAAGGCGGCGGTCGACGAGATGATCGCCGACGGCCATGCGCGCGAGAAGATCAGGACCGTGCCGTTCCTGATGATGCGCTACACCGGCCAGCTCGAGGACGTCGAAGTGATGGCGCCGCTCGCCGAGGTCAACTCGGCCGACGACATGCGCAAGGTGCTCGACGAGTTCGAGGCGGTCTATGCCAAGGTCAATCACCGCGTGTCGCGCTATGGCGAGGCCGGCTTCACCATCACCGAACTCGGCCTGATCGCCACCGCCGACAAGGTTAAGCCGGTGCTGCTCAAGCGGCCGCTCGGTGCCTCCAATCCGGCTGCCGCCCACAAGGGCGTGCGCGAGGCCTATATCGGTGGGCGCTGGCACAAGGCCAACCTCTACGAGATGGATCTCTTGCAACCCGGCCATGAGGTGATCGGGCCCGCCATCATCGAACATCCCGCCACGACGCTCGTCGTCCATCCGCAAGACCGTGTCCATGTCGATGAATGGACGCTGCTGCACTACACCCACGCTTGAGAGGGCGATCGCCATGTTGGACAAACCTGCCTCGGCCCTGCGCCTTCGCGAAAGACTGCTCGATTCCGAGCGGCTGATGGAAGAGACCGGCTGCTATGACGGCATCACGGAACTCACGCTGCGCAACCAGGATCCGTTGAAATTCGAGACCCTGCACACCAAGCTGCGCGCCTACTGCGTCTCGGCACGTGAAATGGCCCGCCGCATCTCGGCCTCGCCCGGCGTGCGCGAGGTCGGCGAAATGGTGGTCGCCATCTACACTCCCGAGGGCGACGCCATCGCGCTGTCCAACGGCATCATGGTGCATGTCCACACGATGAGCCGCTTCATCAAATGGATGATCAAGAACAACTACGAGGAAAACCCGCGCATCCGCGAAGGCGACATCTTCGCCAACAACGACGCCTTCATTGGCACCGTGCAGGTGCCAGACGTCATGGACGTGGTGCCGATCTTCCATGAGGGCACCTTGGTCGGCTGGGCCGGTGCGGTCTGCCACGAGCTCGAGGCCGGCGGCATCACGCCGGGCGGCGACGTCTGCCTGGCGCAGGAGCGCTTCACCGAAGGCCTGTTCGTCTGCGCCGAGAAGATCGGCGAGAATGACGAGATCCGCCGCGACTATGTCATCCGCTGCGAGCGCAATCTGCGCATGCCGATCTACTGGGTGCTGGACGAGAAGGCCAAGGTCGCCTCCTGCATCGACATGCGCGAAAGCGTAAAGCAACTGATTTCCGAGATCGGCCTCGACTATTGGATGAAGGTGTCGAAGGAGTTCATCGAGGAAGGCCGTCGTGCCCAGCTTGCCCGTACCCGCCAGCTCACCGTGCCCGGCATCTATCGCGGCCACACCTTCTATGGCCACGTCACGGCAGGCAAGCCCGGCTTCCAGCTGCTCGGCGATCCGGACTGGCTCTACAACATCCCGATCGAGATGGAGATCACCACCGACGGCAAGATCACCATGGACTTCGAGGGCACCCAGCCCTGGGGCTACCATTCGATGAACTGCACGCCGGCCGGCATGGATGGCGGCATGTTCGTCACCTTGACCCAGCACATGAATTTCGAAGGCCTGGTCAATGACGGCGCCTGGATGGCGACCGAGCTGAAACTGCCGCACGGCACCTGGACCAACCCCGACAACGAGATGGTGGCGACAGCCACATCATGGGCGCTGCTGCTGCCGGCCTATGGCGTGTTCCAGCGGCTGCTGTCGCGCAGTTTCATTGCTCGTGGTTTCGTCGAGGAGGCGTTCGTCGGCCAGGTCAACAGCCCGATGATCGAGATGGGCGGCGAAAGCCAGTACGGCACACCGTTCGGCATGGCGCACTTCGAATGCGCCGCCGCCGGCTCCGGTGCGCTCGCCATCAAGGATGGCCTCGACACCGCCTATGTCGGCTGGAACCCGGAATCCGACATGGGCAACATCGAGGTCTGGGAACAGTCGATGCCGATGGTCTATATCGGCCGCTCGATCGTGCCGAATTCCGGCGGCGCCGGCAAATATCGTGGCGGCTGTTCCTTCGTCTCGACCTGGCTCATCAACAAGACCCCGCATCTGCGGCTCCACACTTCGGAACACTCTTCGCGTGTGTTCGACAATGGCGGCATGTGCGGCGGCTATCCGGCGCCGACCTGCCAGAAGCACCGCGCCGTGCGCAATTCCAACATCCATGAACTGGCGGCCAGGGGCGAACCGCTGGCGCATGCGCCAGGCATCGACCCCCATGAGTCGGACTATGAGAAGAACATTGGCGGCGACCATGTCGTGGTCGAGGGCCCCTACATCACCTCGCCGCACAAGGAGGGCGATATCTTCAGCCATTCCTACAATGGCGGCGGCGGCTACGGCGACGTGCTGGAGCGCGATCCGATCAAGACGGCCTGGGATGTCGAGAACGGCTTTCTCACCCGCGAAGCGGCGGACAGCGTGTTCGGCATCGTGCTGAAGGACGATGAAGACGGTTATCCCACGGCCGATATCGATGCGACCGTGACGCGTCGCGCCGCCATGCGCAAAGAGCGTCTGGCGAAAGCAATCCCGGTGGCGGACTGGATCGCCACCGAGCGAGGTCGGGTCGAAAAGGCCGACTTCGCGCCGGAGGTGAAGAAGATGTACGCCAGCGCGATCAAGCTGTCGTCGCGCTTCACCAAGGATTTCAGTGATTTCTGGAACGTCGACGCCAGGTCGATCTTCACGCCGGGAGCAAAGCCATGACCTCGTACAGCAAGGAAGTCATCCGCGATCTGGCTGCCGGCCAGCTGCCCTGGCCGCAGACCCGGCGCATCATGAGCGCCTACAAGGACGATGACCGTTTCTTCAAGATGGTCGCCGTCTATCAGGATCGCGTCGCCTGGAAGGATACGATCCTGCTGCCGGTCTCGGATCACCTGTTCATCTGCCAGAGCGGCGATGAGCGGATAACCCGCTGCGAGTGCGGCCACTCCTTCGGCGACTACCGCAAGAACTGGAAGCTCAACGCCGCGATCAACGTGCGCAACACCGAGCAATCCTTGCGCGAGATCTATCCGAACAGCGATCTTCCCGATCCCGAATGGATGGAAATCCGCGAATTCATCTGCCCGGAGTGCGGTACCTTGCACGAGGTCGAGGCGGCGGCGCCGGGCTATCCGATCGTGCATGATTTCGAGCCCGATCTCGAAGGCTTTTATCGCGAATGGCTGGGCAAACCACTTTGACGACACTGATCTTGTGAGCCGCGTTGCAGGCAAGGTAGCCTGGCTGCCCGCACCGAATTGTCTTGGAGACCACGCCTGATGACAAACCTTTCCGGCCGCAGCGCGATCATCACCGGCGGGTTTTCCGGAATGGGCTTTGCCATTGCCACGGCACTGGCTGAGGCTGGCGCCAATGTCGCCGTCGGCTCCTACATTGCGCCCGCCGGCGCCGACAAATCCGATGCCGCCTATTATCCCGGCGCCGACGAAATCGTGCGTGTGCGTTCGGCTCTTGCCGCCCATGGCACTAGGGTTCACGCCGCCCATCTCGACGTGCGCGACAGCGACGTCACCAACGGTTTCGTGGCGGAAGCCGAAGCCGCTATCGGCCCCGCCGACATATTGGTCAACGCCGCCGGCACCACCGCCGAACAGCCGGTCTGCGGCCACTCCGACGCGCTGTGGGACAAGATCGTCGACACCAACCTGACCGGCGCCTTCCGCGTCACCCGTGCCGTGCTGCCCGGCATGATCGGGCGCGGCTGGGGCCGTATCGTCAACATAGGCTCGACCGCCGCCTCCGTCGGCTGGAAGGACAACCCGGCCTATTGCGCTTCCAAGGCCGGCCTGCTCGGCCTGACCCGCTGCGTGGCGCTAGAAGGGGCGGCGCATGGCGTCACCTGCGTCATGATCAGCCCGACTTGGGTCGAGACCGAACTGATGCGCCGCAACGTGGCGCAGGTCGTCGAGCGCGAAGGCAAGGGGCGCACGGCGGAGCAAGCAATGGCCGAAATCGCCAGCGGCAACCCGCAGCAGCGCCTTCTGCAGCCACAGGAGATCGCGGCTCTTGCCGTCTTCCTTTGCTCGGATCTGGCCAAGGGCATCACCATGGAAAACATACAGATCACCGGCGGAGCACTGTGGTAGCGCTGATCCAGGCAGCTGTGGCCGGACAAGCGCCGGCCTGATCTCGGCAATCGCCTCGCTGTAAGACAAGGTGACCGGATTTGCCATTGAGCGCAGGGCGCGATAGGTTATATTGCACTGCACAATGGAGACGCCGTTTATTGCACGCCCTTGTTTGCGGATATGCCGACTGGCCCACGGCCTGCCGGCCTTGGGTCGCGCCGGCGGGACTCTGAGATGAAGATTCCAAAGTCCCTGCTGGTCGAACCCGAGAAGAATTCGGTCTATGGCAGTTTTGCCGTTGCCGTCTCGATCTGGGCATTTTCCTATTCGGTCATTTTCGGCCAGATCCTGATCCTCGCCTACTACGCGGTCTGGCTGCCGCTCATCCTGGTCGACTACCGGCGGTTCCTGCGGCACCTGTCCAGCGCCTGGCTGCCACTGCTGTTTGCCGCCTATGTCTGCTTCTCGGTCTTCTGGTCGCAGGCGCCCGGCGTCACGGCGAGGACGTCGATCCAGTATTTTTCCCATATTGCCTGCGCCTACGTCGCGGCGCGCACCGTCAGCGTGCGCACATTGACCATAGGCGCCCTGATCGGGATATTTGTCGTCCTGCTCTATTCGCTGCGGGTCGGGAACTATTCCGAGGACGTTCTCGACGGTACCTACAACTTCGTCGGCGCTTTCGCCTCCAAGAACCAGATTGGCTTTGTCGCCTCGCTCGGCATCTACTTCTGCGTCGTTTTCGTTGCTTTTTACAGGCGCGGCTGGCGGAGCGTCATCCTGGCGGTGCCTATCGTGCTGTTGTCGGCCTATCTGCTGGTCATTGCGCATTCCGCCACCTCGATGGCCTCGATACCGGCGGTCCTGGCGCTGGTCGCGCTTCTTACCATGAGCAAGCTCCTGTCGCGGCGCTATCGGCGGGTGATCTTCCTGATCGGCGCCGGCCTGCTGGTCGTGGTTGCCTTCGTCGCCTTGAATCTCGGGCTGATGGACTTCGTCCTTGGCCTCTTCGGAAAGGATTCGACGCTCACCGGGCGAACCTATCTGTGGGAGCAGGGCTGGAACGCCGTGCAGAAAGCACCGATTCTCGGCATCGGCTATGCCGCCTATTGGGTGCAGGGCTTCGCCGAAGCCGAGCGGCTGTGGAACGAATTCTACATCACCACCCGCACCGGCTTCCACTTCCACAACACCTATATCGAAGCCCTCGTCGAACTCGGCTTCGTCGGAGCGACGCTGGTCTCGCTGATCATGCTGCGCACGCTCTACGGCCACGTCTCGGCGGTGATCTTCAAGGCATGGCAAGCGGATTCGGTGATTCTCTTCGGCGTGATGGTGCTGCTCCTGATCCGCTCCTTCGTCGAGGTCGAGATTCTCAACCCCTACATCATGGGCTCCTTCCTGATGTATTTCAGCTTCTTCAAGCTGGCGCGGCTGCCGGTCACCCGCACGCGGTGGAGCCCCGCCTTCGAGCAGGCTGAGGCGGCCAAGAGAGAGGCCGCCTGGCCCCGGCATGTGAATGGTCCGGCGGCCGCCAACCCGTCCTGAGCCAGTGCTTGGCGCTCAAAACTGCGCGGTTTTGACATGCATCAAAACAAAGGCTTGAAGCGCGTCGCATGAATCCCTTCAAACGCGACGCGCTTTATCGTTTGGGAGGCGGAAGCAGGGCCAACGGCGGTTTCGCCTGGGAGCCTTCGCCCAGGCAGGCCTGGCCCAAGGCGGGATCCATCCCTGGCGGGATGGATCGAAACGCCGGATCGTGCCGGGGTTTCCGGGTCTGCTGGCTAGAACAATTCCAGGAAAGTATGAAACGGTTTTCCCGGGAAAAGCGCGTAGCGCGTTCCCTTAGGGAATCGCGTCAAAGCAAAGAGTTGGAGCGGTTCGCTGTTTCCGTGAAACAGTGAACTGCTCAAGGGGTCTACTGGCTGGGGGTCTACTGGCTGGTCAGCGGCGCCAGCTTGACCTTGATCACGTCGCCGGGCAGCACCGGCGTATCTTCCTTCGCCGAGATTTCGCTGCTCTTGCCGTCGACGACCCGCACCAGTGCGTAGAGCAGGCTGGGTTGCTGGTCGGTGTCACTGGCGGACCTCATCGAGGGATCGCTGGCTTGGGCCATCAGGCCTTTCTGCATATTCACCTTGAGCGCGGCCTCGTTGAGGTCGGCTTCGGTCTGCTGCCGGTCGGTGGCGAGATTTGAACTCAAGGTGTTCTGGGCATCGATGGCGTCCTGCGTCGCCTTGCTGATCGCCTGCTTGGCGGTGAGGATGGCCGTTTCGTAGTCCAGGATCTTGCCCTGCAGGTCGGCGACGGACTGCCGCGAATCGAGCAGCCGGGCGTTGGCGATCAGGCCTTTCTGTGCCAGCGGGCCGATGCTGGTGAGCTGCTGCTGTGCCAGGTCGACCTGCTGCTGCTGGTTGACGATCTTCTTCTGCAGCGACTCGATTTCGGACTGCAGAACCCCCTTCAGATCGCTGAGCGCCTCAAGCTTCAGCTTCAGCGCCTTTTGGTCGGACGTCAGGATCGTCATCTCGTCTGCGACGATGGCTGGCAACCGCGGATCGCCCTCGGCCTCCTTCGGCACGTCGAAACTCGCCTTGCCGGCCATATCGGCGTCGATGCGGGCGCGCTTGACGAGCAGCCGAATGCGCTGGTCGTCAGAGATATCGAAATTGCCCTTGGCGGTGACCAGGTCCTTGCCGAGCTGCGGGCCATAGTCGGCGTTTCGCCTGATCCCACCGGCGACACTTATGGCCTTCAGCACCGTCAGCTCGGGCACATAGGGAAATTGGCCGGGGTTCTGGACTTCGCCCGAGATGTAGAACGGCCGGTACTGCGCCATTTCGACGGAGGCTTCGGGCTTGTCCGACAAAGCGAGCTTGCGTTGCAATGCCTGGCCGATCGCCGCTGCGATTTCCGACGTGGTCTTACCGGATGCCGGAAGCTCGCCGGCGAACGGCACCGACAGCGTGCCGGAAGGGCCAACCGTGTACTCGCCATTCACCGCCGACCAATCACGGAATGTGCCTTCGACCGTCTGCCATTCGGCAACGCGGATGGTGAGCTTGTCCTGCGATCCGAGACGGTATTCGTCGGCTGCGGCGATGCGAGGAATGACCAGCGACATGGCAAGGCATGTGGCCAGCAAACGCGCCCGCCGCAGCCGGCCGGAAACCGGGCCGCTGCGAAGGGCTTCAAACATATCTGTTTTCAACTGAACGTTCCGATCCGCTTTAGCCCCATCGCCCGATGATGCTTGCCGCGAAAGCCTGGCATCGCGGCGGTCAGTAAGAGCCGCGTGACATCCAGACGGCGGGGACAGTCTTGATGATGATGCGAACGTCCTCGAACAGCGACCAGTTCTCGACATAGTGGCGATCGAAGGCGACGCGGCTGTCATAGGAGACGTCGTTGCGGCCGCTGACCTGCCACAGGCCGGTCAGGCCCGGGCGGGATTTCAGATAGTAGACAGCGGAGGTGCCATAGATCTCGAGCTCGTCGCGCACAACCGGACGCGGCCCGACAAGGCTCATGTCGCCCTGCAGGATGTTGATGATCTGCGGCAGCTCATCGAGGCTGAGTTTCCTCAAGACCGCTCCGACGCGGGTGACGCGCGGATCGTTCTTCAGCTTGCGGGTCGCCACCCATTCCGCGTTGGCGTCCGGGTTGGTTGCGAGATAGGCGGCCAACACCTTGTCGCCATCGGGAACCATGGTGCGGAACTTCAGGCACGGAAAAATCCGTCCCCCGCGTCCGATTCGCCTGTGGCCGTAGAAGATCGATCCGCCGTCGGAAAGTTTGACGAGCAGAGCGATCATAACAAACAGCGGGCTGAGAGCGATCAAGCCAATCAGTGATCCGGTGATATCGAAGCTGCGTTTAAGCAGGCCGCCGATCGGCGGCGGAAAATCGATGTCGACCTGCGAAAAGCCCGCTGTGGCCGACTTGGCAACGTCCCTCATGCCGTAAACTCCATGCGTGAACGAATGGTTCGCCGCAAGATACCAAAAAAATGTTGCAGCGCAACACACAATTTACCAACCGGTTGAAATAGTCGCGTCATGAATTGACTAAATAATAAGCTAGCCATGCACAAATTTCGGGATATTTAGCACATTTGTGACAATAAATGGGCAAACCCCGAAAAATAAGGGCCTTTTTGGGGCGGTTCTTAGGCGGGCTGTCCTATGGGGTAAGGCACGGAGCACAATAGTGCTTTAGCAGAGCTCGATACTCAAGGCAAATCCCGTAAAATACTACTTAATATTGTTTCTTTTACTCAAGAATGGCGACCATTCGAGGTCGGTTCAAATCCCTTTGCGTGCATTGCAGCATGGCCGAATCGATCGCAAAAGCTCAATCAAAAATATCCGGAGTTGCCCTTGCCGCCTACTGCTCGCCTTAATAGAATTGCAAATTATACCTGTCAGAGTGGCGACAGGTAGAAAAGGCCGGAAGCAACCGGCCGAGAGCGGGCGACCTTAACAAGCCCGCATGACAAGGGACGGCGCTCGGGTGGGGCAATCGTTATATAGACCCGAGCCGGTTTATGGGCTGTTGGGTATGGCACTTCCAAAATTCATCGTCGGGATGATTTTCGCTCTTTCAATCGTCGTTGCCTGGTCCTGGCTAGGCGGCGCTTCGATCGGTACGACGCTGATCCGCGTCATCATCTGCGCAATTATCATTCAGGCGGGCTACTTCGTGCTCGTCTATGCCATGATCGCCAGAAGCCCGCCGACGCCGGCCGACATGGCTCGCGACGCGGAGAGAAAGCTGAATGCGCCCGAGGTGGCCGAAGGCGAGAAGCTGGGCAGCGCCAGGCGAAGCCTGCACTAACCAGAAGCCTGGCAGCCTCACGCGACGTTAGCGGGCTGGCTCTCGGACTGTTCGCCCAAAAGCATCCGCGACAATCGGCTGCCGGCTTTTTCCTTCAGCCGCTGATATTGCCCGACTTCGACAATGCGGCCGTTTTCAATTGCCACCACCCAGTCGGCGAAGGCGATCATTGACGGCCGGTGCGCGATGGTCAGGATCGTCATGGTGCCGCGCAATCCGTCAATCGACTGGGCGATCAGCGACTGGTTCTGCCAGTCGAGCGCGCTGGTGGCCTCGTCCAGGATGAGCAGGGACGGCTTGCGCAGCAGCGCGCGCGCAAGCGCAATGCGCTGGCGTTCGCCGCCCGAAAGCCGCACGCCGCGGTCGCCGACCACCGTCTCGAGCCCGATGTCGAGCCGTTCGACGAATTCGCCGGCGTGCGCCGAGCGCAGCGCGGTCCACAGATCGTCATCGCTGGCTTGCGGCGCGGCAAGGCGCAGGTTCGCCGCGATCGTGTCATGCAGCAGGAACACGTCCTGCGGCACATAGGCCACCTGATCGCGCCAGCGGCGCCGGTTGCCGGCATCGATCTCGACGCCATCGACGAGCATCGTGCCGGCGGTCGGCTCGAGCAGGCCGAGCAGAATGTCGGCGATCGTGCTCTTGCCCGAGCCGGAGGGGCCGATCAGCGCGGTGACCTTGCCGGCCGGCAGGCCGAAGGTGATGTCCCTGACGACCATCTTGGCCGGGTCGTCGCTATAGCCGAAACAGACGTCCCCGATGTTGAGGCCGGTTGCCAGAGACAGCTTGCCGCCGTCGCTGGTTTCGGCATCGCCCGGCTCGCGTTCGGCGTCGAAACGCGCCTGCATGCCGCGCATCGCCGTATAGGCGGGCAGATTGATCAAGACCTGCTGGGCCTGCGTCTGCATGTCCATGAAGCGCGGCGCGATTCGCATGAAAACCAGCAGCAGGACGACGATCTCGGCCAGCGACAGGTTGAAGCGGACCAGTGCCACATAGATGAACAGGCTCAAACCAACGACGCTCGCCACCTGGAACACCGCGGTGCCGACCGTGCTGTTGCGCACATAGTCGACATTGTCGGCCTTCATCTTTTCGAGCGTCGCTTGCAGCTGTGCGAAATAGGTCGCCTCGACATTCAGGCTCTTGGCCACCTTGATGCCGCCCAGGAATTCCGAAACCGTCCGGTACTGATCCTGGCGATTGGCGGTCAGAACCCGGCCAAAGGCGGTGGCCCGCGATCGAAACGGCTGCAGCGCCACGAACATCACGATGCCGATAATGACCGCAAACAGCGTCATCGCCGACGAGATGAACACTGAAACCAGCAGATAGCCGGCCAGGAGCACGGCGATCTGCACCAGCATCAACAGCGAGAAGGCAGCGCCCTGGACGCGGTCGATATCGCCGGTCAGGGCATGGTCGAGATCGGAACTGCGCATGCGCGTGAAGACGCGCCAGCGTGCCTTGCCGATGCTCTCGAACAGATTCATGCGCACGCGGTTGATGAAATCGAACAGCAGTTTGGCCATGTAGACCGACTTGAAGCGGTTGAACGCCGCCTGCACGGCAACAAGCCCGACCAGCAGGCAAAGCACGGTCGTCAGTTGCAGCGTTCCGTCCGGCACCAGCCAGCGTACGAAATCATTGTTCGGCAGCTTGACCGCAAAATCCTGGTCGGGGCGTCCGACCAGATGCAGCAGCGGCACCAGCAGCAGGATGGAGATACCTTCGGTCAGGCTGCCGAGGATCAGGAAGAGCAGCGCCGTCCAGGTTCGCCGGCCGCCGATCTGGGCAATGGCGGCGCCGAATGCGGCAACGTCTCGAAACAGCGACAGGCGAAGGATTGAGAACTTCGACATGATTGCGCTCACGACCGCATACGATCAGTCGCCAGATTCCCGGCCGCCAGATCCCTTTCGATCATGTCCACGGCCTCACCGATCCTGTCGAGGCCCGTCGGGACTTCGAGGCGTCGAACGCCGACATGGTCAGCCAGCCGCGCGCATTGCCGAAGATGCACTTCTGCAAGATCGCTTGGCAGGGCCGCGCGGCCGAACCGCGTCACATAGGAGAATTTGATGATGGCCGGCAGGGCGGCGATGCCGGGCAACGGCGTGATGGCAGCCTTTTCGCCGCGCTCGAGGATATAGATCCTGGTCGCAGGCACCCTGTTGCCGGAAAAGGCGCCATTCAGGCGATGCTGCATCTTGTCGATTGCCGGATGCACTTGCGGTCGCACCTCGGCTTCTCCGAGCGAGATCGCCGCCGCGGCGTCGGCTGCCAGCTTGATCTGCGGAAAACCCGGAACGATCATCGGCTGACCCGGATTGGCGAGGTCCAGCGCCACGACATCATCGGTAAGCAGGTCGTGTCCGGCCCGGATCATCGCGCTTGCCGTCGTCGACTTGCCGGCGCCCTTGTCGCCCATGAAGATGGCGCTCGTGCCGGCGACCGCAATGGCACTGGCGTGCAGGACGAGCAGGCCGCGCCGATGCAGCAGCAGCGCCATCACCGGACCCAGCAGTGGAAACGCGATCAGCGTGTCGTCGACGCCGGGCGCGGGTTCGACGTCGATGCGGCAGCCATCGCTGATCAGGAATGTGCCGACGGCATGCCATGCGAGATATTGCCGCTCCGCTTCGAACCGAAACTCGGTCGCGGCTTCCAAGCCGGGTTTCGGCAGGTCGATCGGGCCGACGGCGATCACGACGTCCGCCGCCCCAGGCGCCGTCGGCTCCAGTTCGGGCAACGTCACCTCGGATGCGATGGTCAGGCCATAGGCGCGGTAGAAGCGGCGCTCTCTCGTGATCCGGCTATGCGGGCGGTGATGATCACTGTATGCGGCGAGCGGCTCATTGCGCGGCATCATGCGGGGCTCCCGCTGTGCTGGAGCTGCCGCAGCCAGAGCGACAGCGATGCCGAGCGCCAGACATACTGGACATCCAAAGGCGCCGCCCGATCGGGCTGACGCAGCAGCCGCGCATAGGCAGCACTCACCTGGGGGAGATTGACGTAGGGCGCGATGCGGCTCGCATCCGAGATCAGCAGCTGTTCCAAGAGGTCGCGGTGGTTGCGCAGCATGCCGTTGACGAGATTGGCGGTGAAGTCGATCTTGTCGCGCCGCCACTGAACCGCTGCCGGCAGCACGCCTTCCATGGCGCGGCGCAGCACATAGCGACCAAAGCCGTGGCTGAGCTTTTCCTCACCGGGCAGGCCGAGGCAGAACTCGACCAGCGGCTTGTCCCAGAACGGATAGCGCGGCTCGACGCCGAAATTGGCGGCAGCCTTGTCGAGAACCTCGAAAGCATGCGGGACATAACCATTCGACAGGATCCAGCGATGGCTCAAGGCGTCGCTGGCCTGGACGCCGGGCGGCATGTATCCGGCTCGGTGAAATCGGTCCACAAGCTCGGTGCGCCTGGCCAGGTCCGGATTGATCAGGTCGCGCCAGCCTCGGCCGCGCGGCGCCTGCGCCGGCCTGCGTATCCTGTTCAGGATGCGGTTCGCCATATGCCTCAGTCTCGCGATCCGCCAGGCCGGCCCGTAGAGGGTCAGGAACTGGAAATACAGGCCCAGCGTGCTGTCGCCATAGGTGTCGGAGGCGCTGCGGACCTCACGCCACAAATCCATCCATCTGCCGGCATTGGCAAGTTCATGCAGATGGCCATGGCCTTGTGAAACGACCTCGTCGCCGCCATGGCCGTCCAACAGCACCTTGATGCCCTTTGCGCCGGCAGTCCGGTAGATGCCGCGGGTCAGCGTCAGGCCCGGCGCCAGGAACGTCCCTTCCTGCTCTTCCAGCACCCGTTCGAACTCGGCGAATGGCGCATAGTTGCCGACTGGGATCAGCGTTGCGTCGACCTTCTGCTGATCCAGCACGGCATCGATAAACGGGCGCTCGTCCATCGACGAGCCGTTTTCGAAAATTAGCGAGAAGGTGGGCAGCCTCGGCTTGCGCTCGGCGACGTTCTGCAGGCCGGCGACACAGGCGATCGACGAGGAATCGAGGCCGCCGCTCAGCATCGCGCCGACCGCCGTGGTTCCGCGCATGCGATTGCGCACCGATTGCGAGAACAGATGGGCGAATTCCTCAGGCGCATCCGACCGCATCGGTCGTTGCGACGGCTCGATCTGCCAGTAGCGGCGCAGCACCACCTGTTGGCCGGTTACGGTTAGGCTGTGGCGCGCCGGCAAGCTGAAGATGTCGCTGTAGGGTGTCGCCTGCGGGTCATCGGGAAGTCCGGCCAGAAAGCCCGAAATCTGGTGCTCGCTGACATGTCTGCCGACCCCCTCGACGCCAAGGATCGGCCCGATCTCCGAGGCAAAGGTAAAACGCCGATCCGCCGCATGGTAGTAGAACGGCTTGACCCCGAAATGGTCGCGCGCGCAAAACAGCAGCTGCCGCTCGGCATCCCAGATGGCGAATGCGAAATCGCCTTGCAGATGCACGGGGCAGGCTTCGCCCCAACGCAGATAGGCCCGCATCAGCAAGGTCGCATCGGCGACCGACCTGTCGCGGATGCCCAGCCTGGCCAGCAGTTCGTCGCGGTTGTCCAGCCGGCAGTCTGCGGTGATGGCGAGCTTGCCGTCGGCCATCGTCAGCGGACCGGGGCCGGCTTCATCGGTGGTGTTGAGCCAGGCGTGGCCAAGCGCGATGCCGGTGTCCAGCCACCACGAATTTCCGTCCGGGCCACGATGGCGCATGCGCGCCAGCATCTGCTGGATATCGGCCGCCGCGACCGCTGGGGTGGGGGCCTGTCGAAGCAGGATTCCGGCCACGCCGCTCATCAGTTGCCGTGGTCGAYCAGATGGGCGAAACCGTCGATCGATCCGCCAAGCACGATATGATTGTCGCTGACCAGCCAGGCATGCGCCTTGAGTTGCTCGCCCGTGCCGCGTTCGATGCCGATGCGTATCTTCGAGGCATTGCCCTGTCGAGCAAGCATGTATTGACCCGAAAGCGCCTGGGTCAGGCACGTGGCGTAAGGGACGAAACGGGCCGCGGCGGCAACCCCCCAGGCGACGCGCCGCAGTTCGCCCGTGCTTGCGCACTGTCGCGCGTCAAGCCGCGTCACCAGGCTGCGAACACGGTTGTAGGACAACAGTGTCAGCCCCAGCCGAACCGCCGCGACCACGAGCAGGCAGCGGCTAAGGAAGATCATTTCCGAGCCGCTCAGGGAGAGAATCCCAAACAGGCTTCGCCGGCCTTGCCGGCGCTTTCTCTGTCTGGGGCTCCTTTCGGTCGCGGGTTCCTGCCGCAAAACCATGGCCTTATGCGGAACCTGCTTAGACAAGTTCCTCATGATCAAGCCTCGCAAGCCCGTTATCGGCCAGGCCCTTCAGCAGTGCCTCGACGTCGGCTTGGCAGCGCTCTGGATCGACGTTGTAGCGCGCAAGCACGGCGCTGCGGATCTCCGCGATCGACCTGGGCTCTTGGATCAAATCCCAGATGAAGGCGCCGACGCCGTTCAGGCTGTAATAGATGTTGGATTTCAGATTGAGGAGCGCCAGGCCATCGCCAAACTCGCAGGCCACGGCATCCTTGGTCGCACTCACACGAGCGTGGACGGCTGAATATCGGTCAGCCAAATCCTGGTCGGCCAAATCCTGGCCGGATTGCTTCGAGTTCATCCCAAAACCTCGCTTACACTACGCTTCGGCAGTTCCAGGCAATGAAAGGGGAGTCGGAGGCATGGCCCCCGACTCTCTTATTTTTTTAAACCCAGAGACCCAACGTCATCACTCTGGAGTAACTGCGATAGGCTTCAGGAAAACGTCAGGTCGCCGATCGGCGTATGCGCGGGGAAAGACGCGTCGATCGCCGTGCTGCCGCCGCCGCCCTGGGTGATGGTTTCGATCGAACCATGCACCGTCAGGCTTGGCGTCTCGTATTCTTGCTTTTCAACATTCTGTTCCATTTTACTCTCCAATATGGACTGGAAACGGCTTGTCGAGTGCCGTCAGCACTTGCATGCTGCAGCGCAATAGCTGCATGGCAGCATTTATGAGTCAAGCCTGATTTACCAGGCATTAATCAATTACGGGTTGCGCGAGCACCTTATGTGTGGGTCATGCCTAAAATATGACGTCTTCTAGACCGATTCCCGATGTTTGGCGACCATGTCGATGCCGATTCTTTAAGCATTTGATTTTGCTTGAATAAAACATTTGCCAAGTGCCTTTATTTTAGGCATCCCTAATAGGGTGAACTGAGCCGGCAAATCCATGGTGAGGCCAGCTGAAAACGCCTTGATAGAGGCGGTATTTCAACAGCGGTTTTGACCGGCTTTTCAGAAGTGTCGGTAAACGCTCAGGTTGCAAAATTCTGCACTGCAAAAGGAAAGGCTTTACGCCATCAAGGTTTTTGGTGATGCTTGCTTCGCAGTTGCAGCATACGCGCCGCGAAAATCGCTTTTTGGGGAGACTATGCGCTAGATGGCCTTGCCGGATGGTTCCTATGAACGACTGCGCGCCGCCGATTGTGCCGACGAGGTTGCCTATGTTCGGGCCTGCCTGCGGTTGTATTTCGCCGGGGCAGGAGCCGCCACGGGCGACGTATCGATGCCCGGCCTTGGCGGCGCCAATGTTGCCGACATCGCCAGGCTGAACAAGGTCGCGACCTTTGTCCTCAAGGCCCTGTCGCGCGCGCCTGCGAGTGACAGACCGCCCGAGCTTTTCCACTGGCTGGACAGCTACCGCAGGAGGACGGTTTCGATGAACGCGTCCTGCATCATGGATTCGATGGCAATCCATGACGTGCTGCGCGAAAGCCGGATCGATTTCGTCTTTCTGAAGGGTCCGTTCCAGCAGCAGCTTCTCTACGACGACCACTTCATGAAGCCTTCGGGCGATGTCGACATTCTGGTCTCGCCGGTCGGCTATTTCAAGGCGCGGGATGCGCTGCGCTCGATCGGCTACGAGGTCGCCGGCAAGTCGCGCTCCGTCTGGTGGGTTCGCTTCCTTGGCGAACAGCATATGACGCGGGGCGACGGACCGAGGCCGTCCACTGTCGATCTCCACTATCGCCTCCAGCAGCCCGGCTCGCCGAGCCCGCGCGACGCGGACGGGTTTCTGCGGCGAAAGCGGCAGGTCGAAATCGCCGGCTCGACGGTGCCGTCCACCTCGCCCGCCGACACGCTGCTTTTGTCCTGCATCAGCGTCGCCAAGGCGCTGTTCAACCGCGAACCCTGCGCGGGTTATGTCTGTGACGTGCGCGCCAGCGCCGGCCGCCTCGACGAGGCTGACCAACGGCTTGTGCTCGATGCCGCGGTAGCGCAGGGGCTGGACGATACGCTGCTGCTTGGTATACGCGCAGCCGATGTACTGCTCGGCGGTGCCGGCACGCTGCTGTCGGAGCGTGCGACGCGCATCCTGTCGCGCATCGGCAACGAGGACCTGCTCAACATGGTCATGGCGCCGTGGCTGTCGTCGCTTCGGTGGCCCCAGCGGCGAACGGTGCTGTGGGAACTGTGCGGTCGCGCGCCGGTCCGCTATCTGGCGGAAGCTGGTTGGGCGGCGTCCGCTGACATCAGCCGCCGCATCTTTGAACGGCCAGGCGGTCGTTGAATGAACACAGATTTGGCGCTGGTGGCAATCGGGCATCGAACGGGTACGGGGCGAACACAAATCGATATCACCTGTACGAGAGGCTAATCCATGTCGATGACGAAATCCCAGGTCTGCGTGATCATCGCGGCCAAGAACGCGGCGGCGACAATCGCCGTCGCCATCGCGTCCGCGTTGCGCGAACCGGAAGTGGCGGAGGTCGTCGTCGTCGACGACGCGTCCACCGACGACACCGCGGCCGTCGCGCGATCCGCCGACGACGGCAGCGGCCGGCTTGCGGTGATGCGCCTCGATGTCAATCGCGGCCCCTCCTACGCTCGCAATGCCGCGATCGCCAGTTCGAGATCGCCGTTCATCAGCATTCTCGACGCCGACGATTTTTTCCTCGAAGGCCGGTTTCGCAACCTGTTTGCCGTCGCCGACTGGGATTTCGCGGCGGACAACATCATGCTCATCAGGGATGATGCAACCGGCGACGCGACCAAAATCGTCGCCCCGCAATTTGCCGCGGATCCGGAATTCCTCGATCTCGAGCGCTTCGTCGAAGGCAATATTTCCAGGCGCCGCGTGCAAAGGGGCGAACTGGGCTTCCTCAAGCCGGTGATCAGCCGCGCCTTCCTCGATCGCCATGGGTTGCGTTATGACGAGAGCCTGCGGCTCGGCGAGGACTATGAACTCTATGCCCGCGCTGTCGCCTGCGGGGCGCGCTTCAAGGTCATCCGCTCGTGTGGCTACGGTGCCATCGTCCGCGCCGATTCGCTCAGCGGCCGCCACAAGACGCAGGACCTGAAGCGTCTGGCCGATGCCGATCTGGCACTGCTGGCGATCGACAGTCTGCCGGAAGGCTCGAAAGCGGTGCTGAGACGGCACGAGCGGCACGTGCGCGACAAATACCGGCTGCGCAATTTCCTCGACGTCAAGGCCGAGCACGGGCTGGCATCGGCAGCGGCCTACGCATTCGCCAGCCAATCCAACCTCGTCCCCATCGTCCAGGGCGTGGCGTCCGACAAGCTCGAGGCGCTGTTTCGCCGCGTCGGCCTTGTGTCCAGGCACAAGCACGTGCCGCCATTGCGTTTTTTGATGGCCGGCACCAGCACCGGCAAGGAGCGGTGAAACTGTCCGTTTCGTCCGGGTCGCCCCGCCGGCGACAAGCTCATCGCGCAAACCATTTCGGTCGGATTTATGAGTTTACGAACTGGGTGGTTGCCTCGCGGCCCAGACGATGGCAGTCTATGTTGCGGTGCAGCAAATTGGACGACCAGCCGAACTGGCCCCCGATCGGATTGGTCTGATGTCTCTCCCTCGCAGGAGCAGGACAGAGCAGTATGAGTTTTTTGAGCCCCGGCTGCGGGGATCGGCCAGAAGCCCGGCCCATAGGCCGGCGATGACAGGAATCTGAGTTCATGGCTTCGATATTCGGTTTCAGATCCAGGGATCCGGCCCGCGACCGCCAGACCGATGGTTCACGCCTTGATCGCCTGGCAAAGCTGTTTGAGCAGATCGCGGTCGAGATCGAGGCCGAGAGAGCCGGGTTGGAGAATCGCTATCGGACGAAGGCGACCAACGCCGCTTTCCTGGTCGAAGCGATGGAGAACGGCTCCACCTCCGACCGTCGGTCGTCCGAAGTCAGCGCACTGACGAAGTCGATCCTGAATTGCGAACGCCGCATCGCGGAGCTGTCGCGCCAGAACGGCATGATGAAAGAACTCCGTCATTCGCTGGATACGGTCTTCGACGAGAATGCGGCGTCCGATTCGGCCACCGCTGCCGCCGAGTACACCAGGCCGGCGGGCGCTGGCAGAGGTTGAAAGTGAAGGTTCGCAATTGCTGCAACAGATTTGATGCGAGGCAGGACAAGGTCAGGGGAGGGTCAAGCAGGAGGTCAAGGTTGGCCCGTTCAGGAAGTGGTTCGAACGTCGACTTTGGGTTGGGGATGCACAGCACAAAGGTGAGTTTGGTATGAATTCGAATCCGAAGACTACGTCCACCATCGCAACCGGCGGAACGCCGTTCACAAGCCAGGCCAGGCAAGCCGGCCTCAAGCGGCTGAGTGCGATCAGCGCGTTGCTGCTCGTCGCTCTTGGGAGTTTGGTGACGGCTCCCGCTCTCGCCCAGGACATTCAGTCGTCGCCTTCATTCGTCGATGATTTCACCAGCTTCGATCGTGCACGCTGGTATGTTTCCGACGGCTGGTCGAACGGCAGTCATCAAAATTGCACCTGGTCGAAAGGCCTGGTCGCGCTGTCCGACGGCGTGCTGTCGCTAGGCTTCGAAAAGCAAAAGCTGAAGGACCGCGACTACGCCTGCGGCGAGATCCAGACCAAGCAGCGCTTCGGTTACGGCACCTATGAGGCGCGGATAAAGACCGACACCGGCTCCGGTCTCAATGCGGCTTTCTTCTCCTATATCGGACCGTCCGACAAGCAGCCCTGGGATGAGATCGACTTCGAGGTCCTGACCAAGGACACCTCCAAGGTGCAGGTCAACGCCTACATCGCCGGCAAGGGCAACAATGAGAAACTGGTCGACGTGGCGGGCGGCACCGACAAGGCCTTCAACGACTATGCCTTCGTCTGGCAGAAAGATAGCTTGCGTTGGTATGTCAACGGCCAGCTGGTCAACACGATCACCGATCCGGCGAAATTGCCGACGCATGCCCAGAAGATATTCTTCAGCCTTTGGGGCAGCGACAAGATGACCGGTTGGATGGGAGCGTTCGCCGATCCAGGCCGCAAGCTCACGCTGCAGATCGATCGCGTTGCGTTCACGGCCTTGGGCGAGCCCTGTCAGTTTCCAGAATCGCTGGCATGCAGCATAAAGTAGTTGGGAAAGTCGATTTGAACTGGCCGGGCCGAGAGCGGTCCGCTGCCTTGCATGGGAATGAAATCGAATGAATTTGACGGTCTTTGGAATTGGCTATGTCGGTCTCGTGCAGGCAGCGGTGCTTGCCGAAGTCGGGCACCAGGTGGTGTGCGTCGACATCGACGCCAATAAGGTCGAGCGGCTCAACCAGGGGTTCGTTCCGATTTTCGAGCCGGGGCTCGAAAGCCTCGTCAAGGAGAACCATGCCGCTGGCCGCATCAAGTTCACCACTGACGCAGCGGCCGCGGTCAGGCACGGCGAAATCCAGATGATCGCGGTCGGCACGCCGCCAGGCGAGGACGGTTCGGCCGATCTCAAATATGTGCTGGCGGTCGCCGAGACCATCGGCCGTGAGATGGACACCCCCAAGATCATCGTTGGCAAGTCGACCGTGCCGGTCGGCACCTGCGAAAAGGTGAAGGCCAGGGTCGCCGAGACGCTGAAGAAAAGAGGGCGCGAGGACCTGTCCTTCGACGTCGCTTCGAATCCGGAATTCCTCAAGGAAGGTTCCGCGGTTGCCGATTGCATGAAGCCCGACCGCATCATCGTCGGCACCGACAGCGAGGGCACCGAAGCGGTGATGCGCGAGCTCTACGCTCCCTTCAACCGCAACCACGAGAAGATGATCGTGATGGACGTGCGCAGCGCCGAATTCACCAAATACGCCGCCAATTGCATGCTGGCGACCAAGATCAGCTTCATGAACGAGATGGCCAACCTGGCCGAGCAGCTCGGCGCCGACATCGAGGAGGTCCGCAAGGGCATCGGCAGCGACCCGCGCATCGGCTATCACTTCATCTATCCGGGGCTTGGTTATGGCGGCTCGTGCTTCCCCAAGGATGTGCGCGCGCTGATCAAGACCGCCGAAGGCGTCAAGTTCGACGCCAAGCTGCTGCGCGCTGTCGAGGAACGCAACAACGAGCAGAAATCCGTCCTGTTCGACAAGGTGAACCGCTATTTCAAGGGCAATCTCAAGGGCAAGACCTTTGCGCTGTGGGGGCTGGCCTTCAAGCCCAACACCGACGACATGCGCGAGGCGCCCGCCCGCACGCTGATGGAGGCGCTGTGGAACGCCGGCGCCAAAGTGCAGGCCTATGACCCCGAGGCGATGCAGGAATGCCAGCACATCTACGGGCTGCGCGACAACCTGTTGTTGTGCGGCACCAAGGAAGCCGCGCTGCGCGGCGCCGATGCGCTGCTGATCGCGACCGAATGGAAGAGTTTCCGCGCGCCGTCCTTCGACGCGATGAAGGATGCGCTGACCACGCCGATCATCTTCGATGGCCGCAACCTCTATGACCCCAAGGTCATCGCCCGCCACGGCATCGAATATCACTCGATCGGCAGAATGGCGGCATGAGGCCGGGAGCGAACAGCCGGAAGCGGTATTCGGCGGGTGCGCCCGGCGCGGCAAGGAGTTGTGGCTGATGGTGCTGGACGTAAAGCCCGAGCAAATCACCAGCGATCATTTCGATCTCGTCGCGATCGGTTCCGGCTTCGGCTCGGCCTTCTTCCTGCACGAGTTCGCCAAGCGCCGAAAGGCACGCGTCCTGGTGCTCGAATGGGGCCGGCACAACACCCATGAATGGCAGCTCCAGCAGAATGCCAACACCGACATCGACGACGAGACGACCTACAAGACCAATTCTGACAAGCCGTGGAATTACACCATCGGACTGGGGGGTGGAACGAACTGCTGGTTCGCGCAGACGCCAAGGTTCCATCCCAATGACTTCAGGCTGAAAAGCACCTACGGCATCGGCAATGACTGGCCGATCAGCTATGACGACGTCGAACCGTTCTACTGCGACGCCGAAGACATCATGTCGATCTCCGGCGATCCCGACATGGCGGCGATGCTGCCGCGCTCGAAGCCGTTCCCGCAACCGCCGCATCGCATGTCGACGCCGGACCGGATGATGAAGGCGGCGCAGCCCGGTCAGCATTTCGTCATGCCGACGGCGCGGGCGCGAGTGCCGACCGCGCAGCGCACCTCATGCTGTGCCAACCTGCGCTGCTGGCTGTGTCCGGTCGACGCCAAATTCACCGTCAACAACGGCTTGATGCATGTCTTCGAGCATCCCGACATTTCGGTTTGCCTCGGTGCGGAGGTACGGCGGCTCGATCATGTCGGCGGCACGGTCCGCTCGGTCACGTTCATGCATGACGGCAAGGAATACCAGGTCAGCGGCGACCTTTTCATTCTCGGTGCCAATGCCATCCAGAGCGCGGCGATCATGCTGCGGTCCGGCCTGGGCGGCGAATTCGTCGGCCGCGGCCTGCACGAATCATACGGCTGGAACTTCGAGGTCTATCTCGACGGTGTCGACAATTTCGACGGCAGCACCATCACCACCGGCCTGAACTTCGGCCTCTATGACGGTCCGCACAGATCGGAGCATGCGGCGGCACTGGTCTATTTCGAGAACCGCTGGCAGCACGGAATGCGTGCCGAAAAGGGACGGCTGCGCCAGGCGCTGCCGCTCGTCGTGGTCACCGAAAACCTGCTCGACCACGAAAATTTCGTCACCCTCGACGAAGACGACAACGCCTTCGTCAACTTCAAGGCGCCGTCGGACTACGCGGTCAAGGGCATGGCCCGCGCGCTGGAGAAATTGCCTGACCTTCTGGCTCCGCTGCCGGTCGAAAAGCTATTCGATCGCGGCATCCGGCCAACAGAATCGCACGTCCAGGGCACGCTGAGGATGGGAACCGGCCCGGCCGATTCGGTCATCGACAGCGACATGATCCATCACCAGTTGAGAAACCTGGTTGTCGTCGGCACCAGCACCTATCCGAGCTGTTCCTGCGCCAACCCGAGCCTGACCGCCGCGGCCCTCTCCCTGAGGGCGGCGAGCCGCATGGCGTAAGAGGAGGGCATCGGATGATCGAAGTTTCCAGACGCTCGGCCTTGGCCATCGTGGCCGGTGGGGTGGTGTCGACGGGCGTTGCCTTTGCCGCCGTCAGCTCGTTTTCCGATGAGGACCTGGTGCGCGTCACCCTCGAAAAATACCTCGGCAGGCTCAACATCCGTATCGAGCATCTGCAGCAGTTCGTGCTGGAGTTCCGCAACCGGAACCCGTGGATATTTCCCAGTGACAAGCTTAGCGACGCCGTCACCCTGGTCGAGGAGCTCAAATTGGGCGCCGTCCGCCGCCTTCTGCCCCAGGAAAAGCGGGAAGATCTGATCCAATTCGATCGCTGGGTCATCGCCGAATTCCATATGCTGACGGACTACGCATGGCGCAGTTCGCCCAATGACCCGATCCGGTTTACCGGCTGGCAATCCTGTACCAATCCGTTCGCGAATCTGGAGCCGCCGAAGCTTGCCTGACGTCGAAAGCGAGGCGCCGCCGGTTGCCTCGGAACGAAATACGATATGCGACAAGGAGCCCGATCCATGAAAGTCCTTTTTGCAGGTGGCAGCGGCTATCCACCCGAGTTCAGCGGCGGCGTTCAGTCGAGCACCCACCATCTGGCCGAACAGTTGATCGAACATGGCCATGAAGCCGCTGTGCTCGCCGCCCTGTTCGGCGATGGTGTCTTCGGCTTGAAGGCGCGCGCCAAGATGAAGCTGTTGCGGCAACCGGCGGTCATCGACAGCTATCCCGGCTATCCGGTGGTGCGGGCCTGGTTTCCCTGGGAAGCGGCGGCCTTTGCCGTCGACAGGCTGAAGCCGGATGTGGCCGTCGTCCAGTGTCACAAATCGGTTCCGATCGGCAAGGCGCTGCAGGCGGAGGGCGTGCCTTTGGTCGTCTATCTCCGCAATGTCGAATTCCATGAACTGGGCGGCGACCTGCGCGAACTGCGTTCCGCGCTATACATCGCGAATTCCGAGTTCACCGCGCGCACCTACAAGAACGAGTTCGACATCAACGCGACGGTGATCCCGCCGACCATCAATCCGGCGCATTACAGCACGCCGACGACGGGCCAGTTTGTCACGCTGATCAATCCCTATGAGGAAAAGGGTTTCGAGCTTGCGGTGCGCATTGCCGGCGCCTGCCCCGAGATACCGTTCCTGTTCGTCGAAAGCTGGAAGCTGGAAGACGATCATCGGGCGCGGATCGAACAGACGATCGCGCCTTTGGGCAATGTCGTGCTGGAGAACCGCACCAGCGACATGAAGACGGTTTACGGCCGCACCAAGATCCTGCTTGCTCCCAGCAAATGGGAAGAGGCCTGGGGCCGCGTCGCGTCGGAAGCCCATTGCAGCGGAATCCCGGTTGTCGGCTCGCGGCGTGGCGGCCTGCCCGAGGCGATCGGCTCAGGTGGCGTGGTGCTCGACTACGATGCACCGCTCGCCGACTGGGTCGCGGCCGTCAGGCGGCTGTGGAACGACAGCCAGGAATATGGCCGGGTCTCGGGCCTCGCGCGCAGCTTCGCCGGGCGGCCGGAACTGGAACCCGACCGCCAGTTCATCACCTTCTTCTCGATCGTGGACAGGGCGATACAGCAGCGCGCGCGGCAAGCCGCTTAACCCAGGCTCGCGGCGCCAGCCGCGTAGGAACCAACTCGCGGCAAGCCTGGTGGCGTCGTGCGGATCAGGCCGGGCGTTTGACCCGGCTCTTCAGCGTCTCGTAACCGCGCGCACCGAGCAGGGCGCGGGCAAGAGTCTTGGCGGCGCTTTTGCGGCCCTCTTGCGAGTTGATCTGCCGCAGCCTTGCCGGCAGGTTGCGGGCCGCCTGGCCAAGTGCCGGCAGCGACAGTGCGTCGGGAAAACTCACCATATGCGTTTCGACGCACAGCACCGGCTTGCCGGACAGTTCGGTGATCCTCAGCGCCTGCTCGTGCTCGCTTTCGATGAACAGGATGGCATCGGATTTGCGGTAGAAATCGGCCTTGAAACTGCCATGCGCGCCAAGCCGCTGCCGCTCCGCCTTGCTCGGCAGATCGAGCATGATCAGCTGGTCGTATTTGATCTCGTGCTTGGCGAGCCATGCCTCGGTCAGCGCGCGATATTTCTCCAGCCGGCTGGTAACCAGCCAGCCGATCTTGTGGGTCGCAACATGCAGAGGCCGCGCCTCGCTGAGGAATTTCTCATAGGCCGGGCCATCGTCGTTTTCGGCTTCAGTCGGATCGAGGCACAGCACGCCGTCAATGTCGACGCAGCATTGCGCCAGGAATTTGTGATGCATGAAATTCCACTGGAACATGCGCGGATGCGGCACGACCTCGAAGACGACATCGGTCTCCTGATGCTGCGGCTGCAGGCCGAACACCGCGGCAAAGGTGAAATCGGCCTTGATGCCAGCCGTCTCGATGCGCGAGCGTGCATCGCGCATGGCGTTGCCGCCGGCGACGCTGTCGTCGATCACCAGCACCTTGCGCATTTCGGAGACCTTGCGGTCGAGTGCCGCCCGGCGCTTTGTGATGCCCGACGTGTAGATCCGCCCGGCCAGGAAGCTGTCCAGATCGGTCATCGGAATGTTCGCCGCCAGGCTCACCAGCGTTGCCGCGAGAACACCGCTTCTGGGAACGCCGACGACCAGGTCGATGTCGCGCGGCAGCCGGTGCAGGCCCCTGACAATGGCGTCGTTCATGTCGGAAATCGATCGGTAGTGCATAGGGTCAGACCTGGTCCTGGAGTGAATGTCCGTACCTGTCGAGGTCGAGGTCGCGCAAACTATTGCGCCTCGCGTGGTGCTGCTGCGGGCAGCCTTGCCGGCAGCATCTTCAAGGCCTCGCGCAGGGCTTCGCGGCCGGATGCGAATGCCAACGCGACGACGATGGTGATCAGATAGGCGAGAACGGCGCCGCTGGCCAAGCCAATGACATGCTGCTGCGGCAGCACCGGCTTCATGAACCAGATGGCGGCCAGCGCCAGATGGGCGCCAAGCACGAACGGCATTGCCGCACGCAGCACGTGGTGCGCCTGCAGCGGACCGCTCTTGCCGACATACAGCCACAGGAACGGCGTCCTCAGATACTCGCTGATCGCATAGGCAATCGCCACGCCCAGCGCGCCATAGGGCAGGCCGAGCGCGAAGGCCAGCACCGACGTCACGGCCGTTATGATGCCCCAGCGCATGAAATCGCCCGAGCGGCCCTGGCTGACGAAAAGCCATCCCGCCGGATTGTTGAGCGGCTGCAGCAGCCCGGCAAAGCCGAGCGCCAGGAAAATGTCGGCGCTCGCGCGCCATTGCTCGCCGAGCACGAAGGGGATCAGCACGTCCGACATCGCGGTGGCGAAGGCGACGCCGGGAAGCGCCACCAGCAGGATCAGCGGCATGACGCGCAGATAGGCGCTGCGGTAGCGGTCCGGCTCGTCCTTCAGCCTGGACAGCGCCGGAACCATCACCTTCGACAACGGATTGGTGATCTGGCTCAGCGGAAACAAAAGTAGCTTGTAGGCGCGGTCATAAAGGCCGAGCTGGCCTTCGCCCCAGTATTTGCCGATCAGCACATTGTCGAGGTTGCGGGCAAAGAAATTGGCGAAGTTGAAGCCGGTGATGCCGGCGCCGAAATGGATCAATTCGCTGATTCCGGCGACCTTGCGCGGCAGGCCGGGACGCCAGCGCGAGCTTGCCCAGTAGCAGAGCGTCGGCAGCACGGCACCGGTCAGCGTACCGGCAAAAAGTGCCCAATAGGAGCGGTCGATGAAAGTCCAGGCGATCGATACGGCGAGCCCCACGACGGCGCTGGCGACGTCGATGACGGCCAGCCGGCCGAACTGCATGCGCCGCGTCAAAAGCGCCAGGTGCTGCGCGCCCAGCCCATAGGCCATGATCTGCAGCCCGAACGCCGCTACCAGGCCGGCCACGCGCGGCTCGCCGTAGAAAGCGGCGACCAGAGGGGCGGCACCTGCGAGCACGCAGGCCAGAATCGCGCTGACGGCCACATTGATCCAGAAGAGGTAGTTCACTTCCTCATGCCGGATGCCGCTCTTCTGGATTGTCGCCTGGGTCAGGCCGAAATCCTGGAACAGCGCGATGAAGGCCAGCACCGGCGCGCACATCGCCACGACGCCGAAATCCTGCGGCGACAAAAGCCGCGACAGCACGATGACGGATATGATCTGTGTCGCGACGCGCACCGATTGCGCCATGGCCGTGACAACCGCGCCGCGCCCAACGGACTTGCGCAGGGAGCCTTCCGGCGGATCGAATGCATTGGCTTCCAAATTCAGGATTCCTGACTTTTGTGCGGATTTCCGACCCCGAAAAATCCACCACCGCCGCCAACGACAAACTACGGCAATAATTTTGCAGTGCAACAGAAAAGGTGGATCGTCGCGCCAAAAATGTTGCGATGCAGCAAGAGCTGTACTAGGTTCTCCTTGGGTGGGCCAACAGCGGTCGAGTTTTCATGCTGCATGTCTTGTACCTTGTGCACGACGTCTCCGATCCGGCCGTGCGCCGGAGGATCATAATGCTCAGGGCAGGTGGGGCCGAGGTCACGTTGGCCGGCTTCCGTCGCACCACAAATCCGATTGCGGATATCGAGGGATTGCGGCCGATCGACCTTGGCGCGACGCGTGACGGGCGATTCGGCCAGCGGCTCGCGGCGGTCGCAAAGGCGGCGTTCTCGATTGGCTCCAGGCTTGGCGACACGCCCAGGCCCAATCTCATCATCGCGCGCAATCTGGAAATGCTGGCGCTTGCCCGTCGCGCCAGATCCGCCTTCGGTGCATCGGTTCCGATCGTATACGAGTGCCTCGACATTCATCGCCTTGTGCTTCGCAAAGATGTCCTGGGCAAGGCGTTGCGCGCCGTCGAACGCTTCCTGGCCAGGGACGTGAAGCTGCTGGTGACCAGTTCGCCTGCCTTCATCGCCAATTATTTCAAGCCGTTCGGCCAGGTCGCGGCGCCGATCGAACTGGTCGAGAACAAGTATTTCGAGGCAGCCGCGATTTTGCCCGGCAGCCCTGAAGCGCCCGTTAGCCCTGAGGCGGTTGAGAGTCCCGTCGGACCGCCATGGCGAATCGGCTGGTTCGGCGCGCTGCGCTGCCGCCGCTCGCTCGAACTGCTGGCCGATTTCTCCCGCCGGATGGAGGGACGCGTCGAGATCGTGCTGCGCGGCCGTCCGGCTCTGTCCGAATTCCCGGATTTCCATGCCTTCGTCGAATCAGAGCCGTGGCTCTCGTTTGGCGGGCCCTATCGCAACCCGGAGGACATGGCGTCGATCTATGGCGATGTCCATTTTTCCTGGGCGATCGATTTCTTCGAAGCGGGACAGAACTCCGAATGGCTCCTGCCCAACCGCCTCTACGAAGGCTGCCGCTTCGGCGCGGTGCCGATCTCGATGGGGGACACCGAAACCGGGCGGTTCCTCAGCAAACAGGATATCGGCATTCTCTTGCCGGAGGCTTCGCCCGAGGCGCTCGAAGCGACGCTTGGCAAGATGGATGAGCATCGTTTCGCCGGGTTGAAGGCGCATGTTCTTGCCCGCAACCCGAGGACCTGGAGCTACGACCGCAGCGATTGCCGGGCGCTTGTCGAGCGGCTGCGCGGCCTGACCGCCGTATCGGGTTCGTTTGCAGCCGAGGCGTTGGCATAGGATGGCTGAACATGGACAGAGGCTGATGACGCAGACTAAAAAAACTTCATCCAGCCTGATCGTTATTCCGTGCCTGAACGAAGCGGCCCATATTGGTGTACTGCTCGATCAACTGCGCCCCGCCGCGGCAAGGCTTGGCGCCAGGATCATCGTCGCCGACGGCGGCAGCACCGACGGCACGCTGGCTATCGTCAAGGACATCGCAAGCAAGGATCCGCGCGTTATCCTGCTTCACAACGAACGGCGCATCCAGAGCGCGGCGATAAACCTCGCCGTCGGTACCTTCGGCGAAGGAGCCGACTATCTCATCCGCATCGATGCGCATGGCGGCTATCCCGACGACTATTGCGACCGGCTGGTCGAGGAGGCATTGGCCACCGGAGCGGATTCGGTTGTCGTTTCGATGCTGACCAGCGGCAGCAGCACCGTGCAGAAGGCCGCCGCGGCTGCACAGAATTCCAAGCTCGGCACCGGCGGCTCCAAGCACCGGCACCGTTCCGCGGGAGAGTGGGTCGACCACGGCCATCACGCGCTGATCAGGATATCGGCGTTCGGTTCTGTCGGCGGCTATGACGAGACGTTCAGCCACAACGAGGATGCCGAGCTCGACTACAGGCTGAGGCAAGCCGGCTACAAGATCTGGATGAGCGGCAAGACGCACATGATCTACTACCCGCGTACCTCGCTCAGCGGCCTCTATTTCCAGTATCTCGGCTATGGTCGCGGCCGCGCCAAGAATGTGCTGAAGCACCGCGTCATCCCGAAGGTCCGGCAGATGGTGCCGCTCCTGGTGTTTCCGGTCGTGCTGCTGGCGGCGCTCTCATTCGTGCACTGGCTGGCGGCGGTGCCGCTGCTCCTGTGGGCCTCGGTGTGCCAGGGTTACGGCCTGTGGACGGCCATTCGCCAGCGCAATGCCGACATCGCGCTGGCCGGCGTCTCGGCGATGGTCATGCACCTTGGCTGGTCGATCGGCTTCTGGCTGCAGCTTCTTGGCCTCGGGTCGCGGCGCGGGGTGGCGTGATGGCCAAGCAGCTCAGCATCGACATCGGCGTCTGCACGTTCCGGCGGCCGGAACTGGCCGACACGCTGCGCTCGCTCGACGCCATGCAGATGCCGGCCGGGTTCGATATCAGCATCATCGTCGCCGACAACGACGACACGCCGACCGCCCGCGACCTGGTGACGGCGCTGTCGCGGGAATTGACGGTGCCGGTCCGCTATCAGCATTGCCCGGCGCGCAACATTTCGATCGCCCGCAACGCTTGCCTCGACGCCAGCACAGCCGATTTCGTCGCTTTCATCGACGATGACGAGACGGCCACGCCGCGCTGGCTCGCCGAACTGGCCGCGGTGGCGCAAGCGAGCGGAGCTGCCGCCGTGCTCGGCCCGGTCCGGGCGCGTTATCGCGCGGATGCGCCGGACTGGATGCAGCGCGGCGATTTCCATTCGACCTTGCCCGTCTGGGTTCGCGGCGAGATCCAGACCGGCTACACCTGCAACGTTCTGCTCCGCATGGGATCGGACAGCCTGCGTGGCCGCCGCTTCAGCTTGGCACGCGGCCAGACCGGCGGTGAGGACACCGAGTTCTTCGACCAGATGCACAAAGCGGGCGGCCGCATCGCCTTTTCGCCCGACGCCTGGGTCGACGAGGTGGTGCCGCGCTCGAGGGCGGCGTTCGACTGGCTCGGCCGCCGCCGCTTCCGCGTCGGACAGACGCACGGGCATCTTCTGGGACGCAACGCGCGCGGCATCGGCCTGGTCAAGCAGGTCGGCTTGGCGTCGGCAAAGGCCATCTATTGCTTCGCCTCTGCGCTTCCGGTCGTCATTAGCCCGGTTCGAAGGAACCGCAGCGTGCTGCGCGGCATTATGCATGTCGGTGTCGTCAGCGGCCTTGTCGGCATCCGCGAAATCCGCCTCTACGGCCAGCCTTCGCCGCAGGAAGGGGGCAAGCGTGCAGCCTGACGTCAGCTTTGTCATCGCCGCCTACAACGCCGAGGCGACCCTCGACCGGGCGATCGCGAGCGCTATCGCGCAGAAAAACGTCAGCGTCGAAATCATCGTCGTCGACGACAAGTCGCGCGACGCGACGCTCGACGTGGCGCGGGCCTATCCGCAAGATATCGTTCGCGTCGTCGCCCTGGCCAGCAATCGCGGCCCCGGCGGCGCCAGGAATGCCGGCCTCGACGTCGCCCGCGGCAGATGGATCGCGGTTCTCGATTCCGACGACGCCGTTTTTCCCGACCGCATCGCGGCCATGATCGCCCGCGCCGAAAAGGCGGGCGCCGAGATCGCCGTCGACAATTTGCAGGTCATTCGCGAGGACGGTGTCGTCGAGGACGCGATGTTTCCAACGCGCTATCTGGAGGATTTGAGCGAAATCTCGCTGGCCAGCTACATCGCCGGCAACGTCGTTTTCGAATCGAAGTTCAATCTCGGCTACCTCAAGCCGATCTTCCAGCGCGCGTTCCTGAACGAAAACGAGCTTCGCTATGATGAAAAACTGAGCATCGGCGAAGATTACATCTTGCTCGCCAACGCCTTGGCCAAGGGCGGCAAATGCGTGGTCGAGCCGACGATCGGCTACGCCTATCATATTCGCAGCGGCTCCATCTCCCGTGTGCTCGAGCTTCACCACGTCGAAGCGATGCGCAAGGCAGATGCCGTGTTCGCTCAAACCCATTCGATGGACGAGGCCGCGCAAGTCGCGTTCGCCCGGCGCAGCCGCAGCCTGCGCAAGGCCGCATCGTTCCTGTCTATGGTTCAGCACATCAAGGCGCGGTCCCCGCTCAAGGCGATCCGGACTGCGCTCAGCGACCCGGCGGCGGTCAGGCATATGGGCATGCCGATCGCCGTGCGGTTGCGAAGAGTAGCGGCGCAGTTAGCCGTTGGGGTGGGGAGGTGAAGATGCAGGCACATGAAGGGATTTTTCGTGGCTTGTGAATGGACTGAAGTCGATCTCCTCAGAAGGAATTTGCGATGAAGAAAATCAGGAAGGCCGTGATACCGGTGGCAGGACTTGGAACAAGGTTCCTGCCGGCGACCAAGTCGATGCCGAAGGAAATGCTCCCCGTCGTCGACAGGCCTGTCGTGCAATATGCGGTGGACGAGGCCTTCGAGGCGGGCATCGAGCACATTGTGTTCGTCACCGGCCGCAACAAGGCGGTCATCGAGGACTATTTCGACCTGCATCCGGAATTGATCGGAACCCTGGAGCAGACAGGCAAGAAGACCCAGTTGGAGGCGCTCGAAAGCATGCTGCCGGTGGCCGGCGCCACCTCCTTCATCCGCCAGCAGTCGCCGCAAGGCCTCGGCCATGCCGTCTGGTGCGCGCGCGAAGTCATCGGCAACGAGCCCTTCGCCTTGCTGTTGCCGGACATGGTGTCGTTCGGTGGCCGCGGATGCCTGGCCGAGATCGTCGATCTCTATGCTGAAACCGGCGGCAACGTCATCGCCGTCGAGCGCTGCGATCCGACCGAGACCAACAAATACGGCATCGTCGGCCGTGGCGCCGATATCGGCGGCGGCTTCGAGGTGACGGCCATGGTCGAAAAGCCCGCGCCTGCCAACGCGCCGTCGAACTTCTACATCAACGGCCGCTACATCCTGCAGCCCGAGATTTTCGCGCTTCTGGGCAACCAACAGCGCGGCGCCGGCAACGAAATCCAGTTGACGGACGCCATGGTCCGGCTGTCGCGGGACCAGGCGTTCTTCGCCCAACCTTTCAAGGGCCGCATGTTCGACTGCGGTTCGAAGGAAGGGTTCATCCAGGCCAACATCGCCTTCGCGCTGGCGCGCGACGACATGAAGGGCCCGATTTTCGAGATGCTTCAGGAGTTCGTCCGGTCGCATGAACGCCAGGAAGAAGCCGCATAATGCCCATGTTTCGGGAGCATTTACAGATGGCTGGCGACGCGGGGCGATAGCTCCCGCGCCGCCTGGCACGAAGTTTGCGTTTTATTGCGCAATGCTCCCGATCTTCGCGGCTGTGCAAGCCACGGCATGATCCCGAAAGATGACCACCGGTTTTCGGAAAAAATCATGCTCAAACGCTGAGATAGATCCCCATCCCGATCGTCGGGATGGAACAGGCTCTGGAATTGGACCGAAGATGAATTATGCCAACTTTCCTCTCGACAAGAGGATGCCATTGCCGAATTCGGGCGCAGGAGACGGCGAAGACTTCATCGACATCGAGCGGCTGCTTGGCATGGCCGCACGGCAAGCCAAGGTGGTTGCCGTGTGCGCCGTCATCGGTCTCTTTCTGGGCCTGCTGTATCTGCAGACCACGCCGCCCCAATATCAGTCGGTCTCAAGCGTGCTGATCGACGAGGGCTTGAACAAGATCGTCGACGACATCTCAGCGGCGTCGACAACCATGCAGACCGATTCCGCCATCCTGAGCCAGATCGAAATCCTGACCTCGACGCGGCTTGCCGCCGTGGTCGTCGACAAGCTGAAGCTCGACCAGAACGATGCCTTCCTAAATCCGCCCGTATCGGCTCTGGCAAGGGGCGTCGGTCTGATCCGGGGCCTGATCCAGTATGTTCGCCCCAGCCCCGTCATGCCGGGCGTCGGTGACATCAGCAAGCTCGACCCCGCCGCCCGCGATGCGCTGATCGCCACGTCCCGTCGCGACTACGCGATCCTCAAGCTGCAGAACGAGGTGCGGGCGGAGCGCACGGGGCGAAGCTACGTCATCGCCCTCGGCTATCAGTCGACGGATCCGGCGCTCGCCCATGCGATCACCAAAGCCTATGCCGATGCCTATCTCGCCGATCAGCTCGATGCCAGCTTCGACGCCACCGAGCGGGCGGCGGTCTGGCTGCAGGGCCGGTTGACGGAATTGCGCGAGAGCTCGCAGGCGGCATCGCTCGCGGTCGAGAAATTCAGGGCCGAACATGGCCTGGCCGCCAACAGCGATGGCCAGTTGATGAGCGACAAGCAACTGTCCGATCTCAACGCCCAGCTCATCGTCGCGCAGGCTGACACCGCACGCGCCAGTGCCCGCTACCAGCAGTACAAGGCGATTGTCGAAAGCGGCTCCGACAACGCTTTCAAGGATGCCGCCATATCAAGCGACCAGCCGAGCAGCTCGGTCATCGCGGCGCTCAAGACCCGTTACCTCACAGTCTCCAAGCGGCTGCAGGACGTCGAGGCGAATTTTGGCGCCCAGCATCCGCAGGCGTTGGCGCTTGCCAAGGAGAAGGCCGACATATCGACGCAGATCTTCGGCGAACTGAAGCAGCTGACCGAAAGCTATCGCAACGAATATGAAGTGGCGCTGGCGCGCGAGACCGCGCTCAGGGCCAATGTCGCGGCTGCGCAAGGCAAGAGTTCCGTCGACAACCAGACGCAAGTCAAGCTGCGGGAACTCGATCAGCAGGCGACTGCGCTCACCACGCTTTATCAGACATTCCTCGGCCGCTACGAGGAAGCCGCGCAGCAGCAATCCTTCCCGGTCGGCAAGATCCGCATCATCTCCGACGCCTCGATGCCGCTCACTGCGTCAAGCCCACGCACGATCATCGTGATTGGACTTTCGCTGGTGCTTGGCACGCTGATGGGCGCCGGCTTCGGCGGCCTGAATGAATTCAACGAACGTTTCTTCAGGACCGGCGAGGAAGTGCGCGACCGTGTCGGGCTGAAATTCCTCGGCTATCTGCCGACGATCGGCGGCAAGCTGAGCAAGGAAGAAAAGCCGGGCGATACCCAGGTGGATGACAAGACCGCCAGATCGCTGTCGTCCGCCGAAAGGCGGGCGCGCATGCGGGTGAGCATCGATTCGCCTGCGTCGATGTTCTCCGAAACGCTGCGCAGCGCCAAGATCGCCTTCGACGTCGTGATGGAAGGGCAAGGCAGCCGCGTTATCGGCATCGTCTCGGTGCTTCCCGGCGAGGGTAAGTCGACGGTCGCGGCAAATCTCGCCGGATTGCTTGCCGCCAACGGCGCCAAGACGCTGCTCATCGACGGCGACCTGCGCAACCCCGGCCTCAGCCGTGGTCTCGGCATGGAAGCCGAGCAAGGTTTGATGGAAGCCGTGGTCAACGGCCAGGCGTGGCAGTCCGTTGGCAAGATCGACCGGCAGACGAAGCTGGCCATCATCCCGGCCGTGTCGCGCGGTCACTTCTCGCACACCAGCGAACTTCTCTCCTCGGCCGGGATGCGGCGCTTCATCGATAACGCCAAGGAGACCTTCGAATACATCGTCGTCGATCTGCCGCCGCTCGGACCGGTGGTCGATGCCAAAGCATTCGCGCCGCTGGTCGACGGGTTTGTGCTCGTCACCGAATGGGGGCGCACGCCCCGCGCGATGGTGAGGTCTATGCTGGAATCCGAACCCTATGTTGCCAACAAGATCATCGGGGCAGTGCTGAACAAGGTCGATCTGAAGAAGCTGGCCAAATACGGATCGTTCGGCGGCTCCGAGAAATTCTTCGACAAATACTCGACCTACTATCTGGAAAAGTCGGAAGTGCGCAGCAAGGCAAAGGCAACGGTCTGACGGTGTTCGAGTAGGCCCTTTCGAAAGAGCATTGCGTTGAAACAGGGCCGGTCGACGCGCCCTGAATCTTCGCTTTATGCATGCCCCAAACGCCGCGCTCTTTGGGTGATGCATTAGGAGCGGATCAGCCTCTAGAGCACATGAATCAGCCTACTTCGCGGGTCGGGCGATTCCTGTGGCAGTCGGCCGTCGGCTCTGGAAGGCCGCAGTGCCGAGCCGGGCCTAGGAGACCCGCGGATGATCAGTCGCGACTACGCGGCCTTGAGCCGATAGCGGAAAACGGTGTGGTCGAGCAGCAGCCGGATGCGTGGTTCGGCCCCGGTCGCCACCAGCCAGCTTGCCGCGATCATCGTCGCGCCGACGATCACCATCGAGAAGAGATGCGGCAGACCCGCGCGGACCAGGACGCCGAGCAGGGCCGCGCCGACGACGTCATGGAGGAGGTAGAGCGGATAGGTCATCAGGCCGATCCGGCGCCAGCCGCTCCAGGAGAGGTCGAGCCGAAGCGACCACGCCATCAGTCCGACCCCGGCAAGGAAGATGAGGATCGGCGGCGCGAACGGCATCTCTCGCCCGACCTTCAGGATGTGAACGTCGACCGAACTGGCGATCTGCAGCACGCCGCCGCCCAGAAACAGGGCGCAGAAGGCAAGGCGAGCCGTCGTCACCGCCTTGAAGCGCATCAGCCACAACATGACGCCGGTCGCGAAGAAAACGCCGTGATGCACCAGCAAAAGGTCGAGCGTTCGTGTCTCGGCAAGGTCGGCCCAGCCGAGTGGGTAATAGAGGCACCAGAAAAGCGTGCTGACCAGTCCGATGGCGACGGCCACCATTTCCATCTGATGGAAGCGGCCAAGCCGCAGCAAGGTCCAGACGATGGCATAGAAGGCGATCTCGATTCCGAGCGTCCAGTAGACGCTGTCCACCCAGGGTGCGTAGGGAACGAACAGGCCGGTGCGAACCAGCCTGTCGACGGCATCGGTTGGCCAGCTCAGGCCGACGATCAAAAGCACGACCGCGGTGACGGGTGCGCAGATCCAGACCGCCGGCGCCAGTCGTTTCACCCTTGCTTCGAAAAACCGCAGCGGCGTCGATCTCTCGGCGCTGAAGGCGATGACGAAGCCGCTGATGACGAAGAATATCTGCACGCCGACCCAGCCGGATTCGACCCAGGCGCCTATCTCCGGCTGCGCGGGAATGCCGCCCGTGGCGCGTGCCGAAACGCCGTCCGGAAACGCCCACACCCAGAAGCCGTAGTGATAGACCATGACCATGACGGCAGCGAGGAACCGCAGGATGTCGACGCCGCCAAATGTGATTTTCTTCTGCTGAGCCATACCGCCTCGCCGGATGGCCCCCCGATCAAGGGTGTAAGGTGGATTGCTGCATTGCACAACAAAAGATTGCGGCGCCGACCTCGCCGATTTTCCTAAGCCACGATCCCTCGCTCCCTCAAGGCGACGGTTATCTCATCGAGGATCAGCGGATCGTCGATGGTTGCCGGCATCGTCCATTCTTCCTTGTCGGCGATCTTCTGCATGGTGCCGCGCAAGATCTTGCCCGAACGTGTCTTGGGCAGCCGCTTGATCGTCACCACCGTCTTGAAGGCGGCGACCGGGCCGATGCGTTCGCGCACCAGGCCGACCACTTCGCTTTCGATGGCGCCGGTTTCGCGCGAAACGCCGGCATTCAGAACCACGAAGCCAAGCGGCACCTGGCCCTTCATGGTATCGGCGATGCCGATGACGGCGCATTCGGCGACGTCGGGATGGGCGGAAAGCACTTCCTCCATGGCGCCGGTCGACAACCGGTGGCCGGCGACATTGATGATATCGTCGGTGCGGGCCATGACGTAGAGATAGCCATCCCCGTCGACCATGCCGGCATCCGCCGTCTTGTAGAAGCCGGGGAACTCGTCGAGATAGGCTTGGCGGAACCGTTGATCGGCGTGCCACAACGTTGGCAGGCAGCCGGCCGGCAGCGGCAGCTTGACCACCACATTGCCCAGCGTGCCGCGCGGCACTTCGTGGCCGGCATCGTCGAGCACCCGAATGTCGTAGCCGGGCATCGGCACGCCGGGCGAGCCATACTTCACCGGCAGGAGGCCGAGGCCGGCGGGGTTGATCGTCATCGGCGAGCCGGTCTCGGTCTGCCACCAATGGTCGACCACCGGCACGTTGAGCTTCTGCTCCGCCCATTTGATGGTTTCGGGGTCGGCGCGCTCGCCGGCAAGGAACAGCGTGCGGAATTTCGACAGGTCGTATTTCGGAATGAATTCGCCCTTCGGATCCTGTCCCTTGATGGCCCGAAAAGCGGTCGGCGCGGTGAACAGCGCGACCACGCCATGCTCCGCTATCACCCGCCAGTAGGTGCCGGCATCGGGCGTGCCGATCGGCTTGCCTTCGAACAGCACGCTGGTGCAGCCATGCAGCAGCGGCCCATAGACGATATAGGAATGGCCGACCACCCAGCCGACGTCCGACGCTGCCCAGAACACCTCGCCCGGCTTGACGCCGAACTCGTTTTCCATCGTCCATTTCAGCGCGACCATGTGGCCGCCATTGTCGCGCACGATGCCCTTGGGCTGGCCGGTCGTGCCCGATGTGTAGATGATGTAGAGCGGGTCGGTGGCAAGCACCGGAACGCAGTCGACATTGGCGCCGGCTGCCCGTTCGCGGGCGACGGCATCGGCATAGTCGATGTCGAAATGCTCCTTCAATTCGCAGGGCAACTGGTCGCGCTGCAGGATCAGGCAGCCGTCCGGCTTGTGGCGGGAAATCTCGATCGCTCTGTCGAGCAGCGGCTTGTAGGCAACGACGCGGCCCGGCTCCAGCCCGCAAGAGGCCGAGATGATCAGCTTCGGCTTGGCGTCGTCGATGCGGGTGGCAAGCTCATGCGAGGCAAAGCCGCCGAAGACGACCGAATGCACGGCGCCAATGCGGGCGCAGGCCAGCATGGCGAAGGCAGCCTCCGGCACCATCGGCATGTAGATGATGACGCGGTCGCCCTTGCCGATGCCGCGGTTCTTCAGCACCGAGGTCAGCGCGACCACCTCGCGCTTCAGTTCGGCATAGGTGAATTTCTTGATCGTTCCGGTGATGGCGCTGTCATGGATCAGCGCGATCTGCTCGGCGCGTCCGCCCGCGACGTGGCGGTCGACGGCATTGTAGCAGGTGTTGCAGGTGGCGCCGGTAAACCAGCGGCCGTAGACGCCGGCCGTGGCATCGAACACCGTGTCATAGGGTGAATACCAGTCGATGGCATCGGCCGCCTCCGCCCAGAACCTTTCCGGATCGCGTTTCCAGCCGTCATAGACCTCGTGATAGCGTGAAGTCATCCGACACCTCCCCAGGAATGTTTTTCTTCACACCAGATAGCGCGCTCTAACCTTGGCCGCAAATGTGCGCCATTGTGCGGCCGGCATCGATCTGGCGCTTGGGGGCAAGCTGCGATGAAATTGCGATATCGGATTGGAGCGGCCGTGCTGGCGGCACTGTCATTGACGGTCGCGTCCGCCGCCTGGGCTGGCGATGCGGCGGCACGGCGCATCATCGGTTTTTCGCCCGACGGCAACTATTTCGCCTTCGAGCAATACGGAACGCTCGACGCCGGCGCCTCCAACTCCGGCTATTCGCAGGTCGACATCATCGACACCCGTACCGACGCCTTCGTTGGCGGCAAGCCGATCCTCGTCGTCGACGAGTCCGAGGAGGCGACACTGACCCTCGAGCAGGCAAGGGCACAGGCAGCCGCCAAGGCGGCGCCCATCCTTGCCAAATACGCCGTCGCATCGCGCGGCGAGCAGACGGCTTCCGACAAGTTCACCTTTCCCGATGAGATGGTTGCCTACAACGACATTTCCCGCCTCGAGCAGGTGTCGCAGAAATGGCTTTCGCCGCTCTATGACCAACTCGACATTTCGACCATCCAGCTCGACCAGATCCTGGCCAGCAGCACCACAGACTGTTCAGCGAATTTCGACGCCACACAGCAAGGCGACATATCGGGCAAGGCGCTCGGCTTCCGGCTGACGCTGCAAGGGCAGGACGGCAAGCCCTTCAAGGTCTTGCACGAGGACAAGACCGTGCCGGGGTCGAGGAATTGCCCGACCTCCTACAGCCTGTCGGAATCCTACGAATTCACTCCGGCCGGCAAGCCGGCCGTCATTGTGGTGCTGGTGCAGCGCTTCAGCCAGGGCTTCGAGGGCCGCGACCGCCGCTTCATTGCGGTGACCGGCCAGCCGCGCTGACAAAGTCGATTGCTCTAGATCGGCAAAGCCACAAGCATGAGGCCGATGCCACCGAAGATCAAAATGGCTGTCGCCAGGGCTTTTCTGTGACGTTCGAAGCTCGTCGGAGCCCGCTCCCAATTGTAACGCATACGCTATCTCCCGAAGGCCCGAGGAGTCTTTACCTTACTTAGGGGAAGAAAAGCAACGGTCTGGCGCGGACGGGTCGGGCGCCCCCGCATCGCGAAGAAGACTATTTCTGGGACGATACCTGCTGGAAGCCGGCGGCGGGCGTGTTCTGCCGCCGGCTGGCAGGAAGTCTACATGCCCCAGCGCAGTGCCGCCGTATGCACCGGCGCATCCCAGAACGCGGTCGTTTCCGCGTCGAGCATGGTCAGCGTGATCGAGCAGCCGGCCATGTCCAGTGAGGTGACATAGGAGCCGACCAGCGAACGGGTCACCGTCACGCCATGCTTGTCGAAAATCCGCCGCGCGCTGTTGTACATGAGGTAGAGCTCCATCAGCGGCGTGCCGCCAAAACCGTTGACGAACAGCAGCGCCGGGCCCTTGGCTCCGTCGCCGAGATCGCCAAGGATCGCGGCACAAATTTCCTCGGCAATGGCATCGGCGCTTTTCAAGGTGTCGCGTCGCCGTCCGGGCTCGCCGTGGATGCCGACGCCGAACTCCATCTCGCCGTCGCCGATGTCGAAAGTCGGCTTGCCGGCGGCCGGCACGGTGCAACTGGTCAGCGCCACGCCCATCGAGCGGGTAGCAGCATTGACGCGTTCGCCCAATGCCTTCAGCGGCGCCAGCGCCAGGCCATGCTCGGCCGCCGCGCCGACGATCTTTTCGACCACCAGCGTGCCGGCGACGCCGCGCCGGCCGGTCGTGTAGGACGAATTCTCGACGGCGACATCGTCATTGGTGACGATTTGCACGACGCCTTCCGACATTTCAGCCGCCATCTCGAAGTTCATCACATCGCCCTCATAATTCTTGACGATGAACAGGCAGCCGGCGCTGGTGTCGACGGCCTCCGCCGCCGCCAGCATCTGGTCCGGCGTCGGCGAGGTGAACACCTGGCCGGGGCAGGCGGCGTCGAGCATGCCGTGACCGACAAAGCCGCCATGCAGCGGCTCGTGGCCGGAGCCGCCGCCGGAGATCAGCGCTACTTTGCCCGGCCGCAAGGTCTTGCGGCGGACGAATTTATGTTCCTCGCCAAGCACCAGGATGTCGGCATGGGCGACAACGAAGCCGTCGAGGCTTTCGGTCAGCACCGTGTCCGGCGAATTCATAAATTTCTTCACGGCCGTCTCCTCCCGAAATGGGCCTTGTTGAACCGCTCTGGCGGATCAACCACCCTTGCCGGTGATGCTGGTGATCTTCTGGATAAAATCATTCACTGCCCGATCGAGTGCAGCGTTCTGCTTGTCGTCGCCGAAATCGGGCACAATGAGTGAAACATGCCGTGTCTTGCGCATGCCTGCCGCGACAGACATTTTTCCCGGATGTGCCTGATGGTAGGCAGCAAGAAACTGATCACGCTCGGCCGGGCTGAAATGGCAGACGGAAAAGATCGAAGGCAAATGCTTTGACGGAATCGGGATCGAATAGGCCGGGCTGGAAATCTGCGTGACGAAACTGCGGTGCTTGCCAAGCGCATCGGCAAGCCGCTGGCGCATGCCGGACGGTCGCTGGTCGATGACATGCGACAGGATCGTCTTATAGGCGCGGATCGCCTCTTCGGAACCGGCTTCAGGTATCTTGTCGATCATGCCGGCCGCGCCTGGATAGAAACGTCCGCGATCGCCGCCTTGGCCAAGGCGAGTTGCGCCGGAGCGACGGACAGATCGCGCAGGCCGGCCTCGAGCAGCGACTGGATCGCAGCGGGGTCACCGCCGGCGTCGCCGCACAGGCTGACCGGGATTTCCTCGCGCAGGCCAAACGCGGTCACCGCAGCGATCAGCCGCAGCACGGCTGGATGGCGGACCGAATTGAGGTGCGCCACCAGAGCGTTGTCGCGGGCAGCCGCCATGACATATTGGGTCAGGTCGTTGGAGCCGATCGAGAAGAAGGCGGCCTCGGTAAAGGCCTCAGGCGCGATCGCCACCGACGGCACCTCGACCATGATGCCGAGCGGTGGCATCTTTTGCGCGATGCCGCGCGCGGCGAGCTCTGCCTGCTCTTCGGCGAACATCGCCGCTGCCTGTCTGTATTCCTCCACAATGGCGATCATCGGGAACATCACTTTCAGACTGCCATGGACGGCGGCGCGCAGCAGTGCCCGGATTTGTACACGAAACACTTCCGGCCGCGCCAGCGACAGCCTGATGCCGCGCAGGCCGAGGAACGGATTGCCTTCCTCGACGGTAAAGCCGGGCACTGGCTTGTCGCCGCCGGCATCGACGGTGCGGATCGTCACCGGCTTGTCGCCGGCCCAGTCCAGCACCTTGCGATAGGCGCGATACTGCGTTTCCTCATCGGGCAACGTCTTGCCGAACAGGAATTCGGTGCGCATCAGGCCGACACCGTCGCAGGTGGCGATGTCGATGCCGTCGACGTCGGACGGGTCGGCGATGTTGACCTGCACCCGCACCGCTATCCCGGTCCTGGTCACCGCCGGCCGCGCCAGAAAAATCCCGGCCCGGTCGCGGCGCGCCGAGAACAACGACGACGATTGGCGAAAGGCGTCGATCTCGGCCTTGGAAGGCGACAGCACGATGCCGCCATGTTCGGCATCGAGCAGTGCTATGCCGGCAAGATTGGCGGGCGCGTTGCCAAGCCCCACCACCCCAAGCCCAACAACCATGGGTACGCCGCGCGAGCGCGCCAGCATGGCGACATGGCTCGCCGTGCTGCCCGCCTTCAGCGCGATGCCGCCACCGCCACTCCAGTCGGTTTCGAGAAAACGCGTCGGCGCGATGTCCTCGCCGTAGAGGATGGCGCCGGATGGTGCTTGAACCCCGCCATCCTCAGTCAGCGCGCGCAGCACCTGGTCCCTGATGTCGCGGATGTCGGCCGCACGGGCGCGGAAATAGTCTTGATCTGAGGTCTCGTAGCCGGCGATTTCCACATCTAGCGCCTCTCGCCATGCCGCATCGGCGGGGTGTCCAGAGGCAATCGCAGCAAAAGCCGGGCCGCTCAACGCGTCGTCCTCCAGCATCGCGATCTGAAATTCGAGGATGTCGGCGGCGTCACCGTCAGCGATCTTGATCAATCCAGCGAGACGGCCCGTCGCGACATCGATTGCGGTCTCGAGCGCGGCCTTTTCGTCGGCGGCATTTTCCTTGCAGGCGTAGGCAATTGCAATCTGGTCGAGGTCGAACAGCGGCCCCTCGGCATACCCGGCCGAGGCCGAAATGCCTTGCAGCCTAAGCGGTTCGGACATGGTCCGCGCCTTCGTCGAAATCGCGCCGCACCAGTTCGACCAGTGCGTCGACGGCATCATTGGCGCCATCGCCGCTGGCGCGAATGTGCAGCACCGTGCCCTTCGGCGCCTTGGTGGCCATCACCTTGACGATGCTCTTGGCGTCGAACCATGGCCCGTTGGCGGCCAGTGCTATTTCCACCTCGGCGGCGAAGGTCTTGGCCAGCTTGGTGAACTTCACCGAAGGACGCGCATGCAGACCCACCTCGTGGGTGATCAGGACGGTCGCTTCGGCGGCTGCGGACATGTCTTTTAAAGTTCCCCTTCGTTCACGACGGCGACAATTCGTGCGCCGTCGCCACCACTTCGCGCAGCGAGGCGCCGCCGGACGCCTCGGTCGCCGCCATCACCGCGCCTTCGACGATCGGCGCGTTGCAGACGATGATCTTCTGCGCACGCGGCTCGCCAATCATCTCCACCGCCATTTCGCTGTTGGTCTCGGCACCGCCGAGATCGACCAGGATGGCGACGCCGGCTTCCGACCAGGCCCTGTCGATGGCGCTCATGATCGCCTCGACATTGGTGCCGAGCCCGCCATGGCCGTTTCCGCCGCACCATGCAAGCGGCACTTCGTCGCCCACCATCTGCCGCACCATGTCGGCCGTGCCCTCGGCGACGAGCGGCGAATGCGAAACGATGACGATGCCGACATTGCTCATGCGCTTTCCCCGACGGTTTCGGCCACTGTCCGCACCAGAAGCGCGGTTGAACGCGCGCCGGCATCCATATGGCCGATCGAGCGGTCGCCAAGGAACGAGGCGCGGCCACGCAGGGCCTTCATCGGCACGGTTGCTTCGGCGGCCGCGTCGGCGCTGTCGGCGATCTCCGCCGCCGTCTTTCCCTGAAGCAGCGCCTCATGCACAGGCTGCAGCACGTCGAGCATCGTCTTCTGCCCGACCTGCGATTTGCCCCGCGCCGCCACGGCTTCGATGGCCTTGCCGAAAGCCAGGGTCAGACTGGCGCGGTCGGGCGCGGCAGAAATTTCCTTGCCGAGCGCCATGAACAAGGTGCCGAACAGCGGACCCGAAGCGCCGCCGACCGTCATCACCAGCTTGGTGCCGATCGCCTTGAGTGCCTCGGGTAGCGGTTTGGCGGCAAACGCCTCGGCCTCGCTGCGTACGGCCTCGAAACCGCGCTTCATGTTCAGCCCGTGGTCGCCGTCGCCGATCGCCTGGTCCAGCGCCGTCAACTCCTCGGCGTGAGCGGCAATCGTATCCGCGGCCGCCACGATCAGCCTGGAAAGGTTCAACGCCGCCATGTCAGCCAAATTCTTGGTTCCCACCCTGCCGGCAGTAGCGAAAGAATTTTCATTCGACAACTGTAGCATGCGTCAGGCCGCTGCAAGCAGCGCGGCCGCGGCCGCAAAGGCCTCGGCCACCGCATAGGCGCCGGGGTCGACCACGCCCTGCAGCTTGCTGCCGACATAGGCGGACCGCCCGGCTTTCGCCCGGTCCATGGCGGACGTGGCCTCGGCACCGCGTCGAGCCGCTGTTGCCGCGTCCTCCAGGCCGCGGGCGTCGAGCGCTTTCAGGGCAGGCTCGAGGGCATCGATCATGGTGCGGTCGCCGACCTCCGCGCCGCCATAGAACGTCATCCGTTCGAGACCGGCAAGCAGCGCCTTGGCCACGCTGGCGCCGCCGTCCAGGGCCTGCGCCGCCGCGGTGAAGAAGATCGACAGCAGCACCCCGCTGGAGCCGCCCATGGACGCGCTCAGAATGTCGCCCACCGCGCCAAGGGTGGCCGCAGGATCGGCAAGCGGCAGCGTATCAAGCCGCTCGAGCACGCTGCGCGCGCCTGTCGCCACCGTCGAACCGGTGTCGCCGTCTCCCGCCTTGGCGTCCAGCCCGTTCAAAGTGCCTTCGAGCGCGATCAGCTTTTCGCAGATGCTGACGACAAGGCGCCGGGTGCGGGCATCCTGGCTGGGTTTGCGCGCCGCGCCTTCAGCAGCTGGTTTCGCGATGGGCACGACAGAGGGCGATACAACAGGCTTTGCCGGCATCCAGGCGTGCGGACCAACCGGCGCCAGCAGGGCTTTCTCGCGTACGGCGTCGAGCCGGATCAGCGACAGCGAGAGGCCGTTCATGTTGAGCGCCGTCATCAACGGTCCTGGGCCGATCGTGAGCTTGATGGATTTGGCCAGCGGCGAAGCAAGCACCGCATTGGCGACCAGCGACATTTCGAGCGGCGGTACCGAACCGAGATTGTTGATCAGCAGGGCATGGCTGGCCGCAGGATCGAGCCGTGCCGCAAGCCGCTCCGCCATGATCGCGACCAGTCTGTCCGCGCTTTGCACGGCGATCCGCTCCACGCCCGGCTCGCCATGGATGCCGAGGCCGAGCTCGCCATCGTTTTCGCCAAATCTGTCTTCGTGCGGCTGGCCAGGGATCGAGCAGGACGACAGCGACATGCCGAGCGACACGATGTCCTTCGCCGCGGCTCGCGCGGCCGCCGCGATATCAGCCAGATCGTGGCCAGCTTCCGACAGATGGCCTGATATCTTGTGCACGAACAAGGTGCCGGCAACGCCGCGCGGCTGGGCGATGTCGGGGAGCGCGATATCGTCGGCGACGATCACCATCTCGACGCGAAAACCTTCGGCGCGCGCCTTCTCGGCTGCCAGGCCGAAATTGAGGCGGTCGCCGGTGTAGTTCTTGACGATCAGCAGGCAGCCGGCCGGGCCGGTGACCGCGCGAATGGCCGCCAGCACCGCCTCGACGCTTGGCGAGGCAAAGATCTCGCCCGAGACAGCGGCCGTCAGCATGCCCTTGCCGACGAAGCCGGCATGTGACGGCTCGTGCCCGGCGCCGCCGCCGGAGACGACGCTGACGTTGGTCTTGTCCCAGTCGGCGCGCAGGACGACCTTGATCTCGGGATAGCCGTCGAGCCGCGCGAGGTCGCCTGCGCCAATGGTCCGCAAGAGGCCGTCCAGCGCCTCGGTGACGATCGTTTCCCTGCGATTGAAAAAGTGCTTCATCGAATTCGTCCAGTCACTTGTCTGCAGTCATCAATCAGAAGCCGGTGTTGACCCCTTGGCAGGGAAACACCGAAAACCGTTCATATCAGCCTTTGTCCGTCGGCACCAAAATAGAGCGGCGACCGGTAGCGGATCACCACCCTGTCGCCTTGCCCCAGATCCGTTTCGGGATCGGTCAGCGTCACCAGCTTCCTGGCCCCCACCGTCACATGCAGGTGGTTCTGGTCGCCAAGATGCTCGACCCAGTCGACGACGCCGTCGGCATGGCCATTCGCGGCCTTCTCGATCGACAGATGTTCGGTGCGTGCACCGATCGTCTTGGTGCCGGCCGGTGCGCCGCCATCGGGCAGCAGCCCGGTTGGCAATAGATTGATCGCCGGCTGGCCGAGCCTGGCCGCGACATGCAGGTTTGCCGGCTCCGAATAGATCGTACGGGGCGAGCCGATCTGCACCAGCACGCCATCGGCAAGGATGCCGATGCGGTCGGCCATCGTCATCGCCTCGATCTGGTCATGCGTGACATAGAGCATGGTGGCGCCGAGTTCGGCCTGGATGCGTTTCAGTTCGAGCCTGAGATCCGCCCGCAACTTGGCATCGAGCGACGACAGCGGCTCGTCCATCAGATAGATGGAAGGCTTGCGCACCAGCGCACGGCCGATGGCGACGCGCTGCATTTCGCCGCCCGACAGCTTGGTCGAGCGATTGGCGAGCTTGTGGTGGATGCGCACCATTTTCGCCACTTCCTCGACCCGGCGGCGAATCTGCTCTTCCGGCATCCTTCGTGCCGGCGAGCGCAGCGGGAAGGCAAGGTTGTCGAACACCGACAAATGGGGATAGAGCGAGTATTGCTGGAACACGAAGGCGGTGTCGCGCTCGGCCGGCGACAGCGTCGTGGCATTGTGGCCACCGATTTCGATCGTGCCGGCATCCGGCCGCTCCAGCCCGGCGATCAGCCGCAGCGTCGTCGTCTTGCCGGCGCCGGTCGGCCCGAGCAGCACGACGAACTCACCATCGGCGATGGAGAGGTCGAGACCGTTGACGGCGACATGGTCGCCAAAACTCTTGCTCACATTCTTGATGTGCACGTCAGCCATGCTGTGCCCTCCGCTCCGAGGCGGCATCGTGGATCGCGGTTCTCACCGCGCGGCCCGATCCTTTCTCGAACAGTGACAGCCGCGCGCTGCTCAGCGTCAGGCCGACATGGTCGCCGGTCGAGAGCCGGATTTCGGCCGGCACCCGGGCCTTGATGATGCCGTCCGCCGTCTCCACCGCGACGATCTGTGTGGTGCCGAGATATTCGGTGCCGTAGATTGCGCCACGCAGCTTGGAGTTGTCGTCGAAGCGGATATGTTCCGGACGGATGCCGAGCGCCATGTCGGCCGGCGCGATATCCTCGCGCACTTCCGGCACCGCGACCTTCGCGCCCTGAACGACGATTTCCTTCACGCCCTTTGCCAGTCCACCGCCGAAGCCCAGGAAATTCATCGGCGGCGAGCCGATGAAGTCGGCGACGAACATGGTCGCTGGCCGGTCATAGATCTCGCGCGGCGTGCCGAACTGTTCGATGACGCCATGGTTCATCACCGCGATCTTGTCGGCCATCGACATCGCTTCCATCTGGTCGTGCGTGACATAGACGGTGGTGGCGTGGATGCGGTTGTGCAGTTCGCGCAACTCATGGACCATCAAATCGCGGAACTCGGTATCAAGGGTCCCGAGCGGTTCGTCCATCAGGAAGCACTTTGGCCGCCGCACGATGGCGCGGCCGAGCGCCACCCGCTGGCGGTCGCCGCCGGCGAGGCCTGAGACGGATTTGTTGAGCAGATGGTCGATGCGCAGAAGCTTGGCCGTCTCTTCGACGCGCTGGCGAATCTCGGCTGACGGCATGCCTTGCGCCAGCAGCGGGAAGCCGATGTTCTTGCGCACGTTCATGTGCGGGTAGAGCGCGAACAGCTGGAAGACGAAGGCGATGTCGCGCTCGCGCGCCCGCAGCATGGTGACGTCGTCTCCGCCAAGCAGGATCTGCCCGCCTGTCGGCAGTTCGAGCCCGGCGATCATGCGCAGCGTCGTCGTCTTGCCGCAGCCCGACGGTCCGAGCATGACGAAGAACTCGCCATCCTCGACAACGAAGTTGGAATCCTGCACGGCGACGAAATCGCCGAAGGCCTTTCTCAGGTGCTGAACGCGAATTTCGGCCATGGCTATTCCGGGAACTTCGAGACGATGATGAACATCACGGTGCCGGCGAGCATGGTGATGAAGGAATAGGTGTAGAGCGACAGCGCGAAGGGCTGGAACAGCATCAGGAAGCCGAGGGCGATCAGCACCGTGGCGATGTTTTCCATCAGCCCGCGCCTGGCCCAGACCGGCCAGCGCGATTTGCGTTTCTGAGGGCTGGTCAAGCTCATTTGCGCACCGCGCCGAAGGTGATGCCGCGCAGCAATTGCTTGCGAAGCAGGATGGTGAAGACCAGGATCGGCACCAGGAAGATCGTCGTGCCGGCCGCCACCGCCGGCCAGTCCTGGCCGCCTTCGCCGATGATGGTCGGGATGAAGGGCGGCGCGGTCTGCGCCGTGCCCGAGGTCAAAAGCGCAGCGAAGGCATATTCGTTCCAGGCGAAGATCAGGCAGAAGATGGCGGTGGCGGCAATGCCGGTGGTCGCTTGCGGCAGCACGGTGCGCCAGAAGGCCTGCAGCCGCGTGTAGCCGTCGATCATCGCCGCCTCCTCGTATTCGCGCGGGATCTCGTCGATGAAGCCCTTCAAGAGCCAGACCGCCAGCGAGACATTGACCGCTGTATAGAGCAGGATCATGCCGAGCGCGGTGTCGGACAGGCCAAGCTCGCGGTACATCAGGTAGATGGGAATGGCGACGGCGATCGGCGGCATCATGCGCGTCGACAGGATGAAGAACAGGAGGTCGTCGGCGAGCGGCACCTTGAAGCGCGAGAAACCATAGGCCGACAGCGTGCCAAGGAAGACGGCGCAGAAGGTCGAGCCAAAGGCGATGATCAGCGAATTGACGAAGCGCGGCAGGAAGTTGGACGGGCCGGCGATCACCATGTTGCGCTTGCGCGTGGTCTCGTCGCAGAAGCCCGTCGCCGGACCCAGCGAGTTGATGTATTCCGGCGTCTGCCGGGTGCGAGTCGTGAACAGGTTGCAGTAGCCCTCAAGGCTCGGCTGGAAAAGCAGTTTCGGCGGATAGGCAATCGAGTCCGGCGGCGTCTTGAAGCTGGTGGCGAAGATCCACAGCAGCGGCACGATCGAGATCAGCGCGTAGGCGATGATGATCGCGCCGGCGATGCGCTTCGAATTTGCCGAAGGTGCGACGACCGAGTGGGCAGTGGTCAGGCTCATCTCTGCTTCACCTTGTTGAGCGCCTTGACGTAGATGTTGGCGAGACCGAACACCGCGACGAACAGGATGATGGCGAAGGCCGAGGAATAGCCCGTCCGCCAGCTCTCGAAAGCCTGGCGTTTCAGCGTGATCGAGGCGACCTCGGTGGTCGAGCCCGGCCCGCCGCCGGTGAGCAGATTGACCATGTCGAACATCTTGAAGTTCTCGATGCCGCGAAACAGCACCGCAAGCATGATGAAGGGCAACGCCATCGGCAGTGTGATCGACCAGAACTGCCGCCAGTTGGAGGCGCGGTCGACCTCGGCCGCCTCATAGATGTATTCGGGGATCGAGCGCAGTCCGGCGAGGCAGATCAACATCACGTAGGGCGTCCACATCCAGGTGTCGACGATGATGATCGACCATGGCGCCAGCGACACGTTGGAGAGCATCTGGATATTTGTTGGCGGGATACCGGTGATGAAGGAAATGGCATAGGCGAACAGGCCGATCTGTGGCTCGTAGAGGAAGCGCCAGAAATTGCCGACCACCGCCGGCGACAGCATCATCGGAACCAGGATGAGGGTCGTCCAGAACGCGTGGCCACGGAACTTCCTGTCGATGAGCCAGGCCAGCGTGAAGCCGATCAGCGTCTGCAGCAGGATGGTCCAGAACACGAAATGCGCCGTCGTCTGCATGGCGATCCAGATGTCCTTGTCGGCGAGGATGCGCTGGTAGTTGGCAAAGCCGAGGTTCTTCACCACCTCGTTCGGCCGGTTGGCGCGGAAGTTGGTGAACGACAGATAGATCGCCCAGAACAGCGGGAAGATGTTGATGGCAAGCAGCAACAGGATCGTCGGCGAGATGAACAGCCAGGCGAGGCCCTTGTCGCTAATGCCCCGGACCTTGCGGGCCAACGGTTCCGGGGTCGCCCGGGCAACGTTCTCCGCAGTCCGATTGAGCATGGTCAGTCCTGCTTCGGTCACTTGGGTCGTCTCTGTCATGGAATTTATCTGAACTGCGTCCCGTGCCAAGGTGGCACGGGACGCCTGGGCCTAGCTCGGGAGGAGCCTGTTACATCTTGCCGTCGTCCTGGAAGACCTGCGTCCAGTCCTTGACCAGGCCGTCGAGGGCATCCTTGGCCGAACCCTGGCCAGCAACGACATAATCATGGAAGCGCTTTTGCGACGCCTGCAGCAGCGGCGCGTAGCTGGGCTCAGCCCAGAAGTCCTTCACGATCGCCATCGAGTCCAGGAAGGTCTGCGCATAGGGTTGGCTGGCCGGGAACTTCGGGTCCTTGACCACCGCGTTGAGGCATGAATAACCGCCGAGCGACCACCATTTGGCCTGCACATCCTTGTTGGCGAACCACTTGATGTATTTCAGTGCCGATTCCTGCTTGTCGGAATAGGACACCACGGAGATGCCCTGGCCGCCGAGCTGCGCGAACTGGTCGCCGTCAGGTCCCTTGGGGTTGACGAAGTAACCAATCTTGTCGCCACCGACATTCTCGTCCTTCTGCAGGCCCGGCCACGTGAAGGCGAAGTTCATGTGCATCGCCACCTGGCCGGATTTGAAGGCATCGACGCCTTCGCCCATGTAGCTGTTCGAGGCGCCCGGAGGGGTGCAGCAATCATAGAGCGCCTTGTAGAACTCCAGCCCCTTCACCGACTTGTCGGAATTGACGAAGCCTTCCATTTCGTAGGGCTTCTTCGGGTTCTCGTACTGGAAGCCGTAGCTGTAGAGCACGTCCATCGCGCCCATGGTGATGCCTTCCGAGCCGCGCTCGGTGTAGATCGAGGCGCCATAGACGGTCTTGCCGTCGATCTGCCGCTTCTGGAAGAACTCGGCGATCTGCTTCAGCTGGTCGAAGGTGGTCGGCGGGCCGAGATCCCAGCCGTACTTTTCCTTGAACTCCTTCTGCAGCTCCGGTTTGGAGAACCAGTCCTTGCGATAAGTCCAGCCGACGACGTCGCCCATGGCCGGCAGCGCCCAGTAGTTCGGCGTGTTCTTCGGCCATTCCGAATAGCCGACGACGGTTGCCGGCACGAAGTCGTCCATGCTGATCTTCTCCTTGTCGAAGAAGTCGTTCAGCTTGACGTAGTGGCCGTTCTCGGCAGCGCCGCCGATCCACTGGCTGTCGCCGATGATCAGGTCGCACAGCTTGCCGTGCGAGTTCAGCTCGTTGAGGAAACGGTCGGCATAGTTGGTCCACGGCACGAATTCGAATTTCATGCCGATGCCGGTTTCCTTGGTAAAATCCTTGGACAGTTCGACAAGTGCGTTCGCCGGGTCCCAGGCGGCCCAGCACAGCGTCAGGTCTTCAGCGTGCGCGACATTCGAGACGGCTGTCGACGCTGTAATCGCCGAGGCCAGTCCCAACGCCAGTTTCAAGCTCGATTTCATGCCTTCCTCCCATTTGCGAAACGCGTCCGGATGACGGTTTCAAGAGCTCCAAACCCCTCTCCTCAGGGGCCCAAACATGGCGGCGCGGCAGCGCTACAGATGTTTAGTAATTTGTTTAGTGATGCAATTTTTACTAAACAACGCAAGCGAATTCGTTGCTGCGCCGCAGCATGCTCGCGGCGATGTCTGAAAACGTTGGGAAAAGCGTGGATCGCGGGTCCGATTGTGGAAGCCGCGCGGGCCGGGCCCCGCCAGAATCGAAGGTCGTCCCGGCTCTCAGTCGACCCGTTTGGTGCTCACCATGACCGGCCGGATCGCCGGTGCCGGCGGCAGCAGCGCCCGGATGTCGGCGAACGGAAACACAGGCTCGAAGCGGAAGGCCTCGGCCAATGAACCCTTCGCGCCGTTGCACTGGCCTGAACGAAAAAGGTTCTGCGTTCGCGCGCCGTCGACGAAGCGCTCGGGATCCTGCGACTGATGCATGCGGATCGCCTTGGCCTTGACGTCGGCATGCGCGGAAATATCGACATAATGCGTCGGCGAAAAACCGGTGCCGCCGAGCGTGTCGGCGTGCAGCACCGGCACCGCGAAAGAAGCCGCGATGCGCACGCCGTCCGACAGCGCGCGGTGGTCGCCATGATAGTCGTTCGGCGCATGGGTGATCGCCAGGTCCGGGCCGATCTCGCCGATCAGCGCTTTCAGAGCCTCGATCAGCGCCGCATCGGCGACCAGCGCGCCATCCGGGAAGTCGAGAAAACGCGGCGTGGCCCCAAGCAGGCCTGCCGCTCGGCTCGCCTCCTTGCGCCGCGCCCGGGCAAGCGCGCCGGGATCGCCCTTGCCGCCTTTGGCCCCATCCGTGGCTATGGCAAAAATGAGTTCTGCGCCTTGCGCGGCATAGGCGGCCATCGTACCGAACATGAAGATCTCGATGTCGTCCGGATGCGCACCGAGCGCCAATATCTTCAAGCCACTCTCTCCCCGGAAATGAAAAAACGTGACGAACGGAATCCTGCTCGCCCTGATCGCCTATGCAAGCTATTCGGGCAGCGATGCCGTTGTCAAAAGCCTCGGCGGACAGTTCACGGTCTTCGAGATCGGATTTTTCACGACGCTGTTTGCCGGCTTCTTTCTCTTCTTCACACGGCCGGCGGGCGAGCGCTGGCGTGATTTCTGGCGCACCAGGCGGCCATGGGCGGTGCAGGCACGCGCCTGGGCGGGCATCGCGTCCGGCGTGCTCAGCGTCTACGCTTTCACCACCATTCCGCTGGCGGAAGTCTATGCGCTGGTCTTTCTGGCGCCGCTCTGCGTCACCATCCTCTCCACCATCGTCCTCAAGGAAAAGGTCGGTCCATGGCGATGGCTGGCGGTGGTCGCCGGTTTTGCCGGTGTCATGCTGGTGGTGCGACCGGGGTTTCGCGAGCTCAATCTCGGCCATCTTGCCGCCTTCGGCGTTGCCTTCCTCGCCGCCGCCAGCGTCATCCTGATGCGCTCGCTGGCACAGCAGGAAAAGCGCACGACCATGCTGGGTGTGCTGATCGGCTACGGCCTGTTGTTCAACGGCGTTGGGGCCGCCGCCACCTCGTTCACCGTTCCGGACGGCAAGCAGCTGGTGTGGCTGGTGATGGCGGGTGCCTTCACTGCTTGCGGGCAGTTGCTGCAGCTGCTGGCCGTCAAATATGCGCCCGCCAACCGGATCGCACCGACGCATTATTCGCAGATCGTCTGGGCGGTCATCCTCGGTGCGCTGTTCTTCCAGGAATACCCCGACTGGCTGTCGCTGGTCGGCCTCGCGGTCGTCGGCGGGTCCGGCCTGCTAACCATGGTGCGCGAGGAAGCGCGGCTCGGCACCGTGCGCTGGAACCCGTTTTCGCGCACCCGGCTTTGAACCTGTCCCGGTTGCACGGCGACCGCGACCGCTGATATGCGGACGCGATGACGACAAAACCCTTGCCGGAGCTTCCCGTATCCGCCGTGCTGCCGGCGCTGAGTGAAGCGCTGGCCGAACGCAACAGCGCCGTGCTGGTGGCGCCGCCCGGCGCCGGCAAGACGACGCTGGTGCCGCTGGCGCTGCTCGGTGCGCCTTGGCTGGGGGCCGGCAAGATCGTTCTGCTCGAACCGCGCCGGCTCGCGGCCCGCGCCGCCGCCCGCCGCATGGCAGAACTCGTCGGCGAGGAGCCCGGCGCCACCGTCGGCTACGCCATGCGCATGGAGAACCGCACCTCGGCCAAGACCAGGATACTGGTCGTCACCGAAGGCGTGCTGGCCCGCATGATCCTCGATGACCCCGAATTGCCCGGCGTCTCGGCTGTGATCTTCGACGAATTCCACGAGCGATCGCTCGATGGCGATTTCGGCCTTGCGCTGGCGCTCGACGTGCAAGGCGCGCTGCGGCCGGATCTGCGGGTGCTGGTGATGTCGGCGACGCTCGATGGCGCCCGTGTCGCGAAACTGCTGTCCGACGCATCGGTGATCGAGAGCGAGGGCCGCGCCTTCCCCGTCGACATCCGCTACGACGAGCGTCCGGCGGGCACCACCATCGAGGACGCCATGGCCAGGGCGATCCGCGCCGCGCTTGCCGACGAGAGCGGCAGCGTGCTCGCCTTCCTGCCCGGCCAGCGCGAGATCGAGCGCACTGCCGAGCGGCTGGCCGGCAAGGTTGGCGCCGACACCGATATCGTGCCGCTCTACGGCATGCTCGACGGCAAGGCGCAGGACGCTGCGATCAAGCCGGCGCCTGCCGGCCGCCGCAAGGTGGTGCTGGCCACCTCAATCGCCGAAACCTCCATCACCATCGACGGCGTGCGCGTGGTCATCGATTCCGGCCTGTCGCGCTTGCCGCGCTACGAACCGGCCAGCGGCCTCACCCGGCTGGAAACCGTGCGTGTCAGCAAGGCCTCCGCCGACCAGCGCGCCGGCCGTGCCGGGCGCACGCAGCCCGGCGTCGCCGTCCGGCTGTGGCGCGCCGAGCAGACGGCGGCACTCCCCGCCTTCACGCCACCGGAAATCCTCGAGGCCGACCTTTCCAGCCTGTTGCTCGACTGCGCCGCCTTCGGTGTCGCCGATCCCATCAGTCTCGCCTTCCTCGATCCGCCGCCCGCTCCGGCGCTCAACGAGGCAAGGCTGCTGCTGCGCGCGCTGGATGCCGTCGACGAGGCCGGGCGCCTGACGGACGCGGGCATGGCGATGCGCAAGCTCGCTCTGCCGGTGCGGTTGGCGCATATGGTCGCCGAGGCCGCCAGGAGCGGCCATGCCGACGAGGCGGCCATGCTTGCCGTGCTGCTGACGGAACGCGGACTTGGCGGCGACGGCGCCGATCTGGAGCGACGGCTGATGCGCTTTCGCTCCGAGCGATCGCCGCGTGCAACGGCGGCGCGCCAGCTTGCCGAGCGGCTGGCGAGACAGTCCGGCGGGGCGAAGAACGGCGGGACTGTTTCCGCCGGTACACTTCTGATCCACGCCTGGCCCGATCGCGTCGCCAAGGCGCGCGGCGAGCGCGGCCGTTTCGTGCTGGCCAACGGTTCCGGCGCCATGCTCGACGCTGCCGACCCGCTGGCCGGCGAGCCGTTTCTGGTCGTCGCCGACCTGCAGGGCAAGGCGCAGAATGCGCGCATCACGGCGGCTGCGGCAATCGGCGAGGACGATGTCCGCACAGCACTTGCCGACAGGATCGAAACGCGCAGGCAAACCAGCTTCGACCGTGACAAGCGCGCCGTGCGTGTGCGCGAGACCGTGCGCCTTGGCGCCATCACCCTTTCCGAGCGCATGCTGCCGCCGCCAACCGGCGCTGACGCCGATCGCGCCATCCTTGACGCCTTGCGCGAGCATGGGCTGTCGCTGCTGACCTGGGGCAAGGAGGCGCAAACGCTGCGCCAGCGGCTCTCCTGGCTGCACCGCGGCCTCGGCGCGCCGTGGCCTGACATGTCGGACGCCGCCCTCATCGAGCGCCTCGATGACTGGCTGCTGCCGTTCCTGTCCGGCGCGGCATCCTTTGCCGCCATCGATCCGGGCGTCGTCGCGGCGGGGCTGGCGACGCTCGTGCCGCATGACTTGCAGCGCAGGATCGACACGCTGGCGCCGACCCATTTCGACGCCCCGTCCGGCAACCATGTGCCGATCCGCTATGACGGCGAATGGCCGGTGCTGGCTGTGCGCGTGCAGGAGTTGTTCGGCCTCGACCGCCATCCTGCCATCGCCAATGGCACGGTGCCGCTGACGCTCGAGCTCCTGTCGCCGGCGCACCGGCCGATCCAGACGACGCGCGACCTGCCCGGCTTCTGGCGCGGCTCCTGGGCCGATGTGCGCGCCGACATGCGCGGCCGCTACCCCAAGCATGTCTGGCCGGAAAATCCGCTGCTCGCCGCCGCTACCGCCCGCGCCAAGCCCAGAGGCACCTAGCGCTTCCTGTCCCGCGGCTGTAATCCATGGCCATGATCAATGTTTTGCGTTCGCCCGATTTCCAGCAGAGCCAGAGACTGCGCCTCAACACGCTGATCAGGTTGCGCTGGCTTGCAATCGTCGGTCAGAGCGTGACGGTGCTCGTCGTCGCCTATGGCCTGAAGTTTCCGCTGCCGGTCAGCCTCTGCTTCGCCCTGATCGCCTGTTCGGCCTGGATGAACCTGCTTCTCGCCTTTCGCTTTCCGGCGGCGCACCGGCTCAGCCCGCTCGCGGCCTTTGGCATCCTCATCTTCGACAGCCTGCAGCTTGCCGGCCTGCTTTACATGACAGGTGGCCTCACCAACCCGTTCTCGCTGCTGATGACCGTGCCCGTCGTCATTTCGGCCACCTCGCTGCCCCTGCGCCTGACCGCAATCCTCGGCGGACTGGTGATGACGGCGGCGACCTTGCTGGTCTTCGTCCATCTGCCGCTGCCCTGGCATGAAGGCGCACCGTTGGAGATGCCGTTCATCTACGTCGCCGGCATCTGGATGGCGGTGCTGTCCTCGATCGCCTTCACCGCCATATACGCCTTCCGGGTGGCCGCCGAGGCGCGGCTTCTGGCCAATGCGCTTGCCGCCACCGAACTGGTGCTGCAGCGCGAGCAGCACCTGTCGGCGCTGGACGGGCTGGCGGCGGCCGCCGCGCACGAGCTTGGCACGCCGCTCGCCACCATCACCCTTGTCGTCAAGGAGATGGAAAAGGCGCTCGGCAACGATCCCAAATACGGCGAGGACGTCAAGCTGCTGCGCTCGCAGAGCGAGCGCTGCCGCGAGATCCTCAAGCGCCTGACCAGCCTGTCGTCCGAGGGCGAGGCGCATCTTTCCCGGCTGCCGCTGACCTCGCTGGTCGAGGAGGTCACCGCGCCGCACCGCGACTTCGGCATCTCGATCAAGCTTCGGCCTGGCGAGCGCATCGGCCCCGAACCGGTCGGGCGCCGCAATCCGGGCGTCATTTACGGCCTTGGCAACCTGGTCGAGAACGCCGTCGATTTCGCCCGCAAGAGCGTCACGGTGAGCTGGAGCTGGGACGACACCACTGTGGCCTTCTCGATCATCGATGACGGGCCGGGCTTTCCCGCCGAGATCATCGACCGTATCGGCGAGCCCTATATGTCGACGCGCCAGGGCACGGAAGCCGGCGGCGGCCTGGGGCTGGGCCTGTTCATCGCCAAGACGTTGCTCGAACGCTCGGGCGCGACGCTCGATTTCCGCAATTCGAGCGGCTTGGGCGAGGGCGCCGTGGTACAGATATCGTGGCCGCGTGGTGTGTTCCTCAATCCGGAAATCACCTCGGCCAGCATGTTCGACACCGCCTGAGAGCCTTGCAAGGGCTCGAAAAATTGGACAATGAGGCTCAGGAACTATATCTGCGTGGAATTAAGGCAGCAGGAATTTTGAGACCATGACAGGCGACGAAAACATTGGCGCAATGGTTGAAGGCGAGGACACCTCGCTGCTCATCGTCGATGACGACAAGCCGTTCCTCACGCGCCTGGCTCGCGCCATGGAAACCAGGGGCTTCGTTGTCGAGACGGCCGAGAGCGTCGAGGAGGCGGTCGGCAAGGCGCGCGCCAACCCGCCCGCCTATGCCGTGGTCGACATGCGGCTCGGCGACGGCAACGGTCTCGACGTGGTTGCCGCCATCCGTGAGAAGCGGGATGATTCCCGCACCATCATCCTGACCGGCTACGGCAACATCGCCACCGCGGTGACGGCAGTGAAGCTCGGCGCCGTCGATTACCTCTCCAAGCCGGCCGACGCCGACGACATCTTCGCTGCACTCACCCGCACGGCCGGCGAGCGTGCGGCACCTCCGGAAAACCCGATGTCGGCCGATCGCGTCCGCTGGGAGCATATCCAGCGCGTCTATGAGATGTGCGAGCGCAACGTCTCCGAGACCGCGCGCCGGCTCAACATGCATCGCCGCACCTTGCAGCGGATCCTGGCCAAGCGCGCGCCGCGCTGAGATTGCCGCAATACGCAGGGCAAATTGCTTCGGATCAATGACGGTTTCCAACTCGTGGCCGAGACCACCAATTGTCGAAGTAAGCCCCGCCCCTCATTGCCCTTCCGGGCATTTCTCCCCGTATAGTGAAGGGGAGAAAGGGGCCGGCCGCAAAGCCGGTGCCTTTCTTGCAACGCTGATAGATTGGCGAAACCATTGATGACAGCGTCCCTCTCCCCGTCACTATACGGGGAGAGGATGCCGGCAGGCAGGTGAGGGGCGGCGCCAGCGCTCGGAAAATGACGCCGGCCAATAGGCGGCACGACGGAGGCGACATGCAGGACTTGAAGCAGCGGCCGGTTTCCGTCTTCCGCGAATTTCTCGATAGCGAGGCGGCCGGCGGCATCGTCCTGATGGTGGCCGCCGCACTGGCCCTGATCGTTGCCAACTCGCCGCTCTCCGAAACCTATTTCTCCGCTCTCCACGCCTATCTCGGCCCGCTCAGCGTCTCGCACTGGGTCAATGACGGGCTGATGGCGGTGTTCTTCCTGCTTGTCGGGCTGGAGATCAAGCGCGAGGTGCTGGACGGCCAGCTCTCGACCTGGCCGCGCCGCGTCCTGCCCGGCATCGCCGCAGCCGGCGGCATGGTGGTTCCAGCACTCGTCTACGTCGCGATCAACCGCAACGATGCGGCAGCCCTGTCCGGCTGGGCGATCCCGACCGCCACCGACATCGCCTTCGCGCTCGGCGTGCTGTCGCTGCTTGGCAGCCGTGTGCCGGCCTCGCTGAAAGTCTTCCTCACCGCGCTTGCCATCATCGATGATCTCGGCGCCGTCATCATCATCGCCGTCTTCTACAGCAGCGGCCTGTCATCAGCTTATCTTGGTGCCGCCTTCGCCGTCATTGCCGTGCTCGTCGTGCTCAACCGCATGCGGGTGATGACGCTGCTGCCCTATCTCGTGCTCGGTGCAATCCTGTGGGTGCTGGTGCTGAAATCGGGCGTCCATGCCACGCTTGCCGGCGTGGCGCTGGCGTTGACCATTCCGCTCGAACGCTCCGCCGGGATCCGGCACGATCTCGACCATTCGCCGCTGCACCGGCTCGAGCACGGCCTGCACAGGATCGTGCCCTTTGTCGTCATCCCGATCTTCGGCTTTGCCAATGCCGGCGTTTCGCTCGCCGGGCTGAGCTTTGGCGCGCTGGTCGAGCCGTTGACGCTGGGTGTCGCCGCCGGCCTCGTCGTCGGCAAGCTGGTCGGCGTCTTCGGCTCCTCGGCACTTGCCATCCGCTTCGGCCTTGCAGACTTGCCGGCCCATGCCGGCTGGTCGCACTTGATCGGCATCTCGCTGCTGTGCGGCATCGGCTTCACCATGAGCCTTTTCATCGGCCTGCTTGCTTTCGCCAGCGACGCGGCACTCCAGGACGCGGTCAAGGTCGGCATCCTCGCCGGCTCCTTCATCGCCGCCCTCCTTGGCGCCGCCGTGTTGTTGATGGCGCCGGCGGCGAGTGGGGTGGAAGAGAGCGACGAGTAGAGGCGGTCGGTTTCGCTTCGAGGCTGCGCTTTTCTGTCAGTCTTGGCGCTGCCCCTCATCTGCCTGCCGGCATCTTCTCCCCGTTCACGGGGAGAAGGGGGCTGGCCGCGGCGCGGCGCTCTTTCTTGCAACGTTGGGGGTTAGCGAAATCGTCGGCGAAAGCGTCCTTCTCCCCGTCACTATACGGGGAGAAGATGCCGGCAGGCAGATGAGGGGCATCGCCAACGTTGGCAGTACTTGGTCCTGTGGCCCGTTCGCCGCTACTCGCTCTCCCCCTCCAGCGCCGGCACCGACACGCCGGCAAGCTCGGCCGCCAGCAGGCGCGAGGCGCCGGCTCGCGCGATCCGCAGCATCAGCGCCTTGCGCGTCGCCGCCGCCATGCGGTGCTCCGGCGCATCGCGCAGGATTTCGGCGCCGTAGCCGTCTGAGAGGATGAAGCCGCACTCCTCGGGAAAGATCTCCGAGGGCACGCCGGGATGAGTGGCGAAGAAGAAGCGGTCGGAGTGCAGCCGGTAGTCGGGCCATTTGCGGTCGACCCGGAAATCCTCGATCGAGGACTTGATCTCGATGATCCAGATGTCGCCCTGCCGGGTCAGCGCGACGAGGTCGGCACGGCGGCCGGTGGCCAGCGACAGTTCGGGCAGCACATGCGCGCCCATCTCCATCAACAACCGCTGCACGCCGCGCCGCACCAGCATGGCGCGCTCGGACTGGCGACCGTCGATAAGCGGGTTTTGCAGAATCGGCGAGATGATTGGCATGGCGGCACCATGCCAGATTTTGTTCACGGTTTGAACCTGTTTTATGGAGGCGATTATTTGGTTGACAAACCTAATGCGCTTTAGGGGCGAATAGGCTCCCAAACATGGCGATCTGGATAAGGGTTGCTGCCCAAGAAATACCAATCGGCCAAGTCATCTAACCGGCGATAAGCGATATCGTAACAAATAGCGGCGAGCGGGCGGGGAAACTCGGGGTGGGTCGTCCAGTTCCGGACAAACCCTGGCACATACCAAAACCCTTCAGCCACCCAGCGCTCCAACGTCTGACTTCCATCGTGAGCCCGACAATAGTCTTCCATGGCCTTGGACAGCCGGTCGAACGCTTGAACGTCCCAGATCATGTTGGGACGGATGGTAATTAGAAACGACCCGTCTCCCGCTTCGAACTCATTCCTAAGGACTTGGAGGTCCATCTAGTCGCCAGCCTTGGGTTTCATGCCGTCCTTCTGCGGCGGCGACTTTGCCACCTTCTTTAACACGCGGTCTGTGCGACCGCTACAAACTCGCCTTCCACAAGGCGGGCCGCTCGCGCTATGCATGCAGTTCCTACTGGGGAGGGAGCTGTGGTTACTGAGAATGCAAGTTTGACGGTCGAGCAGACCAGGCTCAATAGGATGCTCACGCGGGGCGTCGTATTTTCCGTTGTTTGGCTCGCCGGTTTCGGGTCTTCTTATGCGCTTTACCAGGGGCTTCTGGCGCGACGGATGATAAAAATGAATCCCATGCTTCGGGGGAATGGCCGCGCCTGGTGGTGCATCATTGTGGGAGGGCTTGGGGCCGCAGCCTTATGTGCGATGGTTGGCGCTGGCATCTTCAACGCCATGACACAACCCTAGGTCAGACTGTAACACCGCCTGCCGATCCTGTGTTGGGTCGATTTCTTTTGGATCTACGATAAATGTCGGCCTAGCCAATTCGCCCGGCCCTATGGGAGTGGCCGGTACGGTCGGGGTGCTTGGTGTTGGGGTAGGCCGCACCGGCCACTGCGGGATCAGGCTTTTGGGATCGTCCCCCGCACTGCCCAAGCTATAGGCACATTAGCGATATCTCAACTAAGACTGAAGTCCCAGACACGCCCTGCCCAGCCGTAGGGCCGTCGCTGCCCACGATACGCGTGCATTGATCGGCCCGGGGGTGTACCCTTCAGGACTGCGCTGCCAGCCGCATACTGGCTTTCTCCCGAGGAGGCATTCCCATGACCGCGTACAAAGTCGGTTATCTCATTGGCAGCCTCGCCAAGGGCTCAATTAACCGGAAACTGGCCAAGGCGCTCGTGAACTTGGCGCCAGCCGAACTCTCGATGGTCGAAATCCCGTTCAAGGACCTGCCGCTGTACAGCTACGACTACGACGCTGATTTCCCTCCGCCGGCAAAGGCATTCAAGGAAGCGCTCGCAGGGATCGAAGCCGTGTTGTTCGTCACGCCCGAATACAACCGCTCAATCCCAGGTGGGCTCAAGAACGCGATCGACTGGGCGAGCCGACCCTACGGCCATAACTCGTTCACCCGAAAACCGTCGGCGGTCATCGGCACCTCGCCGGGTTCGATCGGCACCGCGCTGGCGCAGCAAAGCCTTCGCGGCGTTCTTGGCTTCTGCAACTCCCCGCAGATGAACTCGATCGAGGCTTACATCCAGTTCAAACCCGGCCTGATCACCGATGAAGGGGAGGTCACCGACGCCGGGACCGAGGAGTTCCTGCGCGACTACATGCTGCAATTCCATGGCTTCATCACTCGGGTCTATACCGCCCTGGCCACATAAGCAGGACACCTCGCGGCCGGAAGCCCAAGGCCGCGAATCCAGAGATTGGAAAATGCCCTCCTTTCCATGCCGATACCGGTCCGGTAGCTTATCTGGATGGACGTTCTGGATTGGTTGGCCCCGCTGGTATGAAGCACAACCGCTAGGCTAGGGGCGTCCAATGAGCGAGAACGCCGATCTTATGATCTAACCCGGATGCACCCAAAAGAAGTCAGGCATCGGTCCTTGAAAGCCTGAACTTGTGGAGCCTATCGTCGCTTCCATGGGGACGGGTGACGCGACATCGAACAGCAGCGAAGGCGAACAGCTGTGGGCCTTGGACCTTGACGCTCTGCGCGAGGCCTTTGGAAAGTCTGTTCAGGAACATAAGATCACAGCGGACGATTGGGCGGAACACGCCAATCAGTTCCTCGAAAAACAAAGAGATCGTCCGCGCGAACCGACTTGATACGCCGTGTGGCCGGAGCGATCTTGGGAATGCCCAGCCGCCCGTCTCCATCAAAAGCCGTTGCACGCCGCGCCGCACCAGCATGGCGCGCTCGGACGACTGACAGGCCGACTCTGTGGGCCAATTGAGAAGCAGGCTTCAATCATCCAGCCAGTATGCTCGAAAACAGCCGAATTGGGGCGCGATCCCACGCCGCCGTTTGGCGTCGAATTCCATCTCGGACAGTGCCTGGGGTGAGCTGTTCCCGGTGACGTCTGGCACGATGGTGTACCCTTCCGCGACCAACTGCAGGCACATTTCCTGGTAGTGCCTTTTGAAGCCGTTCTTGATCTTGTTCCGCGGATACCGCCGCCCGTGCATGCATTCCTGGCTCAGGATGTCGGAATACCGCAGGGCGCTGGCCATTCTTACTTTTTCTTCGAAGATCGGCTTGTAAGGCTTGTCCTTCGACCAGCATCGTCCTGCCGACGCGACCAGCGCCGCGGCCACAAGGCCTGCCAGGAACTTCCCCACTCAAGTCCCTTCCGACCAAAGGAGATGTGCATTAGCCCCGGTTAATATTACGGCAAATCCTACTGGTTTCCAAATGATGCTCCCGCTGGACGCATAGCGCCTATGCGGCCGTCGTAGCATCCTTGGCGCTGGGCAGCGCAGCCCCGGCCATGTCATCCAGGATCGGGCAGTCCGGCCGGTCGTCGCCGTGGCAGGCGTGGATCAGCGTCTGCAGGGTCGAGCGCATCGACTGCAATTCGCGCACCTTTTCCTCGATCGCCCTGACATGGGCGGCGGCGATCTCGCGCACGTCGTGGCTGGCGCGGCTCCGATCCTTGTATAGCGCCATCAACTGGCGGCAATCGTCGATGGAAAAGCCGAGGTTGCGCGCGCGGCGCAGAAAGGCCAGCCGGTGGATGTCGTCACCGGAATAGTCGCGGTAGCCGTTAGCGGCACGTGCAGGGGCGATCAGGCCGATCTCTTCATAGTAGCGGATGGTTTTGGCCGGCAGGCCTGAATGGTGGGCGGCGTCACCGACATTCATGACGATTTTCCTTGATTTTCAAGGGCCTTACGGATGGGGCCATTGATTTTGCTTCACAATCCTGTGAGGCCTGTTGCCGAAATGCCATAGTAATGCGCCTACCAGCACGTAAGCCCCTGCATATAGGCATCGGGTGCTTGGCAAGCAAAGAAAATGCCAGCATGAATGATCGTGAAGCGGCCGACTCGTGCTGCTGACGTTGGGGCGGGGCACCGGATCATCTTATGCGCATGAAGTCGTTTGCAATCGTCGCCGCATTGGCGCTTTCCACTGCTATCGCCGGTTGCAGCAGCATCGGCATGCGGATTTTCTCCAACGACTACGGTGCGGTCACCGACGCCGGTTACCAGCTGCCGCGCATCCCGATCGAGAAGGTGCCGATGAGGTATCATCGGCAGGAGGTGGACTACGACACCAAGGAAAAGCCGGGCACCATCATCGTCGATACGCAGAACAAGTTCCTCTACTTCGTCGAGGGTGATGGCCTGGCGATGCGCTACGGCATCGGCGTGGGTCGCGAAGGCTTCGAATGGCACGGCACCGCCCACATCGCGCTGAAGCGCGAATGGCCGACCTGGACGCCGCCTTCGCAGATGATCCACCGCCAGCCGGAACTGGCCAAGTTTGCCGGCGGCATGGAGCCGGGCCTGAAGAACCCGCTCGGCGCCCGCGCCATGTACCTGTTCAACAAGGGCGGCGACATGGGCTATCGCCTGCATGGCAGCCCGGAGTGGAATTCGATCGGCAAGGCAATGTCGTCAGGCTGCATCCGCCTGATGAACCAGGACATTATCGACCTTTACGACCGCACCTCGGTGGGCGCCAAGGTCATTGTTCTTTAGGCCATGATCCCGAAAACCGGTACCGGTTTTCGGCAAAATCATGGTCAGATACAGACGCCATTCATGCGCGGACCGTCTAGGCAACAACGGACGTCCCAAACAGAAAACCGGGCAATTCGGCCCGGTTTTTTGTTTTTTGCGCCTGTTTTTTGCGTTTTATCGAATCTGCTTTGCCGGCAAAGCGTCCGGCGGACGATCAGGAAACCTGCTCGACCTGCTGCACTTCCGGCACGAAGTGGCGCAGGAGATTCTGGATACCGTGCTTCAGCGTCGCCGTCGATGACGGGCAGCCTGCACAGGCGCCCTTCATGTGCAGGAACACCGTGCCGTTCTCGAAGCCGCGGAAGGTGATGTCGCCGCCGTCCTGGGCGACCGCAGGGCGCACCCGCGTGTCGAGCAGTTCCTTGATGGTGATGACGAGTTCCTCGTCGGCCTTGTCGTAGAACTCACCCGTCAGGCTGGTCTCGGCGGCAGGGCCGGCCTTGGCCATGACCGGCGCGCCGGACATGAAATGCTCCATGATGGCGCCGAGAATCGCCGGCTTCAGATGCTGCCAGTCGGGGCCGTCCTTGGTCACGGTGATGAAATCGTAGCCGAAGAAAACACCGGTGACGCCGGGGATCTCGAACAGCCGGCCAGCCAGCGGCGAGGCGGTGGCGGCGCTGTCGGCATCGCGGAAATCGGCGGTGCCTTCCAGAAGCACTTCCTTGCCGGGCAAGAATTTCAGCGTCGCCGGATTTGGCGTCGATTCGGTCTGGATGAACATGGCCGTCTCCGTGCCCGTTTCGGGCAACCAGTTTGGAATAGTTCTAAATAGGCTCTATTGCCTGGACATTCAAGCGAAACGCATCGCCGGAACGGCTGGCTGGCGGAATGTTTTTGCGACCTGCGATGCGCTTTGAGGTGCGATTCAGGTCTGGCCGTTCGCAGACCGGCATCACCCGATTATCGATACATCTCAGGCGAGGCTGTCGATCTCCTCGTCCGACAGGTTCTGCGGCACCACGGTCACCGGGATCGGGAAGGCGGCACCCTTGCCGGCCACGGCGCCAACCAGCGGTCCGGGACCTTCCTTGCCGGCGCCGGCGGCCAGCACCAGGATGGCGATGTCCTGGTCTTCCTCGATCAGCTTGTGGATCTCTTCGGTCGGCTTGCCTTCGCGAACCACCATCTCCGGCTCCATGCCGAGCTTCTGGCGCACCTTGTTGGCATAACCGTCAAGCGCGGCGCGCGCCGTGGCGTTGGCCTCCTCGCGCATGATCTTCTCGACACCCAGCCAGTGCTGGAAATCGTCCGGCTCGATCACATAGAGCAGCACCAGCATGCCGTTGGTACTCTGCGCCCGCTTCGAGGCGTAGGCGACGGCGCGCTCGCATTCCGGCGTGTCGTCGATGATCGCCAGGAACTTGCGGCGATGGCCGGCTTCGCGGCTGAGGCGTTTGGAGACCATGTCTACGTACTCGGTGTCATTGCGGCCGCAATCTGCCACTGCCGCAGACCGGCGGCAAGCCGCCGGCCTTATGCCAGTGTGGTGCAGTGCACCCGATGTTGGGATTAGCTCTGCAGCAGCCCGATGATGTCGCGCACGGTTTTCATCGTCGCTTCGGCCAGCACGCCGGCGCGCTCGCCGCCATCCCTTAGCACCGCGTCGACATAGGCGCGGTCATCGGAAATGCGGCGCATCTCGCTGGCGATCGGCGCCAGCTTCTCCACCGCAAGGTCGGCCAGAGCCGGCTTGAACACCGAAAACTGCTGGCCGGCGAACTCTTTCAGCACGTCTGCCTTCGACATATCGGCAAGACCAGCATAGATGCCGACCAGGTTTTCCGCCTCCGGCCGGCTGGCCAGACCGTCCAGCTCGCTCGGCAACGCTTCCGGGTCGGTCTTGGCCTTGCGGATCTTCTTCGAGATGGCATCGGCATCGTCGGTCAGGTTGATGCGCGACAGATCCGACGGATCCGACTTCGACATCTTCTTCGAGCCGTCGCGCAGTGACATGATGCGCGCCGCCGGCCCGCCGATCACTGGCTCGGTCAGCGGGAAATAGCCGTTGACGGTCTCCTCGCCGACCTGCATCTCGACGCCGACGCCAAGGGCTGCGATGCGGTCGGAAAAGTCGTTGTTGAATTTCTGCGCGATGTCGCGGGTCAGCTCCAGGTGCTGCTTCTGGTCCTCGCCCACCGGGACGTGGGTGGCGCGATAGAGCAGAATGTCGGCAGCCATCAGGCTCGGATAGGCAAGCAGGCCCAGCGAAGCGTTCTCGCGGTCCTTGCCGGCCTTGTCCTTGAACTGCGTCATGCGGTTCATCCAGCCGATGCGCGCCACGCAATTGAAGATCCAGGCGAGCTCCGCATGCTGCATGACCCGCGACTGGTTGAAGACGATGTGCTTCTTCGGGTCGATGCCCGAGGCCAGGAACGCCGCGGTGATCGACCGCGTCTGGTCGGCGAGGTCGTCATAGACGAGCTGTGCGGTCAGCGAGTGCAGGTCGACGACGCAATAGATGCAGTCGGAGGTCTCCTGCAGGGCGACGAATTTCTTGATGGCGCCGAGATAGTTGCCGAGATGCAGATTGCCGGTCGGCTGGACGCCGGAAAAGACGAGTGGCTTGAAGGCGGTCATGGTTGTTCCCTTGGCTTGTGGAGGGCCGTTTCGCGCGCGGCGAAAGTCTTGCGACGGCGCGCTTATGGACGAACACGACGATCCGATCAAGACCGGTTTTGCCGTCGAGTTGTCCGGCCCTACTCGTCCGGGGCGGTCTTTGGGGCCGGAGGCGCCGCTTTCCCCGATCCCCGCTTGACGTTGCGCCGGATCATGCCGAAATCGGCGCCGCCGGTGGCGAAGGCGGTGATGAAGTAGAGCAGCGCCCCGCCGGCGACGAGCGCCAGAAGCGTCGTCGCCTTGACGACCAGCGGCGCACCCCGGCCGAGCCTGAGGGCGAACCAGTGTTCGGCAAAATAAAGTGCCGCCCCCATCACGATCGCCGACAGCACCAGCCGCGGAATGCGTTTCATCAGCGGCACGTCGCGGCCCCAATGGCCACGCCGGATCAAGACGCCGAGCAGCATCAGCGCGTTGACCCAGCCGGCGACGGCCGAGGCGACGGCGATGCCGGGCGCGCCCATTTTCGGAAACAGCGTCAGCGCCGTGGTGACGTTCACCGCCACCGAGATGGCGGCGAACATCATCGGCGTGCGGGTGTCCTCGCGGGCGAAATAGCCGGGGGTGAACGCCTTGATCAGCACGAAGGCCGGCAGGCCGAGGCCGAAGATCGCCAGGATCGCCGCTACCGTCGGCGTCGAGTTGTTGGCGGCAAAGGCGCCGCGCTCATAGACCAGCCGCACGATCGGCTCCGACATCACCCACAGCGCCGCGGCCGCCGGCAAGGTGAGGAACAGCGTGAACTCGACCGAGCGGTTCTGCAGATTGGCCGCCTCGATCAGGTTGCCCGACTTCAGCGCCCGCGACAGTTCGGGCAACAGCACGATCGCGACCGCGACGCCGACCACGCCGAGCGGCAACTGGTAGATGCGGTCGGCATAGGCGAGCGAGGACACCGCGCTGTTCTGCGCCGAGGCGATCGCCGTGCCGATAAGCTGGTTGATCTGGGTGATGCCGCCGGTGATCGCCGCCGGCAGCGCCAGGATCAGCAGCCGCTTGACCGCGGGCGTCATTTTCGGACGGCGGAAGCCGATCGAGATGCCGGCATGGCGCACCGCCACCCAGACGATCGCCAGTTGCACCAGTCCGGCGGCCAGCACACCCCAGGACAGCCCGTAGCCGACGGTGAGCGCGTCGGAGCCCTTGTACCAGGCATAGGCGAGCACGCCGATCAGGATGACGTTGAGGAACACCGGCGCCACCGCCGCTGCGAAATAGCGGCGCAGTGAATTCAGCATGCCCGCCATCATGGCGCCCAGCGACATGCAGATCAGGTAGGGGAACATGATCGTCGCCAACGTCACCGTGGTGTCGAATTTTCCCGGTATGCCGGCAAAACCCGGCGCCACCAGGTAGCGTACGATCAGCGGCATCGACAATTCCATGACGATGGTCAGCGCCAGCAGCGCTGTGAACAAGACGCCGAACACTTCTTCCGAGAAGCGCTTGGCGCCTTCGGTGCCGTGTGTCTCGATCTCCTTGGCGAACAGCGGCACGAACGCGGCGTTGAAAGCGCCCTCGGCGAACAGCCGGCGAAAGGTGTTGGGAAACTGGAAGGCGGCGTTGAAGGCGTCGGCGACCGGTCCGGTGCCCAGCGCTGCCGCCATCAGCATCTCACGCCCGAAGCCGAGCGCGCGACTCATCAGCGTGCCGGAAGCGACCGTTGCGAATTTCTTGACGAGGCTCATGCTTTTGGGAACTGCCTGCGGAATTGGGACAAAGTGATGGTCGCTGTCACTCGGCGGCGGCCTTGGCCTTGCCGCCACGCTCGGGCGCGACGCCTTCAAGAGCCGCCATCAGCCGGTTGCGGATGGTGGCGATGCGGGTCGGGTTGTCGATCTTCTGGCCGGTGAGGTCGGTGACGTAGAAGGTGTCGATGACCTTTTCGCCGAAGGTGGTGATGTGGGCCGATGCGATGTCGAGCGACAGATCGGATAGCGTTCCGGTGATCTCCGACAGCAGGCCCGGCCGATCCAGCCCCTCGACCTCGATGACCGAAAAACGGTTCGACAGTGCGTTGCGAATTTCGGCGCGCGGCGGGATCTTGAACACCTTGGCGCCGCGCCGCGGCTTGGTCCGCTTCTCGATCATTTCCGGCAGCCAGCTCTTGCCCGACAGCACGTCCTCGATCAGCCGGCCGACGCGCTCGGCACGCCGGCGCTCGTCCTCGTCGCGGTCGAATTCCCTCGAGATCAGGATGGTGTCGAGGGCGCGGCCGTCCGACGTGGTGAAGATCTGCGCGTCGACGATGTTGCCGCCGGCTCCGGCGCAGGCCCCGGCGATGACCGAGAGCAGGCGGGGATGGTCCTGCGCCAGCACGGTGATTTCGGTCACCGCCTCGAACTGGTGGGTCTTGACCATGGTGGCGAGCTTGTTGCCCGAAGCGTCCGCTTCGCGGATGAACTCGGCATGGCGCAGCTGATCGGCGAGATCGACGGTCAACAGGTAATTCTCGTAGTGCAGGGCGACATAGCGCTTGCGGGCCTTGTCCGGCCAGTTGGCGAGCGCCTCAGCCAGACGCTCGCGCGCCGCCGCCGTCCGCTGCGCGCGCGACACTTCCGAAAAGCCGCCGGTCAAAAGCAATTCGGTCTCGTAGTAGAGCGTGCGCAGCAGCTGGCCCTTCCAACCGTTCCACACGCCGGGTCCGACGCCCCTGATGTCGCAGACGGTGAGAATCAAAAGCAGCTTCAGCCGCTCGACCGATTGCACGATCGCGGCGAAATCCTCGATGGTCTTGCGGTCGTTGAGGTCTCGGGTCTGCGCCGTCATCGACATTACGAGGTGGTTCTCGACCAGCCAGGCCACCGTTTCGGTATCGGCTGGTGACAGCCCCATATGCGGGCAGATGCGCCGGGCGATCCTGGCCCCGGCCTCGGAATGATCCTCCGGCCTGCCTTTGGCGATGTCGTGCAGCAGCACGGCGACATAGAGCGCCTCGCGGCTCTTCTTCAGGCCCGGCATCAGCGTGTGGGAGAGGGGATGGACCTTCTCGCCGTCGCCGCGCTCGATCTCGGCCAGCACGCCGATGCAGCGGATCAGGTGCTCGTCCACCGTATAGTGGTGGTACATTGAGAACTGCATCATGGCGACGATCTTGCCGAAATCCGGGATCAGCTTGCCGAGCAGCCCGGCCTCGTTGATGCGCCGCAGATTGAGTTCGGCATTGCGGTCCGAGGTCAGGATGTCGAGGAACAGCCGGTTGGCCTCCTCGTCGCGCCGCAGCGACTTGTTGACCAGGCCGAGCGAGCGCGTCAGCAGCTTCAGCGCATCGGGATGGAACTCCAGACCGTGCTTGTCGGCGAACCAGAACAACCGCAAGAGATTGACCGGATCGCGCTCGAACACCTGGTCGTCGGCGATGTTGATGCGGTGGTTGTCGACGATGAAATCGGAGGTGCCGGCAAGCTTGCGCTTGCGTCGCGAGAAGGTGAGGAAGATGCGGTTGAAGCCTGGCACGTGCTTGGCCTGCTCTTCCTCGAGCGCGGCGCAGAAGATGCGGGTCAGGTCGCCGACATCCTTGGCGACGAGGAAGTAGTGCTTCATGAAGCGCTCGACCGCCGACAGGCCGGGATGGCTGGTGTAGCCGAGCCGCTCGGCAATCTCGCGCTGGATGTCGAAATGCAGCCGTTCCTCGGCCTTGCCAGTGAGGAAATGCATGTGGCAGCGCACCGCCCAAAGGAAATCCTCGGCCTTCTGGAACTCGCGATATTCGCCCTCGGTGAAGACGCCCTTGTCGACCAGTTCCTCGCCGGTGCGCACGCGGTAGAAATACTTGCCGATCCAGAACAGCGTCTGCAGGTCGCGCAGGCCGCCCTTGCCGTCCTTGACGTTGGGCTCGACGAGATAGCGGCTTTCGCCGGCCTTGGCATGCCGGTCGTCGCGTTCGGCAAGCTTGGCCTGGACATATTCGGGGCCGGTCGTGCGCACCACCTCATGGTCGAAGCGCAGCATCAGCTCGTCATAAAGCTTGAGCTCGCCCCACAGGAAACGCGCCTCGAGGATCGAGGTTCGGATGGTGACGTCGGTGCGCGACAGGCGCAGGCATTCGTCGATGTTGCGCGTGGCGTGGCCAACCTTCAAGCCCAGATCCCACAGCATGTAGAGCATGTACTCTACGGTCTGCTCGCCCCATGGCGTCTGCTTGTAGGGCAGCAGGAACAGGAGGTCGATGTCGGAGCCAGGCGCCAGCGTGCCGCGGCCATAGCCGCCGACGGCGACGACGGCCATGCGCTCGGCCGAGGACGGATTCTTGACCCGGTAGACATGCGTGACGGCGAAATCGTAAAGCGCGCGGATGATCTCGTCCATGAGGTGCGATAGCCGCGCCGCACAGGCACGGCCGCCGCCGTCGTCCCTCAGCATGCGTTCGGCAATGGCGCGTCCGTCCGCCAACCGCCCCTTGAGAAGCTGAAGCACGCCGCTGCGCGCGGCCTGTCCGGAGCCGTCCCCGGCGGTGGTCGCGGTCAGCGCCGTCATCTCGCGGCGCAAGGCTTCGCCATCGATCAGTTCGTCGAGCTTCAGGGAGATTTTCGCCATAGGTACCGGTTGGCCTCGCCTTTTCGGCGGCGTCTATAGCGCCTTTTCGCGGTTGTGGGTATGGGCAGGACGGACACGTTCGCCGTGGCGATAGAACGCTATGAGCCTGTTTCTCTGCTTCAGCAGGCAGAGGTCGACGATCCTGCTCAGCAATTTCCTGGCCTCAGCCCCGATTCTCATCGTCAGCGTCTTGGTCGTGCGCGACCCGGATTGGACACCGGCAAGCCACTGGTCCCGCCGTTCCTCAAGAAGCAGGCTCGGCAGTGCGGCGGTCCGCAAGAAGCGTTCCTGCGCGCACAGGGCTGGAATCAGCTGATAGATCGCCTTGCCGGGTGAGGGGGCGAATCTTGGATTGAAGATGACCTGGTCGACGGGACTGCTGAGCTCCGGGGTGCCGTCGATGAGATCGCGCGCCGCCTGCCGCGACAGTATGTAGCCGGCCGCGCCGACGTGAGATCCGTGCAGTCTGGACATGGAAAAGCCGTGCCCGGCCGGAGAGCGCCGCCATGCGAGCCGGGTCTTCTTGAAGAACGTCTCCAGCTTGACGATCTCGGCATCAGCCGGGATCCAACTGGCGTCGGCAAGCATCGCGCCGGCATTTTCCGAAAAGACGACATCGTCTTCAAAAACGACGCCGTAGGCATCGTCGCCATCGGCGATCTTTGCCCAGCAGGCCTTGTGGCTGAGGAAACAGGCGATCTCGGTGTTGGTCAAATGCAACTGCGTCAGCGGATTGAGCCGCATTGGTGTTTGCGGGAGGTCGGATCGGCCCTGGGCGTCGACCGCCGCGACGCGTTCGAAGTCAATGCCGATGTGGGCAAACTCCTTCGTCATATGCGCGAGCCGGTCCTGGGACCGGTCGAGGTTTATGACCAGGCACTTCATTGGAAATGGAATCGGTGCATTTGGATGCGTTTGGATTGTCAATCGGCGGCTCCATAGCACAAGAAGCCGCCGCGCATCCGACTTTCTTTGATGGTGGCCCGGCGCCGGCGACGACACACGGAAAAAGAAAATTTTGCCCTTGACCTTCCAGTTACTGGAAGCACTACCTCCGCATCGAGACGAGGCATCGAGGCATTTTGAATGACGCATTCAGACCACCATCATCACGCGCATGACGGCTGCTGCACAGCGAAAGCTGCAGCCGGGGAGGCGGCCGTGGTGCGGGATCCTGTCTGCGGCATGACCGTCGACCCTGCGACGGCCAAGCACTCTGTCCGTCATCAAGGTCGGGACTTCTACTTCTGCTCTGCCGGCTGCAAGGCGAAATTCGAGGCGGAACCGCAGAAATATCTTGGCGACAGGGCCGCACCGCCGCCGATGCCCAAGGGCACGCAATACACCTGCCCGATGCATCCCGAAATCATCCGCGACAAGCCCGGCTCCTGCCCGATATGCGGCATGGCGCTGGAGCCGATGGGCGTGCCCACTGGTGATGAAGGACCAAATCCCGAGCTGGTCGATTTCACCAGGCGATTCTGGGTCAGTGCCGTGCTGTCGCTGCCGCTGCTGTTCATCGCCATGGCGCCGATGCTCGGCCTGACGTTCGAGGTATTTGTCGACGACCGCACGATGGTCTGGCTGGAACTGGCATTGGCCAGCCCCGTCGTGTTGTGGGCGGCGCTGCCCTTCTTCCATCGCGGCTGGGATTCGCTCGTTAACCGCAGCCCCAACATGTGGACGCTGATCTCGCTCGGCGTCGGCGCGGCCTATCTCTACAGCGTCGCAGCCACGCTGTTCCCGGACATTTTTCCGCATCAGTTCCGTGGCCATGGCGGTGCGGTGCCGGTCTATTTCGAGGCCGCCGCCGTCATCGTCGCGCTGGTCTTCCTCGGCCAGGTGCTGGAGTTGCGAGCCCGTGAAAAGACCGGGTCGGCAATCCGCGCTTTGCTTGATCTCGCGCCGAAGACCGCGCGGCTGATCGGTGCCGACGGTTCCGAAGGCGACGTGCCGCTCGACGCGGTCAAGGTGGGTGACCGCCTGCGCATCCGTCCCGGTGACGCCGTGCCGGTCGACGGCACCGTGTTGGAAGGCCGTTCCTCCCTCGACGAATCGATGATCACAGGCGAACCGTTGCCCGTCGAAAAGGCCGAGGGCGATACCCTGACCGCCGGCACGCTCAACAAAAACGGCTCTCTGATCCTGCGTGCCGAGCGGATCGGCGCCGAGACCACGCTGGCACGCATCGTCGAACTGGTCGCCAAGGCGCAGCGCTCGCGCGCCCCGATCCAGGGGCTGGCCGATCGCGTTTCCTTCTACTTTGTCCCGGCTGTGGTGCTGGTCGCGATCGCCGCCTTCGTGTCCTGGGCTGTCCTTGGCCCCGAACCCAGCCTGATCTTCGCCATCGTCTCGGCGGTGTCGGTGCTGATCATCGCTTGCCCCTGCGCGCTCGGCCTCGCCACGCCGATGTCGATCATGACCGCCACCGGGCGCGGCGCCCATGCCGGCGTGCTGATCAAGGAAGCCGCCGCGCTCGAACGCTTCGCTTCCGTCGACACACTGATCGTCGACAAGACGGGCACGCTGACCGAAGGCCGGCCGAAACTGACCGATGTCGTTGCCGCAAACGGCTTTTCCGAAGACGAATTGCTGGCCCTTGCCGCCGGCCTCGAAAAGGGCTCGGAGCATCCGCTGGCCGAAGCCATCGTCGAAGGCGCCGGTACGCGCGACCTGGAGATCGCCGATGCCAGCGGCTTCGAGGCCGTCACCGGCAAGGGCGTTTCCGGCACCGTGTCGGGAAAGAAGGTCGCGCTCGGCAATGCGGCGATGATGACCGATCTCGGCATCGACACCGCGTCGGTCTCCGCCAGGGCCGAAACGCTGCAGACCGAAGGCAGGACCGTGATGTTCGTTGCCGTCGGCGACAAACTGGCCGGTATCGTCGCTGTCGCCGACCCCGTCAAGGCGACCACCGCCGAAGCGATCCGGGCCCTGCATGACAGCGGCCTGAGGATCGTCATGGCGACCGGCGACAATGAGCGCACGGCAAAAGCGATCGCCAGGAGCCTCGGCATCGATGAGGTTCGCGCCGGACTGCTGCCGGAACAGAAGGCAGCCCTGGTCGAAGAGCTGCGTGCCAGGAGCAAAGGCGTCGCCATGGCCGGCGACGGCGTCAACGACGCCCCCGCCCTTGCCGCCGCCGATGTCGGCATCGCCATGGGCACCGGCGCCGATGTCGCCGTCGAAAGCGCCGGCATTACTTTGGTCAAGGGCGACCTCAACGGCATCGTGCGGGCGCGTACGCTCGCCCAGGCGACGATCCGCAACATCCGCCAGAACCTGTTCTTCGCCTTCCTCTACAACGTGCTCGGCGTACCCGTCGCCGCCGGTGTGCTCTATCCGCTCACTGGCACGCTTTTGTCGCCGATGCTGGCGGCGGCGGCGATGAGCCTGTCCTCGGTGTCGGTGATATCCAACGCATTGCGGCTGAGAGCGTTGAAACTCTGAGCAAAGCCCCCAAATACAAAACCCACTCAACAGGAGACCATGAATGACCTTGGCTAAAAAACTCGTCCTTTTGCTGATGGCTGCCGGAATGCTGCTTGCCGTCTTCCTCGAAAGCGTTCCGGCGCAGAGCGAAGAGATGAAACACGACATGGGCGCCATGTCGACGGGTGCGACCGGCCCATCGAGCGAAGGCTACAAGGCGGCGATGGACAAGATGCATGCCGACATGATGGCGTTGCAATACACCGGCAATGCCGATGCCGATTTCGTCCGTGGCATGATCCCGCACCATCAGGGCGCCATCGACATGGCCAAGGTCGAGCTTGCCAACGGCAAGGACCCGGAGATCCGCAAGCTGGCCGAGGGGGTCATCGCCGCGCAGGAAGCCGAGATCAAGCAGATGCAGGGCTGGCTCGCAGCCCATCCGGTGGAGTAAGCCTTTCGCGAAGCCAGGATTCGGCGAGAACTCTCTCTGGATTTCCCGCCGAGCCTGTGATGCGATCCGGCCCTCAACTGGAGCCTGCTATGCCATCGACGATCAGAACAACCACGCTGCCTTCCGGCGAAGCCGTTCAGGTGCTTGGTCAGGGCACGTGGAAAATGGGCGAGGATTTCAGCCGCCGCGCCGATGAGGTCAACGCTCTCAAGCTCGGCCTCGACCTTGGCATGACGCTGATCGACACCGCCGAAATGTATGCCAGCGGCGGTGCGGAGGAGGTGGTCGCGGAGGCCATCGCCGGGCGCCGCGACGAAACCTTCCTGGTTTCGAAAGTGCTGCCGTCAAACGCTTCGCGCGCCGGCGTGCAGCGCGCCTGCGAGAACAGCCTGAAGCGCCTGCGCACCGACCGCATCGATCTCTATCTGCTGCATTGGCCTGGCAGCGTGCCGCTGGCTGAAACCGTAGTGGCCTTCGAGGCGCTGAAAGAGGCCGGCAAGATCCGCCACTGGGGCGTCAGCAACTTCGACACCGACGAGATGGAAGAACTGGTCGGCTTGTCCGACGGCGGCAACGTCCAGACCAATCAGGTGCTCTACAATCTGGTTCGGCGCGGCCCCGAATTCGATCTGGCGCCCTGGAGCCGCCAGCGCGGCATCCCCTTGATGGCCTACTCACCGGTCGAGCAGGGCGCGCTGGCACGCAATACGAGGCTTGGCGCCGTCGCGGCCCGCCACAATGCCACCCCGGCGCAGATTGCCCTGGCCTGGGTGATGCACAAGGATGGCGTCATCGCCATTCCGAAGGCCAGCAGCCAGCAGCATGTCCGCCAGAATTTTGCAGCGCTCGACATCGAACTGACGACGCAGGACATCGCCGAACTCGACCATGCCTTCCCGCCGCCGACCCGGAAGCGCGGTCTGGAGATGATTTGACTACTTTCCCACCAGCCCCTTCAGCCGATACAGCGCCTCAAGCGCCTCGCGTGGCGTCATCTCGTCGGGGTTGATGTTGCCGAGTGCGGCGCCCAGAGCGTCGCTCTTGACCGGCTTCGGCGCTTCGCGCTTCACCGCCACCGAAAACAGTGGCAGGTCGTCGACCAGACGGTTGGTCTTGCCCGAAACCTCGCCCTCTTCCAGCTGGTGCAGCACTTCCTTGGCCCGGTCGACCACCGCTTCCGGCAATCCGGCCAGCCGTGCCACCTGCACGCCATAGGAGCGGTCGGCGGCACCCTTGCCGACCTCATGCAGGAAGACGACGTCGTTTTCCCATTCCTTGACCCGCATGGTGACGTTGTGCAGCCGCGCCAGCTTGCCGGCCAGCGAGGTCATTTCGTGGAAATGGGTGGCGAAGATCGCCCGGCAGCGGTTCTTCTCGTGCAGGTATTCCACCGCCGCCCAGGCGATTGACAAGCCGTCGAAAGTGGCCGTGCCGCGGCCGATCTCGTCGAGGATCACCAGCGCACGCTCGCCGGCCTGGTTGAGGATCGCCGCCGTCTCGACCATCTCGACCATGAAGGTCGAGCGGCCGCGCGCCAGATCGTCCGAGGCGCCGACACGCGAGAACAGCCGGTCGACGACGCCGATATGGGCCGATGCCGCCGGCACGAACGAGCCGGTTTGCGCCAGGATGGCGATCAGCGCGTTCTGCCGCAGGAACGTCGACTTTCCGCCCATGTTGGGGCCGGTCAAAAGCCAGATCGCGCCATTCTTGGCGCTGCCCTCGGGCGACAGGTCGCAATCATTGGCGACGAACGGCCCTTCGCCGGAGCGCCGCAGCGCCTGCTCGACCACCGGATGCCGGCCGCCCGAAATTTCGAAGGCAAGGCTCGAATCCACCACCGGCCGGCACCAGGCTTCGCTCTCGGACAACAGTGCGAGCGCCGCCGACACGTCGAGCACGGCCAGCGCATCGGCGCCGGCGCGGATCTTTTCGGCCTCGCCGACCGCTTCCGCCGTCAGCGCCTCGAAGGCTGCAAGCTCGATGCCGAGCGCCCGGTCGGCGGCATTGGCGATCTTGGTCTCCAGTTCGGCGAGTTCGGTCGTCGTGAAGCGCATGGCGTTGGCCATGGTCTGGCGATGGATGAAGCGCGCCTTGGCGCCGTCGCTGCCGGTCATCACCGCATGATGGTTGGCGGTCACCTCGATGTAATAGCCAAGCACATTGTTGTGCCGGATCTTCAGCGAGCGGATGCCGGTCTCGTCGATCAGCGAGCGCTCCAGCCCGGCGATGACCTTTCGCGATTCGTCGCGCAACGCCCGCATCTCGTCGAGCTCGGCATGGTAGCCGCCGCGAACGAAGCCGCCGTCACGCTTGAGCAGCGGCAGTTCATCGCCAAGCGCCTGCGTCAGGTGCTGGGAAAGCGCCCTGGGCAGCGCCTGGATGGCGCCCAGCGCCGCCGTGAGTTCCTGAGGCAGGGCGGTCTCACCGAAGATCCCAACGATTGCACCGGCTGCTTCGAAACCGGCGCGCAGTGCGCCGAGGTCGCGCGGGCCGCCACGGTTCAGCGCCAGCCGGGACAGAGCGCGTGGCATGTCGGCGACGCTCTTCAGGCTTGCCCGCACCGCCTGGCAGAGCCGCGTTTCGGCGCGGAAGAAGGACACCGAGTCCAGCCTGGCGCCGATCGCCGCCGGATCCGTCAACGGCGCCATCAGCCGGTCGGCCAGCAGCCTTGCGCCGCCGCCGGTCACCGTGCGGTCGATCGCCTTGAACAACGAACCTTCGCGGCTGCCGGACAGCGTGCGCAGCAGTTCCAGATTGCCGCGCGTCGCCGGATCGATGAACAGCGTCGAGCCCTGCTCCTCGCGCTCCGGCCGCGACAGCGGCGGACGCTCGGCCTTCTGCGTCTTCTCGACATAGGCGATGGCGCCCGAGATCGCCGACAATTCGGCGCGCGAAAACGCCCCAAAACTGTCCGGCGTCGCCACGTCGAAGAAGCGGGCGATGCGCCCTGTGGCCGAGGCCGAATCGAACAGCGAGGGCGGCTGCGGGTTGGCGACGCGGCCGAGCACGTCGAACACCGGTTTCAGTTCGGCATCGTAGAACACCGGCTCGGCAACGATCAGCTCGCGCGGATCGACGCGGAAGATGTCGGCGAGCAGCCGGTCGGCGGTGGTCTCGGCGACGCGGAAAGCCCCGGTCGAAATGTCGATCCAGGCCAAGGCAAAGGAGTGGTCCGCCCCACCTTTCACCCGTCCCAACGCCATCAGGAAGCTCGATTCCGACGGCGCCAGCAATTTGTCCTCGGTGATGGTGCCCGGCGTCACCAGCCGCACCACGTCGCGGCGCACCACCGATTTGCCGCCGCGTTTCTTGGCTTCGGCCGGATCCTCGATCTGCTCGCAGACGGCGACGCGAAAACCCTGGCCGATCAGCTTCTGCAGATAGTCGTCGGCGGCATGCACCGGCACGCCGCACATCGGGATGTCGTGGCCCTGGTGCTTGCCGCGCTTGGTCAGGACGATGCCCAGCGCCCGGCTTGCCTTCTCGGCGTCGTCGAAGAACAGCTCGTAGAAATCGCCCATGCGGTAGAACAGCAGCGAATCCGGGTTCGCCGCCTTGATCTCGATGAACTGCTCCATCATCGGCGTGACGGCGGCAGCGGCTGTCGGCAGGGGCGCCATCGCCTCGGGGGCGTCCGGCTCGTTCGGGCTATGCATGTTCATGCGCGGCACGCTAGCAGATGTGGTCGCGCGGTTTAATGCCGGCGCCTCGAAAAACAGGGGACGACTGACACGGCCAGATGCCCGCAATCGCCAGCACCAGCCGCGATTCCCGAACACTGATGGTTTACACGCGGCGGTGCGTGGTCTTAATTCGGAACCTCACAAAGCACCCGCCTCAAGGAGGTGCTGCACCGGCGAGGAAATCAAAAGCATCATGGCCAAAAAAACCGAGAACAACGGTCCGTCCGTCAGTGCGCAGGAAGCGCTCGAATTCCACGCCATGGGCCGCCCCGGCAAGCTGGAGGTTGTCGCCACCAAGCCGATGGCGACGCAGCGCGATTTGAGCCTCGCCTATTCGCCAGGCGTCGCGGTACCTGTTCTGGCCATCGCCGAGGACCCCAGCCGCGCCTTCGACTACACGACGCGCGGCAACATGGTCGCCGTCATCTCCAACGGCACCGCCATCCTTGGCCTCGGCAATCTCGGCGCGCTGGCCTCCAAGCCGGTCATGGAAGGCAAGGCGGTGCTGTTCAAGCGCTTCGCCGATGTCGATTCCATCGACCTCGAGGTCGACACCGAGGACGCCGACGAGTTCATCAACTGCGTGCGCTTCCTCGGCCCCTCCTTCGGCGGCATCAACCTTGAAGACATCAAGGCGCCGGAGTGTTTCATCATCGAGCAGCGCCTGCGCGAACTGATGGACATCCCGGTCTTCCATGACGACCAGCACGGCACCGCCATCATCTCGGCCGCCGGCCTGATCAACGCGCTGGAGATCACCGGCCGCGACATGAAGACGACGAAGATGGTCTGCAACGGCGCTGGCGCCGCCGGCATCGCCTGCATCGAGTTGATGAAGGCGATGGGCTTCGCGCCCGAAAACATCATCCTGTGCGACACCAAGGGCGTCGTCTTCCAGGGCCGTACCGAAGGCATGAACCAGTGGAAGTCTGGACATGCGGTGAAGACCGAGGCGCGCAGCCTCGCCGAGGCGCTCGACGGTGCCGACGTCTTCCTCGGCCTCTCCGCCAAAGGCGCGCTGACCACCGCCATGGTGCAGTCGATGGCCAAGAACCCGATCATCTTCGCCATGGCCAATCCCGACCCGGAAATCACGCCAGAAGAAGTCGCCGAGATCCGCACCGACGCCATCATGGCGACCGGGCGTTCGGACTATCCGAACCAGGTCAACAATGTGCTAGGCTTTCCCTACATCTTCCGTGGCGCGCTGGATGTGCGGGCCACCACCATCAACGACGACATGAAGATCGCCGCCGCCCAGGCACTGGCAGCGCTGGCGCGCCAGGATGTGCCCGACGACGTCGCTGCAGCCTATCAGGGCAACCGGCCGAAATTCGGCCCCAACTATATCATCCCGGTGCCGTTCGACCCGCGCCTGATCTCGGCCATCCCGATCGCGGTCGCCAAGGCGGCGATGGATTCCGGCGTCGCCCGCAAGCCGATCCTCGATCTCGACCGCTACGCGCAGGAGCTGTCCGCCCGCCGCGACCCGATCGCCTCGACCTTGCAGCGCATCTACGACCGCGTGCGCCGCCAGCCCAAGCGCATCGTCTTCGCCGAGGGCGAGGAGGAGCAGGTGATGCGCGCCGCCGTCTCCTATGTGAACCAGCGGCTCGGCACCGCCATCCTGCTCGGCCGCGACGACGTCATCAAGGAGAACGCCAAGCACGCCGGCATCGACCTCAACAAGCAAGGCATCGAGATCATCAATGCCCGGCTGTCGCGCCGCAACGGCATCTACACCGACTACCTCTACGAGCGCATGCAGCGGAAGGGCTTCCTGTTCCGCGACTGCCAGCGGCTGATCAACAACGACCGCAACCACTTCGCCGCCTGCATGGTGGCGCTGGGCGATGCCGACGGCATCGTCACCGGTGTGACCCGCAACTATTCGACGGCGCTCGACGACATCCGCCGCGTCATCGACGCCAAGCCCGGCCACCGCGTCATCGGCGTGTCGATCGTGCTGGCGCGAGGCAGGACCGTGCTGGTCGCCGACACCGCCGTGCACGACATGCCGAACGCCGAGCAGATCGCCGACATCGCCGAGGAGGCGGCAGGCTTTGCCCGCCGCATGGGCTACGAGCCCAGGCTCGCCATGCTCGCCTATTCGACCTTCGGGCATCCGCAGGGCGAACGCTCCGAGCGCGTCCAGGAAGCCGTGCGCATCCTCGACAAGCGCCGGGTCGATTTCGAATATGACGGCGAGATGGCCGCCGACGTCGCGCTCAATGCGCGGGCCATGTCGCAGTATCCGTTCATCCGCCTCACCGGCCCGGCCAATGTCCTGATCATGCCGGCGTTCCACTCGGCCTCGATCTCGACCAAGATGCTGCAGGAACTCGGTGGCTCGACGGTGATCGGCCCGCTGCTCGTCGGCCTCAACAAGCCGGTGCAGATCGTTTCGCTCAACGCAAAGGATTCAGACATCGTCAACATGGCGGCGATCGCGGCGTATACAGCGGGGGCTTGAGCGGCGGACGAAAGCCCCGTGAACGCCTTTCGAGTGATGCTAGGCCCAGGCCCTGGTCGAGGGCCGCACCACTCCACCTGAATGTGTGCAATCGCAGGAATCCCGCGATTCAAGCCGAATTTATGGGAAAATCGCTGCGATCCATAAGATATTGATAATATCCGGTTGTTATACCAGAGAGCTGTCATCGATGTGCCAGAGGGGCATTTTGGACAGACCGGGGTGGTGACAATCATGGATTTGCAGCCGTGAAGCACGATACGATTCCCGCATCCGTGGTCGGCGAGCGAGCCTATCACGACGAGCGCCTGGATGCGCTGCTCAGCATCACCGGCCGCATGGACGGCTACCTCTACCGCTGCCGCAACGATGCGTCCTACACCATGCTCTACATCAGCGACGGCGTTCTCACCGTCAGCGGCTATCCGCCAACGGATTTCGTGCACAACGCCGTGCGCGACTACGTTTCGGCCATCCATCCGGACGACCTCGCCTCGGTCTATGCCGCCGTCGACGCCGCGCTCGAAGCGCGCTGCAACTGGAATGTCGACTACCGCATCGTGCCGAGGGCCGGCGAACCGCTTTGGGTCCGCGAGATCGGCGGCGGTGTCTGGGACGACGCCGGCGAACTCGAATTCCTCGAAGGCTTCGTCGTCGACATCAGTGACCGCAAGGTTGTCGAGGACCTCAATTCCCAGCTGCTGCTGGATCTGAAGACCGCCAACGAGGAGCTGTCCGCGCAAAAGCGCGAGATCGAACTGGCCAAGCAGCAGAGCGACCATTCCGCCAACCACGATCTGTTGACGGACCTGCCCAACCGGCGTGCCTTCCACAACGAGCTCAAATCGGTGGTCGCCCGCTGCGGCGCCACCGGTGAGGCCGCCGGTCTTTTGTTCATCGACCTCGACCGCTTCAAGGAAGTCAATGACACGCTCGGCCATGAGGCCGGCGATGCGCTGCTGCAGCGCGTATCGAGCCAGCTTCGCTCGATCCTTCGCAGCGCCGATTTCGTTGCCCGGCTTGGCGGTGACGAGTTCGCCTTCCTGTTCTCGGGCGCCGCCGATCTGGCACAGCACAAGGCCGTGCGCGTTGCCGAACGCATCCTGGAAAGGCTGCAGATCAAGGTTCCCACGCCGAATGGCGCCATCCAGGTCGGCTGCACCGTCGGCGTGGCCATGTATCCGGCGGAAGCCGCCGATTCCGAAGCACTGGTCGCGCTCGCCGACCGGCTGATGTACATCGGAAAAAAGAGCGGCCGCAACCGGTTGGTCACCGCCACGGAAATGGCACCGCAACAGCCATCGTCCGCGCCTCGTCCCTCAATCCGCAGGACTGCCTAGGCACGTCTATCAAGGGCGTGCACCGAAGCGGTCAAGCCGGCGCGAACACGCGTGCGGCCTCGACGACCTGCTCGATCTGATCCTGCCGGAGCAGGTCGATCGGAACGCGGCCGTCGAGCTGTGCCGAGGGGCGGGTCAGCCACAGCCAGGCCAGCCTGGGATTGCTGATCAGGGACAGCACGTCATGGATGCCCGCCACCGGCCTGCCGTCGACGAACTGCGCCAGCGGGAAGACATGCTTGCGGCCGCCCTTGCGCAGAGCGATGACCTCACCCCGCCTTTGCCAGCGATGCAGGGTCGAGCGGGCGATGCGCATGTTCTCTTCCAGATAGGTCGATCCGGCGACGCGGCCGGCCCAGTCCTCGATCAGCATCGATTCGAGGTCGTCGGCGCGCGGCGGTGGGGAAGCAGGTCCATCGATATCCGCGGGGGATGCCGGCGGCAGCCCCGTCGCGCCGCCTGTGCCCGCCTCGCTGCGGCGCGCGGCTTCCGCCGCCAGCGCGCGTACGAATTTCGATGCGAGGCCGGGAAGGTCGGCATGGATGGCGTCGATGGCACGCTGATGCTTCGGCGACAGCAAGGTGACGGCGGAAGCTATGCTGCCGGCGATCTTGCCGACCGAGACCATGGTGGGTCTGTTGATGGCCTCGTCATAGTGGGCAAGCGCACGTTCGACGTCCTCCGCGACCATCTCCGCGAAGTCGTCCTGCTTGATGCTGGTTGCCTGGATTTGAAATCTGTTCATGCATCTGTCTCTTGGGCCGGGCGCTCCTCCCACAGCTGCGGCCGATTGTTGAACGGCTACAGCGGAGAGCGGAGTTCGCGGCGGCAACAGATGCAGCGGCCCGACAGCATGCTGTCTTGCATTTTATGACACCCCAACTGACTGCAGGCGTCCCGAAATGTCAGTCCCAGGTCGCCTCGATTGCGTGTAGGAGGGATGTATGACAACCGCGCGACGGTGAGAGGCGGTCGGCCTTCCCTTCTCCCCTTGTGGGAGAAGGTGGATTGGCGCGCAGCGCCAAGACGGTTGAGGGGTGTTGGACGGAGTGTTGCCAGTACCAAGCTGGAACACCCCTCATCCGGCCGAGCTTCGCTCGTCCACCTTCTCCCACAAGGGGAGAAGGGAAAACCTAACCTACAGCAACCCGGCCTGCTCAGCCTCGCGGCGCAGGTTCTGGCGCGGGCGTGGGCCGATCTGCTGGATCACCAATCCGGCCGCCAGTGAGCCAAGGTCGCCGCAGGCCTTGAGGTCGCGGCCTTGCGTGTAGCCGTGCAGGAAACCGGCGGCATAGAGGTCGCCGGCGCCCGTCGTGTCGACCAGTTCCTTGATCGCGGTCGCCTGGATGAGCACGGTCTCGTCGCCGCGCACGATGACCGAGCCTTTTTCCGAGCGCGTCACGGCGGCGATCCGGCAATCCTTGCGGATCTGCGCCAGCGCCTCGTCGAACGACGATGTCTGGTAGAGCGACTTGATCTCGTGGCTGTTGGCAAAGACGATGTCGACGGTGCCCGAGCGCATCAGGTCGAGGAACTCGTCGCGGTAGCGATCGACGCAGAACGAATCGGAGAGTGTCATCGACACTTCGCGGCCTGCCGCGTGCGCCAGCTTGGCCGTCTGCCGGATCGCTTCCTTGGCCCGCGGCGGGTCCCACAGATAGCCCTCGAAATAGGTGACCTTGGCGCCGGAAGCCTTGTCGGCCTCGACATCCTCCGGCCCGAGTTCGATGGCGGCGCCGAGATAGGTGTTCATCGAGCGCTCGCCGTCGGGGGTGACGAAGATCATCGAGCGCGCCGTCGGTGGCTCGCCCTTGAGCGGCCTAGTATCGAAGGCGACGCCCTGCGCATGGATGTCGTGCGCGTAGATTTGGCCCAGCGCATCGTTCGAAACCTTGCCGAAGAAGGCGGCGCGGCCGCCGAAGCTGGCGACGCCGGCCGCCGTGTTGCCGGCGCTGCCGCCGGACGCTTCGATGGCCGGGCCCATGCGGCTGTAGAGCAGTTCGGCGCGCTGGGTGTCGATGAGGTTCATCGCGCCCTTGATGATGCCGTTGGTCTCGAGGAAGTCCTCGTCGCACTGGGCGATGATGTCGACAATGGCATTGCCGATGCAAAGCACGTCATAATCCGGCATCAATGTCTCCGCCAAAAACCCGAGCCGGCTTCTTGCCATGCCCGGGCGGGTCTACAGCAAGACTCCGAAAATTGGCAACCGATTTTCTGTCGTTGCCGGCGTGGCGGCGATGACCGTTCCCTTGCAGAGGAAGGCGCGGAGCCGCGGTTCTTGCAAATCAGGTGCGCCTCCGCGACGAGGCGCTATGACAATTCGACCGTGGCCGAAGCATTTCGTCGCGGCGCTGCTTACAAGCCTGGCCAGCCGATCATTTTTCTAAGGCGAGCCACCCCCATGCCTACAAAAAACAGGCCGACAAGCAACGATATGACCACCGACCTGACGCTGCTCGCCGTGCTGGCGGTGCTTTGGGGCGCCTCCTATACCTTCATCAAGATCGGAGTCGAGACGATCCCGCCGGTCACGTTCATTGCCGCGCGCACACTGATTGCCGGCGGAATCCTCTTCGCCATCATACGCTGGCGCGGGCTCGCCATGCCGGGCGATGCTGCAAGCTGGCGCCGCTTCGCCTTCCAGGCATGTCTCAACAGCGTCGTGCCGTTCACGCTGATCGCAGCCGCCGAGCGCTCGGTTGACGCCGGTCTCGCCACCATCCTCAACGCGACCTCGCCGATCTTCACCTTCCTGCTGACCGCGCTCATCACCCGCCACGAGCCGGTCACGTTTCGCAAACTGATTGGTGTCGGCGCCGGCATTGCCGGCATCTGCCTCATCATCGGCACCGAGGCGTTGGGTGGTCTCGGTCATGAGCTCTGGGCCCAGTTGGCAATCGTCGCGGCGACGATCTGCTATGCCGGTGCGGCGATCTTCGGCCGTGGCTTCAAGGGCCTCGACCCAATGCTGCCCGCCGCCGGTTCGATGCTGTGCGGCGCCATCATCCTGGTGCCGCTCAGCGTGATGGTCGACCAGCCATGGACGCTCGCGCCATCGACGGCGTCGATCCTGGCCTTGCTCGGCCTGTCGGTGTTTTCGACCGCGCTGGCCTTTGTCATCTATTTCCGCCTCATCCACACGCTCGGCTCGGTCGGCACCACCTCGCAAGCCTATCTGCGCGTGCCGATCGGCGTCGGCATCGGCGCCGTCTTCCTCGGCGAAAGCCTTGGCCCGACAGCATGGCTGGGAATGGGTTTTGTCGTCGCCGGCGTCGCAGCCATGACCATCCCGGTTCGAAAGCCGGCGCTCGCGCGATAGGCAGGGCAATCGCTTCGAAGATAGTCTCCGACTTGTGGCGGGGAGAAGGGGCTGGCCGCAACCTTGGCGTCTTTCTTGCGACTTTGGGAATTGGCGAAACCATAGACGAGAGGGCCCCTCTCCCCGTCACTATACGGGGAGAGGATGCCGGCAGGCAGGTGAGGGGCAGCGCCCACCTCCGGAAGGGAGTGGGGCGAGTTCGAAACCTGAAACAATTACCTCGGCCCGAAAGCGATCCGCGCTTGTGACAAGCGGGCGCGTCGCCTATTTCCGAGGACCCGTTCGAGGTGAGGTTGAAGCACGGTGATTTTCGACGCTGCCCGCTCAGCAGCCATTGAGCTGCTTTCACCTCCGTTTCGGTCTGTGTTCATCAAGACGCTCGGGCTGACCTTGCTGGCGTTGGTGGCCTTGTGGTTCGGCCTCACCAGCCTCATCGAGTGGCTGGCCCTGCCGTGGCTCCAAACGCTGTTGCCCGGCATGCCGTCCTGGGCCGGCTGGCTGGGCGGCATCATCGCCGCCATCGCTCTTGCCTTCGGCATGGCGTTGCTCATCGCCCCGGTCACGGCGATTGTCGCCGGCCTGTTCCTCGACGACATCGCGGAAGTCGTCGAACGCACCGATTATCCCGGCGACCCGGCCGGACGCGCCATGCCGGCGCTGCGCTCGCTGGTCTTGTCAGCCAGGTTCCTGGGCGTCGTTATCCTCGGCAACATCGTCGCCCTGCTGCTCCTTCTGGTGCCGGGCGTCAACATTGCCGCCTTCTTCATCGTCAACGGCTATCTGCTCGGGCGTGAGTTCTTCGAATTCGCCGCCATGCGCTTTCGCCCGGAAGAAGAGGCCAGGGCCTTGCGTAGGCACTATGCCGGCACGGTGTTCCTCGCCGGGCTGGTCATATCAGCCTTCCTCGCCGTGCCGCTGCTCAACCTGGTGACGCCGCTTTTTGCCGCCGCCATGATGGTGCATCTGCACAAGGCGATTGGCGGACGGGAAGCGTCTCGCGTCTCGCGGGGGTGAGCTCTGTTCAGCGCAACAGGAATCCGCGCCCCAACTCATCATCGGCTTCGACGACGAATTCTGCTCGCCCGGAATAGTAGGCGCGGCCGCCGACGCGGGCGATGATTGCTTCGTGCGGGCCAGCCGTCGCCGTCCGCACCACGGCCCCGGAAAAGCGCGAGCCGGCGATGCTTTCGAATGTGCGCGTCTGCCCGATGTCGATCTCGCCCTTGGCATGCATCGCCGCCAGCCGGGCGGTGACGCCGGAGCCGGTCGGCGAGCGGTCGACCTCGGCCTCGGCAAAGACGCAGACGTTCTTGGTCACGTCGCCGGAAAACGCGTCGCGGCCATCGGTCAGGATGGTGCCATAAAGGAAGGCAAGGTCGGCATGGTCGGGATGCGACAGCGGCAGCTCGGCCTTGAGCCTGTTGGTCAGCGCGGTCGCCGCATCGACGAAATCGCGCACCCGATCGCGGCCGAATTCCAGACCGAACTGGTGACAGTCGGCCAGCGCGTAGAAGGCGCCGCCATAGGCGATGTCGAAGCCGATCGTGCCATAGGCTTGTAGCTCGATCGCCTGGTTTCGTGCGAACAGGAATGCCGGAACGCTTTCGAACGAGACAGCACCGGCCTTGCCATCCCTGACCTCCACCGAAGCGACGACCAACCCGCACGGTGCCTCGATGTTGACGGTCGTCACAGGCTCGCGTTTCGTCACCAGCCCTTCGTCGACGGCGTAGCGGCCGAGTGCGACGATGGCGTGGCCGCACATGGTCGAATAGCCTTCATTGTGCATGAACAGCACGGCGAGGTCGGCGCCGGGCAGATCCGGCTCGACCAGCAAGGCGCCATACATGTCATAATGGCCGCGCGGCTCGAACATCAAAATCTTGCGCAAATGATCGAGATGGTCGCGCACATAGGCGCGCTTTTCCAGGATGGTGCCATTCGGGATATCCGGGTAGCCGCCGGTAACGATCCTGAGCGGCTCGCCGCCCGTATGCATGTCGACGACAGTCAGCGTCATGCGACAGGCCTCTTAATCTGGGGATTTGCCAAACAAGGCCTGCAATTTGCCGAACGGCATGGCGGCGCGGGTGAAGCCGAACGTGCCGTCCTGCTGGATCTCGCGTGCCGCCGTTTCCAGCATGCCATAGGCGAAATTGGTCAACCACGGCCCGAGCGAAATGCGCTTGACGCCGGCCGTGGCGAGATCGGCGACGGTGAAGCCGGGCCTCGCCATGACGTTGACCGGCTTGCTGACCGCAGAGCAGATCGTGCGCACCATCTCTATATCGCCGATGCCTGGCGCATAGAGCACATCGGCGCCGGCCTTCTCGAAGGCCTGCAGCCGCTTGATGGTGTCGTCGAGATCGGACCTGCCCCACAGGAAGTTCTCGGCCCGCGCGGTGAAGACGAAATCACGCTTCAACGCCCGCGCCGCCTCCACGGCGGCCGCGACGCGCTCGACGGCGTGCGAGAAATCATAGATCGGCTTGTCCGGATCGCCGGTGTGGTCCTCGATCGAGCAGCCGGCAAGGCCTGCCGCTTCGGCCGCGAAGATGGTTTCGGCGGCACGCTCGGCGCTGTCGCCCTTGCCTCTCTCGAGATCGGCCGAGACCGGCAGGCTGGTCGCCGCCGTCACGTCGCGGCAATGATGGATCATCGCCTCGAAGGTCACGGCGCCGTCCGGCAGGCCGCGCGAAAAGGCAAAGCCGGCGCTGGTCGTCGCCAGCGCCTTGAAGCCGAAAGAATCCAGCAGCTTCGTCGTGCCGACATCCCAGGGATTGGGCATGACGAAGGTCGAGGCATGCAGGTCACGAAAGATCTTGCCCTTGTCCATGGTAATTCCCCCCATCATGTGCGGCGTGGCGGAAAGGATTTTATCCTGCCCTCCCTGGCCGGGCAAACGAATGCCATTGGTTCAGAAGCGTTTGGCGTTCTCTCCTGCCAATTTTTCCAGCGCGTCGGAATCCTTGGCGTAGTGCGAGGCCTTGGTGTCCCAGTGGTAGGTGACGGAAATGTCCTGCGACGCAGCCATGGGCGGCGCGTCATCGCAGCTTTCGCCGTTCGGCACCGTGGCATCGGTCACCGTCACCTTGATGGCGGCAAAAGGCCGGTCGTCGGCGATGGCCTGGAAGGCCACGTCCTGCTTGCGGCTGTAGCTGCACAGGTTTTCATCGAACGTATAGATCATGTCGATCAGTTCGAACTTGTCGCCGCGAATCATGATCAGCGGCGTGGCCACATAGTTCTGGTTCGAATTGAAATGCGCGCTCATGGTGATGAGGATGTCATCGTTGGCGCTGACGGAAAGCTTGCCTGGTTCGCGGAAATAGGTGCCACGGTCGACCGCGACATTGACGGCGTCGAGCAGCTTTGGCTTGGCCGAAGTGTCGTACAGCGCCAGCACCGCATAGCCTTCGGCACTGTCGGGAGAATCGCCGAGGTCGAACAGCATAGTCAGCCGGTCCTTGCCTCCAGCCTTGATGGCCAGCACCGCGGCATTTGAAAAGCCCGATGTCTCGGGCGGCGAACCGCCGCTGTCAGGTCCCTCGATGTGGCGCATGTCGATCGGCAGCCCACCCTTGTAGAAGCCGTCCTTGTCCACGGCGAGATCGGGGATGACCATCCTCGCCAGGTCGAGATAGGTGACGTCCTGGTGGCCGGGCAGCGCGCTGCCGAGTTCCGGGAAGCTGACGGCTTGCGCGCCGGCGGCTGTCCAGAGAAATGGCAGCAGCGTCAAGGCGAGGATGAAGCGAAGCAGGTTCGTTGTCATAGGCGCGCCTTGGTCTGTCGGGCGCGCGGAACGTAGCATAGCGGTCCGGGACGTCCAATCCGTCCGTCAAACCCGGCGGATCGGTGGCGGGCAGGTCAGTGGATCGGCACCAGCCCGGCCAGCTCGCGCATGTCGTTGAACAGGATGCCGCCGGCCTGGATCAGGCCGTCGCGGTCGGAATAGGGGTCGCCATGATAGGAAAACACCCGCATGCCGGCGGCAATGCCGGCTTGCGTGCCGGCGACGCTGTCCTCGATGACGACGCAGTCGGCGGGCGCGAAGCCCATCGTCTTGGCCGCATGCAGGAACAGGTCGGGGAATGGCTTGCCGCGCGCGACCATGGTCGAGCTGAACATCGCGTGTTCGAACAGCGACAACAGCCCGGTCTGGCCGAGTGTGATGTGCATCTTCGACACCCGGGCCGAGGTGGCGACGCAATAGGCGATGCCGGCTGAGCCCACGGCTTCGACAAACTCGCGGACGTAAGGGATCGCCTCGACCCCGTGGGCGAACAGGTCCGGCAGGCCGGCATTCCAGCGGTCGACGAAATCGGCGCCGAGCCGGACGCTGGTCTCCTCTTCAATCTGTTTTTGCACCGACGCCATGCTGCGGCCGGAGAAATGCTTGCGGCAATATTCGAAGCTCGTCGGATAGCCGGCGGTAACAAGCCATTCGGCGAGGCGTCGATTGGCGAGGTTCTCTGTATCGACCAGGATCCCGTCGCAGTCGAAGATGACGAGTTTTGGCAGTTCGGGCATCAGGCGGTGCCGGTCGATCCGAACCCGCCCGAGCCTCGCGCCGTGCCGCCAGCCAGGCTGCGCTCTTCCACGGCGGCCTGCGTCACCGCCGCGAAAACGATCTGGGCGATGCGCATGCCGCGCGTCACCGCGAAATCCTCGTCGCCGAGATTGATCAGCAGCACCTTCACCTCGCCGCGATAGTCGCTGTCGATGGTGCCGGGCGTGTTGAGGACGGTAAGACCATGTTTGAAAGCAAGGCCGGAGCGTGGCCGGACCTGGCCTTCCATGCCTTCGGGAATTTCCAGGATCAGCCCGGTCGGCACCAGGGCGCGTTTTCCAGGCAGGATCAGCAGCGGCCGGTCGTCGGCCACCGCTGCGCGCAGATCCATGCCGGCCGCACCGGGGCTTTCATAGGCAGGGAGGGGAAGTCCTTCACCATGCGGCAACCTGACGAAGCCGACGGTCGGACCGATGACGGAGGGATTTTGAAGGGCTGCGCGCATAAAATCGATCCTATCGGCGCGAACGACGATTCAGTCAACTCAGGTCTAGCGCTATCAACGGCTTTCTTTCGGGCATCACTATGGCCTCCGGCATCCAGGTCAGTCCGACATCACCTGAATCCGAGCGGACCTAGCGCAGTTCCATTGGAACCACGGTGGTCTCCTTGATCTCCTCCATCACGAAGGAGGCCGAAACGTCCGACAGCGCCACCTTGGCGATCAGCCGCTGGTAGAGCCGGTCATAGGCCTTCACGTCGGCGACCCGGGCGCGCAGCACGTAGTCGAGGTCGCCCGACATGCGATAGACGCCGGTGATCTCGGGAAAGCCGGTCACCGCCGCCCGGAACTTCTGCAGCCAGTCCGGGTCGTGGTTGGACGTGCGGATCAGGACGAACACCGAGAGGCCAAGCCCGAGCTTTTCGGCATCGACCAGCGCCACGCGGCCGGTGATGATGCCATCCTCCTCAAGTCGCTTCACCCGGCGCCAGCAGGCATTGCGCGACAAAGCCACCCGTTCCGACAGCTGGTCGACCGACAGCGTGCCGTCGCGTTGCAGTTCGGTGAGCAATTTTCGGTCGATTTCGTCGATTTCCAGCACCATGTGGGATGTTTGTCCCATGGAGTGCCCAAATACAAGGACATTTTGAGACCAATGAACCGGCGAAGCGTGTCAAGATACTCATATCAGGAACACCAAGCGCTGAAAGGGGAACAGCATGTCGCTCGCAACGATCTTCACCTCTCATCCGGCCAAGGTCGGTGAAACCTATTTCGGTCATATGGCCTTTGCCACCTGGTTCTCGTCGCGGTTGCTGATGGCGACGGGTGCCGCGCTCGTTCACGCTTTCTTGCCATTTCTGTTCGAGACTACCGCCAGCCGAATCGTCCGCGAGCTTTACGAGCGGACGCACAACAGAGGCTCGCACGGGACCAAGGAGCCAGCCGCTCTCATGGATCGTGCCTAGAGGACGAGAGAAGCGATGTGCCGGTGGGCGGCCTATCTCGGTGAAGCGGTTTTTCTCGAAGACATCCTCACGGCGCCCTGTCACTCGCTGATTGCCCAGAGCCATTGTGCCCAGGAAGCGAAATCGCCGACCAATGGCGATGGCTTTGGCCTTGCCTGGTATGGCGACCGGCCGGAGCCGGGCCTCTATCGCGATATCCTGCCGGCATGGTCCGACCCCAATCTGAAGAGCCTGTGCCGGCAGATCAGGTCGGGCCTGTTCCTGGCGCATGTGCGGGCCTCGACCGGCGGCGCCACCAGCCGCATGAACTGCCATCCCTTCATTTCGGACCGTTGGTCGTTCATGCACAACGGCCAGATCGGCGGTTTCGAGAAGATCCGCCGGGCGCTGGAAAACTCGCTGTCCGACGCCGTCTTCGACCAGCGCGAAGGCACCACCGATTCCGAATTGTTTTTCCTCCTGATGATCGACGAAGGATTGGCCGCCGATCCGCAAGGCGCCGTCTCGCGCGCCACCAGCCGCGTGCTTGAAGCCTCGCGCCGGGCCGGCCTCGAGCCCGCGCTGAAACTCACCGCCGCCTTCTCGGACGGGCAGGCGCTGCATGCTGTGCGCTATGCCACCGACGGTCACGCCCCGACGCTCTACACCTCCGATTTCCGCAAAGGCGGCGGCCGCTGCATTGTTTCCGAGCCGTTCGATCGCGAGGGCGGCGACTGGCAGGCGATCCCGCCATCGAGCTTCGTCACCATGACCAGGGATGGTATCGCCATCCGTCCCTTTGCTCCCGCATCGGCCAGGCTCGCACTGGCCGTCTAGTTACAAATTGCGGCAGCGTCGCGGGACAGAGGGGGACGCCGTAGAGCGCCGACCCAACAAAACCTATCGGTGCAATTCCGATCAAGCGCAGCCGATCCTCCAATGCTCAACTCCGCTTGAAGTCGCGTCGCTGTCGGCCATCTTGATCCAGACACGCGCGGCCAAGCCGGAGCATTGATCATGGACATCGCCTTTTCCACAACCGTCGCACTGGCCGCCGCGATCGCCACTCGAAAAGTCTCGGCTGTCGAGGCGCTCGACGCATATCTGACGCAGATCGACAGCCGCAATGGGGCCGTCAACGCCGTCATCTCGCTCGACCGGGAAGGCGCCCGCGAGCGCGCCAAAAACGCGGACACGGCTCAAGCGCGCGGCGAGGCGCTTGGGCCGCTGCATGGCGTGCCGTTCACGCTGAAGGACATGCACGAGACAGCAGGAATGAAGACCACGGTCGGTTTTCCCGCTTTCGCCGATTATGTCGCCAAGCGGGACAGCCCGGTCGTTGCCAGGCTGAAGGCGGCCGGCGGGGTGCTGATGGCCAAGACCAATGTCGCGACCATGCTGGGCGACTGGCAGTCGAACAATCCGCTGTTCGGCCGCACCGGCAATCCATGGAACCTCCAGCGCACCGCCGGCGGCTCCAGCGGCGGCGCGGCGGCGGCGCTTTGTTCAGGGATGACGCCGTTCGATGTCGGCACCGACATGCAGGCTTCGATCCGGTTGCCCGCCGCCTTCTGCGGTGTCTATGGCCTCAAACCAACCGAGCATCGCATCTCGCTGGCCGGAGCCTTCCCCGATCCGGGCAGCGCCGCGCGCAGCGTGCGGCTGATGTCATGTCTCGGCCCGCTCGCGCGCAGCGTGGAAGATCTGGCCTTGATCTATCAAATCATTGCCGGCCCCGACGGAAACGACACCGATCTTGCGCCGGTGCCGATCGAGGGCATGCCGATGCTTGACCCCAAGACATTGCGCATCGCCTTCGCACCGACCTTTCCAGGGTTGCCAGTGGCCAGCGAGATCAGCGCCGCGGTCGAAAGTCTGGCAAGGCGGCTGCAATCGGCAGGGGCGACCGTCGAGGAAGCGAAACTTCCAAAACTCGACCTGCACGACGATCTCAAGCAAGGCGGCGCGCTGATCGGCATGATGATGGAGGCCGCGCAGCCGGAGCCGCCGGGGGAGCCGACACCGGTCTCGCGCTGGTTCGAGGCGCTCGCCTGCCGCGACAAATCCATTCTCGCCTGGGACCAGTTCTTCGAAACCTGGGATGCGCTGCTTTGCCCCGTCGCCATGACGACGGCCTTCCCGCATTGCGAGCCGGGCGCACCGATCCAGGTCGACGGCAAAGAGCAGAGCTACTGGATGCTGCCGGCCTATGGCGCCGTGTTCAACTACAGCGGCCATCCGGCACTTTCGCTGCCGTGCGGACAGGACCGCTACGGTCTGCCGATCGGCCTGCAACTGGTCGGCAAACGTTGGTCGGAGTCGCGGCTGCTCGGCATCGCCAAGGCAATCGAGCCATTGACCGGCGGCTTCAGTCGACCGCCCGGCTATTGAGCGAAGCGCGACAGCCCGTAGGGCGCCAGCAGCGGGTCGCGCTCGCCGTCGAGGATTTCGCGGGCGGCGAACAGGCCGACAGCCGGCGCCAGCGTGATGCCCGAATGCATGACCGCGACGTAGAGGCCGTCCATGCCCTCGGCGCGGCCGATGATCGGAAAACCGTCGATCGGCGTCGGCCGATAACCGACGGTATGGAAATCCAGCTCCAGTGCGTCGCCGCCGTGCAGCATGGCTTTCAGGGCCGCAAACAGGTCGCGGGCGGTGATTTCGGCATCCATGCCAGGGTCGGCACCGCCAAAATCCGAGCCGGCGATGATGCGGCCCTCCGCCGTCTGGCGCATGTGTAGCCGCTCGGCCAGCACCAGCCCGTTGAGCAGTTTTGCATAAGGCCGCGAATGGACGATCAGCCCGGGCGGTGTCTCGATCGGCAGGTTGATCCCGGCCGTCGCGGCGATAGGCGGTGACCCGACGCCCGCCGCGATCACCACCTCGTCGGCGGCTATCAGGCCATGCGATGTGTCCACGCCGGTGATCTGGCCGCCGGTCTGGACCAGCGCCGTCACCGTGCTGGATATGATCCGCGCGCCGCGCCGTTCGGCGTCCGCCAGCAGCGCCTTGGTGGCTGCCACCGGTTCGGCGACACCCTCTTCGGCGACATGCAAGGCGACATCCGGCAGCTCGGCGAGATTGGGCTCGAGGCGCGCGACGCCGGCGCGGTCAACGCGCTTGATACCGTAGCCCCAGGCGGAGTGCTGGGCCGCGTAGGTTTCCATTGCGGCCGCCGACAAATCCCAGCACAGGCCGCCGCACCAGCTGAGCGGAATTTCGGGCAGGTCCCGCGCCAGCCGCGTCCATTCGGCCATGGCGCGGGTGCGCAGCCGGAAATATGGCTGCGGATTGCCCCAGCTGGCATTGATCCAGGCAAACGAGTTCGGCGTCGCTACGCCGCCGGGGCCGCCGTCGGCAATAACCGTCACCTGCGCCCCCGCTCTGCTCAGATGCCAGGCGATGGAGGCACCGATGATGCCGGCGCCGATAACGATCACTTGTTTCGCCGCAGTCATGCTTGCTCCTCTGCCTCGTGACCCATGAGGGCACTGATTCCAGTGCCATCCCCATGGTCGCTTGCCAACACCAAATACGTCACTTGACATAAATACGTACGTACGTATTATTTCATCATGGGTAGACAATCACTCCGCGAAAAACTCCTCGACGCTGGTTTCCGGACCATATGGAATTCAGGCTATGCCGCCGCCGGCGTGCGCGACATTGTTGCCGCGGCCGATGCCCGGCCGGGTTCGTTCACCAACCATTTCGCCTCCAAGGAGGAGTTTGTCGGGGAGGTGCTCGACCGCTATTTCACCTATGTCAGCGGCCTGGTCCAAGCAGCCCTTGCGCAGGACGGGACGCCGCCCGTCGGCAGGCTGCGTCGCTACCTCGATGTCATCACCTCGAAGCTCGAAGCGCATGACTGGGCGCGCGGCTGCATGATCGGCAATCTCAGCCTCGAAACCGCAGTGCACAGCGAACCGCTGCGCCTGCGGCTTGTCGCCATCTTCGAGCGCTGGCGCCAGCCATTCGCGGCCTGCATCGCCGAGGGCCAGGCGGCCGGCGACATCCCCCGGGCTTTCGATGCCGACGACCTCGCCGACTTCCTGCTGTCGTCCTGGCAAGGCGCCATGCTGCGCATGAAGGTCGAGCGCAGCCCGGCGCCGCTCGAGCGCTTCAAGAAAATCATCTTCAGCACAGTCTTTGCAAAGGAGCCGACCCAATGAGTTTGAATGCCGACAAGCCGCAATCCGGCTCCACCGCGCTGCGGCGCGAGGAAATCGCCGTGCTTGATTCGACCATGTCCTATGTCGAGGCCGGTGCGGCCGGTCCGACCGTGCTGTTCCTGCATGGCAATCCGACCTCATCCCACATCTGGCGCAACATCATCCCGCAAGTCGCGCCGCTAGGGCGCTGCATCGCACCGGACCTGATCGGTTACGGCCAGTCCGGCAAGCCCGATATCGATTATCGCTTCTTCGATCATGTGCGCTATCTCGACGCCTTCCTCGATGCGCTCGACATCAGGGAAATGGTGATTGTCGCGCAGGACTGGGGCACGGCACTTGCCTTCCATCTCGCGGCGCGGCGGCCGCGCAACATTCTCGGCCTCGCCTTCATGGAATTCATCCGGCCCTTCGAGTGTTGGGAGGATTTTCACCAGCGTCCGCAGGCGCGCGAACTGTTCAAGGCGCTGCGCACGCCGGATGTCGGCGAAAAGCTGGTTCTGGAAGATAATGTCTTCGTCGAGAAAGTGCTGCCGGCCTCGGTGTTGCGCACAATGAGCGACGAGGAGATGACGGCTTACCGGGCGCCGTTCCCGACACCGCGATCGCGCAAGCCGGTGCTGCGCCTGCCCAGGGAATTGCCGATCGAGGGTCAGCCTGCCGACGTCGCCGCCATCAGCGAGCACGACCATCGGGCGCTGCGGCTTTCCACCTATCCGAAACTGCTGTTCGCCGGCGATCCAGGTGCGCTTGTTTCGCCGCAAGCCGCAGGCGAATTCGCCGCCGGGCTGAAGAACTGCCGGTTCATCAATCTCGGACCCGGCGCGCACTATCTGCAGGAAGACCATGCCGACGCGATAGGCGAGGCCATTGCCGGCTGGCTTCCAGAGATCGTTCCGGCGAGCCACATGGCCGAGTTGGCCTGAGCGCGCCACGCCAGCCGGCGGCGTCAGCGCCGCCGGACCGGTCGACAGCCCGGCACTGCGCTGCTAGAAGCCCGGCCTGTCACACGGAAATCCTGAAGAATGCCTGAAGCAATAGAAGAAGAAGTGGCGCGCCGCCGCACCTTCGCGATCATCGCTCACCCGGACGCCGGCAAGACAACGCTCACCGAAAAGCTGCTGCTGTTCGGCGGCGCCATTCAGCTTGCCGGCGAGGTCAAGGCCAAGAAGGATAGGATCCAGACCCGCTCCGACTGGATGAAGATCGAGCGCGAGCGCGGCATTTCGGTCGTCACTTCGGTGATGACGTTCGAATACGAGGACAATGTCTTCAACCTGCTCGACACGCCCGGCCACGAGGATTTCGCCGACGACACCTACCGCACGCTGTCGGCGGTCGACAGCGCCGTCATGGTCATCGACGCCGCCAAGGGCATCGAGCCGCGCACGCTGAAACTGTTCGAGGTTTGCCGGCTGCGCGACATTCCGATCATCACCTTCGTCAACAAGATGGACCGCGAAAGCCGCGATCCGTTTGAGATTTTGGACGAGATCGAACAGAAGCTGGCGCTGGATACCGCACCGATCACCTGGCCGATCGGTCGCGGCAAGACGTTTTCCGGCACCTATCACCTGGCGCTGAATGCGGTGCGCAAGGGTGACGACGAGAAGGAACGCACGCCGGTCAACGGTCCCGATTCCAACCGCGTCGCCGGCCTGTTGCCGGAGAACGAGCGCGAGGCCTTCATCGAGGAGCTGGAACTGGCGCGCGAAGCCTGCCGTCCGCTCGACATCGACGCCTTTCGCGAGGGCCATCTGACGCCGGTTTATTTCGGCTCGGCGCTGCGCAATTATGGCGTCCGCGACCTGATCGAGGCGCTTGGCGCCTTTGGGCCGCCGCCGCGCGCGCAGGAGGCCGATGCCCGCAAGGTCGAGGCGACCGAGGACAAGATGACGTCCTTCGTCTTCAAGATCCAGGCCAACATGGATCCCAACCACCGCGACCGCATCGCCTTCGTCCGCGTCTGCTCGGGCAAGCTCGAGCGCGGCATGAAGGCCAAGCTGGTGCGTACCGGAAAGCCGATGAGCCTGTCGGCGCCGCAGTTCTTCTTTGCCCGCACCCGCGTCACCGCCGACGAGGCGTTTGCCGGCGACGTCGTCGGCATCCCCAACCATGGCACGCTGCGCATCGGCGATACGCTGACCGAGGGCGAGGAAATTCTGTTCCGAGGCGTGCCCAACTTCGCCCCGGAAATCCTGCGCCGCGTCCGCTTGGGTGACGCGATGAAGGCCAAGAAGCTCAAGGAAGCGCTGCACCAGATGGCCGAGGAGGGCGTCGTGCAATTGTTCTCGCCCGAGGATGGCTCGCCGGCCATCGTCGGCGTCGTCGGCGCGCTGCAGCTCGACGTCCTGAAGGAGCGGTTGAACTTCGAATACACGCTCCCGGTCGAGTTCGAGATGTCACGCTTTTCGGTCTGCCGCTGGATATCGGCCGAGGAAAAGGCCGAGGTTTTGCGTTTCATCGAGGCACATCGCGGCGACATCGCCCGCGACCTCGACAATGATCCGGTGTTCCTCGCCCAGCACGCCTTCTCGCTGAACTACGAAGCGGAACGCTGGAAGGCGATCCGCTTCGCCACGATCAAGGACTATCAGGTTCGCGACAAGGCGGCTTGATGCGCCATCTTGCCTTCTCCCTTGTGGGAGAAGGTGTCGCCGAAGGCGACGGATGGTTCCAGGGAACGCCAAGGTCTCACTCCGCTGGAACACCCCTCATCCGTCTCGGCGCTGCGTGCCGATCCACCTTCTCCCACAAGGGGGAGAAGGGGAAGTCCGCTCACCCTCTGGCTGCTTCTTCGATCTTGGCGATGTCGATCTTGCCCATCTGCATCATCGCATTCATCGCCCGGCCGGCCTTGGCCCTGTCCGGATCCTGCAGCAGGCGCGGCAGTTGTTCCGGCACGACCTGCCAGGAAACACCGAACTTGTCCTTCAGCCAGCCACAGGGTCCTGGTTCGCCGCCACCCTCTGTGAGCCTGGTCCAGAAATGATCGACTTCTTCCTGCGTCTTGCAGTCGATCGATAGTGAGATCGCCTCGGTGAACTTGTATTGTGGTCCGCCGTTGAGCGCCAGGAACGGGACGCCGTCGAGTTCGAACGAGGCCACCAGCACCTTGCCCTCATCAGCGTGACCCTTGGGCCAACGCGTCACGCTCAGCTCCTTCGAATTCTTGAAGACGGACATGTAATGGTTCATGGCCTCCTCGGCCTGTCCGTCGAACCACAGGAAGGTGGTGATCTTTTGCATGGTCTTACTCCTCGTTTCTCTTGGGGGATGAAGGAAGCGTCAGGCGGCGCCTTTGGCAGCGTCCTGAAGTGAAGCGAGATAAGCGTCGAGCTGGGCATAGCTCTCGCCCATGCCGCGGGTCATGCCGGTGCCGAGCGCGCCGTCGCGGGCCGCTTGCGAAGCGTAGAGCACCGTCTGCGTCAGAAGCGTCTTCCCGCTCTGTTCGGTGAAGACCACCGTCCCGATGGTTTCGCCACCGGTCCAGTCCTCGTCGAACAATTCGGTGGCGACGATCCTGGCTGGACGCACGATTTCGCGATAGGCGCCGCTCATGCCCATGCTGCGGCCATCGCGGTGCTGCCAGACGTAGCGTGTGGCGCCGCCAACCCTGAGGTCAATTTCGCAGACCGCCAGCCGCCAGCCATCGGGGCCGTGCAGCCAGCCCTTCAGCAACTCCGGTATCGTCCAGCAGTCGAAGACCATCGGCCGCGACGCATCGAAGATGCGGGTGATCTGCACCTCGCGGTCGCTGGGCGTGGTCACCGTCAGTGTGGCGACGGTCGAACCGGGCAAGGTTGTGGTGCTCATGATGATCCTCCTCATGTTTGCCAAAGGACGTGCGACAGGCCGGTGATCCGACACACGCCGCGATGTTTTCGCGCTATTGGTCGGTACTGTCGGGGGCTTTCTCGGCCTTCATCGCGCCGAGCAACGCGTCGAGGCGCTGGAAGTTGCCTTCCCAGATCCTTCGATAACGCTCCAGCCAGTCATTGGCCTCTGCCAGCGGTTTTGCTTCGAGCCGGCACGGCCGGCGCTGTGCGTCGCGGCCGCGTGAAATCAATCCGGCGTTTTCCAGCACCTTGAGGTGCTTGGAAATCGAGGGCTGGCTCATCGCGAAAGGCTCGGCGAGTTCCATCACGGATGCTTCGCCCTGGATGAGCCGGGCAAGAATGGCGCGGCGCGTCGGATCGGCGAGTGCGGCAAAAGTGGCGTCCAGCTGGTTCATCGGGTATCCATAGCCAAATGGGTATATACCTAATTGGCTATATACAGGCGAACACCGCTCGTCAACCTCACATCCGGATTTCGTGGCGCATTGCAAAATTGTGGCCAGACCAGGCTTGCGCGTCTATAAGGCCTGCGGTCCGAATTCAGCGCCGCCACGCTCCGCATGGAGCGCAGCAAGCCAGCCAAGGAAAATTCATGCCTGCCTATCGCTCCCGCACCACCACCCATGGCCGCAACATGGCCGGCGCTCGCGGCCTCTGGCGCGCCACCGGCATGAAGGATTCCGATTTCGGCAAACCGATCATCGCGGTGGTCAACTCCTTCACCCAGTTCGTGCCGGGCCATGTCCACCTGAAGGACCTCGGCCAACTGGTCGCGCGCGAGATCGAGAAGGCCGGTGGCGTCGCCAAGGAATTCAACACCATCGCCGTCGATGATGGCATCGCCATGGGCCATGACGGCATGCTCTATTCGCTGCCGTCGCGCGAGCTCATCGCCGATTCCGTCGAATACATGGTCAACGCGCACTGCGCCGACGCCATGGTCTGCATCTCCAATTGCGACAAGATCACGCCCGGCATGCTGATGGCCAGCCTACGCCTCAACATCCCGACCGTCTTCGTCTCCGGCGGACCGATGGAAGCCGGCAAGGTGGTGCTGGCCGGCAAGACGCAGGCGCTCGACCTGGTCGACGCCATGGTGGCGGCCGCCGACGACAAGATCTCCGACGAGGACGTCAAGGTCATCGAACGTTCGGCCTGCCCGACCTGCGGTTCCTGCTCGGGCATGTTCACCGCCAATTCGATGAATTGTTTGACCGAGGCGCTTGGCCTGTCGCTGCCGGGCAACGGCTCGACGCTGGCCACGCATGCCGACCGCAAGCGCCTGTTCGTCGAAGCCGGCCACCTGATCGTCGATCTCGCCCAGCGCTATTACGAGCAGGACGACGAAACCGCCTTGCCGCGCAACATCGCCTCCAAGGGTGCCTTCGAAAACGCCATGACGCTCGACATCGCCATGGGCGGCTCGACCAACACCGTGCTGCACATCCTGGCCGCCGCGCATGAAGGCGAGATCAACTTCGATCAGGACGATATCGACGCGCTGTCACGCAAGGTGCCCGTGCTGTGCAAGGTGGCTCCCGCCAAGGCGGATGTGCACATGGAAGACGTCCACCGCGCCGGCGGCATCATGGCGATCCTCGGCCAGCTCGACAATGCCGGCTTGATCAACCGCGACCTGCCGACCGTGCACACGCGCACGCTGGGTGAAGCGCTCGACCATTGGGACATTTCGCGCTCGACCAGCCAAAGCGTGCGCGATTTCTTCCTCGCCGCGCCTGGCGGCGTGCCGACGCAGGTTGCCTTCAGCCAGGACCGCCGCTGGGACGACCTCGACCTCGACCGCGAGAAAGGCGTTATCCGCTCCGTCCAGCACCCCTTCTCCAAGGATGGCGGCCTTGCCGTGTTGAAGGGCAATCTGGCGCTCGACGGCTGCATCGTGAAGACCGCCGGCGTCGACGAATCGATCCTGAAGTTCACCGGCCCGGCCCGCGTGTTCGAAAGCCAGGACGCCAGCGTCAAGGCGATCCTGGCCAACGAGATCAAGGCCGGTGATGTCGTCGTCATCCGCTATGAAGGGCCGCGCGGCGGTCCCGGCATGCAGGAAATGCTCTACCCGACCAGCTATCTGAAGTCGAAGGGCCTGGGCAAGGCCTGCGCGCTGGTCACCGACGGCCGCTTCTCCGGTGGCACCTCCGGCCTGTCGATCGGCCATGTCTCGCCGGAAGCCGCCGAGGGCGGTTTGATCGGCCTGGTGCAGCAGGGCGATACGGTCGAGATCGACATCCCGAACCGGACCATCCGCCTAGCCGTCAGCGACGCTGAACTTGCCAGCCGCCGGGCGGCGATGGAGGCCAAGGGGATTGCTGCCTGGAAGCCCGAGGAAAAGCGCAAGCGCAAAGTGACGACAGCCTTGCGCGCCTACGCCGCGATGGCGACCAGCGCTGCCAAGGGCGCGGTCAGGTTCGTGCCGGAGTAAGGCTGAATTCCATCAGCGTGGCGCTGCCCATCATTGTCCTGCCGGACATTTCTCCCCGTATAGTGACGGGGAGAAAGGCGCCGTCACCAACGATTTCGCCAATTGTAGGCGTTGACAAAGAGCGGCGAGGCCGCAGCATCTCCCTTTTCCCCGACACTATACGGGGAGAAGGTGCCGGCAGGCGGGCGGCACAAGCGCTGCAGATTTTTTGCCGCCACGATAGGATGCTGATTCTTCAAGCGGGATGACGACGGATGGATTTCGACCTTATCGTTCGCGGCGGCACGCTGCCTGATGGCAGGGTCGCCGACATCGGCATCGTCGGCGAGACAATCGCGGCGATCGAGCCGAAGCTCGACGTCACCGCCGGCACGGCGATCGACGCCAGTGGCAATCTGGTCTCGCCGCCCTTCGTCGACCCGCATTTCCACATGGATGCAACGCTCTCCTACGGTATACCGCGCATCAACGCGTCGGGCACGCTGCTCGAAGGCATCTCGTTGTGGGGCGAGCTGAAGCCGCTGTTGACGCATGAAGCCGTGCGCGACCGCGCCCTTGTCTATTGCGACTGGGCGGTGTCGATGGGTCTGCTTGCGATCCGCACCCACGTCGATGTCTGCGACGACAGGCTGCTGGCGGTCGAGGCCCTGCTCGAGGTCAAGAAGACGATCGCCCCGTATATCGACCTGCAATTGGTCGCCTTTCCGCAGGACGGGTTTTATCGCTCGCCGACGGCACATGAAAACACCATCCGCGCACTCGACATGGGCGTCGACATCGTCGGCGGCATCCCGCATTTCGAGCGCACCATGGCCGACGGCACGCGCTCAGTGACGGAGCTGTGCGAAATCGCGGCCGGGCGCGGCCTGATGGTCGACCTGCACTGCGACGAGACCGACGACCCGCTGTCGCGCCATATCGAACAGCTTGCCTATGAGACGCAGCGCCTCGGCCTGCAGGGCAAGGTCGCCGGCTCGCATCTCACCTCGATGCATTCGATGGACAACTACTATGTCTCGAAATTGCTGCCGCTGATCGCCGAGGCGGGTGTTTCGGCGATCCCAAATCCGCTGATCAACATCATGCTGCAGGGCCGCCACGACACCTTTCCCAAGCGCCGCGGTATGACCCGGGTCAAGGAAATGCAGGCGCTGGGCATCCGCGTCGGCTGGGGCCAGGATTGCGTGCTCGATCCCTGGTATTCGCTGGGCACCGCCGACATGCTCGACGTCGCCTTCATGGGCCTGCATGTTGCCCAGATGTCGAGCCCGGCCGACATGGCCCGCTGCTTCGACATGGTCACCAATGTCAACGCGTCGATCATGGGGCTCGATCATCTGGGCCTGGCGGTCGGCAAGCGCGCCAGCCTGGTCATCCTGGATGCCGGCAATCCGATCGAAGCCCTGCGCCTGCGCGCCGAACGCCTGTGCGTCATCGCCAGGGGCAAGGTGGTGGCGCAGCGGTCGAAGCAGGACACCAGGCTGTCCATCCCGGGCAGGCCCGGCCTCGTGAACCGCAGGCACCGGACGCCGCATCAGGCCCAATAGAACAGGCCAGACCCAGCCGATTCCCGGTTCTGGCCTTGCGGATTTCCGGATTTCTCCTCGTCAAAGCAGGCGCTTCAGTCTACGACGCGGCTCTAAATCAAAGAGATAGAGCATAATGTCGTCCGAAAACCGCTTCACACTTTTCGGCATCATGCTCTAGGGAGGAATCGGGATCGGCATGACGCAGCCCGTGGCGCAGAATTCCACAATCAGGAACGTGCTTCTGGCCGGCATCCTTTTGATGCTGGCCGGCGATTTCCTGTTTGCGCTGAACGATGCCATGGGCAAGTGGCTGGTCGCCAGCTTCTCGGTCGGCCAGGTGGTGCTGATCCGTTCCATCGGCGCGTTCTTCGTGCTTGGCCCGATGATCGCCCACCAGGGCACGGCCAAGCTGTTTCACATGGAGCGCCTGGAGTTGCAGCTGCTGCGTGTGGTGATGACGACGCTCGACACGGCACTGTTCTACGCCGCCGTCGTCTACCTGCCGCTTGCCGACGTGATGAGCTTCTACATGGCCGGACCGATCTATGTTGCGGCACTCTCGCATTTGTTGCTTGGCGAGAAGGTCGGCTGGCGCCGCTGGATGGCGATCCTGCTCGGCTTCTGCGGCGTGCTGATCATGCTGAAACCGTCCTCGGCGGCGTTCTCGTTGTCATCGAGCTTCGCGCTCGCCGGCAGCATTGCCTTCGCCTTCGCCATCATCCTCAACCGGCGCCTGCGCGGCACCAGCGACACCAACCTGGTGACATGGCAAACCATCGGCACGATGGTGGTCGGCGGCGTACTGACCATCGGCGCCTGGCAGACCCCGTCGGCGCTCGATTTCGGCGCCATGCTGCTGCTCGGCATCGTTTCATGCGGCGCGCATCTGATGATCACCAGGGCGCTCAAGCTGGCGCCGGCCTCGACGCTGGCGCCGCTGCATTACACGCTGCTCCTGTGGGCGGTGGTGTTCGGGCTGGTGTTCTTTGGTGACGTTCCCGGTCCGCGCATCCTTATCGGTTCGGGCATCGTCGTTCTCGCCGGCCTGTTCATCTTCCACCGCCAGAAAGTGGTCGACACCACGGTGCCGCCCGAAAACGTGCCCAAGGGCGTGAATTAGGTTTCCGGTGCCTGACCCAGGCGTATCGCCGCCAGGTGCCGTGAAAACTCCGCCGTCTCCATCAACGCCTTGCAGCGCACGAACCGCCCGTCGGCATAGGCGCGGAAATCGTCGACCGGATTGTTGTTGGCGAGTTGGATCAGCCCCCACAATGTCCACAACAGGTCGCACATCGCCTTGTAGATGACGATGCGGCCGCGCTCGGCCGCTCTGGCCTCGCCGCCAAAATAGGCGCGCATCATCTCTTCGTCCTGCGCCGTATCGAATTTTCCTTCCACGCTGAGGTCGCCGAGATCCCAGAGCGGATCGTTCATGCCCGAATATTCCCAGTCGACGATCCACATCCGCTCGCCTGTATCGAGAAAGTTCTCGCACAGTGGATCGCAGTGGCAGGCAGCGAGGGGCAAGGGATGGGCGGCCAGCGCCGAGCGCACGCTCCCGGCCTCGCGCACCACGTCGTGATAGCCGGTGGGCAGGGCGACGTCCTTGGTCGACAGCACCTTGAGATAGTCGTCGATCATCGCAAACAGTTCGAAGCGGAAGGGAAACACCGCGCTGGAATTGTGCAGTTTGCGGAAGGCCTCGCCGGCCCGCGCCGGACTGCCGGGCCGAACCTTGAATTTCTCCGGCGACATCGTCTCCGCGCCGGCGATGAAGCGCGTCACCATGACCCCGGTGGCGGGATCGACATGCAGCACCTCTGGACTGACCTCCGCCTTTGCCGCTTCGCGCGCCGCCACCGCCTCGTTGGCGCGGTTGATGTATTCCTCGGTGCCCTTGCCGGGAATGCGCAGGCAGAACTCGCCAGCCTTGAAGACCAGATTGGTGAGGCCGCCGAGCCGTTCGAGCGGCCCGGTGTAGCCGGCCAGCATGGGAATGGTGGCCAAGGAAATGTCGGCAAGTGCCGCACGCGCCTCGTCTGTCACCATGCCTGCGCCCCCACGCTGTTATTTGTCGCAGCGACGGTTCCACAATTTTCGTGGTTTGGCTATCATGCGATGCAAGACCGATTGGTGGACAGGACAAAAGTGGCGCACAGCAAACATCGAGGCCCGCTTGCAGCAGCCTACGCGGCGAAGCGGCCAGAGGACGTCGCGGCACTCTATGACCGCTGGTCGCAGACCTATGACGCCGACATGTCGGCCGCCGGCTATCGCCATCCGACGATCTGCCTTGCCTTGCTGGCCCGCCATCTGCCGCGCGGTGCCGCGCCGCTGCTCGATGCGGGAGCCGGCACCGGGCTTATCGGCGAATGGCTTGATATAACAGGCTATCCGTTGGTCGAGGCGCTCGACATATCTGAAGGCATGCTGGCCCAGGCCGCCCGCAAGGGGGTCTATTCGGCGCTGCATTGCCTGGCGCTCGGCGGCAAGCTGCCGTTTGCCGACGATGCCTATGCCGGCATCATTTCGGCCGGCGTCTTCACCTCCGGCCATGTCGGCGCCGAGGGGCTGGACGAGCTGATCCGCATCTGCCGGCCGGGTGGCATCATCGTGCTGACAGTCAAGAACACGTTGTGGGAAGCCGGCTTTGGCGCTCGCATCGCCGAACTCGAGGCGCAAGGCCTCGTCACCCGCGTCGAGGAAACGCGCCCTTACGTCTCCATGCCGGGCGAGGCCGACACCGTGCCAAGCCGCGGTCTCGCCCTGCGCGTCACCTGATCTACGCTTTGACCCCGATCTACACTTTGACCTTGGCGGCTGTCGGGTCGTACATCGGCTCGAGATGGATTTGGGCCGGCGTCCGCTCCATCGCCACGACCAGTTCATAGTCGCCCGAGGCGAGAAAATCGTCGCTCACCCCGTCGGCGTTGCGCACGTAGCCATAGCCGATGTTCCGGCTCACCGTGTAGCCATAGCCGCCGCTGGTGAGATAGCCGACCGGCTCGCCATTGCGCAGGATGGTCTCGCGGCCGAGCAGCACGATTTCCGGGTCAACGACCGTGAAGCCGGCAAAGCGCTTCTTCAAGGCCGCGCCGCTGGTCTTCTCGAGCGCGCGCCGTCCGACGAAATCAGTGTTCTTGCGCAGCTTGACCGCCCAGCCCAAGCCGGCTTCCTGCGGCGTGTCGTTGGGCGTGATGTCGGAGCCCCAGGCGCGATAGCCCTTTTCCAGCCGCAGCGATTCCAGGGCGCGATAGCCGACCGGGCGGATGCCATGCCTCCCGCCGGCCGCCATCAGTGCATCGAAGACTTCGCCTGTCGCCGCGATCGGCACATGCAGTTCCCAGCCGAGTTCGCCGACATAGGTGACGCGCAGCGCCCGAATTGTGTGGCCGGCAATGGCAATCTCACGCACATGGCCGAACGGGAAACTGGTGTTCGACACGTCGGCTTCGGTCACGGCAGAAAGCACATCACGCGCCCGAGGCCCCATCAGCGACAGCGTGCCGAATTCCTCGGTGACATCGACAAGCGTGGCATCGAGCCCTTCGCCGATATGGTCACCGATCCATGACAGATCATGCGTGCGGAACCCGGTGCCGGTGACGATGTAGAATTTCTCCTCGGCCAGCCGCGCCACGGTCAGGTCCGCCTCGATGCCGCCGCGCGTGTTGAGAAGTTGCGTGTAGGTCAGCCGGCCGACAGGCTTGCTGACGTCGTTGGCGCAGATCCAGTCCAGCGCCTTCAGCGCGTCGGGCCCGCTCAGTTCGTATTTGGCGAAGGAGGATTGATCGAAGATGCCGACCTTCTCGCGCACGTGCCGGTGCTCGTCGCCGACCGCCGCAAACCAGTTCTGCCGACCCATCGAATAGACATCCTGCGGCTCGACGCCTTCGGGCGCGAACCAGTTCGGCCGTTCCCAGCCAAGCTTCGAGCCGAACACGGCGCGCTGCTGTTTCAGCCTGTTGTAAAGGGGTGAGACGATGCGCGGCCGCCCGCTGGCGTACTCCTCATGCGGGAAGCCGATCGTATAGTGCTTGCCATAGGCTTCCAGCGTGCGGTCGCAGACCCATTGCCGGTCGCGGTGCAGGTTGGAAAAGCGCCTGATGTCGACAACCCACAAGTCGAGCGGCGCTTCGCCGTCGACCACCCATTGCGCCAGCACCCAGCCGGCGCCGCCACCCGAGGCGATGCCGAAGGCGTTGAATCCGGCACCGACAAACATATTGGCGCATTCGGGCGCCGCGCCGAGGATGAAATTGCCGTCCGGCGTAAAACTCTCCGGCCCGTTGATCATCTGCTTGACGCCGACGGTTTCGAGCGCCGGCACGCGCGCCATCGCTTGGCGCATATGCTGTTCGAAATGGTCGTAGTCGTCGTCGAAGAGCCGGAACTCCCAATCGTCAGGCACATCTCCGGTCGTCCAGGCCTGCGGGTTGGGCTCGTAACCGCCCATCACCAGCCCGCCAACCTCCTCCTTGAAATAGGTGCGCCGGTCCGGGTCGCGGATGGTCGGCGCGTCGGTCGCCAGCCCATCGATCTTCTCGGTGATGATGTACTGGTGCTTCACCGGCTGCAGCGGCACGTTGATGCCGGCCATGGCGCCAACCTGCCGCGCCCATTGCCCGGCACAGTTGACCACCTTGTCGCAGGCAATGTCGCCCTTGCTGGTCTTCACCGTCGCGATGCGGCCATCCTTCATCTCGAAGCCGGTGACGCGCACATCCTCGAACAGTTTGGCGCCATGCATGCGCGCGCCTTTCGCCAGCGACTGCGTGATGTCCGAAGGGCTCGCCTGGCCGTCTGTCGGCAACCAGGAAGCGCCCACCAAATCGCCGGTTTCCAGGAGCGGCCACATCGCCTTGACCTCCGCCGGCGACAGCAGTTGCATGTCCATGCCGAAGCTTTTCGCCGTCGTCGCCAGCCTCTTGTACTCGGTCCAGCGGTCGGCATTGGTGGCCAGCCGCAGGCAGCCGGTCATCTTCCAGCCGGTGGCAAGGCCGGTTTCAGCCTCCAGTCCCTTGTAGAGGTCGACGGAGTATTTGAGCACGCGGGTGATCGAGGCCGACGAGCGCAATTGCCCGACAAGGCCCGCGGCATGCCAGGTCGAGCCCGATGTCAGCTTGCCCTGTTCGAGCAGCACCACGTCCGCCTTGTGGTCACGCGCCAGATGATAGGCCGTCGAACAGCCGATGATGCCGCCGCCAATGACGACGATTGCCGCCTGGCTGGGCAATGTCATGATTTCTGTATCCCGTACTTCGTTCTGTAGTTATCGAGCGCGGCTTCGAGCCGCGTCAGGTTCTCCTCGGTGTAGGCGACGTAGTCGATGCCGGGCGCGTCGAGGTAGAGTTCGGACACCATGCTCCACATCGCCTCGCGCAGCAGCGAAGCGCATTGCATGGCCGCGTGCGAGCGGCGGATCGCCTGGTCCGGTTCCTTCATGAAATAGGCGGTCAGGAAGGCGAAGGATTCCTCGTCGCTCATGCCGGCATTCGAGGCTACGCCGGCAAGGTCGAACATCGCCGTGTTGAAGCCGGCATATTCGAAGTCGATCAGCCACAGCCGGCTGCCGTCGTCTAGAATATTAGCCGGCAAAAGATCGTTATGGCCAAAAACGATCGGCAGCAATTTCTGCGCGCGCTCCAGTTCGTCAGCCAGCGTCAGCAAGCGCGGCAATTCGCTGCGCTTGCGGCTGCCGCCTTCTTCAAGGGTCCGCGCATAGTCGCGAATGACATGGAACACCCAGAACATGAAGCCGGCGCCGGAGACATGATTGGGCATCTCCCTGTGGAAACCGCGCATCAGGGCTGCGACACGACCAAGATTGGCGCGCACGTCCTGTGCAAGATAGGTTTTCGCACCAAGGTATTCCGTCACCAGGATGCCCGGTTCGGCATGGAGGACGGCTGGCGCGAAACCGGCGGCATGCGCCGCGCGTGCGGTCATCACCTCACGCTCGCGAAAGACATGATGGAACGGATAGTCCCTGCCGAAGCGCACGACGTGCTTTCCGGCCGCGTCCTTGACCACATAATTGGCGTTGCTCAGGCCGCCCGGCAACGGCGCGATCTCGATGTTGCCGGTCCAGCAGGGCAGGGCGCGGATGCGGTCTTCTGCAATCACGGAATCATCCCTGGTTTGCTGAGCGTCGACTTTGCTGAGCGTCGGCAAGGGCGCCATGGACAGCCCAACGACAGCGAGGAGAAACAAAAAATCTCGTCGGTGCGAGACGCCAGGATCGGTATCCCGCACCGCACCGACGAGCCCCTTGGCCAGGTTTTTGACCCCGGCATCCGCCCCCGCGGATCTGAAAATTCCTTGCGCCAGACACGTTCAAAACTGCCTGGTCAATGAGTTGCGGCTCTGCCATCACCCTCCCGTTGCAGCTCCGAACCCGTGTTTGATAGCTCAATTTCACGCCAAGGTTGCCTGCCTGTCAACAAAAAGTTGTGACTTTTTTCGGGTATTTTGCCCGAAAGCGCAGGCAATTCCTTTAAAACCGCTCGAATTAGCTTAGAATCGGGCAAAGGGCTAAGTCCGGGAAACCCAAATGGTCCATTCAAAACGACACGGCGAGATCCTGCGGCTGCTGCAGGAAGAGGGGACCGTCACCATCGCCAGCCTGGCCGACCGGCTGGGCGTTTCACTCGAGACCGTGCGCCGTGACGTCAAACCGCTCACCGGCGACGGCTCCGTCCTCAAGATGCATGGCGCCATCGGCCTGCCGTCGATGATCGGCGAAGCGCCATTCGAACGGCGCATGCGCGAGAATGCCGATGCCAAGCGGATCATTGCCCGCATGGTGGCCGCCACCATCCGCGACGGTGAATCGATCATGCTCGACACCGGCACGACGACCTCGTTCCTGGCCCGTGAGCTGCTCGGCCACCGACGCCTGACTGTCGTCACCAACTCGTCGGACATCGCCCGCACGCTTGCCACCGTCAACGGCAACAAGGTCTACATGGCCGGCGGCGAATTGCGCAGCGATTCAGGTGCTGCCTTCGGGGCCTCGGCCATCGACTTCGTCAGCCGTTTCTCGGTCAGCCATGCCATCATCTCCACCGGCGCAGTCGATGCGGTGATGGGCGTCATGGACTACGATTTGGAAGAGGCCGAGTTCGCCCGCATGGTGCTGTCGCGCGGCCAGCGTTCGCTCGTCGTCACCGATCACACCAAGTTCGGCCGCCTGGGCCTGGTCCAGGTTTGCGGCCTCGACGGGTTTTCCGAACTCGCCACCGACCGGTTACCGTCGCGCGACATTGCCGCCGCCCTCTCGCAAGCCGGCGCTCGCCTCAGCATCGCCGGCGATGCAGCCGGATTCTAAAATCGGCAAGAGTCCGACCGAACACCAGCAATTGGTGGCCGCATACGGATCTCAAACGCGCGGCTGTGCGTGGTGGTCGCCTGCGGACATGCCTATGCCGGCAGACCGCGAAAAGTCATCCTGAAGCAGGCGCCGCTCGGTCTGCCGTCGAGGATATCGATCCGCCCGCCATGCAATTGCACGATTTCCTGCACCAGGTTGAGGCCAAGCCCGGCGCCATGATCCTGCGGACGCAGCCGGTAGAAGGGCTCGAAGATGCGCTCCCGCTCGCCCGGTGCTGCCGGCGGCGTATCAGGCTGAGCTCGCAGCACCAATCACCAGCCACGGGATAAGCTCTGCCGTCGGCTTTCCTTCCCTTGCGCGCCGGTGTTTAGTCCGGCCATGGCCTTCACCATCCGCCAGTTGCAGTTCTTCATCGCCGTCGCCGAGCAAGGCACGGTGTCGGGTGCCGCGCAGAACCTCTCGATCTCGCAATCCTCGGTCACCGAAGCGATCAAGGAACTCGAAAGCGATCTCGGGGTCGAACTGTTCGAACGCCATCCGCGCGGCCTGAACATCACCCACAAGGGCCATCAGTTCCTGCGCCATGCGACAAAAATCCTTGCCGACGTTTCGGATGCACGCCGCTCGTTCTCCGGCGAACAGGCAGCAGCAGGCGGCCGGCTGCAGCTCGGCGTCACCTCGATGGTCGCGGGCTACGTGCTGTCGGATCTTCTTGCCCGCTACCGCCGCGCCTATCCCGGCGTCGAGGTCTCGGCCATCGAGGACAATGGCGACTATCTCGAACACCTCTTGATCGGCGGCAAGCTCGACATCGCCGTCATGGTCACCTCCAACCTGCGCGACCGCACGGCACTGCAGTCGGAAATCCTCGAGGTCTCGGCCTATCGCCTCTGGCTGCCGCTCGGCCACCCGCTCGCCGGCGCCGACATCATCAGCATTGGCGACATCGCCTTCGAGCCGCTGATCATGCTGACCGTCGACGAGATCGAGGAGAACACCGGCAAGCTGCTGACGGCGATCGGCGCCAAGCCGCATGTCGCCTTTCGTACGCGTTCCGTGGAAGCCGTGCGCAGTCTCGTTGCCACCGGCGCCGGCGTGGCGCTGCTGCCCGACCTCGTCTACCGGCCCTGGTCGCTGGAAGGCGACCGCATCGAATCGCGCGATATTTCCGGCTCCTTGCCGGTGGTCCAGGTCGGCATGGTGTGGCGCCGCGGGTCGGGCCTGCCACAGGCGGCGCGCGATTTCATAGGCCTCGCCCAGTCGCAGCGCACGGTCCGCCGCTAGTGGCCTACTCCAGCCTGACGTCTCCAGTCTCGCGCTTGCGCCTTGTGACGGAAACCGCCTCCGCCTTGAACGACCCGATCGGAGCAGCCTCGAAGCGGCCAGCGCCGGCAAGCCTGACGGCGCGGCGGAACGTCGGACACTCCATCGGCCGGGCGGCCGGACATCGGGCGGCGTGACGCAAAGCCTCTCGGATCGCGGTCAGGCGCTGGATGGTGCGGTCCAGTTCGTCCGCCTTGGCATCCAGGCGCCCTCGATCCATTTTCGGCAGGCCGTCGGGCCTCAGCATCGCGGAAATCTCGTCCAGTGCGAATCCACCGGCGCGTCCAAGCGTGATCAAAGCGAGCCGTTCCAGGACGGCCGGGTCGAACAAGCGGCGCAGGCCGCGACGGCCGATCGAGGCGATGAGGCCCTTCTCCTCATAGTAGCGAAGCGTCGAGGCGGGCACGCCGGTGCGGCGCGACACTTCAGCAATGTCCATATCTTTCATGCTTGACCTCAAGTCGGCTTGAACTCGTAGAGTGCTCGCGACGATCAGTGAGAGCAACAGAAAAGCGAGGTCCGTTATGCCGCAATCCGCGCAGCCAAACACACGGCAAGCAGCGCTCTGGAACGACGCCAGCGGAAAGGCCTGGGTTGAAATGCAACCGATCCTCGACCAGGTAATGGCGCCGTTCGAGCGGCTGGTAGTCGATGCCGGCTATCCCGGGGAAGGGGGCAATGTCCTGGACATCGGCTGCGGCGCCGGCGCCACGACTCTGGCGATGGCGCGCCGCGTGGGCAACGGCGGAAATTGTGTTGGGCTCGACATCTCGCAGCCGCTTGTCGCCTTGGCGACGAAACGCAAGGGGGCAGAAGAGGTAGCAAACGCAAGTTTCGAAGTGGGCGATGCCCAGACGTATGCGTTCGAAGTCGGGAACTTCGACGCTGTTGTCTCGCGTTTTGGTGTCATGTTCTTCGATGATCCCGTGGCTGCGTTCGCCAACATAAGACAGGCCGCAAGCCGCGGTAGCAAACTCGCCTTTGTTGCTTGGCGCAGTCCGGCCGAGAATGATTTCATGACGACCGCCGCGCGAGCGGCTGCGCCTTTCCTGCCGCCCGCACCCGCGCCGGACCCCGATGCGCCGGGGCAGTTTGCCTTTGCCAACGCCGCCAAGGTGAAGCGTATTCTTGAAGCGGGCGGCTGGTCGTCAATCGAAGTCGAACAGGTGGATGTCCCGTGTCAGATCGCCGAAGATGATCTGATAACGTTTGTCACCCGATTAGGGCCGGTCGGCGCCGCGTTACGTGAGGTTGACCGGGCAACGGCCGAAAAAATCACTGCGGTGTTGCCTGCTGCGTTCGCGCCTTTCGTGGAGGATGGTGAGGCTCGCTTCAACGCCGCCTGCTGGCTGGTGACGGCGCTGGCTTGAAGGGGCATCGATCTATCGGAAAAACCGATATCGCCTTTCTGATAAATGAATTTGCGAAACCGGAATTTTCAAAGCACTTTCGGTCCAGGGACCAAAGTCGCCACCAGAGCGACATCAAGTCCAACGCACGAACTGACAGTTTTTCAGTCCGCGCGTGACCCCTAGCGAAGACCGAAACCGGCTTTCGGGGTCAGGCGCCAAAATGGGAGATCGATGATGAATTCATTCCTGAAGTCATGCACTGCTTTGACGGTCGCGCTGACCTTCTCCGGTCAGGCCGTCGCCCAGGTCAAGGAAATTGGCAAGGGCGAAGGTCAGGTCAACATCGTTGCCTGGCCGGGCTACATCGAACGCGGCGAAACCGACAAGGGTTATGACTGGGTGACTTCCTTCGAGAAGGAAACCGGCTGCAAGGTCAACGTCAAGACCGCCAACACCTCCGACGAGATGGTCTCGCTGATGAATGAGGGCGGCTTCGACCTCGTTACTGCTTCGGGCGATGCATCGCTGCGCCTCGTTGCCGGCAAGCGCGTGCAACCGATCAACACCGATCTCATTCCGAGCTGGAAGACTGTCGACGAACGACTGAAGGACGCCCCTTGGTTCACCGTCGGCGGCGTCCACTACGGCGTTCCCTACCAGTGGGGTCCGAACGTCCTGATGTACAACACCGAAGTGTTCAAGGAAGCGCCCAAAAGCTGGAACATAGTCTTCGAGGAAATGAAGCTGCCCGACGGCAAGTCCAACAAAGGCCGCGTCCAGGCCTATGACGGGCCGATCCATATCGCCGACGCCGCCAACTATCTGATGTTCCACAAGCCGGAACTCGGCATCAAGGATCCCTACGAGCTGAACGAGGACCAGTACAAGGCGGCGCTCGAATTGCTGCGCGTCCAGCGCACACTGGTCGGCCGCTACTGGCATGACGCCGCTATCCAGGTCGACGATTTCCAGAACGAAGGCGTCGTTGCTTCCGGCTCGTGGCCGTATCAGGTCAATGCGCTGGTCGCCGCCAAGAAACCGGTCGCGTCGACCGTGCCGGAAGAAGGCGTCACCGGTTGGGCCGACACCACCATGATGGAGGCCGACTCCGCCAATCCGAACTGCGCCTATATGTGGATGGAACATTCCTTGTCGCCGAAAGTGCAGGGCGATGTCTCGGCCTGGTTCGGTTCGCTGCCGGTCGTGCCCGCCGCCTGCAAGGGCAACGAGCTGTTGACCGACGAAGGCTGCAAGACCAACGGCTACGACAATTTCGACAAGATCAAGTTCTGGAAGACGCCGGTGTCGAAATGCGCCACCGAGAACGACCAGTGCGTGCCCTATTACCGCTGGGTGTCGGACTATATCGGCGTCATCGGCGGGCGGTGAGTGCCCTTACCCTCTCCCTTGTGGGGAGGGTCGACGCGCAGCGTCGGGGTGGGGGTCTGCCCTGACATGGCTTGCTTGTGAAATCACCCCCACCCGCGGCTTTGCCGCGACCTCCCCATCGAGGGGGAGGTCAAGCGGCGCGCGAATTTGCCATCCCAGCCAGGGTTCTGCAGGTGAGGATGACAAAACAAAACCGGCAACAGGCTGACAACCCATGACCACCGCCGTTTCCTTCCAGAAAGCCTCGCGCCATTTCGGCAGCGTTCGCGCCGTCGATGCGGTCGATCTCGATATCGCGGCGGGCGAGTTCTTCGCCATGCTCGGGCCGTCCGGTTCCGGCAAGACCACGTGCCTGCGCCTCATCGCCGGCTTCGAGCAGCCGACCTCGGGCTCGATCTCGATCTTCGGCGAACGCGCCGAGGGCGTGCCGCCCTATCGCCGCAACGTCAACACCGTGTTCCAGGATTACGCGCTGTTCCCGCATCTGAGCGTGCTCGACAATGTTGCCTATGGCCTCATGGTCAAGGGCATCGGCAAGGCGGAACGGCACAAGGCGGCTGAAGAGGCGCTGTCGCTGGTGCGGCTACCCGGCTATGGCGCCCGCCGCCCCGGCCAGCTTTCCGGCGGCCAGCGCCAGCGCGTCGCGCTCGCCCGTGCGCTGGTCAACCAGCCCAAGGTGCTGCTGCTCGACGAGCCGCTCGGCGCCCTCGACCTCAAGCTGCGCGAGAACATGCAGGAGGAGCTGAAGTCGCTGCAGAAAGTGCTCGGCATCACCTTCGTCTTCGTCACTCACGACCAGGGCGAGGCGCTGTCGATGGCCGACCGCGTCGCCGTCTTCAATGACGGCAAGATCATGCAGATCGGCACGCCGGAGGATATCTACCAGCGGCCGAAGACCCGCTTTGTCGCCGATTTCGTCGGTTCCTCCAACGTGCTGCCGCCGGATTTCGTCCAGCGCTATTGCGGCCAGCATCGCTGGGGCAGCCTGCGGCCTGAATCCATTCGCGTCGGCCGCACTGCAAGTGGCGAAGGCGTTTCCGCTCGCCTTGTCTCGACCAACTATCTCGGCGCCACGACAAAACTCGCGCTCGATGCCGACGGATTGAAGCTGCATGCGATCGTGCCGGCCGGCAACCCGCTGCCCGTGGAAGGCGAGGCGGTCGTGCTCACCTTCAACCGCGAGCACCTGCACCTGATGGACGAGCCGGTATGAGCCTCGACGCCGCCATCCCGCGCGCCACGGCGCCCGCCATCCTGCCGGGCAGCGGTGGCTTGCGCGGCGCGCTATCGGATCTTTTCTGGCGCAGACCCAAGGTTCTGCTGCTCCTCATGCTGCTGCCGCCGGTTCTGTGGCTCGGCATCGTCTATATAGGCTCGCTGTTCGCGCTGCTGGCGCAGAGCTTTTTCTCCATCGACGAGTTTTCCGGCCTCATCAACCGCCAGTTCACTCTGAAGACGTATGGCGACCTGTTCCAGGCGGCCAATCTCGACATCATCCTGCGCACGGTGACGATGGCGGCGCTGGTCACGCTGGCCTCGGCGATCATCGCCTTTCCGATCGCCTACTACGCGGCGCGCTATGCCCGTGGCCGCTGGAAGGCGCTGTTCTATCTCGGCATCATGCTGCCGCTATGGTCGAGCTATCTGGTCAAGATCTACGCTTGGAAGCTAATTCTCGCCAAGGAAGGCATCCTCACCTGGCTGTTCGGCAAGCTGCATCTGCAATGGCTGATTGACGCCTGGCTGTCGCTGCCGGTCGTCGGCGGCAATTCCCTGTCGGTGTCGTTCACCGGCACCTTCATCGTCTTCGTCTATGTCTGGCTGCCATTCATGATCCTGCCGGTGCAGGCGGCGCTCGAGCGCGTGCCGGGCAATCTGGTCGAGGCTTCGTCGGATTTGGGGGCTTCGCCGGGACAGACCTTTCGCAATGTGCTGTTCCCACTGGCGCTGCCGGGCATCGTCGCCGGATCGATCTTCACCTTCTCGCTGACGCTCGGCGATTACATCATCCCGCAGATCATCGGCACCTCGCGCCTGTTCATCGGCCAGGCGGTCTATTCCCAGCAAGGCACCGCCGGCAACATCCCGCTCGCCGCCGCCTTCACCGTCGTGCCGATCGTCATCATGGGCTTCTACCTCTGGGGCGCCAAGCGCATGGGGGCCTTCGATGCGCTCTGATGGTTCTCAGTCGGCTCCGCTCAGCCTGAAGATCGCGGCCGCCAGCGGGCTGCTGTTCCTGCATCTGCCGATCCTGCTGATCTTCGTCTATGCCTTCACGACGGAGGAGAAGAGTTTTGTCTGGCCGCCGCCCGGTCTGACCACGCAGTGGTTCGCCGTCACCTGGAACAGGCCCGATGTCTGGCAGGCACTGTCGCTGTCGGTCAGGGTTGCCGCGATCTCGACCGCGATCGCGCTGGTCCTCGGCACGCTGTGTTCGGCGGCAGTGTCACGGACCAAGTTCTTCGGCCGCGAAACCATCTCGCTGCTGGTCATCCTGCCGATCGCGCTGCCCGGCATCATCACCGGCATCGCGCTGCGCTCGGCCTTTTCGCTGGCCGACATTCCATTCTCGTTCTGGACGATCGTGCTCGGCCACGCCACCTTCTGCGTCGTCGTCGTCTACAACAATGCCGTCGCCCGTTTCCGCCGCACCTCGGGTTCGATGATCGAGGCGTCGATGGATCTCGGCGCCGACGGTTTCCAGACCTTCCGCCATGTTGTGCTGCCCAACATCGCCACCGCGCTGCTGGCCGGTGGCATGCTGGCCTTCGCTCTGTCCTTCGATGAGGTCATCGTCACCACCTTCACCGCCGGCCAGCAGCAGACACTGCCGATCTGGATGCTGGAAGAGCTGATCCGACCGCGCCAGCGCCCGGTCACCAATGTCGTCGCGATGGTCGTCGTGCTGGTGACGCTGCTGCCGATCCTCGCCGCCTATTACCTGACGCGCGATGGCGACCAGATCGCTGGTTCGGGCAAGTAAATCCACGAATTCGTAAGGGAGAGACGTCCATGGACACCCAGATGCTGATCGGCTCGAAATTCGAGAAGGGCACCGAAACCGAGGAGCCGATCCTCAATCCAAAGACCGGGGCGACCATCCTCAACCTGCCCGAAGCCAGCCCCGCCCAGATCGAGGCGGCGGTCACGGCCGCCGAACAAGCGTTCGTCTCGTGGTCACGAACCACGCCGGCGCAGCGCTCCGGCTATCTCCTGAAGATCGCAGACCGTATCGAGGCCGAGGCACAAGGGTTCGCGACGCTCGAGGCGCTCAACTGCGGCAAGCCGATCAACGCCGTGCTGAATGACGAGATCCCGGCGATCGTCGATTGCTACCGCTTCTTTGCCGGCGCCGTTCGCTCGATGCCAGGCGTGGTCGCCGGCGAATATTTGCCCGGCCATACCTCGATGGTGCGCCGCGACGCCATCGGCATCGTCGCGTCGATCGCACCGTGGAATTATCCGCTCATGATGATGGCCTGGAAGCTGGCGCCGGCGATCGCCGGCGGCAACACCGTGGTCTTCAAGCCGTCGGAGCAGACGCCACTGACGGCACTGAAGCTGGCAAGAATCCTTGCCGAAATCCTGCCGGAAGGCGTCGTCAATGTCGTGCTCGGCCGCGGCGAGAGCGTCGGCAACACGCTGATCAATCACCCCAAGGTCAACATGATCTCGATCACCGGCGATGTCGCCACCGGCAAGAAGGTGCTGCAGGCGGCCGCCAAATCGGTCAAGCGCACGCACCTCGAACTCGGCGGCAAGGCGCCGGTGATCGTCTTCGATGACGCCGACCTCGGCGCGGTGGTCAACGGCCTGCGCGCCTTCGGCTATTACAATGCCGGCCAGGATTGCACCGCCGCCTGCCGAATCTATGCCGGCAAGAAGATCTACGACAAGCTCGTCGCCGATCTTTCCTCGGCCGTCTCGACCATCAAGTACAATCGCCCCGACGACACCGAAAACGAGATCGGCCCGCTGATCTCGCGCCGCCAGCGCGACCGCGTGTCGAGCTTCGTCGAGCGCGCCTCGGAACTGAAACACATCGAGATTACCACCGGCGGCAAGCCGGGTGAGGGGTCGGGCTTCTACTACCAGCCGACCGTCGTTGCCGGCGCGCTGCAGGAAGATGAGATCGTTCGCCGAGAAGTGTTCGGCCCGGTCGTGTCGGTCACTCGTTTTTCCGAGGTCGACGAGGCGGTGAACTGGGCCAATGACAGTGACTATGGCCTGGCGTCATCGGTATGGACCAAGGATGTCTCGCGCGCCATGGCGACGGCTGCCCGCCTGCAATATGGCTGCACCTGGATCAACACCCACTTCATGCTGACCAACGAGATGCCGCATGGCGGGTTGAAGCAATCCGGCTACGGCAAGGACATGTCGCTCTATGCGCTGGAAGACTACACCGCCGTGCGTCATGTGATGGTGGCTCACGGCTAGCGCGCTGAAGGAAGCCATCAACAACGGAGGAAAGAACCATGCATCGCCGCAAATTTCTGACATCCGCAGCTGTCGCCGCCGCGCTCTTTGTCGCGGCGCCGTCCTTTGCCGCCGACACCGCGCAATCGGTGGTCGAAGCCTATGTCGCCGCCTGGAACGCCCATGACGCGGCCAAGGCGGCCGGCTACTTCGCCGACGACGTCACCTACTACGACGCTTCTGTCGGCAAACCGGTCAAGGGCAAGGAAGCCGCCAAGACCGGCGTCATCGACAATTTCCTGAAAGCAGTCCCCGACGCGGTGTGGACGATGAAGGGCGCGCCTGTCGTAGAGGGCGACCGCGTCTCGTTCGAATGGGAATTTGCCGGCACCAATACCGGCGCCTGGGCCGACGGCACTGCCGCCACAGGCAAGAAGTTCTCCTTCACCGGGGCCTCGATGTTCTCGATCAAGGACGGCAAGATCGCCACCCAGAGCGACTATTACGATGCGCTCGGCTTCTACAAGCAGCTTGGCTTGATGTAGTCGCCGCCTGCCCTTCTCCCTGTTGCCGGGGAGAAGGGCGTCGGCCACTACTCCACGATGCGATAGATATTCCACAGGCTGGTGCCCGACACGACATAGGGCTCCAACTCCTTGCCCCATTTGGCGTGGGCGTCGATCTTGCCGATCTTGGCGAAGAACGCCTCCAACTGGGCCAGGCTTTCGACCTTGTGGTGGGATTCGATCGTCGCCTCCCGCGCGCCGATCGATCCGGTCATGATCTGGAATTCCAGGTCGGCGAGGCCGACCTGCGAGCCGATCTCGCGTTCCCATTTCTTCATCAGTTCGAGCACGGTCTGCTTGTGCCCGAACTTGGCGTCGATCTGCCATCTGGCGCTGAACATGGACGCCTCACTCGTCCCAGGCCTGCACGACAGTCTGCCTTGCGATCCGCCCGTTCTTCATCTCCAGCATGGCTGCCGCGAACACTTTCGTGCCGTCCGGATAGGTGCAGGCCTGGGTGAAGGCGAGGCTGTCGCCATCGGCGATCGTGGTATCGACCTTGTGGGTCATCGCCCGGCTGCAGATGTCGTCCCAGAACGTGCTGATCGCCGCGCGCCCGCGGATTTCGCGCGGCTTGCTCGGCGGATTGTTGCGGTCGATTACCCGCACCAGCGCATCGTCCGAATAGAAGCTCGACAGCATCTTTCCATCACGGCCTTCGATCGCCTTCTTGATCGCCGCGCCGTCTACGCTCTGTGTCTTGGTCAGCATTTTCTTGTCCTCCATATGCCCGTCTTCGCGATCGGGCGGTCGATGATCATGATGCTGCCGGGCGCTTATCGCCGGGCAGGGATTTCCTCACTGCGACTTGGCTTTGACGGCCGCGAACACGGCGTCGGTCTGCTTCTTGAAGGTCGCGAGATCGACCTGGCTGCCGTTGAGCATCGTCGACCAGTGGCGCACGATCGCGGCCATCGCTACCGCCTCCTTGATCTCCTCGTCGCTGGCGCCGTTGAGCTTGGCCGCCTCCGTATGGAAATAGATGCAGTATTGGCATGGGATCTGCGCGGCGACGGCGAGCCCCAACAGTTCCTTGGTCTTGCCGTCGAGTGCGGTCTTCGGATTGAGCTGCACGCCCTTGATCTCGGCCCAGGCGCCGGCCACGGCCACATCCGGCAAGGTCTTGAACATGTCCGGCACCGAGCCGAGCGTCGCCTGGATGTCCTTGTAGGCGGCTGTCGCAGACGCATCCTCGGCCTTTGCGGGAGCTATAGCGAACAACGCTCCAACACCTGCCGCAATCACCAGCGATCCGAGTGTCCGGTTTGACTTCAGCATTTGATCCTCCCTTGGCAGGCCTTTCCCGGCGCCATCCGCCTGGCCCGCATGGAGAGAATTGATAGCGCCTGCAGGCCACGCGCCGCTTCGCCCGAAAGCGCCATGGCTCCTATGGCCCGTCCGGGCCAGTGTGCCTGGCGGAAAATGCCGCTGCCGCGGCCCGCGACGGCAGGTCCAGCTTGAGCAGTATATTGGCGACGTGGCGCTTGACCGTGTGCTCGCTCAGCCCGAGCTCGGCGGCAATCGCGGCATTGCTCTTGCCATCGGCAATCAGGCTCACAACTTCGCTCTCGCGCGCCGTCAGCGAAGCCGGCTCCGTCGACCTGGCCTTGGGGCGGCAGGCCGGTTCCAGATGCTGTTCGGACATCGCCAGCACGAGCGCCAGCGGCTCGTCCAGTTCATCGATGCTGATGCGACCGGCATCGGCGAAATGGAGCCCTGAGCCGGCCGCCAGCTCCGCGACCAGCCGCGATGCCAGGATGTCGCCGCGCCCGGCATGAGCAGCGAGTTGCATCGTCACGCGACCTGTCAGCCCTTCCGGCGATCCGCGCAACTCGACCTCGCCGACATGCGCCCCCTGCGCGCTCGCTACGCCGATGTCCTGCGCTGCGTCGCGCAATGCCGCTGCGCATCGCAAGGCACGCCCCGGTCCGTCGAAACGTGAAATCATCACTTCGCCATGCGTTTCCATGCAGCGCCCGCCATGGCGTCCGACAAGGGTTCGCCATGTTTCCTGGAAGCGCTGGCTGCGTTCGCTCCACATGCGGTCGCCGAGCCGCGCCGTGTCATGGATGCGTGTCACCAAAAGCGCCGCCAGCACGCGCTCCGCTTCCGCCACGGCGCGCTGGCCGGTCAGGAATTCCTCGATCAGGTCAGCCACCCGATCGACATCGCCGGTCCAGATCGGATGGTCGCGCCCGGGGATTTCCGCCAGCCGCGCATTCGGGATGGTCTTGGCCAGGAAGCGGCTGGCGTCAGGATCGACCCGCACATCGTTGCGGCGATGGATCAGCAGCGTTGGCGCGCGGATTGCCGCCAGCGCGCCGCGCACGTCGATCCCGGCGTTCATGCGCGCCAGTGCGCCCGCTGCGGTCGGGCTTGCCGACAACCGCTCGAAGCGCGCCCACCATTGGGTGAAATGTGGGTCGTCGACCCGGCCCGGCGCGAAGCTGGGCAAGGTGGCACCCGTGCCCCATGACGTTTCAGCCGTCTCGATGAAGGCCTCGAGGCGTTCCGGCGGCATCACCCATTTGTGGAAATGTGCATAGCCGCCATAGAGCGCCAGCGCCCGCGTCCTCTCCGGATAGGTGGCGGCGAACAGCATCGCCATTGGCGCGCCTTCCGAGGCGCCAAGCAATGCGGCCCGGCCGCTACCGGTCGCGTCCATCACGGCACGCACATCGTCCATGCGCGTTTCGAGGCTGGGCAGGTGGTGCGCGTCGACGCGGTCGGACAGTCCCGTGCCGCGCTTGTCGAACAGGATCAGCCGCGAGAATGCCGAAAGCCGCTTCAGCAGCCGGCTGTAGCCTTCGTCTTCCCAGTGCAGGTCGAGATTGGAAATGAAGCCGGGCACGAAGACGAGATCGAACGATCCCTGCCCGACCACCTGATAGGCGATCCGCACATCGCCGCTACGGGCATATCGGGTCTCGATCGGCCTCACGAGGTTCCGCCCCGGCCTGACGATTTCTGGTCGTCAAACCATAGCAGAACAGCCTGATCGCGGCAGTTCAAACTTTAGCGATGGAAAATATAGGCGCGGTGCCTCGGCGCTATTTTTGCGAAGCGGCGACGTCGGCCGGGGAGGCCTCGAGGCCGAGTCGGAGGTCGGCCTCAGCCGGCGTGATCGGTCGCCTGATCTTGGCCGAGGCGGCGACCACCAACTCGTTGAAGTTCTCGGTGCCGCCGTCCAGCAAATCGAACAACTGCCGTCGCATCCTCGGCTCCCAGAACTTGTTGATATGCTCGGCGACGCCGGCAATGCCTTCCTCGCGCGGCTTGGAATGGAAAAAATCGGCGATCTGGTTTGCCATGCGCACCAGCTTCTCGCTGGTGCTCATGATGTGTTCTTCGTCATGCGACATGCTTGGCAACTCCGCAAACCACCCGGTCGGGGTGGGTGAAAATATCGAAATCATCGCCGCGAACCAGCGCAACCAGTGTCATCCCGGCGGCCTCCGCTGTGCGGATGGCGAGCGCGGTCGGCGCCGAAACGGCGATGATGATTGCGGCGCCGATAGCCGCCGTCTTCTGCACCATTTCGACCGAAACGCGCGACGTCACCACCACAGCGCCCGTTGAGCCGTCGATGCCGGCTTTCGCCAACGCACCTGCAAGTTTGTCGAGCGCATTGTGGCGGCCGACATCCTCACGCGCCATGACGATGCCCTTGTCCAGCATATAGAAGCCGGCGGCGTGCACGGCTCCGGTCTCCGTGTGCAGCGGCTGCACTTTCGACAAAAGCTTAACCGAGCGGACGATATCGTCGGCATCAAATGTAAGCGTCGACGAACCGACCGCGTCGACCGAACGCATCGCTTCCTCGATCGATTCGATGCCGCACAGGCCACAACCAACCGGACCGGCCAGTCGTCTGCGCCGCGCTTCGAAACGCGTATTGGCGCTGTCCTTCAACCGGATCTGGATATCGATGCCGGCGCCATGATCCTCGACCTCGATGGCTTCGATCTCGTCAGGCTTGGCGATGATGCCTTCGGTCAGCGAGAAGCCAAGCGCGAAATCCTCGAAATCGGCCGGGCTTGCCATCATCACGGCATGGGTGGTGCCAGCAAACGAGAACGCCACCGGCGTCTCTTCCGGCACCATCCGGTTGGCAGCCGTCGTCCCGCTCGCGCGGCGCGCCAGCCGCGAGACCTGCGTCGTGGCTTTGCGGCGCTCGCTCAAGGCTACTCCGCCGCTTGCAGCGAGGCGATGCGCCGGCTCTGCTTGGCCTGTTCGTCATAGTCGCGCTGCCATTCCGACGGGCCGTTGGAGGCGCCGACCTGCACCGCCGTCACCTTGTATTCCGGGCAGTTGGTCGCCCAGTCGGAGAAGTCGGTGGTGATGACGTTGGCCTGCGTGTCCGGATGGTGAAAGGTCGTGTAGACCACGCCGGGCGACACCCGGTCGGTGATCAGCGCGCGCAACGTCGTCTCGCCTGAGCGGCTTGTCAGCCGGACCCAGTCGCCGTCGCGCAGTCCGCGATTCTCCGCATCGTGCGGGTGGATCTCCAGCCGGTCCTCGCTGTGCCACATGATGTTGTCGGTGCGCCTGGTCTGCGCGCCGACATTGTACTGCGACAGGATGCGGCCGGTGGTCAGCAGCAGTGGGAAGCGCGGGCCGGTCCTTTCGTCCGTTGCCACATATTCGGTGCGGATGAACTTGCCCTTGCCGCGCACGAAACCATCGATATGCATGATCGGGGTGCCGAGCGGTGCCTTCTCGTTGCAGGGCCATTGCACGGATCCGACACGGTCGAGCAACTCGAAGGAGACGCCGGCGAAACTCGGCGTCGTCTGGGCGATCTCGTCCATGATCTCGGAGGGATGCTGGTAGTTCCAATCCAGCCCGATCGCGCGGGCAAGCTCCTGCGTCGCTTCCCAATCGGCGTAGCGCGCCTTCGGCTCCAGAACCTTGCGCACCATGTTGATGCGGCGTTCGGCATTGGTGAAGGTGCCGTCCTTCTCGAGGAAGGTCGAGCCCGGCAGGAAGACATGCGCGTAGTTCGCCGTCTCGTTGAGGAAGAGGTCATGCACGACGACACATTCCATGGCAGCCAGACCGGCGGCGACATGCTTGGTGTCGGGATCGGACTGCAGAATGTCTTCGCCCTGGATGTAGATGCCCTTGAAGCTGCCGTCGACGGCGGCGTCCAGCATGTTGGGGATGCGCAGGCCGGGTTCGTCGTCCAGCTTCACGCCCCACAGGCTTTCATAGATGTCGCGCACGGCTTCGCCGGAGATATGACGGTAGCCCGGCAGTTCGTGCGGGAACGAGCCCATGTCGCAGGAGCCCTGCACATTGTTCTGGCCACGCAGCGGGTTCACGCCGACGCCCGGCCGGCCGATATTGCCGGTGGCCATGGCGAGGTTGGCGATCGCCATCACCGTGGTTGAGCCCTGGCTGTGTTCCGTCACCCCGAGGCCGTAATAGATCGCGCCGTTGCCCCCGGTAGCATAGAGACGCGCCGCGCCGCGGATCAACTCCGGGTCGACGCCGGACAGTTTGCCGACGGTTTCAGGGCTGTTTTCCGGCAAGGCGACGAACGATGCCCAATCCTGGAACTCCGCCCAGTCGCAGCGTTCGCGAATGAAGGCCTCGTTGAAAAGACCCTCGGTGACGATCACATGCGCCAGCGCCGTCAGCACCGCCACATTGGTGCCGGGCTTCAGCGGCAGGTGATAATCCGCTTCAACATGTGTCGACTTGACCATCTCGGTGCGACGGGGATCGAGCACGATCAGCTTGGCGCCCTGACGCAGCCGCTTCTTCAGCCGCGAGGCGAACACCGGGTGGGCCGAAACGGGATTGGCACCGATAATGACGGCAACGTCTGTGTAGTCGACGGAGTCGAAATCCTGCGTGCCGGCCGAGGTGCCATAAGTCTGGCCGAGCCCGTAGCCCGTCGGCGAGTGGCAGACGCGCGCGCAGGTGTCGACATTGTTGTTGCGGAAGCCCTGCCGCACCATCTTCTGGACGAGATAGGTTTCCTCGTTGGTGCAGCGCGACGAGGTGATGCCGCCAATCGCGGTGCGGCCGTACTGATACTGGATACGGCGGAATTCCTTGGCCGTGTGGGAAATAGCCTCTTCCCAGGTCACCTCGCGCCAGGGGTCGGTGACCTTTTCGCGGATCATCGGCGACAAGATTCGGTCCTTGTGGGTGGCGTAGCCATAGGCAAAACGGCCCTTGACGCAGGAATGACCGTGGTTCGCCTTGCCCTCCTTGTAGGGCATCATGCGAATGACCTCGTCATCCTTCACTTCGGCCTTGAACGAGCAACCAACGCCGCAATAGGCGCAGGTGGTGACGGCCGAGCGTTCCGGCAGGCCTTTGGCAAGGACTGCCTTTTCGCGCAGCGCATCGGTCGGACAGGCCTGCACGCAGGCGCCGCAGGACACGCATTCCGAATCGATGAACGCCTCGTGCATTCCCGCCGAAACCCTGGATTCGAAACCACGTCCTTCGATGGTAAGTGCGAAGGTGCCCTGCACCTCTTCGCAGGCCCTGACGCAGCGCGAGCAGACGATGCATTGCGTGGGATCATAGGTGAAATAGGGGTTGGATTCGTCGCGTGCGATGTAATCGACCGTCAGCGAGCCATGGCCGGGCGCCACGCCGCTTTCCTGCTTGACGTGGTTGCGGCCCTCGATGCCGTAGCGGTTCTCGGTCAAGCCGATCGACTTCGCCACCATGTCGAACTCGCTGGCTCCGGTTCCGGCCGTCTCGTTCCAGCCGGTCGGATGGTCGGAGACGTAAAGCTCCATGACGCCGCGGCGAATGGCGTCAAGCCGCCCGGACTGCGTATGCACCACCATGCCTTCGCCGACAGGTGTCGTGCAGGACGCTGGCGTGCCGCCGCGCCCTTCGATCTCGACGAGGCAGACACGACATGAACCGAAGGAGTCCAGCATGTCGGTGGCGCAAAGCTTCGGGATCTCGACCCCGCCTTCCATCGCGGCACGCATGATCGAGGTGCCTTCCGGAACGGTGATGCTGCGGCCGTCTACGCTCAGCGTGACCTGCTTCTGCGCCTTCGATTGCGGGGTTCCGTAGTCGATCTCTTCGACGAGTGATGGGAAGTCGGCCTTGATGTTCATCTGCCAGCTCCTATTCAGCAGCCACGCGCACGGGCGCCGGCTTGAAGTCGTCGGGGAAATGGGTGATCGAGCTCATGACCGGGTAAGGCGTGAAGCCGCCCAGCGCACAGAGCGAGCCGAACTTCATCGTGTTGCAGAGGTCGGTGACCAGAGCGAGGTTCTTCTCCGGCTCGATGCCCGCGGCGAGCTTGTCGATGGTCTCGACACCGCGCGTCGAGCCGATGCGGCAGGGCGTGCACTTGCCGCAACTTTCGATGGCGCAGAACTCCATCGCGAAGCGTGCCTGTTTCAGCATGTCGGCAGTGTCGTCGAACACCACGATGCCGGCATGGCCGATCAGCCCGTCCTTGGCCGCGAAGGCTTCATAATCGAACGGCGTGTCGAACAGGGCGCGCGGGAAATAGGCGCCGAGCGGTCCGCCGACCTGCACCGCCTTGACCGGGCGTCCCGTCGTCGTGCCGCCGCCGATGTCGTCGACGATCTCGCCCAGCGTCATGCCGAAGGCCGCTTCGAACAGGCCGCCATACCTGATGTTGCCGGCGATCTGGATCGGGATCGTGCCGCGCGAGCGGCCCATGCCGAAATCCTTGTAGAAGGCTGCACCCTTGTCCATGATGACGGGCACCGTGGCCAGCGAGATGACGTTGTTGATCACCGTCGGCTTGCCGAACAGCCCCTTGTGCGCCGGCAGCGGCGGCTTTGCCCGTACCATGCCGCGCTTGCCTTCGAGCGAGTCAAGCAGCGCCGTCTCCTCGCCGCAGACATAGGCGCCTGCGCCGACCCTGATCTCCATGTCGAAAGCGTAGGGTGAGCCCAACACGCTGGCGCCAAGCACGCCGGCCTTGCGGGCAACCTCGACGGCTTTGTTCATCATCGCCACCGCATGCGGATATTCCGAGCGGACGTAGACAAAGCCTTTGGTCGCACCCGTGGCGATTCCGGCGATCGTCATGCCTTCGATCAGCACGAAGGGGTCACCCTCCATGATCATGCGGTCGGCGAAGGTACCCGAGTCGCCTTCGTCGGCGTTGCAGACGATGTATTTACGGTCGCCGACGGTATCGAGCACCGTCTTCCATTTGATGCCGGTCGGGAAACCCGCGCCGCCGCGCCCGCGCAGTCCGGATTCGGTGACTTGGGCGACAATGGCGGCGGGCGTCAATGCCAACGCGTTCGTCAGCCCGTTCAAACCGCCATGCTTCTTGTAGGATTCGAGTGACAGCGGATCGATGACGCCGCAACGCGCGAAGGTCAGCCGCGTCTGCTTGGCCAGGAAGGGGATTTTGTCCGGCGCGCCCAGCCAGCGCTTGTGAGGGCCGCCGGTGAGGAAGCCGCTGTCGAACAGGCTTTTGACGTCGGATGGCTTGACCGGGCCATAGGCGACGCGGCCATTGGCGGTCGCAACTTCGACCATCGGTTCGAGGAAATAAGCGCCGCGCGAGCCGTTGCGCACGATCTTGGCCTCGATGCCGCGCTCCGCCAGTTCACCGGCGATCGCCTTGGCGACCTTTTCGGCGCCAAGCGCCAGTGCGCCGGAATCGGCGGGAATGTAGATACGCGGGATCATGAGCGCACCTCGGCAACGATCTCGTCGAGCTTCTCGTCATCGAGCCGCCCGATCACTTCGCCATCGAGCATGGCGGCGGGCGAACAGGCGCACAGGCCGAGACAATAGACCGGCTCCAGCGTCACCGAACCGTCGCGGGTCGTCTCGTGGAAGCCTATGCCCAGCAACTGCTTCAGTTTGGCGGCGATGGCGTCGGAACCCATCGACTGGCAGGATTCTGCCTGGCAGACCTTCAGCACATGCCGGCCGGCCGGATGGCTGCGGTAATCGTGATAGAAGGTGACGACGCCGTGCACCTCGGCCCTGGAGATGTTCAGCGCCTCGGCGATGACTGGCAGCGCATCCTGCGGCACATGGCCGAACTCATCCTGGATGCCGTGCAGGATCGGCAGCAGCGGGCCTTCGAGGCCTTTCAGCTCCTGGATGATCGCGGTCGTGCGCGATGTGATCTCGGTACTTGCAGGCTGCATTGGCATGCAGCGCCCTCCCTGGTCGATAGCTTTTATCGCTAAGTCTTTACAAAATCAGAGGAAACCCTCGGAATCAATAAAGCTGTTTCGTTGCTCGATAGAAATCTTCTATCAAGCTCGGTCAGCCGCTATTGTCTAGCCTAGCGGCGGGCGTGGAAATCGTCCGCCAGCGCCATCGCCTCGTCCAGCAGCGCCGAGACCAGTGGCGTGTGCGGCTCGCGCGGCGCAGCCACTAGGCCGACCGTGTGGCTGGCGTCCGGCTCGACGATCGGAATGGCCCGGATTGGTTCGGAAAAGCCGAATGTTTCCGCCAGGTTGAGCGGCATGATCGATGACCATTTGCCGGTGCGGATGTGCGAAAACAGTACGATCATCGAATTGGATTCGAGTGTCGGCCGCACCTGCACCCCGGCCTCGGCCAGGTGCTGGTCGATGATGCGGCGGTTCTGCATGTCCGGCGTCAGCAGGCAGAGCGGCAGGCTGCTAAGCTCTGCCCATGTCACTTTGTCGCGGTCAGAATAGGGATTCCCCACCGCGGTGATCAGTTGATAGCGCTCGTCATAGAGCGGCACGCTGGTGACGCGCCCCAGCGGCTCGTTGTCGAGATAGGTGATGCCGGCATCGATGTCGAAATTGCCGAGCAGCGACAGCACTTCGATCGAGGTCCGCGACAGCACCGAAAAGGTCACGCCGGGATGTTTTGCCCGAAAGGGGGTTGTCAGCCGCGCCACCATGGCCAGGGCGGTCGGAATTGCGGCAATGCGGATGCGACCAGACAGGCCGTGGCGCGCCGCCCGCATCTCTTCTCTCATGGTGCGGGTGTCGCCGACGATGCGACGCGCCCAGACCAATACCTGCTTGCCTTCGGGCGTCAGCCCCTGGAAGCGCGAGCCGCGCAGCACCAGCATCACGCCGAGCTGGCCCTCGAGCTGCTTGATGCCGGCCGACAGCGTCGGCTGGGTAACCCCGCACACTTCCGCCGCCCGGCCGAAATGCTCTTCCCTGGCCAGTGCGATGAAGAATTCCAGCTTGTCGATCATGGGCGGAAGCTAGAGCATTTTGGCGTCCGCATAAATGCAGCAGAACAAACGGTTAGAGCGAGCCAACGGCTCGGTCAGGAGTGCCTGTTCCGAATCATGCGCCCGCCGCCTCTCCGAAAAATGCGCAATAGCCTATTTGTCGACGAGGTTCAGGATGTTGCCGTCGGGATCCTTGAACCATGCGACCTTCATGCCGTAGCCGACATGCACGTCGCCCTCCAGCGTCAGGCCGGGCATCTCATAGTGCTCGAATGCGACACCCTTCGACCTCAACGACTTGACGATGGTCCCGATCTCGTCGCCGACCGTCCAGGTCACTGCCGTCGCCTTGTTGGTGCCTGCGAACTGCGAATGATAGACATTGATAAGCGTGTCGCCGCTTTTGTAGACGATCAGTTCGCCACCCATATCATCCACCTGCTTGAGGCCGAGCGTCCCTTCATAAAAGGCCTTTGCCCTGGCCAGGTCTTTCACCGCCACATTGGCCGTTGCGTTTCTGTTTGCGAGCATGATCGTCTCCTTCCCTGATTGCCCATCTCGATTGATTGCTCATGTCGATCCTTGAAATAGATCAGAGGGGCCGTTTGGCGATCGCCGGTTCGCAAAATGCCGGCTGCTCCGACACCGCCCGTCGTTTTTGCGGGCACACCAAGGCAGCTATTGCTCCACGGCTTGGTTCTGTCCGGAAACTGCACTATCTCAGGCCAAAGCTTGCATAAGGAAGAACTGATGTCCGTCACCAAGGAAATCGTCACCGAGCGCCTGAAGACGGTCAATGGCCCGGATTTCACCGGCAACATCGTTGACCTTGGCATGGTTTCCGAGATTTTCATCGCCGATTCCAAGGTCTTCTTCTCGATCACCGTTCCCGCCGCCCGCGCTCAGGAGATGGAACCGCTGCGGGCTGCTGCCGAGCGCGTCGTCAAGGCTATTCCCGGCGTTGCCGGTGCCGTCGTTGCACTGACGGCGGAAAAGAAAGGCGGCGGCATGGAAGCGCCGGTTCCATCACGACCTGCACCCAGGCCAGCGCCGCCGGCTCCCACCGCGCCGCGTGCCGCTCCCCACGCTCCGGCTTCGCACAGCCAGGGCAGGCGTGGCGTTCCTGGCATCGAAGCGATCATCGCCGTCGCTTCCGGCAAGGGTGGTGTCGGCAAGTCGACCACGGCCGTCAACATCGCTCTTGGCCTTGCCGCCAATGGTTTGCGCGTCGGCGTGCTCGACGCCGACATCTATGGCCCGTCCATGCCGCGCCTGCTCAACATCCATGGCCGGCCGCAGACCGTCGACGGCAAGATCCTGAAACCGATGGAGAATTACGGGCTTAAAGTGATGTCGATGGGCTTCCTCGTCGATGAGGAGACACCGATGATCTGGCGCGGTCCGATGGTGATGTCGGCGCTGACGCAGATGCTGCGCGAGGTCGAATGGGGCCGGCTCGACGTGCTCGTCGTCGACATGCCGCCAGGCACCGGCGACGCACAACTGACCATGGCCCAGCAAGTCCCATTGGCCGGCGCCGTCATCGTCTCGACGCCGCAGGATCTGGCGCTGATCGATGCACGCAAGGGCCTGAACATGTTCAAGAAGGTCGACGTGCCGCTGCTCGGCATCGTCGAGAACATGAGCTATTTCATCGCTCCCGATACCGGCAAACGCTACGACATCTTCGGCCATGGCGGCGCGCGCCGCGAAGCCGAGCGTCTGGGCGTCACCTTCCTTGGCGAAGTGCCGCTCGAGATGGGCATTCGCGAAAGCTCGGATGCCGGTACGCCGGTGGTTGTCTCGAAGCCCGACGGCGCCGAGGCAAGGATCTACAGGGATATCGCTTCGAAGGTTTGGGACCGGATCAACGAAGAGCGTGGTGCGGCCGCCGACGCGGTGCCGAACATCGTGTTCGAGTAGTTTTTCGTTCGGTAGGCGCCGCCCCTCATTGTCCTGCAGGACATTTCTCCCCGGATAGTGACGGGGAGAAAGACACCGTCCTTGATGATTTCGCCAATCAGCGCGGGAGGAAGGGCGCCGACGTTGCGGCCAGTTCGCTTCTCCCCGTCACTATACGGGGAGAAGGTGCCGGCAGGCGGATGAGGGGCAGCGCTGGCCCCAGAGAAGCCAGGCGTCGTTCGAGCGAGGACGTAACCTAAGCCGCGCCAACCTTCTCGCCGAAGCTTGAAAAAAACTGTCCGGCCAGTTTCTTCGAGGTCGATTCTATCAGCCGGCTGCCGAGCTGCGCGATCTTGCCGCCGACATCGGCCTTGGCCGCGTATTTCAGCACCGTGGTATCCGGCCCATCCTCTGTCAGCGTCACGTCGGCGCCGCCCTTGGCAAAGCCGGCGATGCCGCCCTTGCCTTCGCCCTGGATGGTGTAGGAATGTGGCGGCTTGAGATTCTTGAGCGTCACCTCGCCGTTGAACGTCGCCTTGATCGGCCCGATCTTCACCACCACGGTCGCCGCCATCTCGGTCGGCGACTTCATCTCCAGGCTCTGGCAGCCGGGAATCGTCGCCTTCAAGACCTCGGGATCGTTCAGCGCTTCCCACACCTTTTGCAGGGGCGCGGCAATGCGCTCCTCGCCTTCGATCACCAAAGCCATGAAAACCTCCCTGACACGATTGATCGAAGCCGTAACGCACGGCTGCATGCATGTCTATCGCACCAAAGTCCGGATGCGACCCTGCGCCCTCTTGCCTGCTCCCGCGCGTTGCCATATCGATTTGTCTTACAAATACGGAGACCACGATGGCAGGCGCCCCCACCAGGAAGAAAAAATTTCGCTCGCAGGAGTGGTTCGACAATCCCGACAATCCGGGCATGACGGCGCTCTACCTGGAGCGCTACCTGAATTACGGCCTGACTCGGGCCGAACTGATGTCCGGCAAGCCGCTGATCGGCATCGCTCAGACCGGTTCGGATCTCTCGCCCTGCAACCGGCATCATATCGAGCTGGCCAAGCGCGTGCGCGAAGGCATCGTCTCGATGGGCGGCATTCCGTTCGAGTTCCCGTGCCATCCGATCCAGGAGACCGGTAAGCGGCCCACCGCCGCTCTTGACCGCAACCTTGCCTATCTCGGCCTAGTCGAGGTGCTGTACGGGTATCCGCTCGATGGCGTCGTGCTCACCATCGGCTGCGACAAGACAACGCCGGCCCTGCTGATGGCGGCAGCCACCGTCAACATCCCGGCGATCGCGCTGTCGGTCGGCCCGATGCTCAATGGCTGGCACAAGGGCAAGCGCACCGGCTCCGGCACCATCGTCTGGGAATCGCGCCAGCGCCTGTCGGCCGGCGAGATCGACTATGACGAGTTCATGGACATCGTCGCCTCTTCGGCGCCGTCCACCGGCTACTGCAACACCATGGGCACCGCCACGACGATGAACTCGCTGGCGGAGGCGCTTGGCATGCAATTGCCGGGCTCGGCCGCCATCCCCGCACCTTACCGCGAGCGCGGCCAGATCGCCTACGAGACCGGCAAACGTATCGTCGACATGGTGCATGAAGACCTCAAGCCGTCCGACATCATGACGAGAGAGGCTTTCGAGAACGCCATTGTCGTCAATTCGGCAATTGGCGGCTCGACCAACGCGCCTATCCATCTCAACGCTATCGCCCGCCATCTCGGCGTCAAGCTCGACAATGACGACTGGCAGACGGTCGGCCTCAATGTGCCGCTGCTGGTCAATCTGCAGCCGACGGGCGAATATCTGGGCGAGGATTACCATCATGCCGGCGGCGTGCCGGCGGTGATCGCTGAACTGATGAAGGGCGGACTGTTGCCGCATCCCGGTGCGCGCACGGTCAACGGCAAGTCTATCGGTGAGAATAGCGAGGGTGTCGCCAACGAGAACACCGACGTCATCCGCTCCGTTGCCGCGCCGCTGAAGGCCAATGCCGGCTTCATCAACCTCAAGGGCAATCTGTTCGATTCCGCGATCATGAAGACCAGCGGCATCTCGCCCGAATTCCGCGATCGCTATCTCTCCAATCCGAAGGATCCCGAGGCTTTCGAAGGCAACGCCATGGTCTTCGACGGGCCCGAGGACTACCACGCCCGCATCGACGATCCGGCGCAAGGCATCGATGAACACACGATCCTGTTCATGCGTGGCGCCGGCCCGATCGGCTATCCCGGCGGCGCCGAGGTCGTCAACATGCAGCCGCCGGCCTATCTGATCAAGAAGGGCATCCATGCGCTCGCCTGCATCGGTGACGGCCGCCAGTCCGGCACGTCGGGTTCGCCTTCGATCCTCAACGCCTCGCCGGAAGCCGCGATCGGCGGCGGGTTGGCGCTGCTCAAGACGGGCGACCGTGTCCGCATCGACCTGCGCAAAGGCACGGCCGACATCCTCGTCACCGACGACGAGATCACCCGGCGGCGTGCTGAACTGCAGAACAATGGCGGATATGACTATCCCAAGCACCAGACGCCCTGGCAGGAGATCCAGCGCGGTATGGTTGCGCAGTTTTCAGAGGGAATGGTGCTGAAGCCGGCGGTGAAATACCAGGATGTCGCGCACACCAGAGGTGTCCCCAGGGATAATCACTGAGCGACATCTGTTCGTAGATGCGTACATAAACGACAAATGGCGGCTTGATCCGGATCAGGCCGCCGCCATCCTTGACAAGCCTGCGCGATGCATCCACCATCATGGCAAGGGGTGTATCGCGACGACCCCGTGAGGCGTCAGCCCAACGTTCGCGTCCAAGCTTCTTTTTCCAGGAGGTGGACGCCATGCCGTCAACAACCGCTATCACCGTATCGCAATTATCCCGTCTGATCGGTCTGCCAGGCGCGCCTGTCATCATCGATGTCCGTATCGATGAAGACTTCGACGCCGATCCACGCCTTCTGCCGGCCTCGAGCCGGCGCGATTTCAAGACTGTTTCGACCTGGGCCGCCGAATTCGCCGGCAAGCCAGTGACGGTCGTTTGCCAGAAAGGGCTGAAACTCTCGCAAGGTGTCGCCGCATGGCTGCGCCATGAGGGCATTTCCGCCGAAAGCCTCGACGGTGGGTTCGAAGCCTGGCGCGATGCAAAGGGACTTCTGGTTCGCACCGACACCTTGCCCTCACGCGACGAAAAGGGGCGCACCGTGTGGGTGACACGAGCCCGCCCGAAGGTGGATCGCATCGCTTGCCCCTGGCTGATCCGGCGTTTCGTCGATCCCCATGCGATCTTTCTGTTTGTCGAGCCGGCCGAAGTTCTTGCCGTGGCCGATCGCTTCCAGGCAGTGCCTTCCGACATCGACGATGTGTTCTGGAGCCATCGCGGCGAACGCTGCACCTTCGACACGATGATTGAGGAGTTCGGGCTGGAATCCGAGGCGCTCGATCGCCTTGCCCTGATCGTGCGCGCGGCCGACACCGCAAGCCTCGATCTTGTTCCCCAGGCTGCCGGCTTCCTGGCGGCTTCGCTTGGCCTGTCGCGTATGTTTCGCGACGACCTGGAACAGCTGGACGCAGGCATGCTGCTCTACGATGCGTTCTTTCGTTGGTGTCGTGACGCCACTGAAGAAACGCACAACTGGCCCAGTACAGGCGCGGGCAAACCGTCATGAGCGCGCTCGAGTCGCAAGATACCGTGGTCCAGGGCCCGGCTGCGCCGACCTTCACCGAAGCCATGAAACTCTGGGCAAAAATCGGGTTGCTCAGCTTCGGCGGGCCGGCCGGGCAGATCGCATTGATGCACAAGGAACTGGTCGAGGAGCGGCGCTGGATCGGCGAGCAGCGTTTCCTGCACGCTCTGAACTATTGCATGCTGCTGCCTGGCCCCGAAGCCCAGCAACTCGCCATCTATGTCGGTTGGCTGCTGCACAGGACGATCGGCGGCCTTGTCGCCGGCATCCTGTTCGTGGTGCCGGGCGCGCTCGTCATGCTCGTCCTGAGCAGCCTCTACGTGCTCTATGGCGACGTGCCGCTCGTCGAGGCGCTGTTTTTCGGGGTGAAAGCGGCGGTGCTTGCCATTGTCATCGAGGCGGTGATCCGGATCGGACGGCGTGCCCTGAAGAACAGGGTCATGGTGTCGATCGCCGTCTCGGCTTTCATCGCCATCTATGCGTTGAATGTACCGTTCCCGCTCATCGTCCTGCTCGCGGGCCTAACGGGATGGCTGGGAAACCGCATTGCTCCGGCGCTGTTTTCCGGCTCGGCACATGGCAAGGACGGTATTGCGGATAGCAAGGGAGCGGTCGACCTGATGTTCGAGCGCGGCGAACTGGCCCACCTCAGGCCGACGAAATGGCATGCGCCGCGCACGATTGCGATCTGGCTGCCGATCTGGTTCGGGCCTGTTCTGCTGATCTGGTGGCTTACCGGCTCTGCAAGCGTCTGGACCGAGATCGGCCGGTTCTTCAGTCTCATGGCGGTCGTCACCTTCGGCGGCGCCTACGCGGTGCTCGCTTATGTCGCCCAGGCAGCCGTCCAGTCCTTCGGCTGGCTCGCTCCCGGTGAAATGGTCGACGGTTTGGGCCTTGCCGAAACGACGCCGGGTCCGCTCATCCTGGTGTTGCAGTTCGTTGGCTTCATCGCCGCGTTCCGCCATCCCGGCTCGCTGGACCCGCTGCTTGCCGGATCGCTGGGGGCGTTACTGACCCTGTGGGTTACGTTCACGCCCTGCTTCTTCTGGATATTCCTCGGTGCGCCCTATATCGAGGCCCTGCGCGGCAACAAGGCCTTATCGGCAGCACTTGGCGCGATCACCGCCGCTGTTGTCGGGGTGATCATGAATCTGGCTCTGTGGTTCGCCCTGCACGTCATTTTCCATGAGGTACACGCGCTGGGCCTCGGGGTGAATGTGCCGGTATTTTCGTCGATCGACTGGCGCGCGGCGCTGCTTTCCTGTGCCGCCATGATCGCTATCCTGAAGTTTAGAATCGGCATGCTGCCGACGCTTGCCGGATCAGCCCTGGCCGGTGTCTTGCTGTTGGCGGCAAGTGGCTGACATGCACAACGGCAAAGGCATAAAGCGCGTCGCGTGAACCCGTTTCAATGTGACGCGCTTTAGAGGTCACTGCCTTTGTATTCCGCTTGCGAACCACTTAAGTGGTTTGAAACGGATTGGAACATGATGGCGCCACGACGCTCTTCCCTTGGCTTCCTCGGAATGTTCGGCCGCTCGGGCGACTTGAGGCAGCTCGATGCGGCATTGCGTGGCGCCGACCTTCATCCCGCCCTCGTGCCGGAGGGCGTAAAACTGACAATCGTCAATCTGATGAAGGATCATTGGCCTGACGAGCCGCCCGGCCAAGCCTATGCAGACGTGGCGCGATTGTTCAGCTACTGCATCGCCGGACCGGAAGCCTTCGAACGATCCAACGGTCTTCAGAACAGGCTGGATGCAGAGCATCGGATCGAGGCCGCCCTTGAAACCGGCGACAGCTTGGATGCGCAAATCGTGCTGATGACGCTGCACGCCAAGCTGATCAATGCCGAAGTCGTCGAGCGCTATGGGCTGGTTGGCGACTGATTGTTCTGCGAGGGCCTACCCGCCCATGCTGCCGCGCGGCAGCTTGATCATCTCGCCAAAGCGGGCACGCAGCCTGTCGTCGATCAGCTTCGGCACATGGCGCGGAAAGCGCTCGGCGAGCACGCGCTTCTTCTCGATGATCGCCCGTTGCAGGATGTCGGGCCGGCCCTTCTCATTCCATTCCTTGGGCGAAAATCGGTCGCCCACGGCCGGATAGAAATACTCGGTCTGCATCAGCCGCAGCGTCTGCTCGTTGCCGAGATAATGGCCCGGTCCCTTCAGGCAGACATCGGCGATGGTCTCGATCGACAGCGCCTCGTCGGTCACCTCGATGCCGCGCACGCAGCGCAGGCAGTGGCCGAGCATGTCGTTGTCGATGATCAGGCTCTCCAGGCAGAAACCGAGCAGCGAGGCGTGCATGCCGGCCGATTCGTAGACCAGGTTGAGCCCGGCAAGGCCGGCCATCACATCGGTAATGCCCTTTTCATAGCCGGACTGGATGTCGGGCAGTTTCGAATCCGTCATGCCCGCGGCCGAGCCGCCCGGCAGGTCGTAATATTGCGCCATCTGTGCGCAGGCCGCGGTCAGCACCGCCTGCTCGGCTGAACCGCCAGACATGGCGCCGGTCCTGAGATCCGACACGAATGGCCAGGTGCCGAAGATCGCCGGATGCCCCGGCTTGATGGCGTTGACATACATGAGGCCGACCAGCACTTCGGCCACCGCCTGCACCACCGCACCGGCAATCGCCGCCGGGGCCGTGGCACCGGCCTGTCCGGCCGACAGCAAGAGGATCGGAATGCCACCTTCGACGCAGGCCTCTAGCACGCCGCAGGCGTCCTCGGCGAACTTCATCGGCGGCACGACAAAGCAGTTGGAGTTCGAGACGAACGGCCGGGCGCGGAAGTTCTCCTCGCCGCCGGCAATGGCATAGAGCATTTCGAGCGCCGGCTGCACATTCTCGCGCACCGTGAACGAGGTGCCGACATGCTTCGACGTGCCCATCACGCAGGCATATAGCGTGTTGAAATCCATATCGAGCGGGTCGGGAATGTCGCGCGGCACCATCGGGCGCTGGAAGAAATGGATGTTGTCGAGCCCCTCGACGAGGCGGGCGGCGTCATAGATGTCCTGCAGCAGCGACTCGCGGTATTCGCGCTTTTCGACATCGACCAGATGCACGGCGGCGCCCGCCGTGCCGTAATGCACGCGCTTGCCCTTGATCAGCATGTCGTGCTTGGGGTCCTGGCCGTGCAGCGTGAAATGCCGCGCCGCTTTCTTGATCGTGTCGAGCACGAGCGCGCGGGGGAAGCGGATGCGGCCGTCATCGCCATAGCTGGCGCCGGCCTTAGTCAGGGCATCGATGCAGGAGGGTATGGCATTGGCGAAGCCAACCGTTTCCAGGAGCGTCAGCACGGCTTCGTGGATGCGTTCCTGGTCGTTCTCCGTCAGCGGCCCGTAGCTGCCGCCTTCGAGGCCGGCGCGCACCGGCTTGATGTCGTCGGCCAACGGTGCTGCCCGCATAGCGCGGCGCGCTTCGCGCCCGCCGGAGCGGCGCGAACGTTGATCCGCCGCCGCGTCCTGCTTTTCAAGAACTGACATGGAGACACTCCACCTTTCCGAGAAGCAGAGCGCGGCGGTTGGTCCACCATCGGCTGCTTCTTCCCCTTTGTGCTCCGACTATGCCGCCGGCATTGGCCCAGCCTATGAGCCAGACGGTCCGGCTGCATATGCCAGGGCTAATGGAGCCGGAGCCACGCTGTGCGGCTCCGGCAAGGGGGTCGCGCGGAGGATCAGGCGGCGGCCGGCCTGCGTCCGGCGGCGGTGGCCAGTTCGCGGATGCCTGGCTCGATGTGCTGCAGCGCGATCGAGGAAATGCCCAGCCGCATGAAACGCGAAGGCTTTTCAGTGCGATCGAAGAAACGATCGCCTGGCTCGATGATGACGCTGCGCGAGGCGGCTGCCTCGGCCAGTCCGCGCGAATCGGTGCCGCGCGGCCCTTCAAGCCACAGCGATGTGCCGCCGGCCGAATCGGTCGAACGCCATTCCGGCAGGAAAGCGGAAATCGCATGGACCAGGCGCTTGCGCCGCTCGTCGAAGGCGCTCGACAGCCGCCGCACAAGTGCCTCGTGATGGCCGAGCGACAGGAACAGCGCGACGGCGCGCTGGTTGTTGGCAGGCGGATGGCGCAGCATGAAGCGGCGCAGCGCCCGGAGTTCCGAGATCAGTCCGGCCGAGGCGACGATGTAGCCGAGCCGCAGGCCTGGAGCCAGCGTCTTCGACATCGAGCCGACATAGACGACGCGGCCGGAGCGGTCGAGGCTCTTCAATGCCTGCTGCGGCGCCTCGTCGAGAAGCTGGCTGTCGTAGCCATCCTCGATGATGATCTGGTTGTAGCGGTTGGCCCGCGCCAGGAGATCCTGCCGCCGTTCCGCCGACAGCGGCACCATGGTCGGGCAATGATGGCTGGGTGTGACGAACACGAACCCGGAATCATTGGGAATAGAAGCGGTTACAATGCCGAACTGGTCGACCGGCACCGGCTGGATGTCGGCGCCCGCAAGGCGGAAGATCGAGCGTGCGTCGGGATAGCCGGGGTCCTCCATCGCCACCTTGGAGCCCTTGCCCATCAACAGCGTCGCCAGCATGTAGAGCGCGTTCTGGGCGCCCAGCGTGACGATGATTTCGTCGGGATTGGCGAAGATGCCGCGCCGCGGCAACAGCCGCGCCTGGATCTGTTCGATCAGCAACGGATCGTCGCGATCGACCATGTCGGACGCCCAGTTGCGGATTTCGAGCACGGCAAGCGCCATGCGGTTGCACTCGCGCCACTCGGCGGTCGGGAACAGCGCCGGGTCGAACTGGCCGTAGACGAAGGGGTAGGACGACTTGATCCAGTTCTCGTGCTTGGCCGGCGGCGGCATGTCGCTTGCGGCGATCTTGCGGCGTGCCTTCCAGTCGATCTCGTTGGCCTGGTCGGGCGCCTTCTGATGCGGCTTGGCTGGTGTCGCCAACACATCGGGATTGACGAAATGGCCGCGCCGTTCGCGTGCCACCAGGAAGCCTTGGTCGACGAGCTGCTGGAAGGCCAGCACCACGGTTCCGCGCGCCACGCCGAGCTTTTCGGCCAGGATCCGGCAAGAGGGGAGCGGCATCGAAGCGGCGATCTGGCGGTCGAGAATGGCGGCCACGATGGCTTGGCGGATCTGTGCCTGCAGGGTCTGGCCGGATTCGGCCGAAATCCGGAACAGGCCGGACCATATCGCCGTGTCGTTTCGCTGTGGCATGGAAGATGTTCCTCGATGGCCAGCTTTTTTCGCTTGGCTGGACCAGTCGAATGTAACGGTGGCACAAGGGGTTGCGCCAATCAATTTTTCTGATCGTTGGGATTTATGCCAGTGATCCTTCGGCGGAAAATCCGGCACTCCGCCCACCCTCGGGACGCGCCTGCATCGTCGCCGCGTGACGATTCGCGTCATCGCCGCGTATTGACCGTACAGAATTCGGCTCACTAGTTTTGGCGCGACGACACGCGCCGGAAACATCCGGTCTGATATGGTGCGTCGAAAACGCCAGGAGTCCCGCCAGTGGATCAGTCAGCCTTCCAGAAACAGCTCGCAGCCTTGCGCGATCATCGCGCCGCGGCGCCAGCCAGCATGCGCCAGGCCTTCGCCGCCGATCCGCAGCGGTTCAAGACATTCTCCGCCACCGACGGCGACCTGTTGCTCGACTGGTCGAAATGCGCGGTCGACGCGCTCACCATGGACCTGCTGGAGAAACTTGCCAGGGCAGCCGATCTCGAAGGCCGCCGGGCGGCGATGTTCGCCGGCAAGAAGATCAACGTCACCGAAAACCGTGCCGTGCTGCACACTGCGCTGCGCAACCTGACCGGCAAGGGCGTCACTGTCGATGGCCAGGACGTCAAGGCGGACGTCACTGCCGTGCTCGACGCGATGGGCGCCTTTGCCGATGCCGTGCGCTCCGGCAATGCAGCCGGCGCCACCGGCAAGAAAATCACCGACATCGTCAACATCGGCATCGGCGGTTCCGATCTCGGCCCGGCCATGGCGACGCTGGCGCTGGCCCCCTATCATGACGGGCCGCGCGCGCACTATGTCTCCAACATCGACGGCGCCCATATCCACGACACGCTGAAGGGCCTGTCGGCCGAAACCACGCTTTTCATCATCGCCTCCAAGACCTTTACCACCGTCGAGACGATGACCAATGCCGAGACGGCGCGCAAATGGGTGCAGAAGGCGCTCGGCAAGGAAGCCGTCGGCAAGCATTTCGCCGCCGTCTCGACCGCGCTCGAGCTGGTGGCCAAGTTCGGCATCGAATCGGATCGCGTCTTCGGCTTCTGGGACTGGGTCGGCGGCCGCTATTCGGTCTGGGGGGCGATCGGCCTGCCGGTGATGATCGCGGTTGGGCCGCGGAATTTTCGCGCCTTCCTCGATGGCGCGCACGAGATGGACGAGCATTTCCGCACGGCGCCGGTGCAGGACAACCTGCCGGCCCTTTTGGGGCTGGTCGGCTGGTGGCATCGCGTGATCTGCGGATATCCCGCACGCGCCGTCATTCCCTATGACCAGCGCCTGTCCAGGCTGCCGGCCTATCTGCAGCAGCTCGACATGGAATCAAACGGCAAGAGCGTCACCCTCGAAGGCGTTGCGGTGACGACGCCGACCGGACCGCTGGTCTGGGGCGAGCCTGGCACCAACGGCCAGCATGCCTTCTTCCAGCTGCTGCATCAGGGCACCGATTTCATCCCGGTCGAATTCCTCGCCGCGGCCGTCGGCCACGAGCCGGACCTCAAGCATCAGCATGATCTGCTGCTCGCCAACTGCCTGGCGCAGTCGGAAGCGTTGATGAAGGGCCGCACGCTGGAGGAGGCGCGCGCCCAGATGCTGGCCAAGGGCATGAAGCCGGCCGAGGTCGACAAGATCGCCCCGCACCGCGTCTTCTCCGGCAACCGGCCCTCGATGACCATCCTCTACCGCAAGCTCGACCCGCGCACCTTCGGCCGGCTGATCGCGCTCTACGAGCATCGCGTCTTCGTCGAAGGCACTTTGTTCAGCATCAATTCCTTCGACCAGTGGGGCGTCGAGCTCGGCAAGGAACTGGCCACCGGCCTCTTGCCTGTCGTGGAGGGCAAGGAAAGTGCCGCGAAGCGGGATGCATCGACCGCTGGCCTGGTGGGATACATCCAGCATTTGCGTGGTTCGGAGTGAGCAGTTTGGCAGACATCAAGGGCATATTGTTCGACAAGGACGGGACGCTTGTCGACTTCAACGCGACCTGGCTCGGCATTGCCGACTTCATGGCCATGGATGCCGCCGAGGGCGATCGCTGGAAGGCCGACAGGCTGCTTTCGGCGGCGGGTTTCGATTTCGTCAACAAGCGGTTCAGGCCCGATTCGATCTTTGCCTCGGGCACCAACATGGATGTCGTCGAACTGTGGTTCCCGCGCCTGTCCGACGAGGACCAGATGCTTGCGGTCGCCCGCTTCAACGAGATCACGTCCGTGCAAGGCTCGTCGATGGCGGTGGCGCTGCCCGGCATCGTCGAAACGCTGACAGTGCTGCACAAGCGATCCTACCGGCTCGGCGTCGCTACCAACGATTCAACCAGCGGCGCGGAGAAGACGATGGTCACGCTTGGCGTCGCCCAGCTCTTCGACGCTGCCTATGGCTATGACGCGGTGGCCAATCCGAAACCGGCGCCGGACACGATCTTCGCCTTCTGCGACCTGACCGGGCTGAAGCCGGCGCAGATCGCCATGGTCGGCGACAATCGCCACGACCTGGAGATGGCGCGAGCCGGCGGCTGCGGGCTGGCGGTCGGCGTGCTCTCCGGCACCGGCACACGTGAATCGCTGTCGTCGATCGCCGATATGGTGCTGGATTCGGTTGCCGATCTGCCGGATTTTCTGTCCGCGCGGGTCAAGGAAACGATCTAGCGGCCGGATATACCCTCCAAACGGAAGACACCGCTCTTCGGCGCGCTGTCTTTCGTCTGGCCGAAGTCCTGCACCTGGTATTCGGCAAGCAGGCGCAGCCGCGATCGCGGCAGGTAGGCGCGGCCCGGATCGCCAACAAGAACCTCGATACCGGCATCAAGGCAGCGGTCAAGGAAAGGCATGACGCGGTCGGCGACGTCCTGTCCATAAAAGACGTCGCCGGCGGTGACGACATCGACCGCAGGCGGCGATCCGCAGGTAATATCCTGCCCCATGACCGTCATCGCAACGCCGTTGGCCGCGGCGTTGAGGCCGATCGCGGCAACGCCGTTACGATCGATCTCCGCGGCGATCACCGCGCTCGCCCCGGCCTTGGCCGAAGCAATGCCGACAAGGCCCGAACCGGCGCCGAGGTCGAGCACGCGGCGACCGGCCACGGTTTGCGGATGGTCGAGTATATAGCGTGCAAGCACGGCGCCGCCGGCCCAGGCATAAGCCCAGTAGGGCGGCTGCGGATCGGGTCCATCCTCATCCGCCTCGGCTGTATCGTCATCATCGTCGAAGCTTTGCCGCGGATCGATAAGCCGCCTCAGGCCACTCCCCGGATGCGCGGTATAAATTCGGATCTCGGGAAGCGACGGCACCGGGGCGATGCGCATGTTCGCCCTGATGAACTCGGTCGGGTCAGGACGGCAAGGTGCATCCACGGCGCCAAGGCCGTCGGCTGCCGTCATTCGCGCAGCGCCCGCCGCAGGATCTTGCCGACGGGCGTCTTCGGCAGCTCGGTCCTGAATTCGATGTATTTTGGCCGCTTGTAGCCGGTCAGGTTCTCGCGGCAATAGGCGGTGAGCGTCTCTGCGGTCAGCGCCGGGTCCTTCCTGACCACGAACAGCTTCGGCACTTCGCCCGAATGCTCGTCCGGCACGCCGATCGCCGCCACTTCGAGCACGCCCGGATGCATCGCCACGACTTCCTCGAGCTCGTTCGGATAGACGTTGAAGCCCGAGACCAGGATCATGTCCTTCTTGCGGTCGACGATCTTGGTGTAGCCACGCTCGTCCATGAAGCCCATGTCGCCGGATTTGAAATAGCCGTCCTTGGTCATCACCTTGGCGGTCTCATCCGGCCGGTTCCAGTAGCCCGCCATCACTTGCGGCCCCCGGATGCAGATTTCGCCGACCTCGCCGAGTGGCAGATTGTTGCCGTCGTCGTCGCGGATGGCGATCTCCGTCGACGGCAGCGGCAGGCCGATGGTGCCGGTGAAGTCGCTGGCGCTGAACTTGTTGGCGGTGGCCACCGGCGAGGTTTCCGACAGCCCGTAGCCTTCGGTCACCGGACAGCCGGTCAGGGCCTTCCAGCGTTCGGCGACGCCCTTCTGCACCGCCATGCCGCCGCCCAGCGTCAGCACCAGCGGCTTGAAGTCGAGCTTGCGGAAGTCCTCATTGTTGAGCAGGGCGTTGAACAGCGTGTTCAAGCCCGGAAAGATGTGGATCGGATATTTCTGCAGTTCCTTGACGAAGCCGGGAATATCGCGCGGGTTGGGAATGAGCACATTGCGCGCACCTTGCTGCATACCCATCAACGCGTTCACCGTCAGCGCGAAGATATGATAGAGCGGCAGGGCGCAGATAAAGTTCGGATGCGCCGGTTTCGGCTTGATCGTATAGGCGTCTTCCATCCACTGCGCGTTCTGCACGACATTGGCCAGCACGTTGCTGTGCAGCAGCGTTGCGCCCTTCGAGACGCCGGTGGTGCCGCCCGTATATTGCAGGAAGGCGACATCGTCGGCCGCCACCTTGGCTGGCTTGAAGCCCACGCCGACGCCGGCCTTGACGGCCGCGTTGAACTTGACATGGCCGGGCAGCGACCATGCCGGCACCATCTTCTTCACCCGGCGCACGACGAAATTGACGATCGTGCCCTTCAGTCCGCCGAGCATGTCTCCCATCGCGGCGACCACGACATGCTTGACCGCCGTTCTGGAGATGACCGCCTGCAAGGTGCTGGCGAAGTTCTCCAGGATGACGATGGCTTGTGCACCGGAATCCTTGAGCTGGTGCTCCAGTTCGCGCGGTGTGTAGAGCGGATTGATGTTCACCACGACATAGCCGGCGCGCAAGACGGCCATCATCGCCACCGGATATTGCAGCACGTTGGGCATCATCAGGGCGACGCGTGCGCCCTTTTGCAGTTCCTTCGATTGCAGGTATGCGCCGAAGGCCGCCGACAGCCGTTCGACATCGGCATAGCTGATGGACTTGTCCATGCAGGTAAAGGCGGGCTGGGCGGAAAATTGCTTGCAGGCGGCGACCAGGAAATCGCCGATCGAGCTGTAGGGCAAGGCGCCGATTTCAGCTGGTACGCTTTTCGGATAGCTTTTGAGCCATGGCTTTTCCGGCAGCCCGGCAGCCAGGGCCGTCAGCGCCTCCGGCAATCGCGAGGCCGCGGCCGGCTTCGCCGCCGGTGCGGCCTTCGCCGCTGCAGCCGTCGTCGCGGGCTTGGCGGCGGCGGGCTTAGCCGCGGACGCCGGCTTTCCGACGGCAGGCTGGGCCTTGGCCGCCGGCTTTGCACTTGCCTGCACCGGCACAGGTGCCGCCTTCGGCTTTGCCGCGGCGGCTTTGGCAACGGGCGCTTTCGGCTTGACTGCGCCGGCCGCTGCCTTGGCAGCCGTCTTGGCTTTCACCGACGCCGTCGTCTTTGATGCTTTTGCCACCCGTTCCTCCCTGGATAATTCTTGTTCGTCCGTGCCGCGCTCGCCCCCGAATTGACAGAGACGTCCCCCGGCTGCGGCCTGGGATGTCTTCTATGTATTGCCTCTATCGGCGGCGGTGCAAGTCTTGCCCCTGCGGCAAGGCGGCGAAAGATTTGCCGCCAAGAATCTCCCCTGCCGCCGATACTGCGAGCCGCTATCCTGCCGCACCCTCGGCCGGGCCAAGGCCCGCGCACGACCTGTATCGCCAGATCAGAGATCAATAAAAAAATGCGGTCGTTAACAATCCCGTGAATGGAAAAAACTGCTAATTTTTTCTGCCATTTAGCAAAATGGCGGATTTTTTTCCTGCTTCCCGAGGGGTAAGCAAACGGGGTGTTCCAAAGCCGGAAAAACGGTGCTTATATGCGGGCTTCGCGAGCCTGATAGAGGGGCTTGGAAGAACATCAGGGAGTGCTCAATGAAAAAGAAACTCGCTTTTGCGGCCGCGTTGCTGGCCGCAAGCGTCCTGAGCGGCATGGCCAATGCGAAGACGCTTGTCTATTGCTCGGAAGCATCGCCGGCCAATTTTGATCCGGGTACGACGACGGGCGGCAACGACTTCGATGCCTCGTCGCGTACCGTCTATTCGCGCCTGGTCGAATTCAAGCATGGCGGCACCGAGGTCGAGCCCGGCCTTGCCGACAAGTGGGAAATCTCGGACGACGGTCTGGTCTATACTTTCCATCTGCATCCAGGTGTGAAGTTCCAGACTACCGACTATTTCAAGCCGACCCGCGACCTCAACGCCGACGACGTCGTCTTCTCCTTCGACCGTCAGTTCAACAAGGCGAACCCGTGGAACGGCGATAAATACCTGCCGAACCTGACCTGGGATTACTACACCGGCATGGACATGCCGAAATATGTCGCCAAATGGGAAAAGGTCGACGATCTGACCGTCAAGCTGACCCTGACCGAGCCGAACGCGCCCATGCTTGCCAACCTCGGCATGGACTTCGCCTCGATCGTGTCGAAGGAATATGCCGAGCAGCTGGAGAAGTCCGGCAAGATGGCCGATTTCTCGACCAAGCCGATCGGCACCGGCCCGTTCCAGTTCGTCGATTACCAGCTGGATTCGGTCATCCGTTACGCGGCCCATCCGGATTATTTCAAGGGCAAGGAGAAGATCGACGATCTCGTCTTCGCCATCACCCCTGACGCGACCGCCCGCATCCAGAAGGTGCTTGCCGGCGAATGCGACATCGCGCCCTATCCGAATCCTGCCGACATCGGCACGATCAAGGCCAGCCAGGACGTGACCCTGATGGATCAGGCCGGCCTGAACATCGGCTACATGAGCTACAACACCACCATCCCGCCACTCGACAAGCCCGAGGTGCGCCATGCGCTCAATCAGGCCATCGATCGGGAATCACTGATCAAGTCGCTGTTCCAGGACGCTGGCGCCACGCCGGCCGTAAACCTGATCCCGCCGACCATGTGGTCGTGGGACAAGGATGTGAAGGCCGACGCCTATGATCCGGATGCGGCCAAGAAGGTTCTGTCCGCTGCCGGGCTGACGGAAATCCAGCTCTGGGCTTCCGATCGCGTTCGTCCTTACAACCCGAACTTCCAGCGCGCCGCCGAACTGATCCAGGCCGACTGGGCCAAGGTCGGCGTCAAGGCCGAGATCGTGAACTACGAGTGGACCAAGTATCGCTCGGAAGGCAAGAAGAAGGACCGTCCAGGCGCCTTCCAGATTGGCTGGACCGGTGACAATGGCGATCCGGACAACTTCTTCGCCACCCTGTTCGCCTGCTCCGCCATCGGCGTCTCGAACTACTCGAGCTGGTGCGACAAGGACTTCGAGGACCTGATCCAGAAGGCCAAGAAGACCAGCGACCAGGCCGAGCGCACCAAGCTCTATGAGCAGGCGCAGGTCGTCTTTCAGAAGCAGGCTCCGGCCTTCCTGCTGGCACACAGCCAAGTCTACGCAGTCGTGCGCAAGAATGTCAGCGGTTTCATGATGGACCCGCTCGGCATTCACCGCTTCGACGGCGTCGACAAAGCCGAATAAGATATTGAGTGGGGCGGCGCTGTAGAGCGCCGCCCCCTTCGCCATGCTCAAATATATTCTTCACAGAATTGCACTTTTGATCCCGACGCTTGTCGGCATCACTATCTGTGCCTTCGCCTTCGTCAGGCTGCTGCCTGGCGATCCCATCCTTGCCATGGCCGGCGAACACGGCGTGGCGCCGGCGCGTTACGAGGAACTCAAGGAGCAGTTCGGCTATAATCTGCCGATCTGGCAGCAATACGCACGCTATGTCGGCGAGGTCGTGACCGGCGATTTCGGGGTCTCCATCTCGTCCAAGCGCCCGGTGCTCGAAGAGTTCAAGACGCTCTTCCCGGCGACGCTGGAACTGTCGTTCTTCGCCATGATTTTCGCCATGGTGCTCGGCATTCCGGCCGGCATCTTCGCGGCGATCAAGCGCGGCTCCTGGTTTGACCAGTCGCTGATGGGCACGGCGCTCGTCGGCTACTCCATGCCGATCTTCTGGTGGGGCCTGCTGCTGATCATCTTTTTCTCCGGCTATCTCGGCTGGACACCGGTTAACGGCCGCATCGACCTGCAGTTCTTCTTCAAGCCGATCACCGGCTTCATGACCATCGACACCTTGCTCTACGGCAAATGGGATGCATTTCGCTCGGTATTGCGCCATCTGGTGCTGCCGACAATTGTGCTCGGCACCATTCCGCTGGCTGTGATAGCGCGCCAGACGCGCTCCGCCATGCTCGAGGTGCTGGGCGAGGACTACGTGCGGACGGCCCGAGCCAAGGGGCTTTCGTCGGCCCGAGTCATCGGCGTGCACGCTCTGCGCAATGCACTCATTCCGGTGGTCACTACCATCGGCCTGCAGGTTAGTACGCTGCTCGCCGGGGCCATCCTTACCGAAACGATCTTCTCCTGGCCTGGCATCGGCAGGTGGATGGTCGAATCCATATCCAAGCGCGACTATGTTGTCGTGCAGTCTGGCCTGCTCTTGATCGCCCTTATCGTCATGGCCGTGAACCTGATCGTCGATGTACTTTATGCCGTTATCAACCCACGCATAAGGGCGGCATGATGAGCCAGTCGACCGAAATCGCCCCGATGGCCGCCGGCAACCCGGATCGCCTCACCGGTCTCAGGACCTTCTGGTATTATTTCTCGGTGAACCGCGGCGCCGTCATCGGCCTGTTCGTCTTCATCCTGCTGGTGCTGGCGGCGCTGTTTGCGCCGCTGCTGGCTCCCTATGCACCCGACGTCCAGGACAAGACTGCATTCCTGCGGCCTCCGGCCTGGCAGGACGGCGGCTCGACACAATATCTGCTCGGCACCGATCCGGTCGGGCGTGACATCCTCTCGCGCCTGCTCTACGGCGCGCGCTTCTCACTGCTGATCGGCGCGGTCGTGGTCTCGCTGGCGCTCACCGGCGGCATCACGCTCGGCCTGCTGGCCGGCTATTTCCGCGGCTGGGTCGACGTGGCGATCATGCGCGTGATGGACCTCATCCTGGCTTTCCCGTCGTTGTTGCTGGCGCTGGTGATGGTCACCATCCTCGGTCCCGGCCTGTTCAACGCGATGCTGGCCATCGCGCTTGTCCTGCAGCCGCATTTCGCGCGGCTGGTGCGCGCCGCCGTGATGGCGGAGAAGAGCCGCGAATATGTCGTGGCGGCGAAGGTCGCCGGCGCCGGCCATATCAGGCTGATGCTTCGCACCATCCTGCCGAATTGCCTGGGACCGCTGATCGTCCAGGGCACGCTGTCGTTTTCCAACGCTATCCTCGAGGCGGCCGCTCTGGGTTTTCTTGGCCTCGGCGCCCAGCCGCCAACGCCCGAATGGGGAACGATGCTCGCTTCGGCGCGCGAATTCATCCTGCGCGCCTGGTGGGTGGTGACCTTCCCCGGTCTTGCCATCCTCATCACTGTGCTTGCCATCAATCTGATTGGCGACGGTCTGCGTGACGCGCTCGATCCGAAACTGAGGAGGTCGTGATGGCGCTGCTCGATATCCAGAACCTCGTCGTCGAGTTCCAGACCGCTTCCGGTTCTTTCCGCGCCGTTGACGGCGTGTCGCTCCATGTCGACGAGCGCGAAGTGCTGGCGATTGTTGGCGAATCCGGTTCGGGCAAATCGGTGTCGATGTTGGCGGTCATGGGGCTTTTGCCATGGACGGCCACGGTCACCGCCGACCGCATGAGCTTCAATGGCCGCGATCTTCTGAAGCTAAGCCCTGCCGAGCGGCGCAAGATCGTCGGCAAGGACATGTCGATGATCTTCCAGGAGCCGATGGCCAGCCTCAATCCCTGCTTCACCGTCGGCTTCCAGATCGAAGAGGTGCTGCGCTTTCATATGGGTATGGCCGGTGCGCAGCGCCGGGAGCGCGCCATCGAACTCTTGACGCAGGTCGGTATTGCCGAGCCGGCGGAACGGCTGAACTCGTTCCCGCACCAGATGTCGGGCGGCCAGTGCCAGCGCGTCATGATCGCCATCGCCATCGCCTGCAATCCGAAGCTGCTGATCGCCGACGAGCCGACCACCGCGCTCGACGTCACCATCCAGAAGCAGATCCTCGATCTCCTGGTTTCGCTGCAGGCCAAATACGGCATGGGGCTGATCATGATCACCCACAATATGGGCGTCGTGGCAGAGACCGCCGACCGCGTCATCGTCCAGTACAAGGGCCGCAAGATGGAAGAGGCCGACGTGCTGTCGCTGTTTGAATCGCCGAAGAGCAACTACACGCGCGCGCTTTTGTCGGCGCTGCCGGAGAATGCCGTCGGCGACCGGCTGCCGACCGTTTCCGACATGCTGTTCGAGCCGGCGCCTTCGGGAGCCGCCGCATGAGCATCAAGGTCGTCGAAGGCAAGAATATCGTCCGCGACTATCATGTCGGGGGCGGGCTGTTTCGCGCACAGCGCACGGTGCATGCGGTCAAGGGTGTCTCGTTCAGCGTCGACAAGGGCAAGACGCTCGCAATCGTCGGTGAAAGCGGCTGCGGTAAGTCGACGCTGGCCCGCATCATCACGCTGATCGATCCTGCGACTTCGGGTGAGCTGTTCATCGACGGCAACAAGGTCGACATCGCCAAGGACGGGCTGAGCAAGGAGATGCGCCGCAAGGTGCAGATCGTTTTCCAGAACCCTTACGGGTCTCTCAACCCGCGCCAGAAAATCGGCGACGTGCTGGGCGAACCGCTGCTCATCAACACCGGCAAGCCGGCTGAGGAACGGCGCGACCTTGCCATGAAGATGCTGAAGAAGGTCGGTCTCGGACCCGAGCACTACAACCGCTATCCGCACATGTTTTCCGGCGGCCAGCGCCAGCGTATCGCCATTGCCCGTGCGCTGATGCTCAACCCCAGCCTCTTGGTGTTGGACGAGCCGGTCTCGGCTCTCGATCTGTCTGTGCAGGCGCAGGTGCTCAACCTGCTCGCCGACCTGCAGGACGAGTTCCAACTGACCTACGTCTTCATCAGCCACGACCTGTCGGTGGTGCGCTACATCGCCGACGACGTGATGGTGATGTATTTCGGCGAGGCGGTCGAATACGGCTCGCGCGAAGAGGTCTTTGCCGACCCCAAGCACAGTTACACCAAGACGCTGTTCGCCGCGACGCCGCGCGCCGACGTCGCTTCGATCAAGGCGAGGCTGGCAAAGAAGAAGGCCGCCTGACCGGGCGTGTCGATATTCAGGTGAGGCCGGCCTGCGAATGGCGGCTTCCTGCGCTTCCGGTGCTCACGTACCTTAAGTATGCTCCGCTCCGGTTCTCGGAAGCCACCATTCTCGACTCGGCCTGACCTGAATCTCAACACGCCCTAATGCATGTCGCGCAAAAGTGGCCTCGGTTTTGCGAGAACGACATGCCTGAAACCAAAAACCCAAAGCGCGTCGCCTGAATCCGTTCAAACGCGACGCGCTTTAGGCCAAGCCGCTTACGACAGCTTGGCGATGATGGTGCGCAGCGCCTCGCCAAAGCGCCTGATCTCCTCAACCGTGTTGTAATGGACCAGCGAGGCGCGGATGGCGCCGCTGTCCATCGACAGGTTGAGCCGCTTCATCAGCCGCGGCGCGTACATGTGGCCGTCGCGGATGCCGATCTGCATGTCGGCCATTTCCTCGACGATCCGCTGCGGTGACAGTCTGCCGATGTTGAAGCAGAAGGTCGGCACGCGTTCGGCGATGCGGGCTTCGTCGGCGACGCCGTAGATCGTCGCGCCGCAATCCTTGAGCACGCCAAGCATCTCGCGCGCCAGCACCAGCTCATAGTCGCGGATGGCGCCCATGCCAGCGACGATGTTTTCGCGCCGCGAGCGGTTGTTGGATGGCGCCAGATTGCGGCCGATCAGTTCGAGATACTGCACGGCCGCATCCATGCCCGAGACGTTCTCGTAGATGAAGGTGCCGGCCTCGACCTTGTAGGGCGGCTCGTCGGGGATGAAATCCTCGCGGAAGGTCGGCAGCCGCTTCAGCGTCTCGAAGCGGCCCCACAGGAAGCCCATATGCGGCGAGAAGTTCTTGTAGCCTGAACAGACGAGGTAATCGCAATCCCAGGCCTGCACGTCAATCAGCCCATGCGGCCCATAGTGCACGCAGTCCAGGAACACCTCGGCGCCGGCTGCGCGCGCGATCTTGGCAACGGAAGCGACGTCGACGATCGAGCCGATCGAATGCGCTGTGACCGTGCAGGCGACCAGCCGGGTACGATCGGAAACCAGCGGGCGCAGATCGTCGACATGCAAATTGCCGTCTTCGCGCATGCGCCACCATTTGAACTTGGCGCCGGCGGACTCCAGCGCCAGCCATGTGGCGATGTTGGCGTCGTGGTCCATGTCGGTGATGACGATCTCGTCGCGCTCTTGAAGCATCTGGCCGATGCCGAGGCTGACCAGGCGGATGAACGAGGTGGCGTTCATGCCGAAGCAGATTTCGGCCGGGCTGGCGGCGTTTATCAGAAGTGCGACACTCTCGCGGGCGTCGGCGACCGACTGGTCGACGGTGACGCTGCGGCCATAGCGGCCACCGCGCTGCACGTTGTGCGAAACCAGATGGTTGGTCACCGCGTCGAGCACGCTTTGCGGGATCTGCGCGCCGGCGGCATTGTCCATGAAGATGAAATCGCCGGCCCGCTGCAAGGCTGGAAACATGGCGCGGATGGTGTCGACGGGGAACGCGGCGGCGCTCGCATTGTCGGTTTGATGTTTGTTCAAGGTCGGCTCCTGCGAAGTTCTTGGCGGGTGGTTTGATTTGCGAGGTCAGCGCGTCTTTTCGGTCTTGAAGCGTTCTTCAAGCAAGCTGACGAGGCGGACCATCGGCCAGAGGAAGATGAGATAGACGAGTGCTGCGCCGATCAGCGGCGAGGGGTTGGCGTAGAGCGACTGCGCATTGGTCGCTTCCTTCAACAATTCCGGCAGCGCCACGGTGGAGGCGAGCGAAGTGTCCTTGAACATCGAGACGCAGTTGCTGGTCATCGGCGGGATGACCACGCGGACCGCCTGCGGCAGCACCACCTTGCGCAAGGTCAAAAGGAACGGCAGGCCGAGCGCCTGCGACGCCTCGAACTGGCCGCGCGGAATGCTTTCAATACCGGAGCGGAACACCTCGGCCGAGTAGGCCGACATGATGATGGCGAACGCCGTCACGGCGGAAGCCCACGACGACAGGCGGATGCCGAGGAAGGGCAGTGCATAATAGATCAGGATCAGCACGACCAGCACCGGCAGGGCGCGGAAGATGTCGGTGTAGCCGACCGCGAGCCACCGCAGCGGCTTCGGCGCATAAAGCCGTACCAGGCTGATCGCCAGGCCGATTGGGATGCCGATGCCGATGCTCAAAATGCCGAGCAGCAGCGTGTTCAGGAAGCCGCGCAGCAGCGCCGGCAGGCTGGACATGATGACATCGGGATTGAAGAAAGTGTCGATCAGCGACATGGGAGCGTTCCCGAAGCGTTTTGCGTCCAGTGACGCCAGAGCAAGACCCGAACACCGAAATCGGCTGCGACGTACCAAACTGCGGCTCCGGGAAGGGCATGAATAAAACAGGACGTGCCGGCCTTTCGAGCCGGCACGCCTCTGGTCTGTCAGTCGCCGCTCAGGCCTTCGGCAGCGGCATTTCCTTGACGGTCGAGGAATCGGCGGGCGCGTCGCTGCCGAACCACTTCTTGTGGATCGCGGCCAGCGTGCCGTCCTTCTTCATCGCGGTCAGCGCGTCGTTCAGCTTGCCGAGCAGCGGGTGGTCCTTGGTCATCATCAGCCCGTACTGCTCGCCGGTCTTGATGCGCTCCTTGACTGTCAGGTCCTTCATTTTGGTGAAGGAGTACTGCATGCCGGGGATGTCGCTGACGGCCGCATCGACACGTCCGGCGCTGAGATCGAGCAGCAGGTTCTGCTGCGTGTCATAGCCCTTTACGTCGGCGAAGCCGTCGGCTTCCTGATGCCCCTTGACCCAGGTTTCGCCGGTCGAGCCGGACAGCACGCCAACGATCTTGCCCTTGAGGTCGGCTTCGGCCTTGATCGGGCTGTCGGTCTTGGTGGCGATGCCCATGTCGGAATCATAATAGGGCTGCGTGAACGACTGCGACTTCAGCCGCTCCGGCGTGATGGTGATCGACGAGATGGCGACATCGATGCGCTTCGATGTCGTGGCGGCGAACAGCGCCTGGAAGCCGAGGTCGGCGATATCCGTGGTCATGCCGATGCGCTTGGCTGCTTCGTTGACGATGTCGACTTCAAAGCCCTCGAACGTGCCGCTCTCGTTCTTGTACTCGAAGGGCGGGTTGGTCGGGTAGGCGCCGACATTGAGGACGTCGGCGGCATAGGCGGTGGCAGGGCCGGCGGCGATGCCGATAGCGGCGGCGAGAAGCATGATATTGCGACGGTTCAGATTCATGGTGTTCCCTCTGGGGTGTTCCCTCTGGTTGTTGATCGGGCGGGGTTGGCCCCGCACGGTTTCTTGCCGTCCCACCGTCGGCAGGGCGTCAATTCATGGCCGCGACCATGCGGTCGAGCGCGGTCGCTATCTCTTTGCGTTCACGGCACACGCACATCCGCAGGAAGGCCGTTGCCGAACTTCCGAACAGATGACCGGGTGCCAGCCCGACGCGCGCCGTCTCGAGAATCCTGGTGCAGGCGCGCCGTGCATCGCTCTCGCCTTCCATGGCAAAGAAGGCATACATGCCGCCGCGCGGTTTCGTTGGCAGGATGACGCCCGGAATTTGCGCCAGCCGGTCATAGGCGAGGTCAAGGCCAGTCCTGATCCGCTGCCTGATCTCCTCGACCAGCGGCTCGCCCTGGCGGATTGCTGCAACCGCACCGGCCTGGATCGGCGCAGCGGTGCCACTGTTGACATATTGCGTCATCGCGCCGAGTTGGTCGGCCACCCCGGACGGATGCGTCAGCCAGCCGATGCGCCAGCCGGTCATCGCCCAGGCCTTCGAGAAGCTGTTGACCGACAGCACCCTGTCGCCATCCTCGGCGATTTGCAGGATGGAGGGCGCAACATCGCCATCGAAATACAGCCGGCCGTAGACCTCGTCGGAGATGATCCAGATGCCGGTGCGCCGGCTGAAATCGAGCAGCGCGCGCATTTCCTCGGCTGAGGCGGTCCAGCCGGTCGGGTTGGAGGGCGTCGACAGGAAGATCGCGCGCGTGCGGGCATCGCAGGTCGCAAACAGCCGGTCGAGGTCGAGATGCCAGTCACCCCTATAGTCGAGCGAAAACGGCCGTGGCTCGCCGCCGATCAAGTGGATGGCGTTGTGGATGTTGGGCCATTGCGGCGCGACATAGACGACGTTGGTGCCGGTATCGACCAGCAGTTCCAGCGCAAGGTACAGCGCCTGCATGCCGCCCGGCGTGACCGTGGTGCACGCGATCGGGATCGACCGGCCATGGATGCGCGTCTGGTACTCCGACAGCGCCTCATTCAGGGGGCCATGGCCGCGCATGTTGGGAACGTAGAAGGTCAGGCCTTCATCGAAGGCAGCCTTGGCCGCATCGCGGATGAAAGCGGGCGTCACCATGTCGCCTTCGCCGTACCAGAGCGCAATGACGTCGCCGAGTTCGCGCGCCCGAACGGCGAGGTTGGCGATGTTCTCGGTGTGCAGGTCACGGATCTGGGCGCGAATGCCATCAAAGGCATAGCGCGCGCTGGACGACGACTGGGGCAGCATGAACGACAAGGACTGAAACCCCTCCCACCCGGAACACCACGATGGACTGCCCGGCAAGCCCGTCCGGCACCGCAGTCGCCATCGATCTTGGAATGCTTATCCAAAGCGCGGCGCTTTTCAAGGCGAAAGTTTTAAGCTTAAAAAGTTTGACCGGCCTGTTGCCCGACCAATACGCCTTTTTGCGCTAGCTACGGCTGTCTCAAGCCAGCTCGGCCCGCGCGGCGGCGGTGCCGGCGGCAACGCCCGCGCCGAGAAACATCGTGTCGCTGGCCAGCACGAAGAAGCTGGCGCCGATGGCGGCCCATTGGGAGACGTCCTGCGGCTTTGCGCAGAAGATTCCTGATGTCCTGCCATGCGCAACCGTGACGCCGATGATCCTGCGGATCGCCTCAGTGAGCTTGTCGGCGCCTTTCGGTCCGATCGCATCGATCGACACCGAAAGATCGCCGGGGCCGACGAAGATCACATCGACGCCGTCAACGGCGGCGATGGCTTCGATGTTGGTCAGCCCTTCCGATGTCTCGACCTGGACCGCGACGACGATCCTGTTATTGGCGCCGGCGAGATATTCGGGAATGCGATAGCCGTAGCCGGCCGCACGGCCGGGCCCGACGCCGCGCTCGCCCTGTGGCGGATAGCGCGAGGCTTTGACAGCCATCGCCGCTTGGGTCGCGGTCGAGACACGTGGGATCAGCACGCCTTGCGCGCCGCTGTCCAGCGCCGCCTGGATGGCTTCCGGCGCATGGCCGGGAACGCGGACCATCGCCGGCACGCGATGCACGTCGGCCGCTCGCACCATGGTCTCGATGATGTCGCGCGAGATCTGGGCATGCTCCCAGTCGATGCAGAGAAAATCGAGGCCGGACTGCGCCATCACTTCGACCGCAACGGCATGGGGAATGGCGGCAAAGGAACCAACGAGGTTCGTCTTGCCGATACACTTCTGGCGGAACTCGCTCATGCACGTCACCTTTCTCGCTCTGCCAGAATCCATATCGGCAAACGACTGTCAGGCGAAGCTATTTCAGGCTTGAAATATTTTCGCGCGGGCCTAGCGTGGGCTCTCCCGCCACGAGTTCCAGACATGATCAAAGCGCATCCCCTGCACGGCCCGAACAAACTCAACCTCGGCGTCTTTTCGACCAATGCCGATGGCGGCCTTGCCATCACCGACGTACCGGAACGCTGGGCGGCAAGCTGGCAGGACAATCTGACGGCGGCCCAGATCGCCGACCGCGCCGGGCTGGAATTCATGCTGCCGATCGCGCGCTGGCGCGGCTTCGGCGGCCGCAACAAGGTGCGGGAATGGTCGTTCGAGACCTTCACCTGGGCGGCGGCACTCGCCATGGCCACCGAACAGATTGGCCTGTTTATGACCGTGCATGTGCCGCTCGTGCATCCGCTCTACGCCGCCAAGGCGCTGGCGACCGTCGACCACATCAGCCAGGGCCGCGCCGGCCTCAACATCGTCTGCGGCTGGAACCCGAAGGAATTCGGCATGTTCGGCACGCCGCTGGTCGAAAAGGGTTACGACCAGGCGGCCGAATGGATCGAGATCCTCGAACGGCTTTATGCCTCAAGCGAGCCTCTAGACTATGAAGGCACCTATTATCGCCTCAAGGAAGCGGTCAGCCGTCCGGCCAGCTTGCAAGTTCCGCGCCCGGTGACGATGAACGCCGCTTTCGGCGGGCCGGGCCGCGATTTCGCCGCCGCCAGATGCGACTATCTGTTCACGACCTTTTCCGAGATGGGCGACGCCGGCAAGCACGTCGCCGACATACGCGAACGTGCCGACAAGGTGGGCCGTGATGTCGGCGTCTACACGGTGGCGCATGTGGTCTGCCGTCCGACGATGGAAGAGGCGCAGGCCTACTACGCGCGCTATGCCGTTGATATGGCCGACCACGACGCGGTCGATGCCCACATGGCCGGCAAGAAGGAATTCTCGCAATCGCACGACCCGCATGCCTATGACCGCTACCGGCAGCGTTTCGCCGGCGGCGCCGGCACCTATCCGCTGATTGGAACGCCCGAAACGATCGCCGCCGACATGGTCGCCATTGCTGAGCAGGGTTACCAGGGGATCGCGCTGTCCTTCGTCAACTACACGCAGGAACTGCCCTATTTCTGCGACCACGTGCTGCCGATTTTGAGGCAGGCTGGCCTTCGCGGATAAGCAAAAGTCATTCCGGAATGACGGCAGTCGCCTGGATCTCGACCTTGGCGCGGTCCTCGACCAGCCCCATCACCTGCATGGCGGCCATCGCCGGAAAATGCCGGCCGATCACCTCGCGATAGGCCTCGCCGATGCCCCTGAGGTTGGCGCGGTATTCGGCCTTGTCGGTGAAGTACCAGGTCATCGAGGTGATGTGCCGCGGCTCTGCACCGGCTTCCGCCAGCACCGCCACGATGTTCTCAAGCGTCTGCCGTACCTGGCCGACGAAATCGTCAGTCTCGAACTGACACTGGCCGTTCCAGCCGACCTGTCCGCCAACGAAGACGAGCTTGCCGCGCGCCGCGACGCCATTGGCGTAACCGACCGGTTTTGCCCAGCCTTGCGGCTGCAGGATCTCGTGCATTCAAAACCTCCCGGTAGTCCAAAAACCAAGTCTCAAAATCGATTGCCCGTCAAATTTCCTGCCATTAGGCCGCGCCCATCACTTGCCGCGCGATCACCACCTTCTGTACGTCCGAGGCACCCTCGTAGATGCGCAGCGCGCGGATCTCGCGATACAGGCTTTCGACGATATGGCCTTTGCGAACGCCGTCGCCGCCATGCAGCTGTACGGCCTTGTCGATGACCTCTTGCGCCTTGTCGGTGGCGAACAGCTTGGCCATCGCCGCCTCGCGCGTCACCCGCGCGGCACCCATGTCCTTGGTCCAGGCGGCGCGGTAGACCAGCAGCGCCGCCGCATCGACGTCGAGCGCCATGTCGGCGACATGGCCCTGCACCATCTGCAATTCGGCCATCGGCGCGCCGAACAGGTTGCGCTCGGCCACCCTTTTGATGCTTTCATCCAGCGCGCGGCGGGCAAAGCCGAGCGCTGCCGCACCCACGGTCGAGCGGAACACGTCGAGCACGGACATGGCGATGCGGAAGCCGTCGCCCGGTCTGCCAATCAGCGCCGAGGCAGGCAGGCGGACCTGGTCGAACGACAGCCGCGCCAGCGGATGCGGCGCGATCACCTCGAGGCGTTCAGCGATGCCAAGGCCTTTGGCGTCACCCGGCACGAGAAAGGCGGAAAGCCCCTTGGCACCCTGCGCTTCGCCGGTGCGGGCAAAGACGACATAGAGATCGGCGATGCCGCCATTGGAGATCCAGGTCTTTTCACCGGATAGAACATAGCTGTCGCCGTCGCGGGTCGCCGTCATTTCGGTGTTGGCGACGTCTGAGCCGGAGCGCGGTTCCGACAGGGCGAAGGCGGAAATCGCCTTGCCGGCACGTGTCTTTGCCAGCCATTGTTGCTGCTCGGGCGTTCCGAACAGGCTGAGTGCGCCGGTGCCCAGCCCTTGCATGGCGAAGGCGAAATCGGCCAACCCGTCATGGCGGGCGAGCGTCTCGCGCGTGATGCACAGCGTGCGCACGTCGAGTGGTCCCGGATTGTCCGTGTCCACAGCCGTCGGCTTCAGCCAGCCGTCGCTGCCGAGCTTGCCCACCAACTCGCGGCAAGCGGCATCGACGTCATGATGATCGACGGGCAGGTTCTTCGAACACCACGCCTCCAGCCGCTCGGCCAGTTGGCGATGGCGGTCTTCGAAGAACGGCCAGCAAAGGAAACTCTTGTCAGCCATCAATTGCCCTCGAACACCGGCTTTTCCTTGGCCACAAACGCTTTGTAGGCGCGCTCGAAATCGCGCGTCTGCATGCAGATTGCTTGCGCCTGCGCTTCGGCCTCGATCGCCTGGTCGAGACCCATCGACCATTCCTGGTTGAGCTGCGTCTTGGTGATGCCGTGGGCGAAGGTCGGGCCGGAGACGATGCGCGCCGCCATTTCGAGCGCATCGGCTTCAAGCGATGCGGCATCGACCAGCCGGTTGTAGAAACCCCAGCGCTCGCCTTCCGCTGCCGTCATGGTGCGGCCGGTGTAGAGCAATTCGGCGGCGCGGCCCTGGCCGATGATGCGCGGCAGGATCGCGCAGGCGCCCATGTCGCAGCCGGCGAGGCCGACGCGGGTGAACAGGAACGCCGTCTTGGCTTCCGGCGTAGCAATGCGGATATCGGAACTCATGGCAATGATGGCGCCGGCGCCGACCGCGACACCATCGACTGCCGCAATGATCGGCTTGCCGCAATTCAGCATCGCCTTGACGAAATCGCCGGTCATGCGGGTGAAGGCCAAGAGCTGCTTCATGTCCATCTTGACCAGCGGCCCGATGATGTCGTGGACATCGCCGCCGGAGCAGAAATTGCCGCCATTGGACAGGAACACCACGGCGTCGACGTCGTCGGCATAGACGAGGTCGCGGAACGTATCGCGCAACTCGGCATAGCTGTCGAAGGTCAGCGGGTTCTTGCGCTCAGGCCGGTCGAGCCGGACCTTCGCGATCCTGCCCTCGACCTGCCAGAGGAAATGCTTCGGCTCGAGGCCGGCCATCCCGGTCATTCGCGTCCCTCCCAGTTGCTGCGGAACGAGGTCAGCATGCCGGTCAGCCGGCGCGCGTCGTCCTCGCTGACCTTGCCCAGCAATTCACCGATCCAACCTTCATGCGCCGCGGCGATGATGCCGAAAGCCTTCGAGCCTTCCTCGGTCAGCCGCACCATCGAGGTGCGACGGTCGCCATTGCGGCGGGCACGGGCAACCAGCCCTTCCGACACCAGCCGATCGACGATGCCAGTGACATTGCCGTTCGATACCAAAAGAAAGCGCGACAGGTCGCTCATCAGCATGCCTTCCGGCGCGCGATAGAGTGCGGCCATCACGTCGAAGCGCGGCAGCGTCGTGTTGAAGTCCTTCTTCAGGCGCTCGCGCAGCTCAGCCTCGATCGTACGCGAGGCGCGCAGCAGCCGTATCCACAGACGCAGCCGGTCCTTGCCGGGTCCGGTCGGCGCGGGCAGGGGGCCGGCTACCATGTTTCGCCTCCTGAGATGGAAATCGCCTGTCCGGTGATCGACGCCGCGGCATCGCCACACAGCCACAGCACGGTGGCGGCAACTTCTTGCGGCTGGATGAAGCGGCCTTGCGGGTTGGTCGAGGCAAGGCTCGACCGTGCCTGCTCGGCTGAACGGCCGGTCTTTTCGATGATACGCTGGATGGACTCCTCCAGCATCTCGGTCTCGACGAAACCCGGACACACCGCGTTGACGGTGACGCCGGATTTGGCGGTCTCGGCCGCCAGCGCCCGCATCAGGCCGACGACGCCATGCTTGGCGGCGACATAGGGCGCGACGTAGGCGTAGCCTTTCAGGCCTGCCGTCGAAGCAACGAACACGATCCGGCCGGTCTTTCGCACCGCCATACCGGCCAGCGCCGGCTTCACTGTCAGGAAGGCTCCGGTCAGGTTCACATCCAGCGTCCGCTGCCAGTCGGCAAGGGTGGTCTTGTGCGCCGGTGTACTGCCGGCCATGCCGGCATTGGCGACGACGATGTCTATCGGCCCGCGCGCGGCTTGCGCCGTCTCGTATAGCGATGCCAGCGCAGCCTCGTCGGTGACGTCGGCTGCAATGCCGAAGATGCGGTCGCTTTCCCCGGCCACCTTGGCGAGCTCCGCCTGGCGGCGGCCGCAAATGGTGACGTCGATGCCGGCGCTGGCCAGCGCCAGCGCGATGGCCCGGCCGACGCCGGAGCCGCCGCCGGTAACCAGTGCATGCTTGCCGGAAATCGTTGCAGCGTCGCTCATACTTTCAGCCCCGCCGCGGCGTCGCGCTCGGCCAGCCGGTAGAGCTGGTCGCGCCCGGGCAGATAGGGATCCGGCCATTTGACACCGCGGTCGCCGAGTGTAACCGCCGCATGCAGCGTCCAGTAGGGATCGGCGAGATGCGGCCGTGCCAGCGCCACCAGATCGGCGCGGCCGGCCATCAGGATCGAATTGACATGGTCCGGTTCGTAGATGTTGCCGACCGCCATCGTCGCCATGCCGACCTCATTGCGGATGCGGTCGGAAAACGGTGTCTGGAACATGCGGCCGTAGACCGGCTTTGCCAATGCCGAGGTCTGGCCGGCCGAAACGTCGCAGATGTCGACACCGGCCTCATGCAGCAGCCGCGCGATCTCGACCGCGTCGGCCGGGGTGACGCCCTCGATGCCGACCCAGTCATTGGCCGAAATGCGCATCGAGATCGGCTTCTGTGCCGGCCAGGCGGCGCGCACCGCGCGGAAGATTTCCAGGGGATAGCGCATGCGGTTTTCGAGTGAGCCGCCATAGGCGTCCGTGCGCCGGTTGGTGACCGGCGTGATGAAGGACGACAGCAGATAGCCGTGCGCGGCATGGATCTCGAGCATGTCGAATCCGCAACGATCAGCCATTTCGGCCGAGGCCACGAACTCGTCGCGCACTTTGTCCATGTCGGAGCGGTCCATGGCCTTCGGCACCTGGTTCTGCGGCGACCATGCAACGGCCGATGCCGCCATCACAGGCCAGTTGCCTGAGGGCAGCGGCACATCGGTGCCTTCCCAGCCGAGCCGGGTCGAGCCCTTGGCGCCTGAGTGACCGATCTGGGCGCAGATCTTCGCCTCTGTCTCTGCATGGACGAAATCGACCAGCCGCCTCCATGCCACCTCATGTTCGGGCGCATAGAAGCCGGGACAGCCTGGTGTGATGCGGCCCTCGGGACTGACGCAGGTCATCTCGATGTAGATGAGGCCGGCGCCGCCCTTGGCGCGCTCGGCATAGTGGGTGAAATGCCAGTCGGTTGGGCAGCCGTCGACCGCTTTGTACTGCGCCATCGGCGAGACGACGATGCGGTTCTGCAGTGTCATGTCGCGTAGCTTGAACGGCGCGAACATCGGCGCGCGGCGCAGGCTGTTGCCGCCGGCACCCGCCTGGCGCTGGAACCATTCCTCCGCGCCGCCCAGCCATGCGGCATCGCGCAGCCGCAAATTCTCGTGGCTGATGCGTTGCGAGCGGGTCAAGAGCGAATAGTTGAACTGCACCGGATCGAGGCCGAGATAGCGCTCGACCTCCTCGAACCATTCGAGCGAATTGCGCGCCGCCGACTGCAGCTTCAGCACCTCGGTGCGGCGGGCATCTTCATATTTGCGGAACGCGGCGTCGAGGTCTGGCTCGGACTCGACATACTCTGCCAACGCCACGGCACTTTCCAGCGCCAGCTTGGTGCCGGAGCCGATCGAGAAATGCGCCGATGCGGCAGCATCGCCCATCAGTGCCAGGTTCTTGTAGGACCAGCGTTCGCACAGCACACGCGGGAAATTGATCCAGGCCGAACCACGAATATGGTTGGCATTGGTCAAAAGTGCATGGCCGCCAAGATGCTTGGCAAAAATGCGCTCGCAGACGGCGATCGATTCCTGCTGCGACATCGTGCCGAAGCCGAAAGCAGCCCAAGTCTGTTCGCTGCACTCGACGATGAAAGTCGCGGTGTCGCTGTCGAACTGGTAGGCGTGCGCCCACACCCAGCCATGCTCTGTCTTTTTGAAGATGAAGGTGAAAGCGTCGTCGAATTTCTGGTTGGTGCCGAGCCAGACGAACTTGCATTTGCGGGTGTCGATGTCGGGCTTGAAGACGTCGACGAAGGTGTTGCGCGCTTTGGAATTCAGGCCGTCGGCGGCAACGACCAGATCATGCGTCTCCATATAGGGCCGGGGATCGGCGATGTCGGTTTCGAACATCAGCTTGACGCCGAGTTCGCGCGCGCGCCGCTGCAGCAGGACCAGCAGCCGCTTGCGGCCGATGCCGCAGAATCCATGGCCGGTCGAAACCGTGCGCACACCGTCATGGATGACGGCGATATCGTCCCAGTAGGCAAAATGCTTCTTGATCCAGACGGCGCTGACCGGATCGTTCTTCGACAAATTGTCGAGCGTCTCGGCCGACAGCACGACGCCCCACCCGAAAGTGTCGTCGGCGCGGTTGCGCTCGAACACCGTCACCTCGTGCGTGGCGTCCCTGAGCTTCATCGAGATGGCAAAGTAGAGGCCGGCTGGTCCGCCGCCGAGAACCGCAACCTTCATCTGTGCGATCTCCTCTTCGCTTGCTGGCCCCAGTATCGCGCCGGCGACAAATTATTTCAAGCTTAAAGTTTCATATCGAAATGATTATCTGGATATCACGGAGGCGCGCTTGCGTGACGTGGCGCAAGCGCGCCTTCCAATCATTTTTCCGGGTTCTTCGGGCTCCACAGCACGGTCTCGGCGCCTTTCTCGTAAGCCATCCCCGAGGGGTAGCTGATCGCTTCCAGTTGCAGACCCCACGGCGCCTGGAAATAGAGAATGGTCTGGCCGGCGGCCGGCCCCTCCTTGACCGGCAGCGGCCCCATCCGCGTCTTGACGCCCTTGGCATCGAGATAGGCTTTGGCGGCGGCGACGTCATCGACATAGAAGGCGATGTGGAAGCCGCCTATGTCGCTGTTCTTCGGTGTCAGATCCTTCTGGTCTGGTGCGGTGTATTTGAACAGTTCGATGTTCGATCCATAGCCGCAGCGAACCAGGGTGATCTCCTCGATCACGGCCTTCGGATCGACGCCCAGCAAATCCCGCATGAAGGTGCCCTTGTCGTCGGCGAACGGCCCGAACGACATCGCCTTCTTGCAGCCGACGACTTCGGTGAAGAAGTCGACCGCCTGCTTCATGTCGGGAACGGTGATGCCGGTGTGATCGTGGCCGCGCATGCCGGGGATCGAGCTGGCGGCGGCAATAGCGGCGCTGCCAAGGATGGCGGCGGCGAGCGTGGCGTTTCGAACTTTCGTCTTCATGTCAGTCCTCCTCCATGGGTGGGCCTGGTCATTTGGCGGTCGCACGTCCGAGGCCCGCTTTTCGGCGTGCGTTTGCATTCATGTCGCCTTGGCGGCGGAAGGGATATCCAGCCAGCCGGCATCGATTTCGGGCAGCGGGATGGCTGAGATCAGGTCGCGCGTGTAGCTTTGCCGTGGGTTGTCGAACAGGGCATCGGTGGCGCTGGCTTCGACGATCACACCTTCGCGCATGACGATCACTTGCCGGCACAGCCGCCGAATGACCGACAGATCGTGGCTGATGAAGGCGACTGTCAGGCCCATCTCGGCCGCAAGCTTCTCCAGCAGGGTCAGGATCTGCGCCTGTGTCGACACGTCGAGGCCGGAGACGATCTCATCGGCGAGCACGAATTTCGGCGACAGCGCCAGCGCGCGCGCAATGCCGACGCGCTGGCGCTGGCCGCCCGACAGTTCGTGGCGGTAGCGGCTGGCGAAGCTCTGCGGCAGGCCGACGCGCTGCAAGGCTTCGGCGACGCGCGCCTTCAGATTGTCGCCAAGGCCATTCTGCTTCAGTGGTGCGGCGATGATGCTGGCGATGGTGCGGCGCGGGTTGAGCGACGACATCGGATCCTGGAAGATCATCTGCAGGTCGCGGCGCAATGGCCTGAGTTCCGCTTCCGGTAGATGGGTGATGTCGCGGCCGTCGAAGTTGATGCTGCCGGCGCTGGGTTCCAGCAGGCGCACCAGGGCGCGGCCGAGGGTCGACTTGCCCGATCCGGATTCGCCGACAATGCCGGTCACCGAGCCCCTGGGCAGGTCGAGGTCCAGGCCTTTCAAGATCTCGGCCAGCGGCGCGCGGCCGATCAGCGGCTTGCGTGTCATGTCGGGCAGCGCGACCTTCAGCCCGCGCACGGAAAACAGCGGCTCAGCCATGGGGCCGCCCCCAGGCCTGGTCGGCGGCGGTGATCTCGGCGGCAAGCCCGGCCAGGACCGCATCGTCCACCGGCTTCAGCGAGGCGAATGGATCGGTGTAGCGCGGTGTGGCGGCCATCAGCGCCCGCGTGTAGGGGTGTTGTGGGGCAGCGAAGAGGGCAGCAGTCTCGGCCTCTTCGACCACCTTGCCGGCATAGAGCACCGACACTTTCTGGCTGATCTTGGCGACGACGCCGAGATCATGGGTGACGAACAGGATCGCCGTGCCGTGGTCGCGCTGCAACTGCGCGATCAGCCGCAGGATCTGCTTCTGCACGGTGACGTCGAGTGCAGTCGTCGGTTCGTCTGCGACGATCAGCCGTGGTTCGGCGGCGAAGGCGGCGGCGATCAGCACGCGCTGGCGCATGCCGCCGGAAAGCTCGTGCGGGTAGGTCTTCAGCACGCGATCGGGGTCGCGGATCTGCACCTCGTCGAGCAACTGGCGAATTCGGGTATCGGCCCTCTCACCGCTCCAGCCCAGGATGCGCACCAGCCGGTCGGTCATCTGTGAACCGATGCGACGTGACGGGTTGAGCGCGGTCAGCGGGTCCTGCGGGATCAGCGCCGTGCGGGCACCGATCAGCGTGCGCCTTGCCTTTGGCTGCAGCCTGCCGAGGTCTTCGCCCTCAAGCAGCATGTCGCCCTCGACAATGCGCACGCTCGACGGCAAGACGCCAAGCACCGCCTTGCCGATCATCGTCTTGCCGGCGCCGCTCTCGCCAACCAGCGCGCGGACCTCTCCTGGATGCACGCAGAGTGACACCGAGCGCAGCACGCGCTGGCCGTTCGGCAGCACGGCGCTCAAGTCCCTGATGTCGAGGCAAGCGCTCATCGCAACACCGGGTCGAAACGCGTCTTCAACGCCTCGCCGAACTGGCTGAACGACAGCACCGTCAGGATCAGCGTGATCAGCGGAAACACCAGCACCCACCAGGCCTGGTGGATGGAAATCCGACCCTCGGCGATGATACCGCCCCAGGTCGGATCGTCGGTCGAGATCGACAGATTGACGAAGGAGAGGATCGCCTCGACGATGACGGCGATGCCCATTTCCAGTGACAGCAGCGCCACGATCGACGGCACCACATTTGGCAGCACTTCGCGCAGCATGATGCCGATCCGGCCATAGCCGGCGATGCGGGCATTCTCGACATAGTCCATGCGCGACTGGCCCATCGTCTCGGCGCGGATCACCCGGCAGAAACGCGTCCAGTCGATGACCGCAATGGCGATGATGACGGAACTGAGCCCGGTGCCGAGCACGGCGACCAAAAGGATGGCGAACAGCACCGGCGGGAAGGCCATCCAGACGTCGACGATGCGCGAGATGATGCGGTCGGCCCAGCCGCCGAAATAGCCTGATATCAGCCCGAGCGTCGAGCCGACCAGGCACGCGGCGATGGCTGCCGCGAAGGCGACAATAAAGGCGATACGGCCGCCGAAGATCAGCCGGGACAACAGATCGCGGCCGAGGCTGTCGGTACCGAGCCAATAGCCGGGCTCGGCGCCACTCATCCAGAACGGCGGCAGCCGTTCCAGCATCAAATCTTGCGCCAGCGGATCCTGCGGCGCGACCAGCGGCGCGAAGATCGCGGCCAGCAGCGCCAGCAACAGCCAGCCGCCGGCCAGCCACAAGCGCGGGGATACGCCACGCCTCGGAGCGCGCCCCTCATCCATGGCGCAACCTCGGATTGAGCAAGGCATACATCATGTCGACGGTGAGGTTGATCAATACGAACAGCAGCGCGAACACCAGCACGATGCCCTGGATCAGCGGCAGGTCGCGGTTGATGACGGCATCGATCGCCATATTGCCGAGGCCTTCATAGGAAAACAGCCGTTCGACGATGACCGTGCCGCCGATCAGGAAGGTGAACTGCACGCCGACAAACGTCAGCGTGGGCAGGGCGGCGTTCTTCAGCGCTTCGCGCAGGATGACCTGCGTTTCCGAAAACCCTTTCACCCGCGCCAGCACGACATAGTCGAGGTCGAGCACTTCCTTCAGCGACTGTTTCAACAACTGCGAAATGATCGCCGCCAGCGGCAGTGCCAGCGCAACAGCCGGCATCAGCATGTGTTTGAGGAGATCCCAGGTGAGATCGAAGCGGAGTCTCAGGATGCTCTCGGCCAGATAAAACTGTGTGACGAAGGGCAGGTCGAGCTGCGGCGACACCCGGCCGGAAATGTCGAAGATCGGCACCAGCACGCCGAACAGCAAGATCAGCACCAGGCCCCACAGGAAGTCGGGAATGGAAAGCGCTGCACCGCTGGCGATATCGATGCCGGCCTCGACCGCTGTGCCGCGTTCGCGCGCGCCGAGGACCGCGGTCGTGCCGCCGATCGTCACCGCCATCAGAAGGGCAACGATGGCGAGTTCCAGCGTCGCCGGCAGCCGGTTGAAGACAAGACCGAGCACATCCTGCCGCAGCGAGATCGAGGTGCCGAAATCGCCCCTGACAACGCCGGACAGCCAGATGAAGAACTGCTGCACGATGGTCTTGTCGAGCCCATAGAGTGAGCGCAGCCGGGCGATGTCGGCGTCCGTGGCGCCGGGCGGCAGCATCATCGCGATCGGATCGCCCGGAGCAACGCGGATCACGACAAAGACGACGACGGCCACGCCGAACAGCGTCACCAGCATCGTCAGAAGACGGATCAGGAATCTTTGCAGAAGCATGTAAATCTTTGCAGGAGCCCGCTGGCTCGTATGCCGGATAGGAAATGCGCGCCGTCTCGATGGACGACGCGCGGCAATCCCAGGCCGATATCAGGCTGGGGTCATCAGGGCCGGCAGCAACGCGCCGGACACGTGCTGCACAACATTGACGCCCTTGGCATGCACGATCGGCTGCGCATACTGCATCAGCGGCAGCACATAGGCCTGCTCGGCGATGTATTTGTCGACGGCCTTCCAGCCGGCAATGCGCTTGGCCTCGTCCTTCTCGCCCCATAGGGGGTTGATCATGTCGATCAGGTCCTGGCTGTCCCACACCGAATGCGGGCTCGGGCCATACATGGCAAAACCGGTCGAGGTGGTCGGATCGCCGATGGCATTGCCCCAATTGTAGAAGGCGGCCGGCGCCAGCTTGTCGGCGGCGCGCAGTTCGTAGTGCTTGGCGATCTCGTAGACCTCGATCGTCGCCTCGATGCCGACCTTGCGCCACATGCCGACGATCGCCTGGATCATCTCGTAGTCCTTGGGCTTGAAGCCCTTGGTCGTCTGTATCGTGAACTTGACCGGCTTTTCCGGCGAATATCCGGAGGCGGCGAGCAATTCCTTGGCTTTTTCCGGATTGTGCTCGACCTTGATCGACGCGTCGTAGGCCGTGTATTCCGGCGTCTCAAGCGTGTCGATCGGCTGGCCGTAGCCGCGCAGCAGGCGGTCGACCAGCAGCTTCTTGTCGATCGACATGACGGCGGCCTGGCGGACGTTCTTGTCCAGCATCGCTTCGATGTCGTTGAAGAAGATCATGCCGATGTCGGAGACGTTCTTGCACGAGCCGGCAAGGCCGTCCTTGGCGATCAGCCGGTCATACTCCTCATAAGGGATTTCGAGCGTCACCTGCGAGGAGCCGGACTCGACTTCGGCGACCCGGCTCGCCGCATCGGCAACGAACTTGATCGTCACATTCTCGAAGGCCGGCTTGCCGCCCCAGTAGTTCGGATTGGCTTTCAGCCGCAGGAAGGCGTTGCGCTCGAATTTCTCCACCATGTAGGGGCCGGTGCCGATCGGCGCCTTCTCGAAACCTTCCGCACCCACTTTCTCGTAATAGGCCTTGGGCATGATGTAGCCGGTCAGGAACGACATCCATTTGAAATACACCGGGTCGAACTGCACGACGTCGCCGGTGATCTTGTTGCCGTCGATCTTGAAATTGCTGACGTTCTTCCAGACGAACTGGATCGGGTTGCCGGTCTTCTCGTCACCCGCCCGCTGCAGCGACCAGACCACGTCCTCGGCCGTGAACGGCGAGCCGTCATGCCAGGTCACGCCTTCGCGCACTGTCATCATGATCTTCGTGCGGTCGTCGTTCCAGCCCCATTCGGTGAGCAGGCCAGGCGCAAAGGAAAGGTCCGGCTTTTGCGGGATGAACTGGTCGAACACCGACTGGTAGAGGCCCTGGATCGTCGGGTTGACGGCCGAAGGTCCGGTGGTCGGATCCCAGGACGGCAGGTTGACGTTGTAGGCGATGGTCAGTTCGCCGGCAGCCTTGGCGATCTGCGGCAGGCCGATAGCGGCCGCCCCGAGTGCCGCGGCACTGTATCCGAGCAATTCGCGTCTGTTGATTGTCATGGTCGTTCCCCTTGTTGGTTTATTGTCTTTGCGCGGCGATCTCAGTTCATCGGTTCAGGCTCCTTGGGCAGCAGCGCCTTGCCCTTCTTCACCCAGAAAATCCTAGGCTCCTACCTCCCGCCAAGTTGTTGCGCGAGCATGTAGCCCGAGGCGGCACCGGTACCTGCGCCTGGCCATGTCGCGGCCCCCGTGAGATGCAGATTGCCGACTGGGGTGTTCCAGCCGGCGAAACCGCGCGCCGGTCGAAACAGGAAATTCTGCGCCAGATGGTGGCTGCCGCAGACCTGGTCGCCGCCGACGAGGTTCGGGTTCTCGCGCTCCAGGTCGATGGGCGAAAACACCGCCCGGCCAAGGATCTTGTTGCGCAGGCCGGGCGCGTAGCTCTCGATGATGTCGAGAACGCGCTCGGCGTAGTTGTCCTTGACCTTGTCCCAATGCGCGGGTGCGATCTTGCCGGCCGCATCGCCCAGGATTTCGGCGGGCAGCATGCGCACCTGCACCCACAGCACGTGTTTGCCTGCGGGCGCTCGTGTCGGGTCGATCGCCGTCGGCTGGCCGACGACCAGCACAGGTTCGTCCGGCAGCATGCCCGCTATCGCCTGCTGATAGGTGCGCGACATGGCGTCGAGCGAGGGAGACAGATGCACATAGGCAAACTGCCGCAACTCGGCGCCGGCGCGCCAGTCCGGCAGGTCGTCGAGCGCCAGATGGATCATCATCGTGCCTGGTGCGTGGCGAAACTTTTTCATCGCGGTGTCGAAGCCGGCGTCACCCGAACCATTGGGCAGCAGCTTGCCGGTCAACGCGCTCGGCGCCACGCCGGCGATAACCGCCTTGGTCGCGGTATGCGTCTCTCCGGAAGCGAGCCGCACGCCGGTCGCCTTGCCGGCGGAAACCGTGATCTCCGCCACCTCGGCACTGGTGACGATTGTGCCGCCGGCAGACGTGACCATGCCGGACAGCGCCCGGATGATGGTATCTGCCCCGCCCTTGCCCAGCACCATGCCGAAACTCTGGTTGGCCATCGATTCCAGATAGGGGAACACCGCACCGCCGGCGATGTCGGGCGCGAAGTCGAGATGCATGCCCCAGGTGGCAAGCGTTGCCCGCACATGAGGCGACTCGAAAGTCTCCTCCAACCAGGCGCGAGGCGACGACAGCAGCAGCCGGCCGGTATCGAGCGCGCCGGACACGCCCTTCTTGCGCCACAGGTTCCATGCCGTGCCGGCAAGCGCGCGGGCGCTCATCGGTGATCCCAGCAGCCGGAACAGATGCTCGGCCTCCGCCGGGAAGGCGGCGACCAGCCTGCGCCATGTTGCGGCATCCGCGGCTGAAAAGGCGGCCATGCGCGAGGCGGTCTTTTCCAGGTCGTTGCTGACGCCGAACCAGCGTCCGTCAGGGAAGGCGCTGGCAAAACAGTCGGCGACCGGCGCGAACTCCAGCCCTTGGCGGTTCAATTCATTTGCATATTTCCGGTGGAAGGCCGAGCCGGCAAACAAGCTCAAATTCATCGCCCCGAAATCGTGGCGGAAGCCTGGAAGGGTGAATTCGCGGGTCTGGACGGCGCCGCCGATTGTTGCACTGCGCTCGAAAATCCCGGTTTTCCAGCCTTTGAGCGCCAAATGCGCGGCGCATGCCAGACTGTTGTGGCCCGCTCCGACAAAGATGGCGTCGAACTCGCTCACGCCCCGTTCCCATTTCCTTTATGCTTAAAGATAATTGCAGATGCATATGTTTTCGTCTAGTAGGATATTAAGGGCCGAGACGAGCCTTGATCATCATCACGAAAGAGGGAACAGAGACCATGGACACCCAAAAACTCCTCGGCGAAGTCGCCGGCCAGCTTCTTTCAGGCGCCATCAAGGTGGTCGACCTGTCGGCGCCGCTCGGCCCCAGTACGCCGTTGATCAAGCTGCCGCCGGAACTCGCCGTCGACACGCCGAAGGTCGAAATCCACAACATCTCCCGCTATGACAAGAACGGCCCTTGGTGGGCGTGGAACTGGCTGAAACTCGGCGAGCATTCGGGCACGCATTTCGACGCGCCGCAGCACTGGATCACCGGCAAGGATTATCCCGACGGCGCCACCGACACCATTCCGGCACAGAACTTCGTCGGCCCTGTCAATGTCATCGACTGCTCGAAGGAAGCCGCCGCCGACCACGATTTCCTGCTCACCGTCGACCACGTCAAGGCATGGGAAGCCAAGCATGGCGCGATCAATGCCGGCGAATGGGTGGTGATGCGCACCGACTGGTACAAGCGCAATGGCTCCGAAGCCGAGTTCCTCAACGCCAACGAGACCGGCCCGCATACGCCGGGTCCGACGGCGGAAACCATCCAGTTCCTGATCAGCAAGGACATCAAGGGCTGGGGCAGCGAGACGATCGGCACGGATGCCGGCAAGGCCGGTGGCATGGAGCCACCATTCCCGGCGCATACTCTGATACACAAGGCCAACCGTTATGGGCTTGCCAGCCTCTGCAACCTCGACCAGTTGCCGCCGAAGGGTGCGATCCTGATCGCGGCCCCGCTCAAGATCGAACATGGCACCGGCAGCCCGATCCGCGCGCTGGCGCTTGTTCCGAAAGGCTAAGCGAAAGCGTTTTGACGTGAGCCCGCCGGATCACATCATCGTCGGCAGCGGCATCAACGCGCTGGTCTGCGCGGCGATGCTTGGCGGCAAGGGCGCGAAGGTGCTCGTCCTCGAGCGCAACGACCGCATCGGCGGCTGCATGCGCACCGAGGAGATCACCGCGCCCGGCTTCGTCCATGACGTGATGGCGACGACCTTCGTGCTGTTCATCACCTCACCGGCCTTTGCGGCGCTGGGCGCCGACCTCGCCCGGCACGGGCTGGAGTTCTGCCACACCGGCACGCCGACCGGCGTGCTGCGGCCGGACGGCAGCCACGCCGTGCTCGGCACCGACCGCGCCGCCAACATCGCGGCGCTCAATGCCATCGCCGCGGGCGATGGCGACAGGCATGCAGACGATGTCGGTGGCATCGAACGCAATGCCGGCCTGCTGTTCGGCCTGCTCGGCGGCAGCCTGTGGTCCTACCCAACGGCGAAGCTTTTGGCTGGCGACGGCTGGCGGCGCGGGCCGCGTGGCCTTGCCGCCTTTCTCGGCGAAGCGCTGGTGCCGGCGCGCAACTGGCTCGAAAGCACCTACCAGTCGGAAACCATCCGCGCGCTGTGGGCACCCTGGGTGCTGCATGCCGGGCTCGGACCGGAAGATGCTTTCTCCGGCCAGATCGCCAAGGTCATCGCCTTTGCGCTGGAGGCGGCCGGCGCGCCGATCGTCAAGGGCGGCGCGAAGAACCTGCTGTCAGCCTTCGAGGCGCTCATCACCGAACGCGGCGGTGTCATCTCCACCGAAGCCGACGTTGCTTCCATCATCCTGACTGGAGGTCGCGCCACCGGCGTGCGGCTGGCCTCGGGCGAAACGGTCAATGCGAAGAAGAGCGTCATCTGCTCGGTCACGCCGACGCAACTCTATGGCCGGCTGCTCGGCGCCGATGCTCCAAGGGGCGATGCCGAGGCGACGCGGAAATACCGTTACGGCAAAGGCAATTTCCAAATCCACTACGCCCTGGACAAGCCGCCGGCATGGCGCGGCGAAGGCCTGGACAAGGTCGCGTTGCTGCATCTGACGCCGGGATTGGATGGCGTGTCGAAAGCTTGCAACGAGGCGGCGCGCGGCATGCTGCCGGAGGTTCCGACCATCTGCGTCGGCCAGCCGCATGCGCTCGATCCCTCGCGCTGCCCGCCGGGCAAGGCGATCCTGTGGCTGCAACTGCCCGAGGCGCCGCGCTACATCAAGGGCGATGCCGCCGGCAAGCTGGGGACACCGGCCGATGGCCAATGGACCGAGGCGCTGCGGGAAGCTTATGCCGACCGCGTCGAGGCCATCCTCGCCAGCCATATCGACGGCTTCAAGGACAACGTCATCGCGCGCCGCGCCTATTCGCCGGCCGATCTCGAAGCGATGAACATCAATCTGGTTGGCGGCGACCCTTATGGCGGCTCGTCGACCATCGACCAGTCGTTCCTGTGGCGGCCGTTCAAGACCAGCCGCAACCATCAGACCGGCATCAAGGGCCTCCACCATATCGGCGCCTCGACCCATCCCGGTGCCGGCCTCGGCGGCGGCTCTGGCTTTCTCCTGGCGGGGAGGCTGTGATGGAACAGAAGGTCGCGGAAAAGCGCCAGCGCATTTCCACCTTGGGGCAGATCGGCCTGCAGCAATTCGCGCCCTATCTGATGAACCGCATCATGGGCCGCTACAACGCCACTTTGCGCGACGATTTCCGCAAGCAGGGGCTGACCATTCCGCAGGTCCGCACGCTGGCCGTGCTGTCGGTCACCGACGGCATCACCGTCAACGACCTCTCGGTCTATACGGTGATCGAGCAGTCGACCTTGAGCCGGACGCTCGACACGCTGGAGGGCCAGGGCCTGGTGCGGCGCGAGCAAGGGGTCACCGACAGCCGCATCCGCCATGTCTTCCTGACCGACGATGGCCGCGCCGAGTTCACCCGCGCCTGGCCGGCAATGCATGACGCGTTCGAGGCAATGTTCAACGATATCGACGACGCCGAATATTCCGCGCTCATCGCCACACTTTTGAAGATGCTCAAAAACATTCGCAAGCACGACATCTAGACCTACGCGCCGCCGGCGCCGGCGGTAACGGAAGGGAGAAAGAAATGGCCGAACGGTCTTTTGCCAAGGAAGTCGAAAAGCTGCGGCTCGGGTCCGGCGAGGAATTTGCCGGCGAAGGCATTCTCGCCATCACCAAGGCGCTGCTGCAATGCGGCGTCGGCTATGTCGGCGGCTATCAGGGCGCGCCGATCAGCCATCTTATGGACGTGCTGGCCGACGCGCAGGACATTCTGGGCGAGCTCGGCGTGCATTTCGAAGCCAGCGCTTCGGAAGCCACCGCCACCGCCATGCTGGCCGCATCGGTGCATTACCCGATCCGCGGGGCGGCGACCTTCAAGTCGACCGTCGGCACCAATGTCGCCTCCGATGCGCTCGCCAATCTGGCGTCCGGCGGCGTCACCGGCGGTGCGCTGATCATTGTCGGCGAGGATTATGGCGAGGGCTCCTCGATCATGCAGGAGCGCAGCCACGCCTTCGCCATGAAGAGCCAGGTCTGGCTGCTCGACCCGCGCCCCAATTTACCGTCGATCGTCAAGGCGGTGGAGGACGGCTTCGAGCTGTCCGAGATTTCCAACACGCCGGTCATGCTGCAGGTCCGCATCCGCTGCTGTCATGTCCATGGCCATTTCATCGCCAAGGACAACAAGCGGCCGCCGATGACGGTGGCCGATGCGCTCGACGCGCCACGCCGCGACACCGGCCGCATCGTGCTGCCGCCCGCCTCCTTCCTGCACGAGAAGGAGAAGGTGCAGAAGCGCTGGCCGGCGGCGGTGGATTTCATCCGCAAGAACAAGATCAACGAGATGTTCGGCTCGGATCATGGCTCGGTCGGCATCGTCATGCAGGGCGGCATGTACAATTCGGTCATCCGCGCGCTGCAGCGTCTCGGCCTCGCCGACACCTATGGCGACACCGACGTGCCGCTCTACGTGCTCAACGCCGTCTATCCGCTGATCGACGACGAGTTCCTGTCCTTCTGTGAGGGCAAGCAGTCCGTGCTGGTCGTCGAGGAAGGCCAGCCCAACTACATCGAGCAGGCCTTTGCGGCGATGCTGCACAAGGCCGGGCGCGGCACCAGGCTGGTCGGCAAGGAGCATCTGCCGATGGCCGGTGAATACACTGGCCAGGTCCTGCTCGACGGCATCGGAGCCTTCCTGCGCGCCGAGGCACCGCATCTGTTGCCGGGCGAGGTGCGCGCGCCCAACAAGGTCGGCGACGGCGTCGATACTGCCGACCTGATCAACGTCGTGCCGGGTCGTCCGCCGGGCTTCTGCATCGGCTGCCCGGAACGACCGATCTTTGCCGCCACCAAGCTGGTCGAGCAGGAACTCGGCAAGCACCACATCGCATCCGACATCGGCTGCCACCTGTTCTCGATCATGCCGCCATTCGAGCTCGGCGCCACCACCATGGGCTATGGGCTGGGGCCGGCCTCGGCCTCGGCCTTCAATTCGCCCGACGCCAAGCGCCGCTCGATCTCCTTCGTCGGCGACGGCGGCTTCTGGCACAACGGCCTGACCTCCTCGATCGGCAATGCCGTGTTCAACAAGAACGATGGCGTCATCATCATCGTCGACAATTTCTATTCGGCCGCCACCGGAGGGCAGGATATTCTGTCGTCGCGCGCGGGCAACAAGACCAAGTCGACGAAGCATCCGATCACCGAGGCGGTGAAAGGCATGGGTGTCAAATGGTTGCGCCACATCGACCGCACCTATGACGTGACCAAAATGCAGGACACGCTGCGCGAGGCGCTGACCACCGACGAGAAGGGACCGAAGGTCATCGTTGCCTCGTCCGAATGCATGCTCAACCGGCAGCGCCGCGAAAAGCCCCTTGTCGACAAGGCGATCAAGGGGGGCGAGCGCGTGGTGAAGCCGAAGTTCGGCATCGACGAAGACATCTGCACCGGTGACCATGCCTGCATGCGGCTGTCCGGTTGCCCGTCGCTGTCGGTGAAGTCGCTCGACGATCCGCTGCGCGACGATCCGGTGGCCCATATCGATCAGAGCTGCGTCGGTTGCGGCAATTGCGGCGAGGTCGCCGATGCGGCGGTGCTGTGCCCCTCCTTCTACCGCGCCGATGTCGTGCACAATCCGGGCCGCTGGGACCGCTTCCTCGAAGCGGCGCGGCGCGCCACCATCAGCCTGTTGCAGCGCCGCCGCGAAAGCCGGCGCCTGACCTTCGCCGATGCTTGACGCTGTCCCGCCATTCCGCCCCCGAGCCGGCGCTCACGACGACGAGCGCGTCATCAAGCTTGCCGTGCTGGCGGTCGGCGGCCAGGGTGGTGGCGTGCTGGCCGACTGGATCACCGACGTCGCCGAGCGCAACGGCTACATCGCGCAATCGACCTCGGTCGCCGGCGTCGCCCAGCGCACCGGCGCCACCATCTACTATGTCGAGATGGCCCGAGACACCGGCCGGCTGCCGGTCTTCGCGCTGTCGCCCTCGCAAGGCGACGTAGACATCCTGATCGCGGCGGAGCTGATGGAGGCTGGCCGCGCCATCATCCGCGGCTTCGTCACGCCAGAGCGGACGACGCTGATCGCGTCCTCGCACCGCATCGCCGCCGTCTCGGAAAAGATCGAGCCTGGCGACGGCCGGGCGTCCTCCTCGAAAGTGCATGCGACGGCGGAAGCCGCCTCGAAGCGCTTCATCGCTTTCGACATGGAGAAGATCGCCGCCGACAATGGCTCGATGATCTCCGCCAGCCTGCTTGGCGCGCTGGCCGGGTCCGACGCGCTGCCGTTCACCCGCGAGAGCTACGAGCACGCGATCGGTGCCGGCGGCCGCGGCGTCAAGGCCAGCCTTGCCGCCTTCGGCGCTGCGTTCGACCGCGCGCGCGGCACGGCGGCACCGACGCCAAAGATGGCAGAGCCGGCGGCTGTCGGATCTGCGCTGGGCGTAGGGCAGGTGAGTGGCCCGCAAAATCTGCTGCAAGGCTGGCAGGCCTTGGCCGCCCGCATCGATATGATGCCCGAGGCGGTGCGCAACATGGCGCTCAGGGGCCTGAGAAAGGTCGTCGACTATCAGGACATCGCCTATGGGGGCGAATATCTCGACCGGCTGGACAAGGCCATCGCGCTGGACGGGCCGGATCGCGGATATGACTTGTCGGTCGCTGCCGCGAAGCATCTGGCCAACGCCATGTGCTACGACGACATGATCCGTGTCGCCGATCTCAAGACGCGCTCGACGCGCGACCGGCGGGTGCGCCGCGAGGTCGGCGTCAAGGACGGTTCGGTTCTGCAGGTGACCGAATATTTCCATCCGCGCATCGAGGAGTTCTGCGGTACTTTGCCGGCAAACTTAGGCAGCTACATCGAGAACCGGCCTAAGCTCGCCGCCTTTCTCGACCGCCGCATCAACCATGGCCGCCGCATCCGCACCGACAGTTTCGCCGGATTTGCCGCGCTGTGGTTCATCGGTGGCCTGCGCCGCTGGCGCCGCCGCCTGCTGCGTCACCAGGTGGAGATCAGGCATCTCGAACTCTGGTACGCGCTGGCACTCGGCTACGTGCCGGTGGACTACGCGCTGGCCGTCGAAATCCTCAACTGCCGCCGGCTGATCAAAGGCTACAGCGACACCCACGTCCGCGCCCAGTCGAAGTTCGACCGGGTGCTGTCGGCGCTCGATCTGGTCAAGGGCCGTCCGGATGCCGCCGACTGGATCCACCGCCTGCGCGAGGCGGCACTGAAGGACGAGAAGGGCGACATGCTCGACGGCGCGCTGAAGACCGTGGCGTCGCTCTGAAGCAAGGCTACTTCAGGCGACGAGCCCTCGCATCGGCTTCACTGCAGCGGAATCGGGAAACACCTTGTCGCCGAGGACCGCGGCGGAAAGGCCGAACTGATCGGCAAGCAACCCTTTCAGCACTGCCCTGACATCACTGGTCGGCGCGAGATCGCGTTGTTCGTAAAGCTGAGCCGGCTTCAACCCCGGCCAGTCGGCGATGACGCGGCCGCCCTTGATCGCGCCGCCGGCCAGCAGCACAACGGTGCCGGTGCCGTGATCGGTGCCGACGGTGCCGTTGACCTGCGCCGTGCGCCCAAATTCGGTGATGGTGACGATCGCCGTGTCCTTCCAGCGCTCGCCCAAGCCCTTCTCGAATTCCTCGAAGACGCCGTCGAGGCCGCCGAGCAAGGTGGCGAGCCGGCCGGTCGCACCGCCTTCATTGACATGCGTGTCCCAGCCATCGAAGGCCAGGGCCGCAACGCGCGGCCCGTCATCGGCCGCGATCAGCCTGGCGGCGCCTTGTGCCGCTTGCCGCATCCCCGCCGCACTGTCGAGGCCGCCCTTCGGCTTCATTGTCTTGCCCATCTTGTCGTCCACGGCCATCCGGTCGGCGTCGAGCCCCTTTTGCAGCGCCACCGCGAGAACCGGGTCGCGGTGCTGGTAGAGATCGAGAACGCGCGACGCGAGCCCGTCGGCGGGCGTCGGCAGCGATAGAGGCGCCCAGCCAAGCACCGGCGCCGCCCCACGGATCACCAGTGGTGTCGACGGCCCGACGGCCAGACCGCCAAGCGTTGCCACGCGGTCGCCTTCTGGCAGGTTTTCCAGCGCTCGATTGAGCCAGCCGGTCGTGACATGGCCGGGGCCTGCAAAGCCGCTTTCCAGCACATCCTGGCCATCGAAATGCGAGCGCTCGCGATAGCCGGTCGCGGCCGCATGCACGACCGCCGCCTGGTTATTCCCATACAGCCGCGCAAACACCGGCATCGCCGGATTGAGCGCGAAGAAGCCGTCGAGCGGCAGCGCCGCATGCGGACCGCTTAGCGACAAGGCGATGTCGCCATGCAGGCCGGCATAGTCGGGATCGCCGACCGGACCGACCGCTGAGAGCCCGTCCAGCGCGCCGCGCAGCACGATGACGATCAGGCGCGGATCGCGATTGTCGGCGGCACGGGCAAAGCGGGGCATGTAGGCCCAGGCAAACAGCGCGCCGCCGGTCATCAATATCGCGCGGCGGGAGGGATCCGGTGTTTCGCACAGCAGGCTCATGATTTCGTCTCCACGGCAGCGATCTTCGCTGGAACTATCTGCGCTGGAATTATCGTCGTTGGAATTCCGGAGCCATCAGCAACAGCGCCAGCCCTTGCTGCTTGGATTCGGCCCTTGCGATCGCTTGCCTCGTCTCCGCTGAGGCGGCAGGGCCGATCAGCACATCGAGCATGTCGTTGGGATTGCCGATATCCCTAGCCTGCCGCGCTGCCTGCCAGGCGATGTCGAGGCGGACCTTCATGCCCTCCGCCGATGCCCAGCCGTCGACCCCGTCGGGAAAGCCGTTCGGCCCCGGCGGTTGCCACAGCGGCTCGCCCAGCGCGTTGAGCCAGCCGAGCGACTGGCCGGGATCGTTGGCCGGACCGGGGCCGGTCGCCCTTCGGATGGCGACGACATAGTCGAAGGGCGACCGCATCTTCGCCAACGGCGTCGACCACGCCTCCGGCATGGCGATGAGGGCGGCGGCCAGCGCCCGCAGATTGCCGTCGGTCTTGGCGAAGACCTTGGCGAGGCGGGCGATTGCAGACGGCGGCGGCGTGTCGGCGATGAAATGGCGGGCCAGCTTGGTGGCGATATGCAGTGCCGTTGCCGGGTGGCGGGCGATATCGTTCAGCGCGGCCTCCGCCTGTCCCATGCCGCCGGCAGGATAGGCCTTGCCGAGCAGCACTGCATCCCCCGGCTCATGTGCGTTTGCGTTGAAGACAAAATTGCCGGGCTCGCCCAGCCGCCCGTCGCGCCCGGCCATCGTCCAGCCTGTAAGGATGCGTGCGAAACTGGTGACATCGGCCTGGCTGTAGCCGCTGCCGACGCCGAGCGTGTGCAGTTCCAGGATTTCACGGGCGAGGTTTTCATTGAGCCCGCGCTTGCGGTTGCTACCCGCACGAGAGTCCGGCCCGACCGACTGCTGGTTGTCGAGATTGAGCAGCATCGCCGGATGATGCTCCACCGCCAGCAGCATGTCGGCAAAGCGGCCGAGCACGAAAGGGCGGATGGCCTCCCGCTCGAAGGCACCGGCGCTGGCTTCAATGAGGATGTCCTTCGCCACCGAAACACAGAAATGGTTCGACCAGAAACAGACGAGCCGTTCGACGAAGCCGGCCTTCGCCCGAACGGCCTTGTCGAAGCGCGCCTGTGCTTCCGCCCGGAACAACGTCGCCTCGACCTGCGGCACGACGGGTTTGTCGGTGGGGGCAGGCGCAAGCGCGGGGTGGGCTGGCGTGATCTGGGCGGGCAGGGCCTGTGCGGGCACAGCTTGGGCGCTCGCGGTCGCTGGCTGCGCTGCCGCGGCGGCCGTGCGCTGGCGCTGGAGCTGGAAATTTGCCGCCATGCTGGCCTGGATGGCCGGCGTGCTGCCCAGCAAGCCGGTATAGGCCGGATCGTCAAGCGAGATCATGGCGATGTCGGCTTGCCGCAGTTCCGCCCTGAGATAGCCGCGCGGATCGCCGGCCAGCATCTCGCGGTCGCCGGGCCTTGCACCAAGCCCGAAGCGGTTGAATGCGACGAGTACCGGATCTGGTGGCAGGGAATTGGAGGCCGGGACAGTCAAGTCAGCTCTCCATCGCCTGAGCCTCAAGCGCCTGGCGCATGAGGCTCGTTCGAGCCGTTTCGAGCATAGTCAACAGGGGGAGGAGGCCGGCACGGAGTGGCCGACCCCCGACGCGCATCCTACCAGTGATGCCGGCGGTGCCAGACATGGTGCCGATGCCAGGCGTAGAAGGCCGGGCCATGCCGATAGATGTAACGAGGGTAGACCACCACACGATTGGGCACGCAGCGTCCCCAGGGATTGGGATGCCAGCCCGGACCGCAGCCCCAGGCGGCATGCTCGACCAGCGCCGGCGCGGCAAGCGGCGCCATTGGCATCGCCGAGGATGCCGCAGCCGTCGCAACCGTTCCGGTCACGGCGAGAGCCGCGGTGAGCACGTATTTTGTCAAATAATTCATGGCCATACTCCGAAGTGTCCGAGGTTGAAAACCTGCACGCACATGGTCCGGCAGGTCCTGCCCTTCTCCTGTTAAACGGCGTCGTCGGCGCTTTCCGTCGGTCGTCACGGCGATTTTTTTGGCACCGCCGACAGTTGCGACCCAGCGCGTCTGGTGAGCCCTTCCGCCAGCACGCGGCGGCCCTCGGCGGAAGTTGCCGCCGCGAACTCGACGATACGCTGCTCAAGCCGCATGCGCACGGTGACGTCGGCATTGCGCGCCCGCTCCAGCGCCGCCGACAGGGCCGTCGCGTCCAGAACCGGCTGTCGCAGCAGGTCTGCCGCCTCGCGCCTGGCTTGCTGGCCGTCGAGGATGACCTGACGGGATTCGCGGCGAACGTCGCGCAACGCCTCGCGGAACACCGAGCGATCCTGCTCGGGAAGCCGGCCACCGGCCGTCTCCAATGAGTAACCCTGACCTGACTTGCCGCTTCTTATCCAGACGGCCCCGCCGGCAAGCGCCCCGGCCAGGAAGACGTTGAGCACCACCGACAGGGTGACAAGGTTTCGGCTCATGCTCATAGGTCTTCCTCGATCGCGTCGCGGTCCGGGCTGGCGTCGCCGAACGCCGTCGCATTGGCGTCCAGCACATAGTGGTCCGGCTGGACCTCGGGCGTGACGATGCTCACCAGGGCCAATCCGGCCACAGCGCCGGCCAGGCCAATGCCGGCAAGCCCCAGTCCGAGCCACCAGAACCGCTGGCGCCGGCGTTGGGCGAGGTACCGGCCGGCGGCCTGGACGATGCTGCCGTGCAGGGCCTTGTCGGGCGCGCCGACGCGGTAGCCGTCCAGCAGGGCGTCAAGTCTCCTGGCATGCTGCAAAATGGCCTGGCCAGTCTCGCTCGGCGCAAAGATCGCGGCGGCCACCCGTTCAGCCTCCGGCCATCGCCGCAAGTCACTGCCATAGGCCTCTGCCAGGGCCGCAAAGCGCGTGGCATCCATTGCCGGTTCGTTCCTGGACCCTTCAGCCATGGTCTCCCCCTTGCCCATCGGTGCCGCTTGCCCGGTTCTCACTCATCGGCGCCATCCCTGGCCAGGATCGTCTGCAGCGACCGCCGGCCGCGCGAAAGCAGGCTCTCCAGGGCGTCGACGCTGATCTCCAGGGTCGCTGCTGCCTCGACGTTGGACATCTCCTGGTAATAGACCAGGACGATCGCTTCGCGCTGGCGCGGCGCTATGCGTTGCAGCGCCCGCTCTACCCGCTGCGCGTCGTCCTGCGGATGGGCATCGGGAAGGGCCGCGGGATCGACCATCTCCGGCAGGTCGTCGGTCACCCATTCGCGCTTGCGGCGCAGCCGGTCGTAGCAGAGGTTCAGCGTCACCCGGTGGATCCAGCTGTCGAAGCGCGCATTGCCGCGCCGCCAGCCCGAGGCATGGCGCCAGATCCGCACGAAGGTCTCCTGCGCGACATCCTCCGCCTCCGCAGCATCGCCGAGCATGCGCACCGCAAGCGCCAGGATGCGCGGCAGTTTGCGCGCGATGAGCGTCTGCACGGCTGCCGGATCGCCGGCGCCGACGCGGCGAACCAGCTCCTCGTCCGGATCGGCGCTCATCAGCCGGCGCACTCCCGATGTTCATCGCACGTCATTGCCTCTTGGTCATTGCTCCTGCTTGGGAGCGGTTTTGTGGCCCGGCAGTTCGTCGGCCGTCAGGACGCCGTCGGAATTCTTGTCGAGCCTGGCAAAGCGCTTGGCAAAGAAGGCATCGAGTTCGGCGCGATCGATGAAGCCGTCATGGTTGGAATCGAGACGCGCGAAGGATTTGACGGGGTCGCCCTTGATGTTGCGCTTGGCTTGAAAGGCTTCCCATTCCAGCAGGCTGATCTTGCCGTCGCCATCCGTGTCGGCAGCCATGATCGCCTTTTCGCGCCGCTTCTGGAATTTGGCCAGCGTGATGTCGGACCTGGCCTTTGGCATGGCTGTTGCGGCAACCGGCGGCGTCGCGGCAGGCGGCTGCGTCGCTGTCTGGGCGAGAGCCGCTACGGTCAGCAGGCTCAAGGCAGCGGCAAGTATCGAACGGCGTATCATGCGTTGGCGTCTCCGGTGGCGCGTGGCCACGGCTTGAGCCGAGGTCACGCTTCAACCGTTAAACGCCGCGACGGCGGAAATCCGTCGGTCGCGCAATCTTGTTTCGGACGCATTTCCTGGATGCAAGGGCTCCGTCGATGGCCGCATTGACGTGCCAAACCCGGCGCCTCAGCGCTGGACGTGAACCCGTGCCAGGTTTGGCGCCGGTTCAAGCAAGCAAAACCGCGTCGGCAGGGACCTAGTCTGATTGGTCGGCCGCGACCAGCTGGTCTGGCTTGAAGCCGGCATGTTGCGGGGTCCACACGTCACCCTCGCGGTTGAACCAATGGCACATGAATATGCCCGAGGCCGCGCCGTCGCTTATGGTCATTTTCGGGCCTCCGGACTTCAGCCTGACGACGTCTCCGGTCTTGAAATTGTTGGGCATTTTCGACCTCCATTCAGAGGCTTAGAGTTTCACACCAAACCGGGGCCTCGACAATGGCCGATATGCCTCGCCGGCGCTGCAAGCCGTTGCTCCAGCGGCGGTTCGGCCTTAACCTTTCCGTAAATATTAGGCTGCTACTTGGACAGCGATGGCCTCGTGGCGGAGCGGCTACGCTGGAGACTGCAAATCTCTGAAGCCTCGGTTCGATCCCGAGGCGAGGCCTCCATCCTCACTTACCTGTCCGACAAAAGCAGCGAACGGCCGGAGCCGAGGCTCGGCCCAGTGACGGCGCCATTGATTGCTGCTTGAAGGAATGGTGCCGCTTAGGTGACTCGAACACCTGACCCCATCATTACGAATGATGTGCTCTACCAACTGAGCTAAAGCGGCCCGGGAGGCCAGAGCCTCCAAGATGCGGGGGTGATAGACTCAACCGGCGGCGAATTCAAGATGCGACTTGGCAATTCATGCGAGGCCGTCGAAAGCCGTCCGCCGCGTTGCTCGCCAATCGGTCGCCGAGTCAGGCTCGCGCGGTTCGCACCCTCCTGCTGGTGAAAATTGATGAAACACGCTGATTTCGTTGCCGGAACAGCGTCGGAATGGACTTTGCACACCCTGACAAGGCAGAATGCACCGCTCGCCCGTTGATTGATTGGTCGCCTGCGGCTAACGATCATGGCAAGGTTTGGGCAAACGTGCAGAGGGATCCGCTTGGACGCAATCGAAAAGGCGATCCGGAATGCCTTCGAGAAAGGCAACGCCGAGGACCGCGCGTTCCGCGAAAGGGTCTATAGATCGGCTTTTGCCGCGCTCGACCGTGCGCTCCAGGCCAATCCCGACGTGACGGTGGAAGTCGCCATCAAGCGCCGCAAGGCGATACAGGCGAAAATCACCGAAATCGAATCCGAGTATCTGCCGGCGGTGCCGGATGTCGGCCCGCAGGGCGATGCGCCGACGGTCGAACTTGGCGGGGACCCGGCTCCTGCGGTCGAGGTGGCTGCGGACCCCGCTCCTGCGGTTGAGACCGGGCAACCGGCATCACCCGTCGTTGTCGTTGACGAGCCCGTGCAATCCGCCTCCGATGCGCCTCGCTCGCGTGTGCTGCCAGTCGTTCCCGACATCATGCCGGACGCCGGCCTTCCCGGCGCGCCAGCCATCGACATGTCTGCTCCCGACTCGGCCGAGGCCGCGACGGAAGTGGCGCCCGATCGCGATGAACGGCGCATAAGGGGGCGTCGCCTGCCGCTGACCGCCATCTTCCTGACCGTGACTCTGCTTGCCGCTGTCGGTATCGGCCTGTTCTTCGCCGTGCAGACCGGTGTGTTCAAGACACAGGCGCAGCTCGACACCGCTCCGCCCGAAGCGCCGCCGACCGTCAACGACGACGACTTCACACCGGCCGATGGCGACACCGGCCCAGCAAAGCCCGGTGCCGCGGACCAGTCGCGCGACTGGATCAACGTGTTTTCGCCAACCGACGCGTCGCATGTCAGCGCCCCGTCGGATGCCAAGGCCGAAGTGATGAAGGACGACACCGGGTCGTTCCTGCGCATCCGTTCCGGAGCCTCCGGTTCGGCGATCAGCTTCGATGTCGGGCAAGGCGTGCTGGAACAGCTCGCGGGCAAGCATGCCGTGTTCGACATCATTGCACGCTCCGAAGAAGGCAAGGAGACGCAGATTTCCGTCGACTGCAACTTCGGCGAACTGGGCGACTGCGGCCGCAAGCGCTACGCGGTCGGCCAGCAGCAGAACGAATACCTGTTCGACGTGCAGTTTCCCAAGAAGCACCCGGGCTCGGCCGGCACGATCGCCGTCAATTCCGACTTCGACAAACAGGGCAAGGCGGCGGACATCTACGAAATCCGGGTCTCGGTCGAGCCGTAAGCGCATCCATGCAGGACAAGCGACTTAGCGATCGAGCAGCGCCTGCAGCGTCTCGATGCGGTCGGCCTCGTTGGCCGGCTTGTCCCAGCGCAGCCGCGAAATGCGGGGAAAGCGCATGGCGACGCCGGATTTGTGCCGGGTCGAGCGGTTGAGGCCTTCGAAGGCGACTTCCAGCACCAGGCCGTTGTCGCGGTCGGCCCGCACCGAGCGCACAGGCCCGAAACGCTCGACGGTATTGTCGCGGACATATTTGTCGATCTGCTTCAGCTCTTCGTCGGTGAAGCCGAAATAGGCCTTGCCGACCGGCACCAGTTCCTCCTCGCCTTCCCCGCCGGACCAGACGCCGAACGTGTAGTCCGAGTAGAAGCTCGATCGCTTGCCATGGCCGCGCTGCGCGTACATCAGCACGGCATCCACCGTGTGCGGATCGCGCTTCCATTTGAACCACGGGCCTTTCGGCCGCCCGGCGACATAGGGCGAGTCCCAGCGCTTCAGCATGACGCCCTCGATTATCGGATGCGGCGGTGCCCGGCGCAGCTCCTCCAGCGCCTGCCAGTCGGCGAAGTCGACAAACGGCGAAAGATCGAAACGGCTCGGGTCGAGCGTTCCGACAAAGGTTTCCAGGCGGCCGCGCCGCTCACGAAACGGCAGTGCGCGCAAATCCTCGTCGCCGATCTGCAGCACGTCGTAGCAGCGCATGAAGGCTGGAAATTGCTGCTGCATCTTCGGCGTCACCGTCTTGCGGTTCAGCCTTTGCTGCAGGTCCGAGAAGGTGCCGGTCGCCAGCCGGGGATCGCCGACCAGCAGTTCGCCGTCCAGCGTTGCGGAGAAATGCATGGCATCGGCGAGGTCCGGAAAGGCGCCGGAGACATCGTCACCGGTGCGCGAATAGAGCCGGCGGATACCGCCTTCGGCCACCGCCTGGACGCGGATGCCGTCCCATTTCCATTCGGCCGCATAGTCCGCGGGGTCGAGCTTTTCGAGATCGCCGTCGCCGACCGGGTTCGACAGCATGACCGGGCGAAACAGGGCCATCGCCGTATTCCTGGGTTTTTCGGCCTTGCCTTCCAGCCAGGCGAACAGCGCCGTATAAGGCGGCGACAGCCCATGCCAAAGCTCCTCGATCTCGGTGACATCGACCTTGCCGAAATCCGCCAGCGCCTGTTTGGCCAGCCGCGCCGACACGCCGATGCGCAGGCCGCCGGTGACCAGCTTGATGATGGCAAAGCGCGCCGAGATGCCGGCGCTGTCGAGCAGTCCGGACAGCACCTTCGGTCCGTCGGAGCGGCTTGCCGCCTGCAGCCTGGCGACGACTTCGCCGAGCGTCGGCTCGCGGTTCGGGATGTTTCCGGGCGTTTGCGGCCAGACCAGCGACACCGTTTCGGCAAGGTCGCCGACATAGTCGTAGGAATAGCCGAACAGCACCGGGTCCATGCGCTCGGTGACCAGGGTGCGCAGCATCGCCGGCTTGACCGCGGCGATGTTGAGATCGCCGGTGATGGCAGCCAGCGCCAGGCCACGGTCGGGATCCCCCACGCTGCGGAAATAGTCGGTCAGCAGCGTCAACTTGCCGTTGCGCGACGGCGTCAGCACCAGGCGATCGAGAAGTTCGGCGAAGCGGTTCATGCCCTCAATCGCCCTCGTCCTCGTAGCCGACCAGATGCAGCGGTCGTGCGGCGATGCCTTCGAGTTCGCACCAGCGCACCAGCGCTTCCTCGCGGCCATGCGTCACCCAGATCTCCTCGGCTCCGGTCTCCTTGATGGTGGCGGTCAGTTCGTCCCAGTCGGCGTGGTCCGAGATGATCAGCGGCAGTTCGACGCCGCCTTGCTTGGCACGTTGGCGGATGCGCATCCAGCCTGAGGCAAAGCACGAGATCGGATCGGGAAAGCGCCGCGCCCAGCGGTCGGCGAAAGCCGAAGGCGGACCGACCACGATGGCGCCCGCGAAATCCTGCTTGCCGCCCTCCACGGTAGCCGGTTCTAGCGTTCCGAGCTCGATGCCCTGGCTCTGATAATATTCGCTGAGCCTGGCCAGCGCGCCATGGATGTAGATCGGCCGGTCGTAGCCGGCGTCGCGCAACAGCCGCATCACCCGCTGCGCCTTTCCCAGCGCATAGGCGCCGACCAGATGCGAGCGATCGGGAAACTGCGTCGCCGATTTCAGCAGGCGGGCGATCTCTTCCGTGTCGGGTGGATGGCGAAACACCGGCAGGCCGAAAGTTGCCTCGGTGATGAACACATCGCACGCGATCGGCTCGAACGGCGCGCAGGTCGCGTCTTTCTGCCGCTTGTAGTCGCCGGAAGCGACGATGCGCGTGCCCTGGTGCTCGACGGCGATCTGCGCCGAGCCAAGCACATGGCCGGCTGGATGGAAGCTGATGCTGACACCATCGAGGACAATCGTCTCGCCGAGCTGTGCTGCTTGCGTTGTGTCGGCAAAATCCTCGCCATAGCGCAGGCCCATGATGTCGAGCGTCTGCTGCGTGGCCAGCACCGAGCGGTGGCCGGAACGCGCATGATCGGAATGACCATGCGTGATCAGCGCCCGGTTCACCGGCCGCACCGGGTCGATGAAGAAATCGCCTGGCGGGCAATAGAGGCCCTCGGGCCGGGGATGGAGCAGGTCTGAGGCGCGCATGATCCCCAAGATAGGATATAATTCCGCTGCGGGAAGCCTGTTGTAAGTGACTGCTGACTCCCGCATACAGCACCGCCGGCTCCATCCGCCAACAGGATCCATCGCCCAGGACCCCATTGCCATGAAACCGCTTCAGGCCTCGTCCGGCGACTTGAACGCCGATCGTCGTGCCGATTATGCCGAGATGCTGCATGCGGACGGCGATCATGCCGCGGCGGCGGAATTGCTGCTCGGTGCCCTGGAACTGAAGCCGCAATGGGCGATGGGCTGGTTTCGCCTCGGCGAGATGCAGCAGGCTGCCGGTGCGCCGGACCTCGCCGCCCAGGCATGGACGATGTCGCTGCAACTCGATCCGACGGATCGTCAAGGCGCCGCACTGAACCTGCAGTTGATCGGCAAGGCGCCGGAGACCGGCGCGCTGCCCAGCGCCTTCGTCGAGACGCTGTTCGACCACTATGCCGACAGCTTCGAGGAATCACTGGTCGACAGGCTGGGGTATCGGCTGCCCGAATTGCTCGATCGGGCCATTCGGTCGACAAGGCCGGGCCGCTTCCCGCTGGCGCTCGATCTCGGCTGCGGCACCGGGCTGATGGGGCAGAGGCTGCGGCCGATCGCCGATCGGCTGGAGGGGTATGACATTTCGGCCAGGATGCTGAAGCAGGCGCGGGCCAAGGGCATCTACGATTTCCTCGCCAAGGCCGATCTGCTGGATTTTTCCTATGCCGGCCCGAAAGCCGATCTGGCGGCGGTGGCCGACGTCTTCATCTATGTCGGCGCGCTCGACGGCGTGGTGAAGACGGTTGCCGGCTTGCTTGCCGGCGATGGCCTGTTCGCCTTTTCCGTCGAGAGCCTGATTGGCAATGGCGATTTTGTGTTGCTGCCATCGCGCCGCTACGCGCATTCGGAACATTATGTGCGTGAAATCCTGGCTGCCAACGGGTTTTCGATCCTGTCGCTGGAAACGACCGTGATCCGGCAGGACCGCCGGGAACCCGTCAACGGGTTGGTCGTTGTGGCAGGCAAGCTACCGGCGGACGAGGCTGCGATCCCCTCCAGTCGCGCCCGCAGATAATCCGTGCTGCGAAAAAGTCTGATTTGCATGCGCGTCTGATATTTGCGATCTGGTCGCATCAAGGCGGGATATCAGGAGGAGCGGAATCGATGCGCTGGAACATGATTGTCTTGGCATCTTGCCTGGTGACCGCCGGCTGCGCGGGCAGTTCGATGGCCGAGAGGCAGGACGCCGACATCCAGTCCTCCCTGCAGTATGACAGCGTGCCCTGCGGCCAGCTGCTGGCGCAGCGCAACGCGCTGGCACAGCAGCACAATTTGTCGACGAAGGCGAAGCCCACCTTCTCCAATCCGGCGATGGGCTTCGGCCCGTTCATGCCGGATGTGCGCTCCAAGGCCAAGCAAGACGCCGACAAGGCGACCGGCGAGATGGATGCCATGAACCGGTCGATCGATCGTCGCGATTGCGGCAAGCCAGACCAGCAGAAGAAACTGCTGCCTGGCTAGGATCGGGCAGGCGCCGCTCTCTATGCTTTGACGCAATTCCCTGAGGGAAAACGCTACCCGCTTTTCCCGGGAAAACCGTTTCACGCATTTCCTGGAATTGCTTAATACCCCGCTTTACGGTCGACCAGATTGTCGAGCTTTTCGCCGCGTTCGAAAGCGTCCATCTGGCGCAGCATGATCGGGGCCAGGTGGACAGGATCGGAGGTCGCCGCCGAATGCGGCGTCACGAACACTTTTGGATGTCCCCACAGCGGGCTGGTCTTCGGCAGCGGTTCGACTTCGAACACATCGAGGCTCGCCTCCTTTAGCGTGCCGTCATCCAGTGCCCGCACGATGTCGGCGTCCTTCTGCAGGCGGCCACGTCCGGCATTGATCAGCACCGAGCCACCGAGGCCGTTGCGCTTCCTCAGTTCCTTCAGCACGCCGTAATTGATGATGCCATGCGTGTCCGGGGTCAGCGGCAAAAGCACCACCAGAATATCGGTCGCCTTGAGGAAGGGGATCAGTCCAGCCTCGCCGGAGTAGGTCGCTACGCCTTTCATCGGCCGCTCGCTGCGTGACCAGCCATTGACGGCAAAGCCGAGCGACAAAAGCACCGAGGCGGCGGCGCGGCCGAGATTGCCGAGGCCCATGATGCCGACCGAAATGTCGCTGGCCGGCCGCTGCTGCGGCTCGTGCCAGATTTTTTTTGGCTGCTGCGACCGGTAGAGCAGGCCGTGGCGATGATGATCGAGCACCCGCCAGACGACATATTCGGTCATGTACTGGGTGAGGTTGTCGGCGACGACCTTGACGATCGGCACATCCGGCAGGCCCGGGTCGGCGAAGATATGGTCGACGCCGGCACCGATCGAGAAGATGGCGCGCAGATTGGGCAGCGATGCCAGAATGTTCGGCTTCTGCTTCCACACCACCGCATAGGTGATCGACGGGTCGCTGGCGCCGTCCGGCTCCAGCACCACCTCGCGCTCGGCCGACAAGAGCTCGCGCCAGCGCTGCGGATGAAAGCCGGTGACGGCAAGCAGGATGCGGCCTTTTTCCATCAATGGAGTTTCCCTGTTATGCGTGCCCGTTGTCCAGGCTATTCGCTGACGATGCCGACCGGCGCCGTCTCTATCTTGAAGGCGGCCGAGATCAGCGCCCGAGTATAGTCGGTTTGCGGATTTCCAAAAATCTGTTCGGAAGGGCCGGCTTCGACGATCCTGCCGTTGCGCATGACGATGACGTCGTTGGCCAGCGCCCGGATGACCTTGAGGTCGTGGCTGATGAAAAGATAGGCGAGGTCGTGCTTGGCCTGCAGGCTGCGCAACAGGTCGACGACCTGCGCCTGCACGCTCATGTCGAGCGCCGATGTCGGCTCGTCCAGCATGACGAAGCGTGGGTTGAGCACCATGGCGCGCGCAATGGCGACACGCTGGCGCTGGCCGCCGGAAAACTCGTGCGGGTAGCGGTTGCGGGTAGCGGGATCGAGCCCCACTTCCTTCAGCACGTCGGCGACGCGCGCGTCGCGCTGGTCGGGCGACAGTTTCGGTTCGTGGATCTTCAGGCCTTCCTCGATGATCTCAGCGATCGACATGCGCGGGCTGAGCGAGCCGAACGGGTCCTGGAAGACGATCTGCAATTCGCGCCGCAGCGGCCGCATGGCGTTGAAGGAGAGCTGGTTGATGTCGCGCCCGTTGAACTGGATGCTCCCGGTCGACGAGATCATCCGCGCCAGCGCCAGGCCGAGCGTCGTCTTGCCGGAGCCGGATTCGCCGACCACGCCAAGCGTCTGTCCGGCACGCACGGTGACATCGATGCCGTCGACCGCCTTCACATTGTCGACGGTGCGCCGGAAGAAGCCCTGCTTGATCGGAAACCAGACCTTGATGTCCTTGCCGGTCATGACGGGCTTGGCGGCGGCGTTGGCCGCCGGCGGCTTGCCTTTCGGCTCGGCGGCCAGCAGATGGCGCGTATAGGGGTGTTGCGGGTTGGCAAAGATGTCCTTGGTCGGGCCGGTCTCGACGATCTTGCCCTTGGTCATCACGCAGACCCGGTCGGCGATCTTGCGCACGATGCCGAGATCGTGGGTAATGAAAAGCATCGACATGCCTTTGCGGCTTTTCAGCCCGGCCAGCAATTCGAGGATCTGCGCCTGCACGGTGACGTCGAGTGCCGTCGTCGGCTCGTCGGCGATCAGCAGTTCCGGTTCGTTGGCCAGCGCCATGGCGATCATCACGCGCTGACGCTGGCCGCCGGACAGCTGGTGCGGATAGGCATCGAGGCGCTTTTGCGGATCGCGGATGCCGACCTCGTTGAGCAGGGCCAGCGTGCGGGCTTTGGCCGGGCGGTCGGCCATGCCCTGATGCAGCTTCAGGATTTCGACGATCTGCTGCTCGATCGTGTGCAGCGGATTGAGTGAAGTCATCGGCTCCTGGAAGATCATGGTGATCTTGTTGCCGCGCACCTGCCGCAACTGCTTCTCGCTCATGGCAAGCAGGTCGGCGCCCTGGAACAGGATCTTTCCCGACGGATGGCTGGCACTGGGATAGGGCAACAGCTTCAGCACCGACAGCGCCGACACCGATTTGCCGGAGCCGGATTCGCCGACCAGCGCCACCGTCTCGCCCTTGGCGATATCGAACGAGATGTGGTCGACGGCCAGCGACTGCTGTCCACCTTGCGCAAAGGCGACGCTGAGGTCTTGTACGCTGAGCAGGGGTGCTTCGCTCATCGGAACGTCTTGCGCGGATCGAAGGCGTCGCGCGTCGCCTCACCGACGAACACCAGCAGCGACAGCATCAGCGAAATAACGACGAAGCCGGAAATGCCGAGCCACGGCGCATTGAGGTTGCGCTGCGCCTGCTTCAGCAACTCACCGAGCGAGGCGGACCCCGGCGGCAGGCCGAAGCCGAGGTAGTCGAGCGAGGTCAGCGTCGAGATCGAGCCCGAGAGCAGGAAGGGCATGAAGGTCAATGTCGCCACCATGGCGTTGGGCAGCAAATGCCGGAACATGATGGTGCGGTTGGGTACGCCGAGCGCGCGGGCGGCGTTGACATATTCGAAATTGCGGGCGCGTAGGAACTCGGCCCGCACCACGCCGACCAGCGCCACCCAGGAGAACAACAGCATCAGGCCGAGCAGGATGAAGAAGCCCGGCGGCAGGATGGCGGCGACGATGAGCAGGAGATAGAGCACCGGGATCGCCGACCAGATTTCGATGAAACGTTGGAACAGGAGATCGGTCCAGCCGCCGAAATAACCCTGCACGGCGCCGGCCGCGACGCCGATCAGGGCCGAGCCGGCGGTCAGGATCAGGCCGAACAGCACCGAAATGCGGAAGCCGTAGATGACGCGCGCCAGCACGTCGCGCGCCTGGTCGTCGGTGCCGAGCCAGTTCCAGTTGCCGACGATGCAGGCCGGATCGGCCGCCCCTTGCGGATACTGGCTGCAGCGCGCCTTGGCGTCATATTGCCAGGACGGCTTGGCCGGTGCCGCCTCCGGAATGGCGTTGTTGACGGTCTGGTAGGAGTAGCGCACCGGCGGCCAGATCATCCAGCCATTGGCGTTGATCTCGTCCTGGATGACCGGGTCGCGATAGTCGGTGACAGCGTAGAAGCCGCCAAACTTTTCCTCGGGGTAGGCGACCAGCACCGGAAACAGGATTTCGCCCTTGTAGGAGGCGATGATCGGCTTGTCGTTGGCGATGAATTCGGCAAACAGCGAGAGCACGAACAGGACGAGGAAGATCCACAGCGACCAGTAGCCGCGCCGGTTCGCTCTGAAATTCTGCAGGCGGCGCTTGTTGAGCGGCGACAGGAACGGTCGCGCGATCCGCTCCGGTGCGGCCTCCGTAGTCGCAGTTGTGTCCGACATCAGACGTCTCTCCGCTCGAAATCGATGCGCGGATCGACCCAGGTGTAGAGCAGGTCGGACAGCAATCCGACGAACAGCCCGAGTAGCGAGAAGATGTAGAGATTGGCGAACACCACCGGATAGTCGCGCTCGACCACCGACCTGAAGCCGAGCAGGCCGAGCCCATCGAGGGAAAAGATGTTCTCGATCAGGAGCGAGCCGGTGAAGAAGGCCGAGATGAAGGCGCCCGGAAAACCGGCAATCACGATCAGCATGGCGTTGCGGAAGACGTGGCCGTAGAGCACCTGCCGCTCCGACAGGCCCTTGGCGCGCGCCGTCACCACATACTGCTTGCGGATCTCTTCCAGGAACGAGTTCTTGGTCAACAGCGTCGTGGTGGCGAAGGCCGACAGCACCAGCGCCGTCAGCGGCAAGGTCATGTGCCAGAAATAGTCGATGATCTTGCCGGACCAGGACAGCTGGTCCCAATTGTCGGAGGTGAGGCCGCGCAGCGGAAACCAGTCCCAGAACGATCCGCCGGCAAACAGCACCATCAGCATGATGCCGAACAGGAAGCCCGGAATGGCATAGCCGACAATGACGACGCCGCTGGTCCAGACGTCGAAAGGCGTGCCGTCCTTGACCGCCTTGCGGATGCCGAGCGGGATCGAGATCAGGTAGGACAGAAGCGTGATCCACAGCCCGATCGAGATCGACACCGGCATTTTTTCCAGGATCAGGTTGAGCACCGAAATATCGCGGAAATAGCTGTCGCCGAAGTCGAAGCGCGCATAATTCCACAACATCATGCCGAAGCGCTCGAGCGGCGGCTTGTCGAAGCCGAACTGCTTCTCCAGCTTCTTGATGAATTCCGGATCGAGGCCTTGGGCGCCGCGATATTTCGAGCTGACATCACCGGCGACATCGACATTGGCGCCACCGACCGCGTCACCACCGCCGCCACCGAGGCGATCGCTGCCGCCCTGGTTGGTCAGCCGGGCGATGACCTGCTCGACCGGGCCGCCCGGCGCGAACTGGATGACGGCGAAGGATATCGCCATGATGCCGAACAGGGTCGGGATCATCAACAGGATGCGGCGCAGGATATAAGCGCCCATCAGGTCTTTTGCCCTGCTTGAGCGAACATCTCAGCCTTTGCCAATTTTTGCCGCCTTGCCCTTATCGAACCACCACAGCGTCTCGACTGGAAAGCCGAAATCGGGCTTTTGCTCGACGAAGTCGAACATGTCCCAATAGGCGACGCGGTGATTCGCCAGATAGTATGTTGGAATCCAGTCTAGCCGTGCGCGCAAGACCCGGTCGAGCGCCCTGAGCGCGGTGACGAGTTCGTTTCGGCTTTGCGCCTTGCCGGCAGCGACGATCAGCGCGTCGATGGCCTTGCTTTCCGTGCCCGGATAGTTGCGTTGCCCCGGCGTTTTCGCCATTCGGGAATCATAGAGCATCTCCAGGCCGTCGTTAGTCGGCGTCGCTCCGATCGACCAATGCAGCACGGTAAGATCGAAGTCGAAATCACTGTGCCGCTGTTCATACTGTGCCGAATCGACTTGCCGGATAGAGGCGTCGATCCCGATCGCCTTCATATTCTCGGACCATGGGGTGAAGATGCGAACGATGCCGTCATCCTCCGCCAGCATTTCAACCTGCAGGCGCTCACCCTTGTCGTTGACGACGAAACTGCCCGCACGTTTCCAGCCGGCTTGCGCAAGCAATCTCGAAGCCTCGCCCAGGAGCTTGCGGTCATGGCCCGAGCCGTCGGACAGAGGCTGCGTCACGGCTTCGCCAAAGACCTCTGGTGGCAACTCGGCCCGGAACGGCTCGAGCAGGGCCAATTCCGCAGGCGAGGGCGAACCTTCGGCCTTATAATCCGACCGTTCGAAGTTCGATTGAGAGCGCTCGTAAGAGCCGTAAAACAGGGCCCGCTTCATCCATTCGAAATCGAAGCATCTGGCGATCGCCCGCCGTACCCGCTCGTCGCGAAATTGCGTACGACGTTGATTCAACGCCACGCCCTGCATGTCTGGCGTCTTCTCACCGGGAAATTCCCGTTTGACGATCTTGCCATCCTTCAGCGCCGGAAAGTCGTATCCGGTCGCCCATACCCGCGCGGTGAATTCCTCGCGAAAATGCGTGTCGCCTTTCTTGAAGGCTTCGAAAGCCGCCTGCCGATCAAGATAGAAGTCGATGCGGATGCGGTCGAAATTGTACAGTCCGCGGTTCACGGCGACATCGCGACCCCAATAGCCGGCGACGCGGTCATATTCGACAGTCTGTCCGGCTACCACGCGCCCTATCTTGTAAGGCCCCGAGCCGAGCGGCGGTGTCATCGTCGAGGCATCGAAATGATTGGCCGTATAAAAGGCCTTGGACACGATCGGCATTGCCACGATCGCAAGGATGTTCTGCGGCGACTGCTCGCCGTTGAAGGTCAGGTCTAGAGTGGTGGGATCGACCGCGACCGCTTCCGTCAAATACCGCAGCGCCTTGGAAAGGTTTGGATGGCCTTGGTCTTTGTAGAGCTTCAACGCGAAGGCAACGTCTTCAGCGGTCAGCGGCGAACCGTCGTTGAAGCGAGCTTGCGGTCGTAGGCTGAAACGGAAGCCATTGCGGTCTTGCGACAAGGTGACGGACTCGGCAAGCAGGCCATAGACCGCATCCGGCTCATCGAGCGCGCTTGCCATCAGAGAATCGAAACAAAGCTCCGTTCGCGGCGGTGAATCTCCTTTCAACACCAGGGAATTCAATGTGTTGAAAGTCAGGAAGCTCTGATTCAAGGTGGCGTTGGGCGGCGCGAAATTCATCTGGCCGCCCTTGGGCGCGTCCGGATTGACGTAGTCGAAATGCGCGAAGTCCGGCTTGTATTTGAGATCGCCGAAAGCCGACAGGCCGTGCAGTTTTACGCCAGTCGGGACGGTGGCGAAGGCTCGGCCGGGCAGCAGGGCGGCGGCGGTGGCGGCACCGCCCAATGCCAGGAAATCGCGGCGGGCAAGGACCGCCATCAATTGCCGCCCTTGTACTTGGCCGCCAGCGCCTTTTCCTTATCGAGGTCGATCCACCAGGAATCGATATCGGCGCCGACATAGGCGGGCTGCTTGTCTGGAAAACCGAACTTGTCCCAATAAGCCAGCCAGACGGCAGACCGGTGATATTGCGGTACGACGTAGAAGTTCCACAACAGGATACGGTCGAGCGCATGGGTGGCGGCGACAAGGTCGTCGCGATCGGTGGCGAAGATGATGCGGTCGACCAGCGCGTCGATGATCGGATCCTTGATGCCCATCAGATTGCGCGACCCTGGCGCATTGGCGGCTTTCGAAGTCCAGAAGTCGCGTTGCTCGTTGCCCGGCGAATCCGACTGCTGGAGAAGCCCCGTGACGACATCGAAATCGAAATTGTTGACGCGGTTGATGTACTGCGTCTGGTCGATGATGCGCAGCGTGGCGTCGACACCGATCTTGCGCAGATTGTCGATATAGGGGCTGGCGATCACCTGGTCGGTGTCGTTCCAGCCGAGAATTTCGAACTTGAACGGCGCTCCGGTCTTGGCATTGACCATCTTGCCGCCCTTGATCACCCAGCCGGCCTTGGCGAACAGATCAACCGCCTGTTTCAGGTACTTTCGTTCCGCTTGCGGGGAATCGTAGACCGGCAGCTTGAATTCCTGGGTGAAGAGTTCGGGCGGCAGCTTGTCGCGATATTTTTCCAGGATTTCCAGTTCCTTGCCTTGCGGCAAGCCGCTCGATGCCAGTTCGGTGCCCTGGAAATAGCTCGACGTGCGGGTGTTGAAGCCGAAGAAAAGCGTGCGGTTCATGCTCTCGAAATCGAACGGGATGGTCAGCGCTTCACGCACCAGCCGGTCCTGGAACAGCGGCCGCCGCTGGTTGAGGACGAAACCCTGCATCGCCTGTGGCGCCTGGGTCTGGAAGTCCTTCTTGACGACATCACCGGCTTTGAATGCAGGAAAATTGTAAGCCGTTGCCCATTTGCGCGAGCTGTATTCGCGGTTGATGTCCTCCAGCCCGCCCTTGGTGAAGGCCAGCCAGGCCGCGTTGTCGTCGAGTATATAGGTGTAGCGTCGCGTGTCGAAATTCTCGCGGCCGATCTTCACCGGCAGTTTGGCTGCCCAGTAGTCGGGCACGCGCTGCCAGATGATTTCCGAGCCGGGCTTGAAGCTGGCGATCTTGTAAGCGGCCGAACCGAGCGGAATTTCCAGCGTCGGCTTGGTTACATCGCGCTTCTTGCCGTTGGCATCGGTGCCTTCCCACCAGTGTTTCGGCAGCACGGCAAGGTCGCCGATGATCTTCGGCAGTTCCCGGTTGCCCTTCTGGTTGAAATGGAACTCGACCTCGCGGTCGGAGACGGCGACCGCATCGGTGACGTTCTCGAAATAGCGGCTGTATTGCGGGCTGTTCGCCTTCAACACCTGGAACGACCAGATCACGTCGTCGACGGTGATCGGCTGGCCGTCATGCCATTTCGCGCGCGGGTCGAGCCGGTAGGTCGCGGAGGAATAATCGGCCGGATATTTGTAGGCATCGGCGATCAGCGGATGGCTGGTGCTGCCTTCGTCGGTCGCCTGCTCCATCAGAGTGTCGTAGAGCAGGCCGCCGCCGAATCCGACCAGTCCGGCGGCCGGCGATCCCTGGACGATATAGGGGTTGAAGCTGTCATAGGTGCCGGGCACCACCGAATTCAGCGTGCCGCCCTTGGGCGCGTTCGCGTTGACGTAGTCGTAGTGCTGAAAATTGTCGCCGTATTTGGACTCGCCGATCAGCGAGGAGGTGGTGCGCCATTCGTCGGCTTGTGTCACTTGCAATCCCGCCGCCAGCAGGGCTGCCGCCAGCAACGATTTGAGAAGCGTTCGGCCAACCGTCATGCACTGTCCTCTTCGCGCTGCGTGTCCATTCCACAAAGGCAATCTAGATGATTTGCTCCTCGTGAAAACCGCAATGCGCGGCTTTGTCGCTGCATATGCGATCTTGCTAACAAAAAAGCCGGGCTGAACCCGGCTTTTTCAAGATCGTTGAGGTTACAATTTGTTTATTTGGCAGGCGCCGGTGCCGGAGCGGCTGGAACTGGGGCGGCGGGGGCTGGCGCGGCCGGAGCCGCCGGCTTGGCGGGAGCGGCACCCTCGGCCGGCTTGGCCGGGGCGGCTGCTTCGGCAGGCTTGGCGGGTGCGGTCGCATCGGCGGCAGCCCCTGGCGCCGGCAGCGGCTTGGGATTGTCGGACAGCGTGCGCAGATAGGCGATGACGTTGGCGCGGTCCTCGTCCTTGGGCAGGCCGGCAAAGCCCATGGCCGTGCCCTTCACGAATTTCTTCGGCGAGGTGATGAAGTGGTTGATGTTGTCATAGGTCCACTTCTCGGTGCCGCCCTTGGAGAATTCCTTCATGCCGGCCGAGTAGGCAAAGCCTTCATGCTCGCCAACCGGACGGTCGATGAGATCCCACAGATCGGGGCCGACTTTGTTCGGGCCGCCCTTTTCACCGGAATGGCAGGCCTGGCATTTCTTGAACACGGCAGCGCCCGCTTCGACATTGGCGGTCGCCAGAAGGTCGGCAATCGGCTTGGCTTGGGCAGCCGGAGCGGCCGGGCCGCCTTCGACAGGTTCGGCGGCTTCGATGGCGAAGCCGGGCTTTTCCGGCGCCGGCGAGGCAAACAGCGCATCCGACACAAGGCCAACCGAGAAGACCACGAAAACAGTTCCGAGCAATCCGGCGAGCAGCTTGTTGACTTCGTTGGAATCCATACGCCCCTTGCTCCCTTTTCCGGCGGACCGATCCGTCCACTCCGTCCGTCGGTATCGTGACCCACCCTGCTAAGGCGGTCAAATCGGGCGGAAACTAGGTCTTTTGCTCCGGCGTTGCAACACCTATAAGGGCGCTTCCAGTGAGACCTTTTGCCACTTTTCCCTTCCCCTTTTGAGACGCCTTGCAACGCGCATGTCCACGCTGATCCTGATCCCGGCCCGCATGGCCTCGACCCGCCTGCCAGGCAAGCCGCTGGCCGACATCGCCGGCGCGCCGATGATCGTCCATGTCGCCCGTCGTGCGGCCGAGGCCGGCCTCGGCCGGGTGGTGGTGGCGACCGACACGCAAAGCGTGGCGGAAGCGGTGCGCGCGCATGGTTTTGAGGCCGTGATGACGCGCATGGATCACGAATCCGGCTCCGATCGCATCCACGAGGCTCTGGTCGCGCTTGATCCCGAACGCAAGGTCGAAACGATCGTCAATGTGCAAGGCGATTTGCCGACAATCGACCCGGAAATCATCGCCGCGTCCCTCAGGCCGTTCGAGGACAGGGCGGTGGATATCGCCACGCTCGGCGTCGAGATCGTCCGCGACGAGGAAAAGACCAATCCCAACGTCGTCAAGATCGTCGGCTCGCCGCTCTCCGGCACCAGGCTGAGGGCGCTCTATTTCACCCGCGCCACCGCGCCATGGGGCGAGGGCGCGCTGTACCATCATGTCGGCCTCTACGCCTATCGGCGCGCGGCACTCGAGCGCTTCGTCGCGCTGAAGCCGTCGCCACTCGAACGGCGCGAACGACTGGAACAGCTGCGGGCGCTGGAAGCCGGCATGCGCATCGATGCCGAGATCGTGCGATCATTGCCGCTTGGCGTCGACACGCCGCAAGACCTCGAACGCGCCAGAACCATCCTTTCGCACTGAACAATCCCTTCCAACAGAGACACCTTGAACCGAGACTTGGGCATGCCTGAAAAGACCAACAGAATATCCTTCCAGGGCGAGCCGGGCGCCAATTCCGACACCGCCAGCCGCAACGTCTATCCCTCGATGGAGCCGTTGCCGTGCCCGACCTTCGAGGATGCGTTCAACGCGGTCGAGACGGGCAAGGCCGACCTCGCCATGATCCCGATCGAGAACACCATCGCCGGGCGCGTCGCCGACATCCACCATCTGTTGCCGGAATCAAGGCTGCACATCGTCGGCGAATATTTCCTGCCAATCCATTTCCAGCTGATGGTGCTGCCCGGCGTCAAACGCAACGAGATCAAGACCGTGCACAGCCACATCCACGCGCTTGGCCAGTGCCGCAAATACATCCGCAAGAATGGCTGGAAGCCGGTGGTCGCCGGTGACACGGCGGGTTCGGCGAAGCTGGTTTCGGAGGTCAAGGACCGCAGCATGGCGTCGCTCGCCCCGGCGCTCGCGGCAGAGCTCTACGGGCTCGACATCATCGAGGAGAATGTCGAGGACACCGATTCCAACGTCACCCGCTTTGTCGTTCTGACCAAGAACAAGCAATGGGCCGAACGCCCGTCGGCCGACACCAAGATGATGACGACATTCATCTTCCGCGTCCGCAACGTGCCGGCCGCGCTTTACAAGGCAATGGGCGGTTTCGCCACCAACGGCATCAACATGACCAAGCTGGAGAGCTACCAGTTGGGGGCGTTCACCGCGACGCTGTTTTACGCCGACATTGAGGGCCATCCCGACGATCCGCTGGTCAAGCTGGCGCTGGACGAGCTTCGTTTCTTCTCCCGCGAAGTGCGGATCCTGGGCGTCTATCCGGCCAGTGAGTCACGCGAGCAGTGGAAGGTGGCTGACTAAATCACCGCGCCCAGCGGCACATAGTCGATCTCCATGAAGGTCTCGACCTCCGGCACCCAGCGGTCGCGCACGAAGGCGACGTGGTCGGGGTGGTCGTTGTATCTGTTGTAGGCGGCCTGGTCGGCGAACTCCATCGAGAAGCCGAAGCGGTAATCGTTCTTCGGGCTGACCTGCCGCAATTGCTCGAAATGCGCAACGCCCCTGATCGCCGAGAGGGCTTTCTTGGCGTCGACCAGGAACCTCTTCTCCTCCAGCGAATGCGGCGGGTGCTTCAGCGTGAAGACGACGGTGTGACGGATCATTTTCTGCTCCTGCAATGTCTTTCGGTATTGGCTGCCATTACTCGCTGTCCACCCAGGCCCGGATGAGGTGATGCGCAATGGCGCCTTTCGGTGGCGTGACCAGATCGCCGGGATGTTCCCTGGTCAGCATCAAGCGCACCTCGTCGCGGGCAAACCAGCGGCAGTCTTCAAGCTCGTTGAGGTCGGCCTGGATGTCGTCGTTGAGCGGCTCGCCGAAGCAGCCGATCATCAGCGAATAGGGAAACGGCCAGGGCTGGCTGGCATGGTAGACGACACGGCCGAGCCGGATCCCAGCCTCCTCCAGCGTTTCGCGGCGCACCGCGGCTTCGATCGTCTCGCCCGGTTCGATGAAGCCGGCAAGGGCAGAATACATGCCCGGCCCGAAATGCCGACCGCGCCCGAGCAGGCATTTGTCCCGCGTCGCCGTCAGCATGATCGCCACCGGGTCGGTGCGTGGAAAATGCTCCGTGCCGCAATTTGGGCAATGCCGTTTGTAGCCGCCGGCCCGCATCTGTGATTCGGTGCCGCATTTGCTGCAGAAGCGATGGCTTGCATGCCAGGCGAGCAGGGCAGCGCCTTGCGCCATCGCGCCGGCGGCCGCCTCATCGATCAGCCCTTGCATGTAGACCGAACGATAGTCGATCGCCTTGACGGTCTCGGGCAAATGTTCGGCCTCGACGCCGGCTGGTATCGCCAGCACGGGTCCCAGGTCGGAAAAGCCGAGCAGGACGCCGTGGGCGAAGGAAACCTTGAACGGCTCGCTCTCGGCGGCGCCGAACCAGGGGTCGAGGCCACCGTTGCCCCCGAGCTTCAGATAGAGCCGGCCGCCATTCATCAGAAGCAGCCGCGTCGTCGGATCGGCCAGCGCCTTGTCGACGGAATCGTCGGCGCGGTTTTCGGATTGCCGGTCGATGATGTTGCCGGCAAAGCCGACGAACTGGCTCGGCTCGCGCAGCGGCGCGTCAAACAGGCGGAAGCTCATGCGGACTCTGATGCTTTGGGATGGACACGGGGAAGGCTTATAGCGCCGCCCTTATCGTTTGGGCAAACCGGCGCAGGTCGGAACGCTGATAGGGCTCGCGCAGGCCGTGTCCCCACACCGGGCCTGGCCAGCCGGGATCGCCCTCTGAACGCGCGACGACATGGATGTGCAGTTGGCGCACGATGTTGCCGAGCGCGCCGGTGTTGATCTTGGTGCAGCCGGTCGCCTTCTTCAGCGCCTGCGCCACCATATTGGTCTCGAAGGTCAGCATTGCCTGGTCGAGCGGCGTCATGTCGTGGATTTCTTCCGCGCCCGGCCGCTGCGGCACCAGCAGCAGCCATGGCCAGCGCCGGTCGTTCATCACCCGCAATTCGCACAGCCCAAGCCACATCAACTGTTCGCTGTCCGCCTCCAGCCGGGCATCCAGCGTGAATCCGGCCTTAAGGCCCGGCAGCATCGGCGTTTCCCTTGCTTTTCTTGGTTTCCTCAAACTCATAAACGCTAGAGCGGCAGCAACAGGGCTGCAAGCGAATCATTGATCCCCAGCGGTTCGTGATGCAGATTCGCCTGCGCCCTTGCATTTCATCGCCGAATTGCCGATATGGACGGCGGGAGGTTGGTGGTGGACGATCCACTCGCCAACCGGGTCAGGTCCGGAAGGAAGCAGCCCTAACGAGCCCGGAACGGGTCATTGTTCCAGCCTCCCACCTCATCGGCTCCTCTCGCGACATTGACGACGCATTGCTGCGCGGGCGAGACTATGCGCAGAAATAGGCCGCCTTCGGGCGTGGCCCTTTGGAGCTTTACGGGCGAATGAGCGAAGCCGGAAATTCGGGAACGGACAAGGCCGCTGCCTATCGGGTGCTGGCGCGCAAGTACCGTCCTTCGAACTTCTCCGAGCTGGTCGGCCAGGAGCCGATGGTGCGCACCCTCACCAACGCCTTTGCCACCGGCCGCATTGCCCAGGCCTGGATGCTGACGGGCGTGCGCGGTGTCGGCAAGACCACGACGGCGCGCATACTGGCGCGGGCCCTGAACTATAAAACTCCGACAACAGACCAACCTTCGGTCCACCTTGCCGTGCTGGGCGAGCATTGCCAGGCGATCATGGAAGGCCGCCATGTCGACGTCATCGAGATGGATGCCGCTTCGCACACCGGCATCGACGACATCAGGGATATCATCGAGCGCGTGCGCTATGCGCCGGTCTCGGCCCGCTACAAGGTGTACATCATCGACGAAGTGCACATGCTTTCCACGCAGGCCTTCAACGGCCTGCTGAAGACGCTGGAAGAGCCGCCGCCGCACGTCAAATTCATCTTCGCCACCACCGAAATCCGCAAGGTTCCGATCACCGTCCTGTCGCGCTGCCAGCGCTTCGACCTCAGGCGCATCGATGCCGGCGCGCTGGTCGCGCACCTCTCCTCGATCTCGGCCAAGGAAGGCATTTCGGTCGACGACGACGCGCTGGCAATGATCGCACGCGCAGCCGAAGGGTCGGCCCGTGATTCGCTCTCCATCCTCGACCAGGCGATCGCCCATGGCGCGGGCTCCGTCAGCGCCGACGCGGTCCGGGCGATGCTGGGGCTGGCCGACCGTGCCCGCATCGTCGACCTGTTCGAACATGTGATGAAGGGCGATGTGGCCGCCGCTCTCGGGGAATTCCGCGCACAGTACGACACCGGTGCCGATCCGGCTGCCGTGCTCACCGATCTTGCCGAGTTCAACCACCTCGTCACCCGGCTGCGTTTCGTGCCATCGGCTGTCGACGACGCTGCGYTGTCGCAGGACGAGCGGCAACGCGGCGCGGATTTCGCCAGGACACTGTCGGTCAGGGTGCTGTCGCGGACATGGCAGATGCTGCTCAAGGGCATCCCCGAGGTGCAGTCCTCCAACCGGCCTGTGAGCGCCGCCGAGATGGTGCTGATCCGGCTGGCCCACGCCGCTGACCTGCCGACGCTGGACGAGGCGTTGAGATCGCTTGAGGGCGCAGCGCCTGTTCAAAATGGCGCGTCGCGCCCCAACGGCGCACCCGCGGGTTCCGGCAATGGTGGCGGCGCCGGCGCGGTTGCACAGACCCGCATGCCATCCGGGCCAGGCGGCGCGCAGACCATGCGGCTGGTCGAGGTCACGCCCGCGCCCGCCGCTTTCGTCGCGCCCCCGCAACCGGTCCTGGAGACGCCGCAGGTTCCGCTGAAATCGCTGGCCGACATCATTGCTCTTGCCGACGCGCAGCGTGACATCGCCTTCAAGGTGCTGGTCAAGAGCTGTATCCGTCTCGTTCGCATCGAGCCCGGCCGCATCGACGTCGGTCTGACCGCTGATGCGCCCAAGATGCTGCTCAACGACCTGACGACGAAACTGCGCGCCTGGACCGGCCGCAGCTGGCTGGTCTCGCTGTCGAAGGAAGAGGGCGGCCAGACGCTCGCCGAAATGGAATCGACCAAGCGCGAGACCGCCTTCCTCGATGCCAAGAGCGATCCTACGGTCGCCGCCATTCTGGCGCGGTTCCCCGGCGCCAAGATCATCGACGTGCGCATTCCCGACTCGCCGGAAGCCGATACGACCGAGGCCGAAGTGCCGGTCGAGCCGCCAGCGGACGACGACGAAACCTGACAAGAGCCACGAATCCGCAAAGGACGCGACCATGAAAGATCTTCTGGGCCTGATGGGCAAGGCGAAGGAAATGCAGGCCAAGTTCCAGGCCATGCAGGACGAGATCGCCACGCTGGAAGCATCCGGCCAGGCCGGCGGCGGCCTGGTCAACGTGACGCTGACCGGAAAATTCGAGATGAAGTCGCTGAAGATCGATCGCTCCCTGTTCAAGGAGGATGATGTCGAGATCCTGGAGGACCTGGTGCTCGCCGCCCACAACGACGCCAAGACCAAGGTCGAGCAGATCATGCAGGAGAAGACCAAGGCACTGACCGCCGGCCTGCCGATCCCGCCAGGAATGAAACTGCCCTTCTAACGTTCGGTGGCGCTACGCCCATGATCGAAGAGCCCTCCGAAAGACTGATCGAGCAGCGCGTTCGCAGCAGGATCTACGAGATCCTGGAAATCCTGGCCGATTGCGACGCCGGCGTCGATCTTGTCGGCATCAGGGGCTACTTCGACCTGTTCGAGGACTACGTGCATCGCCCGTCGATCGAGGCCGGCACGTCGGCGCTGTCGAAGGACGAGCGTGTGATCGTGCTCGAGATCGCCGAATTCCTGGAGGCGGCCTGCGAGACAAATCCAGACTTCACCAAGGCCGAATTCATCGAAAGCGACTGGCCGGGAAAGATCGCGCCGACCGCCAAGGACGCACTGGCGCTCTTCCTCAGGCGCGGCCTGTTTTCGGAGAAAGTCGAAGAGGTCGAACCTGGTCAGCCGGTCTCGATGGCTGCGGCGCGTTGACAGAATAAAGCCATGCAACTGTGCCAGTTTGGCAACAGTGCCTCGCTAATAACGTTTTAGCCATCATTTTGCCTGAAAGTGTCTCATTCTTGCCGCAGCCTGGGGGCGGGCATCGAAGTGAGGGTTACCTTTTGATTTCCATGCGATGGAAGACGCCGCTGTTGCTCGGCGCCGTCATTTCACCCTTGTTTTTGGCTGCCTGCAGCCAGACCACCTCGCACGGCATGTCCGTCGCCAGCCTGACCGACGCCATCACCCCGAGTTTCCTGAGTTCCCGATCTTACAGTCACACGCCAAAGGACAGGGAATGCCTGGAACGGGCGATGTTCTTCGAGTCCAACCGGTCGAGCCGCGACGGCATGATCGCGGTCGGCACGGTGGTCATGAACCGGTTGCGCTCCGGCAACCACGGCAGCACTATCTGCGAGGTGGTGGGCGAGCCCGGGCAGTTCGCGCCTGGCGTCATGACCCGGCCGATGAATTCGCGGGCCATGCCCGATGTCGAGGAAGCCGCCGACGCCGTGCTCAAGGGCGAGCGCAAGGGCAAGCTGAAGAACACGATGTATTTCCACACCGCCGGGCTGCGTTTCCCTTACAAGAACATGCATTACACCATGGTTGCCGGCGGCAATGCCTTCTACGAGAAGCGTGGCCGCAACTGGCAGCCGCTGCCGGATGAGCCGCAGGTCGCCATTGCCTCGGCGGCGCCCGTGAAGCCGGCAGCACCGGTGATCCTTGTTGCTTCCGCCGAGCCGGTGCGTCCGGCCAAGCCGGCAACCATCCGATCCGCGCCTGCCCAACAGAGCTTTGTGACCGCCGCCGTGGTGCCGACCGCGAAACCCCTGCGCACCTCGGCCGAGCCGACGGTGGTGGCGATGCAAGAACCGATGGAGGAACCGGATGCCGCCCGTTTTGGCGGAACTCTGGCCAAGCCGGTCATTTCCTCCGTTGCGAACGCGCCGCAAGAGGCGTCGATGGGATTCCAGTCGACGCCGGAGAACACTGACGCCATCGGCGCGATGATCGCCAGCCAGAGCCGCCCGCTCGAGGTCAACTGATCCGTACTCCATGGCCCGCCAGGACAATATGGCGGGTCATGCAGACGCGGGATGTTCCAAAACGCACTGAAAAATCCTAGATCAGAGCGATGTCCAAGCGAATCGCCGGTCCGGAGATCGAACGTCTGATCCAGCTCCTGGCCAAGGTGCCGGGGCTGGGGCCGCGTTCGGCCAGGCGTGCGGCACTGCATCTGATCAAGAAGAAGGAGCAGCTGTTGTCGCCGCTCGCCGCCGCCATGGCCGAGGCTGCCGACAAGGTGCGCATCTGCTCGACCTGCGGCAATGTCGATACGTCGGACCCATGCATGATCTGCATCGATCCGCGCCGTGACGCCGGCACCATCATCGTCGTCGAAGACGTTTCCGACCTATGGGCGCTGGAGCGGGCGGCAGCGATGAATGTGCGCTACCACGTGCTCGGCGGCACGCTGTCGCCGCTCGACGGTATCGGCCCCGACCAGCTCAACACCCGCTCGCTGATCGACCGCGTCGCCGGCGGCGAGGTCAAGGAGATCATCCTCGCCGTCAACGCGACGATCGAGGGCCAGACCACCGCGCACTACCTCACAGATCAGCTGTCCGGCTTCGACATCAAGGTGACACGCCTTGCGCATGGCGTACCGGTCGGCGGCGAGCTCGACTATCTCGACGAGGGCACGCTGGCTGCCGCACTTCGCTCGCGGACGGCGTTTTGACGCAATTGGCGGAGAAGAGTCTGTGATGAGCGGTTTTCTTCAGGCGATTGCACGCCGTCCCACCGGTACGAAGGAACGCCGACCTCGAAGGTTGGCAATTGCAGTCTTCTTGGCAGCACTTTTTGGTCTGTTGGCTGCCCCCGCCTCCGCTGCAAAAATCGACGACCAATTCCGCGCCTGGCTGCAGAACGATCTGTGGCCGGAAGCGAAGGCGAAAGGCATTTCCAAAAAAACCTTCGACGCCGCTTTCGATGGCATCAAGCCCAATCTGAAGCTGCCCGACCTGGTGAAGCCGGGCGAAAAGGCGACCACGCCGCAGAAACAGCATCAGGCCGAATTCGGCTCACCCGGCGCCTATTTCGCCGAGAAGACCATCGGTGCGGTGACGGCCGGCGGTCGGGCGCGCGAAGCGACCAATGCCCGCACGCTGGCCGCCATCGAAAAGCGCTATGGCGTGCCGGGCGAAGTGCTGCTGGCGATCTGGGGCCGTGAAACCGGCTTCGGCGCGGCGAAAATGCCCTATGATGCCTTCGAGGTGCTGGGCACCAAGGCGTTCATGTCGACCAAGAAGGAATTCTTTCGCACCGAGCTTTTGGCCGCACTGGAAATCGTCGAGCGCGGCCTGGCCCCGGTCGGCGCAATGAAGTCATCCTGGGCCGGCGCGCTCGGCCAGCCGCAATTCATGCCGACTTCGTTCCTGAAGCATGCCGTCGATTTCGACGGCGATGGCCGTGTCGACATATGGAATTCGACGCCGGACGTGCTGGCCTCGATCGCCAACTACCTCGTCCACTATGGCTGGGTGAGGGGGCGTGGCTGGGGTTTTGAGGTGACCGTCCCGGAGACGGTCTCCTGTTCGCTGGAGGGTCCGGACCAGGGTAGGACAATTTCGCAATGGGCTGACATGGGCATCAAGCGCGTTGGCGGCAAGCCGTTTCCGGCGAGCGAGCTGAAAGCTGAAGGCTTCCTGCTGATGCCGGCTGGGCGCAGCGGGCCGGCCTTCATCGCCACCCCCAATTTCTACGTGCTGAAGGAATACAACACCAGCGACCTCTACGCGCTGTTCATCGGCCACGGCGCCGATCGCATCGCCCATGGCGACAGCAATTTTGCCGGCAGCTGGGGCGCGGTCGGCGGGCTCTACCGGTCGGACATCGCCGCCTTGCAGCGGGCGCTGGAGGCCAAGGGCTACGATGTCGGCAGCGCCGACGGCCTGCCCGGCTTCAAGACCCGCCGGTCGATCGGCAAGTGGCAAGCCAAGAACGGCCGCGCCGCCACCTGTTTTCCTGATGCCGATCTGGTCGCGGCGCTGAAGTAGCTCCGATATTTAGCAGATTTTTCCCGATTGGCGGCATCAATTAGCCGGCGCGTGCATCGACTCGCCCCAGCCCATTCTGGTCCAATACGCTGTCTTGCAAATGCTCGTTGCGGGCCAGAATGCCGCCGGATATGGTGTTGACCAATTGGACAAAAACCACGACGGTAAGTGGGCAGAGGGCCATTGTCGGCCCCGAAAAGAATACTGCAATCCTGAGCCGGGAACTCAGGTCAACAAAACAGGGAACAATCACAATGATGATGGAAAAGTTTGCTCTACGCTCGCGCATCCTGCTCGCGGGTGCCGCCATGTCCGCGCTGCTTCTGGCCGGCGCGCCAGCGGGCGCGGTCACCCCCGCCGACACCCTGGTCGAAGGTTTCGCGATCGACGACATCATCTCCATGGATCCGGGCGAGGCGTTCGAGTTGTCGACCGCCGAGGTCACCGGCAACACCTATGATCTGCTCGTCCGTCTCGACCTCAGCGACACCTCGAAGGTCAAGGGCGACCTCGCCGAAAGCTGGACCGTTTCCGACGACGGCCTGACCTACACATTCAAGCTCAAGCCGGGCCTGAAATTCGCCTCGGGCAATCCGATCACCGCGGCCGATGTCGCCTACTCCTTCGAGCGCGCCGTCAAGCTGGACAAGAGCCCGGCCTTCATCATCGGCCAGTTCGGCATCAGTGGGGACAACGTCACCGAGAAGGCCAAGGCGGTCGACGACACCACCTTCCAGTTTGTAGTCGACAAGGCCTATGCACCGAGCTTCGTCTTGAACTGCCTGTCGGCAACCGTTGCTTCGGTGGTCGATGCCAAGCTGGTCAAGGAACATGTCGCCGCGGTCACGCCGAGTGCCGACTACAAATGGGACGATGATTTCGGCAATGCCTGGCTGAAAACCGGCTACGCCGGCTCCGGCGTCTTCAAGCTGCGCGAATGGCGCGCCAACGAAGCCGTCGTCATGGAGCGCAACGACAATTACTTCGGCGAAAAGGCCAAACTTGCCCGCGTCATCTATCGAAACATGAAGGAAAGCTCGGCCCAGCGCCTGGCGCTCGAAGCCGGCGACATCGACGTTGCCCGCAACCTCGAGCCCAACGACCTCGACGCCATTGCCAAGAACGCCGATCTCACATCGACCAGCGCGCCAAAAGGTACGGTCTACTACATCAGCCTCAACCAGAAGAACCCGAACCTCGCCAAACCCGAGGTACGCCAGGCGTTCAAGTATCTGGTCGACTATGATGCCTTGGGCTCGACCATCCTCAAGGGTATCGGCGAGATCCATCAGACCTTCCTGCCGAAAGGCGTGCTGGGTGAACTCGACGAGAATCCGTTCAAGCTCGACGTTGCCAAGGCCAAGGAATTGCTCGCCAAGGCCGGTCTGCCCGACGGCTTCAGCGTAACCATGGATGTACGCACCGGCCAGCCGACCACCGGCATGGCGGAATCGATCCAGCAGACGCTCGGCCAGGCCGGCATCAAGCTGGAGATCATTCCGGGCGACGGCAAGCAGACGCTGACCAAGTACCGCGCCCGTAACCACGACATCTATATCGGCCAGTGGGGCCAGGATTATTTCGATCCGAACTCCAACGCCCAGACCTTTGCCTCGAACCCGGACAATTCGGATACCGGCAAGTCCCATACGCTTGCCTGGCGCAACGCCTGGGACATTCCGGACCTGACCAAGCAGACGGAAGCAGCGCTGCTCGAGAAGGATGCGGGCAAGCGCGCCGATATGTACAAGGATCTCGAGAAGAAGATCCTCGACACCAGCCCCTTCGTCGTCATCCACCAGCAGCTGGAAGTGGCGGGCCTGCGCAAGAACCTCAAGGGCTTCGCGCTCGGTCCGAGCTTCGACAGCAACTTCGTCGGGCCGGTTTCCAAGGAATAACGCCGACGGACGCGCCGCATGAGCGCGATTGAAAACGAGGGCGGGCGCCGCAGCGCCCGCGCCGTCGCCCTTGCATCATCGCTCGGCCGTTTCCTGGTCATCGCGATCACGACCTATCTTGGTCTGCTCGCGGTCACCTTCTTCATCGGCCGCGTCATCCCGATCGACCCGGTGCTGGCGGTGCTCGGCGATCGGGCGCCGGCCAATGTCGTCGAGCGCACGCGCCGCGAGATGGGCCTCGACCTGCCGTTGGTGGAGCAGTTCTACATCTATGTGAGAAGCGCGCTACACGGTGATTTCGGCACCTCGGTGCTGACCACCAATCCGGTCATGACCGACATTCGCCGCGCCCTTCCGGCAACGACGGAACTGGCGACGCTGGGAACGCTGATCGGTGCATTGTTCGGCGTGCCACTTGGCGTGCTGGCCGCGGTCAGGCGTGGCAGTCTCATCGACCAGATCGTGCGCATCATTGGCCTCATCGGTTATTCCGTGCCGATCTTCTGGCTTGGGCTGCTGGCGCTGGTGCTGTTCTACGCCAAGCTGCAATGGGTGGCGTTTCCGGCCCGGCTCGACGTCGTCTACGAATACACCTTCACGCCGATCACCGGCTTCTATCTCCTGGATTCCCTGTGGCAGGGGCAGTGGGACGTCTTCTATGACGCCTTCCGCCACATCATCCTGCCGGCCTCGCTGCTCGGCTATTTCTCGCTCGCCTATATCAGCCGCATGACGCGCTCGTTCATGCTCAATGAGCTCGCCCAGGAATACATCGTCGCGGCCCGCGCCAAGGGCCTGTCGGAAACCCGCATCATCTGGGGCCATGCGCTGCGCAACGCAGCCGTGCCGATGGTGACGGTGATTGCGCTCTCCTACGCCGGGCTGCTCGAAGGCTCGGTGTTGACCGAGACCGTGTTCTCGTGGCCAGGTATCGGCCTCTACATCACCAATTCGCTGCAGAACGCCGACATGAACGCAGTGCTCGGCGGCACCATCGTCATCGGCTCGGTGTTCATCGGCATCAACCTTCTCTCCGACCTGCTCTACCGCGTGCTCGATCCGAGGACGAAGTCCGCATGAGCGCCGACGCCATCCAGACCCGTCGCGACTGGCTGCTCAGCGAGAGGCCGGCGTCGCGCATGCAGGCACGGCTCGGCCGCGCCTATGTGGCTTGGCGGCGCTTTTCCGCCAACCGGCTGGCGTTTCTCGGCCTGCTCATCATCATTGCCTTGCTGGTCGTTGCCGCCACTGCCGGCGTGCTGGCGCCCTATTCGCCGACATTCGGCGACCTCAAGGGCTCGCGCCTGCTGGCGCCGAGCGCCGAGCACTGGTTCGGTACCGACGATCTCGGCCGCGATATCCTCTCGCGCATTCTCTACGGCTCGCGCTGGACACTCTACGTGGTCATCCTGGTTGCCATCATCGCCGCACCGATCGGCCTCTTGGTCGGCACCGTCGCCGGCTATGCCGGCGGCTGGACCGATGCGATCCTGATGCGCATCACCGACATCTTCCTCGCTTTCCCCAAGCTGATTCTGGCGTTGGCCTTTGTCGCGGCCCTGGGCCCCGGAATCGAGAATGCGGTGCTCGCCATCGCCATCACCTCCTGGCCGCCCTACGCTCGAATTGCCCGCGCGGAAACGCTGACCGTGCGCAATTCCGATTACATCAAGGCGGTGCAATTGATGGGCGCCTCGCCCTTCCGCATCGTGCTGCGCCACATCATGCCGCTCTGCATCTCCTCGCTGATCATCCGGGTGACGCTCGACATGGCCGGTATCATCCTGACCGCCGCCGGTCTCGGCTTCCTTGGCCTCGGCGCGCAGCCGCCGCTGCCCGAATGGGGCACCATGATCGCGTCGGGCCGCCGCTTCGTGCTCGACCAGTGGTGGGTGGCCGGTGCACCGGGCTTCGCCATCCTGATCGTCAGCCTTGGCTTCAACCTGCTTGGCGATGGCCTGCGCGACGCGCTCGATCCGCGCAGTGGTGACCAATGAGCACGCTTCTCGACGTCGAGGACCTGCGCGTCACCTTCCCGACCCGCACCGGGCTGGTCGAGGCGGTGCGTGGCGTCACCTTCTCGCTTGGCCGCGAACGGCTCGGCATTGTCGGCGAGTCCGGCTCGGGCAAGTCGCAGACCGGCCGCGCCATCATGGGGCTCACGCCGCCGCAGGCCCGCATATCGGCGAACAAGCTTGCCTTCGACGGCATCGACCTGCTCAGCGTCTCGCCACGCGAACGCCGTGCGTTGCGCGGAAAACGCATCGCCATGATCCTGCAGGATCCGAAATATTCGCTGGATCCGGTGATGAGCATCGGCCGCCAGATCGTCGAGACGCTGCGCACCCACGAAAAAGTCGGCAAGGCCGAGGCGCGCGACCGCGCGCTGGCGATGCTGGAAGCGGTGCAGATCCGCGACCCGGCCCGCGTCTTCGACCTGCATCCGCATGAAGTGTCCGGCGGCATGGGCCAGCGCGCCATGATCGCCATGATGCTGATCGCCGGACCGGAAATGATGATCGCCGACGAGCCAACCTCGGCGCTCGACGTCACCGTGCAGCTCGATGTGCTCGGCATCCTCGACCGGCTGGTCAGCGAGCGCGGCATGGGGCTGATCTTCATCTCGCACGATTTGCGCCTGGTTTCGTCCTTCTGCGACCGCGTCATCGTCATGTATGCCGGCAAGGTGGTCGAGCAGCTCAAGGCGTCCGAACTCGGCCGCGCCCAGCATCCCTATACGCGCGGCCTGCTCAACTGCATGCCCAAGATCGGCGCTGACCGTCACCCGCTGCCGGTGCTCGACCGCAAGCCGGAGTGGGCGGCATGACAGCAGCGATTGCCGTCGACAGGCTGGGAGTGATCTTCGACCGCTTTCACGCGCTGAAAGGTGTCAGCCTCGACGTGCAGCCGGGCGAATCCTTCGGCCTGGTCGGCGAATCCGGCTCCGGGAAATCGACGCTGCTACGAGCCATCGCCGGCCTTGCGCCTGTTGCGTCGGGGAGCATCACCGTCAACGGCAAAAAACTTGGTGCTCGCCGCGACAAGGCCTTTTACCGCGAAGTGCAGATGGTCTTCCAGGATCCGTACGGCTCGCTGCACCCGCGCCAGACCGTCGATCGCCTGCTGCAGGAACCGCTCGCCATCCATGGTTTTGCCGACGGCGAAAAGCGCATCCAGCGGGCACTCGACGAGGTTGGCCTCGGTAACGGTTTTCGCTTCCGCTACTCGCATCAATTGTCGGGCGGCCAGCGCCAGCGCGTGGCGATCGCGCGCGCGCTCATCCTCGAACCGTCGATCCTGCTGCTCGACGAGCCGACCTCGGCACTCGATGCCTCGGTACAGGCGGAGGTGCTCAACCTTTTGGAAGAGGTCCGCCGGCGGCGCAAGTTGACCTTCCTGATGGTCAGCCACGACCTCGCCATCATCACGCATATGTGCGGGCGGTTGATGGTGATGCAGAGCGGCGAGGCGGTGGAGAATCTGAGTGCGGACGACCTTGTCGAGCGGCGTGTGACGAAGGACTATACGCGCAATCTGCTCAGGGCGAGCGAAGGATTTGTGCGGGCGTAGCTGATCTTTCCACGTCGAGTTCCGTCGCGCCCCCCTCTGGCCTGCCGGCCATCTCCCCCTCAAGGGGGGAGATTACTCGCGCAACCGCTTCGCCAATTACAAACGGCGGAAGGTTGGCGAGGCAACTGAAACCGCCAATCTCCCCCCTTGAGGGGGAGATGTCCGGCAGGACAGAGGGGGGCGTGAAGGAACGCGACACTACTCGCAATTTGCCCTCAGGCTGCCCCGCCTTCCGGCACCGCGTCCCCGTGCGCGCCCTCGCTCCCCAATCCCCGCTTCGGCTCCTTGATCCTGAACCACGCCACGTAGAGCGCCGGCAGGAACAACAGCGTGATCGCGGTGCCGGCGATGATGCCGCCCATCATGGCATAGGCCATCGGTCCCCAGAACACCTCACGCGCAATCGGGATCAGCGCGAGGCTCGCGGCCGCTGCCGTCAGCGCAATCGGCCGCATGCGGTGCTCGGTCGCCTCGATCACCGCCGCCCAGCGGTCCTTGCCTTCGGTGACGAGATCCTCGATCTGCACGATCAGGATGACCGAGTTGCGGATCAGGATGCCGATCAGCGCCAGCACGCCGAGGATGGCGACGAAGCCGAGCGGCGCGCCGCTAGGCACGAGTGCCGCCACCACACCGATCAGGCCGAGCGGGGCGACAGCAACGACCAGGAACAGGCGCTGGAAGCTCTGCAACTGCACCATCAGGATGGTCGCCATGACGAACAGCATCAGCGGCACGACGGCGGCGATCGGTCCCTGGCTTTTAGCGCTCTCCTCGACCGAGCCTGCGGTCTCGACCGAATAGCCCGGCGGCAGCTTGGCGATGAAGGCATCGACGGCTGGCCTCAGTTCATTGACCACGGTCGCCGGCAGCGTGTCGCCGACCAATCCGGCGCGTACGGTGATCGTCGGAATGCGGTTACGCCGCCACACCGTCGGCTGCTCCAGCTCGTAGCGGAAGTTGGCCACCGCCGCGAGCGGGATCGCCTCGCCGGTGCCGGTAGGCAACTGCAAGTTCTGCAGCGTCCCGATCGAGCCGCGTTCGGCATCGCGTGAGCGCGCCACGACGTTGATCAGATAGGTGGCGTCGCGCACCTGCGTGATGGTGTCGCCGCCGACCGTGCTGTTCAGTACGCTGGCGATATCGGAGGAGGTGATGCCGAGCTGGCGCGCCTTGTCCTGCAGCACGTCGACCCTCAGCACACGCTGGGGCTCGTTCCAGTCGAAGGTTGGCGCGGCAAGCTTCGGATTGGTCGAGATGAGGCCGGCGAATTGCTGCGCCAAGCCGCGCACCGTCTGGATGTCGGGACCGCCGACGCGGTACTGCACCGGGCGGCCGACCGGCGGCCCCAGTTCGAGCGGCTTGACGAAGGCATCGGTGCCGACGAACTCTTCGCGCAGCAGCTTCTCCAGTTGCGGCTTCAGCCGGTTGCGCGCCTCGATGCTCTTGGTGACGATGACGGTCTGGCCGAAGTACGGATTGGCCGGTTGCACGTCGAAGGCGAGCAGGAAGCGCACCGCGCCCTGGCCGATATAGGAGCTGAAATGGTCGATGTCGGGGTTGCCGGCCAGCGCGCGCCCTTCGAAACGCTCGATCTGGTCCCGGGTCTCGGTGATCGACGAGTTCTGCGGCAGGTTCCAGTCGACGATCAGCTCCGGCCGGTCGGAAGGCGGAAAGAACTGCTGCTGGACGAGGCCAAAGCCGGCTATCGAGCCGGCAAACAACAGCACCGTGGCGATGATGGTCAGCCAGTGATACCGCACAGAGCCGATAAGCACGCGCCGGAACAGTGACGTGAAGCGGCCCGGCTGGTCGTGGTGCTTCGTCTTCATCGTCGCCGGAAGAATTGTGACGCCGAGTAGAGGTGCAAACAGCACGGCTACGATCCATGATACCAGAAGCGACACCGCGATGACGACGAACAGGGTGAAGGTGTATTCGCCGGCGGCGCTGTTGTTGAGGCCGATCGGGATAAAGCCGGCGACCGTCACCAGCGTACCGGTCAGCATTGGGAAGGCAGTCGATGTGTAGACGTAAGTCGCCGCTTTGCGCAGATTGTCGCCGACCTCAAGCCGCGCCACCATCATTTCGACCGCGATCATCGCGTCGTCGACCAGGAGACCGAGCGCGATGATCAGCGCCCCCAGCGAGATGCGCTGCAGCGAGATGCCGAGATAGGCCATGACCGTGAAGGTGATGGCCAGCACCAGCGGGATCGACAGCGCCACGACGAAGCCGGCGCGCATGCCGAGGCTGATGAAGGACACCGCGAGCACGATGGCGACCGCCTCGAACAGCGCGCGCGTGAAGCCCGAGACGGCCTCCTCGACGATGACGGGCTGGTCGGCGACCAGATGCACACCGACGCCGACCGGCAGGTCGGCCAGCACCCTGTTCATCTCCGTGTGCAGCGCCTCGCCGAACTGCAGCAGATTGGCGTTGGGCTTCATGCCGATGGCGAGCGCAATGGCGTCCTGGCCATTGAAGCGGAACAGCGCCGTCGGCGGATCGACATAGCCGCGCGTGATCGTCGCCACGTCGCTCAGCCGGAAGAAGCGGTCGTTGACGCGCAGATTGATCGCACGCAGACTCTCTTCGGAAGTGAACTGGCCACCGACCCGCACGCTGATGCGCTCCGGCCCGGACTCGATGACACCGGACGGCGTGATCGCGTTCTGCGCTTGCAGGCTGGCAATGATCGCTTGCTGGTTGAGGCCGAGGGCGGCGATCTGGCGGGTCGAGAATTCGAGATAGATCGCCTCGTCCTGCGCGCCAACGAGATCGACCTTGCCGGCATTCGGCACGGTCAGGATTTTGGTGCGGACGTCCTCGACATAGTCGCGCAGCTGGCGCGGCGTCAGCCCGTCCGACGTGAAGGCGTAGATGTTGCCGAAGACATCGCCGAAGCGGTCGTTGAAGAACGGTCCCTGCACGCCTTGCGGAAACTGCGTCCGGATGTCGTTGACCATGTTGCGGACCTGAATCCAGTTCGGCACGACATCGCGCGCCTTGGTGGTGTCCTTCAGGTTGACGAAGATGACGGTCTGGCCGGCGGTGGTGACGGATCTGGTGAAATCGAGGCTGTCGAGCTCCTCGAGCTTCTTCTCTATGCGGTCGGTCACCTGCTGCCCGGTCTCCTTGACCGACGCGCCCGGCCAGTTGGCCTGGATGATCATCGTCTTGATGGTGAAGTTGGGATCTTCCTCACGACCGAGATTGAGGTAGGAGAAGATGCCGGCCACCACGAAGACCAGCATGAAGTACCAGACCATGGAGCGGTGGCTGAGCGCCCAGTCGGAGAGATTGAAGCCCTTCATCAGACGCCGCCCTCCGGCACTCTGACCTTCTGGCCTTCGCTCAGGCTGTGGACGCCGGCTGTGACGACGCGCATACCGGCTTCCAGCCCTTCGGCGACGGTGAAGGTAGCGGCGCCCTTTGCGGCGACCTTGATTTCTTTGGCGTTAACGCTCGATGTCTGCGCATCGACGATCCAGACCTTGTCGACGCCGTCCCCTTCAAACAGTGCTGACATGGGCAATTCTATCGTCGGCGTAACCTTGGTTACGCGGGTCGCCGTCACTGTCGAGCCGAGTCGGAAGGCTCGCGGCGGATCGGTGAGCGTCAGCCGCACGCGCCGCGTGCGGGTCGAGCCTTCGGCCTGCGGCGCGATCTCGCGCAGCTTGGCCTCGGTCTGGATCGTCGGCTGCGATTGCAGGATGACCTGGAATGGCGTGCCGTCCGTGAGGTCACCGATCAACTGGTCGGGAATGTCGACCACCGCTTCGCGCAGGTCCGAGCGCGCCACCGTGACGACCGTCTGGCCAGGCGAGACCGTCTGGCCGACCTCGGCGCCGGTGGCGGTGACAACGCCGTCGAAATCCGAGAACAGCCGCGCGTAGCCAAGCTGCTCCTGCGATTTGGCAAGTGAGGCCTTGGCCCGTTCGACGCCGGCCTCCGCCGCTTTCCTCGCCTGCTCCGCCGCATCGAAGGCCGCCTGCGTCGTGTTGGCGGCGGCAAGCAGCTGGCGCTGGCGTTCCTCGCTGCCTGCGGCGTTGGCGAACTGCGCCTCGGTATTGGAGAGTTCCGCCTTGGCGGCCTGGACGGCCAGCTCCAGTGCGGTCGGGTCGAGCGCGGCGATCGTCGTGCCCTTGCTGACGATGTCGCCGACATTGACGTCGCGCGACACAACCCGGCCAAGCAGGCGGAAGGCGAGGTCGGCACTGACCTGCGGCTCGACCGAGCCGGCAAAGCCGAAGGTCTGGGTGGTGCGCGGCTCGATGACCACCGACAGCACCGGCCGGATGATCTCGGGTGGCTTTTCCTCGGACTTCGAGCAGGACACGAGCGTGCCAAGTGCAAACAGGCCAAGCATGAGGTGCGGCAGCCTTCTCATTGGCCCGCTCCCGATATCTCGACCGTTTGCCCGGGACTGAGCAACTGCCCGCCTGCCGTAACGACGCTTTGGCCTGCGTTCAGCCCGCTGGCGATGACGACCGTGCCCGATTCGAATGCCAGCACCTCGACGGGCGCCGTCACAACCGCCTTGGTCGAGGGGTCGACGATCCAGACAGCCGGTTTGCCGGCGGTGGAGGTCAGCGCCTGCCAGGGCAACAGAATAGCCTTCGTCGGACTGGCGCTGACCGAGCCGATGACAGCCGCGCCCAGTGGCATGCCGGCGGGCGTGTCGGGAATGGCGACCTTGACCCGGATCGAGCCCGAAGCCGGATCCACCGCTGGCGAGACTTCGCGCACCTTGCCCACGGCCTTCACCTGCGGGTCGGACAACAGCGTGATCGTCACCGTCGGCGATGGCGGTGTTTTGGCAACCAATGTTTCCTGGACATTGAACACCGCGTCGCGATCGCCGTCCTCGGCGACGGTGAAGACGGTCTGCGCCGCCTGCACCACCTGTCCGGTTTCGACCTGGCGGGCGGTGATGACGCCGGCGGCACCCGCTTTGAGCTCGGTGTAGGAGAGGTTCTGCTGGGCGTTGGTGAGTGCGCTCCGTGCGGCATCGACACTACCTTGCGCCACCTTCAGCGCCTGATCGGCGGCGTCATAGTCGCGCCTGGTGGTAAAACCCTGGGCAAGCAGCGTCTTCTGCCGCTCGAAGGCGGCGGCGGATTGGGTCAGCTGTGCCTGCGCGGCGTCAAGATCGGCCTGTGCCGAGCGCAAATCGGATTCCTGCTCCTGCGGATCGATGCGGGCGAGCACAGCACCTTGATCGACATGCTGGCCGACATCGACCAGCCGCTCGGCGACGCGGCCACCCACCCGGAACGACAGATTGTTCAGCGTGCGCGCCGCGATCACGCCGGTCAGCGAGGTCCTTGGCGAAAAGTCTGCGATCGCCACTGTCTCGGTGCGCACCATCACCGGCAGCCTGTGTTCGGCTGCCTCCTGCTTCTGGCAGCCGGCCAGCAGCAGGCTCGCCATCGCGCAGGCAAGGATTGAGGTGTTTCGGTACGGCAAAGGGCTTGGGAGCAATGGTTGCAAGGCGGACGATTTCGCGTTCCTGCTCATGGCTTCCCCTGCCTGCGTGGGACGCTCCCACCGCGGAGCCTCGCGGGCCGTCCAAAGATAATCGATCCCGATGAAAAGGGAATCTCTCTCGTACGCGCATCGGTCGACTGGTCAAGGCGGCGCCCGGCGGCAGGCCCAATCGCCTGTTGACGGTGCCGACTTGAGGAAAACGTGAAATAAGGTCAGAAGACGTGTCAGCGACATCAAACAAGAACGGGCGCCGGCCCGATGAGGGATCCCATGAAGAATTCAGCCATTTCCGAACGCAAGAACCAGTCCATCTCGCGCGGCGTCGGCATGACCACGCAAATCTACGCGGACCGGGCTGAAAACTCGGAGATCTGGGATGTCGAGGGCCGCCGCTACATCGACTTCTCGTCGGGCATCGCCGTCGTCAACACCGGTCATCGCCATCCGAAGGTGATCGAGGCGGTCAAGGCGCAGCTCGACCGCTTCACCCACACCTGCCACCAGGTGGTACCCTATGAAAGCTATGTGCGCTTGGCCGAACGGCTGAACGGCATACTGCCCGGCAAGTTCGAGAAGAAGACGATCTTCGTCACCACCGGCGCCGAGGCGGTCGAGAACGCCATCAAGATCGCCCGCAACGCCACCGGCCGCCAGGCGGTCATCGCCTTCGCCGGCGGCTTCCACGGCCGCACCTTCATGGGCATGGCGCTGACCGGCAAGGTCGTGCCCTACAAGGTCGGCTTCGGCGCCATGCCGGGCGATGTCTACCACGCGCCGTTCCCGGTGCCGCTGCATGGCGTGTCGATCGCCGATTCGCTGGCCGCACTCGACCGGTTGTTCAAGGCCGATGTCGATCCGGCCCGCGTCGCCGCCATCATCATCGAGCCGGTGCAGGGCGAGGGTGGCTTCTACGACGCGCCGCGTGAGTTCTTGACCGCGCTGCGCAAGCTCTGCGACCAGCACGGCATGCTTTTGATTGCCGACGAAGTGCAGACCGGCTTTGCCCGGACCGGCAAGATGTTTGCCATGGATCACCATGAGGTGGCGGCCGACATCACCACCATGGCGAAAAGCCTGGCCGGCGGCTTCCCGTTGGCCGCGGTCACCGGCCGTGCCGAGATCATGGATGCGCCCGGCCCCGGCGGGCTCGGCGGCACCTATGGCGGCAGCCCGATCGGTGTCGCCGCCGCGCATGCCGTGCTCGACGTGATCGAAGACGAGAAGCTTTGCGACCGCGCCAACACGCTGGGTGCACGGTTGAAGCAGCGGCTGCAGTCGATCCGTGACGACGTGCCCGAGATCGTCGATATCAGAGGCCTCGGTTTCATGAACGCCGTCGAGTTCAACGACGTCAAGAAAGGCCTGCCGTCGGCCGAGATCGCCAATGCGATCAGGCTGAAGGCGCTCGATAAGGGGCTGATCCTGCTGACGTGCGGCGTCTATGGCAACGTCATCCGCTTCCTGGCGCCGATCACCATCCAGGACGGCGTCATGAACGAGGCGCTCGACATTCTGGAAAGCTCGATCCGCGAAGTCTGCGCTGCCTGATCGACGGCGCGTCGGCCTAAAGGGCCGGAATTATCCAGCCGCTCTGGCTGGTTCACCCTCGAGGAAAGCGGCCAGCGCCGCCTTCAGGCCTTCGGGGCCCGCCGCAATTGTCTGCGGCGTCGGTGAGAAGCCGGCGCCGAGCATTTTTCGGCCAAGCATGTGGTCGCCGGGCCGGTTGACTGATTCGATGCCGAGCAGCCGGTTTCCGGCGTAGTGGTAGATCGAGAACTTGTTGTCGGGCAGGTCGCCCAGCACGACATGGCTGTCGCCGCCAGCGGTCAGGCCGACCATCTGCAGCTTCATGTCGCCGATGTCGGACCAGAACCACGGCACAGCCGAATAGACGTCCGCATGGCCGGTAATGGTGCGGGCGGCGAGCCGCGCCTGGTCGGTGGCGTTCTGCACCGATTCCAGCCGCACGTCGCCGCCTGTGAACCAGTGCCGGTAAGAGGTGGCGTCGCCAATGGCGAGGATTTCTGGCGCCGAACTGCGCATCTGGTGATCGACGCGGACGCCGTTGGCGACAGCGAGGCCGGCTTCCTGTGCCAGCTCGACATTCGGCACGGCGCCGATGCCGATGATGACCATGCGTGCTGGCAGCCTTTCACCGGTTGAGGTGATCGCTGCCGAGACATGGCCGTTTTCGCCTTCGAGCCTTGCAATCGAGGTGCCGGTAAGGATGCGCACACCGATCGCTTCCAGCCTTTGGCGGACATGGCTCGCCACGACCGGCGCCACGGCGCGGCCGAGCAGCCGGTCGACCGCTTCGACCACCGTCACCGTGCGGCCGGCCGCACGCAGCGTGGCGGCGATCTCCAGACCGATGAAACCGCCGCCGAGGATAACGACATCGTCGCTCTGCGCACTCAACTCGCGGATCAGCCGCGCATCAGCCAGCGAGCGTAGCGACAGCACGCCGGAAAGCTCTGAACCGGCCAGCGGCAGGGTGCGCGGGCGCGAGCCGGTCGCCAGGATCAGGTGATCGAAGGCAAGCGCGCCACCACCGGCAACGTCCAGGCTACGACGGGGAGCGTCGATACGCTCGATCCTGACGCCGGGCCGGTAGTCAATGGCGCTGCCGGTATAGAAGGCCTCGCCGCGCAGCGGCTGCGGCTTGGCCTCGGCGTCCTTGATGAAGGTCTTCGACAGCGGCGGCTTGTGGTACGGCAATTCGTTCTCGTCACTGACGAGGATCACCGGTCCGTCATAACCCTCCTCGCGCAGACTTGCAGCCGCTTGCACGCCCGCATGACCCGCGCCGACAATGACCACACCGTTCTTCATCGCATTCCAATCCCGGTTCAATTCTAGGATGTCCCGCCAAGTGGCAATTGTCTGGCACCGCCGCAAGAGAGCTTTTGCGGGTCGCACCCGGAATGGCGGCTGTCAATCGCACCGTTCATCGGCAAGACCCGGGCATAAAGTTGACTGTCGTAGTTTAGAATAATTCTAAACTGTTGTTTCAATTGGCTTTTCCTGTCGATTTTCATTGACTTCCACCAACGTCGAAGCTTTATGGAGGCTCGCGCAATAGCGCATCCCTTTGATGTCTGGGCCTTGAACCCTTTCGATTGGAGGCATTTCGGTGTCTTTCTTCCGCAGACCACGTCTTGTCGTGGCCATTTTTTTGCCGGATGGCGTTGCCCTGCCCGACTTGTGCAGGCCGCCTGTTGCCGCGCCCACATTTCAGTGAATTCCTGAGGAGATGACAGTCATGAGAGCGATGATATCGGCACGGTATGGCAGCAGGCTCGCCGCGATCGGCGCCACCGCCCTGCTGACGGCGGCTGTGTTCGTGCTGCCGGCCAAGGCCGAAACCGACGCGAAGGCGGTCATCAAGACCTATGCCAATATCGGGCTCGCCAAATACGAGGATTCGCTGACCACCGCGCAGGCGCTCGACAAGGCGGTCGACGCCCTGCTTGCCAAACCATCGGTGGAAACCCTCAACGCCGCCCGTGACGCCTGGAAGGCAGCGCGCGTTCCCTACCAGCAGACCGAAGTCTACCGGTTCGGCAACAAGATCGTCGACGATTGGGAAGGCGAGGTGAATTCCTGGCCGCTCGACGAAGGGCTGATCGACTACGTCGCCAAGAGCTATGGCACGGAATCGGACGCGAATTCGCTCTATACGGCCAATGTGATCGCCAACAAGGAGATCGAGATCAACGGCAAGAAGGTCGATGCCACGAACCTGACGCCGGAATTCCTCTCCGGCACGCTGCAGCAAGCCGGCGGCATCGAGGCCAATGTCGCCACCGGCTATCACGCCATCGAGTTCCTGCTCTGGGGCCAGGACCTGCACGGCACCGGCCCGGGGGCCGGCGAGCGCCCGTACACCGACTATGACCTCAAGAACTGCACTGGCGGCAATTGCGATCGCCGCGCGCAATATCTGAAGTCAGCGAGCGACCTTCTGGTTTCCGACCTGCAGAAGATGGTCAACGACTGGAAGGAAGACGGCGCGGCGCGCAAGAATCTCGTCGATGGCGAGCCGAACACCGCCATCTCGATCATCTTCACCGGCATGGGCTCGCTGTCCTATGGTGAACTCGCCGGCGAACGCATGAAGCTTGGGCTGCTCTTGCATGACCCGGAGGAGGAGCAGGACTGCTTCTCCGACAACACCTACAACTCCCATCTTTATGATGCCATAGGCATTCGCGCCGCCTACCACGCCAGCTATACCAGGCTCGACGGTACCGTCGTTTCGGGACCTTCGGTGGCCGATATGGTGAAGGCGGCCGATCCGGCAATCGACAAGGAACTGTCGGGCAAGCTCGATTTCACGGTCGCCAAGATGGAGGCGATCAAGGCGCGGGCACTGGCCGGCGAGGCCTATGACCAGCAGATCGCCGAGGGCAACACGGAAGGCAACGCCACCGTACAGGCGGCGATCGACGCGCTGATCGACCAGACCAAGTCGATCGAACGCGCAGTCGGCACCCTGAAGCTCAATGCCATCGCCTTCGAGGGTTCCGATAGTCTCGACGCGCCGGACAACGTGTTCAAGTAACCGCCGACGGGCCATGGCCTGAACCGAAGCCTGACAACCGGCTTCGAAATAGGCCATGGTAAGAAATCAAGCCACACGGCGCGGGAGGCGCCGTCAGCCATCCGAGCCGCCAAATGCTGATATGCCATTGCAACATCATCACCGAGAGGGAAATCGAGCAGACGATCATCGGGCTGCTGGATCAGGATCCCTGGCAACTGATCGTGCCGGCGAAGGTCTATCACTCCATGCAGAAGCGCGGCCGCTGTTGCGGCTGCTTCCCAAATGTGGTCGAAACGATCATTCGGGTCACCGAAAATTACCACGCCCGCTCGGAGGCGAGCGGCGTCGACATCGTTTCACACCTGGACCGCGTCAGAGGCCTGCGCGTCCAATATGGGAGCAGGATCCATGAAAGGCGAACCGCAGATCATCGAGCGGCTTAACGAGGCTCTTTTTCTGGAGCTGGGGGCCGTCAACCAGTATTGGGTGCATTTCCGTCTGCTGGAGGACTGGGGATACGCCAAGCTGGCAAAGAAGGAGCGGGCGGAATCGATCGAGGAGATGCACCATGCCGACCGGCTCGTGGCCCGCATCATCTTCCTCGAAGGCCATCCGAACCTGCAGTCCGTGGCGCCGTTGCGCATCGGGCAGAACGTCAAGGAAGTGCTCGAATCCGACCTTGCCGGCGAATATGACGCGCGTACCGCCTACAAGCGCTCGCGTGAGATCTGCGAGGAAGCGGGCGATTACGTGTCGATGAAGCTGTTTGAGGAATTGCTGTCCGACGAGGAAGGTCACATCGACTTCCTCGAGACGCAGCTCGACCTGCTTGCTTCGATCGGCGAGGAAAAATACGGCCAGCTCAACGCCGCATCGGCGGACGAGGCGGACTAAGGACATGCGGGAATGCGGCGCCTGCTAGAATTCGTGCGCCGCTTGCGGCGGGCCAATGGCTCGCCGCCTCGTCACAAAACGCCAGCCGGATCGGCGCGTGGGCGCTGCGTCGTCCTCGTGGTGGCGCTCACCACTTCAGCGATTGCCGGCGACCTTCAGCCCGCCGGCCTCGGCACCACGCGCACCGACCTCAATCCGAAGGATCAGGCGCGCGTCATAGCCGTCACCAGGCCGACGTCGGATTTTTCCAAGCCCGAGCAGTTCGAACGGATGCAAGGGGGCGCCGGCACGTCCAGGAAGGACGTCAGCCGCGATTCCTTCTCGCAACCCTCGGCCAACATCACCTTCGAGGAAGAGGGTAACTTCAAGCTCGGCAACGCCCTGTTCCGCAAGAACTGGGTGTCGTCGCCATCCTCGACGCAGGCTTCGGACGGGCTCGGTCCGCTGTTCAATGAACGCGCCTGCCAGAACTGCCATCTGAAGGATGGCCGCGGCCGCCCACCGCAAGGCAACGTCGGCACCACCTCGATGTTCCTGCGGCTGGCCCGCGAGGCGAGCAGCGCGGAAGAGAAGGCAGCGCTTGCCGACCACAGGCTGCTCAATTTTCCCGACCCGGTCTATGGCTCGCAATTACAGGAGCTGGCCGTGCCCGGCCTGCGCGGCGAAGGCAGGATGCATGTCGACTATCAGGAACGGCAGGTGACGCTGGCAGACGGCACCGTGATTTCGCTGCGCAAACCCAGCTATTCGGTCATCGATCCCGGCTATGGGCCGCTTGATCCGCGCACCACGCTGTCGCCGCGCCTGACGCCGCCTATGATCGGGCTTGGCCTGATCGAGGAGATCGCACCGGCGGATATCCTTGCCAATGCCGACCCGGACGACCGGAATGGTGACGGCATTTCCGGCAGGCCCAACATCGTGCGCGACGGCCAGGGCGGGGAGCTGACGCTTGGCTGTTTCGGCTGGAAGGCGCAGACAGCGTCGATCCGCCAGCAGGCGGCGGATGCCTTTGCCGGCGACATCGGCATCTCGACGCCGGAAGAGCCGAAACATTGGGGCGACTGCACCACCGCACAGGAAAAATGCCTCGCCATGCCGAATGGCGTGCAGCAGCGCCTCGGCCCGGTCGAGGCGCCGGCGCCGGTTATGGATCTCGTCATCTTCTATTCGCAGAACCTGGCGGTGCCGGCACGCCGCGACCTCGACACACCGCAGGTGCTCGCCGGCAAGAAAATCTTCTACGAGACAGGCTGCATTGCCTGCCACACGCCGAAATTCGTCACCCGTCGCGGCACGCCCAACCAGGCGCAGGCCTTCCAGTTGATCTGGCCTCATTCCGACTTCCTGCTGCACGACATGGGCCCGGATCTGGCCGACGGCCAGGCCGTGGGCGAGGCGACGGGCAATGAGTGGCGCACTCCGCCACTGTGGGGCATTGGCCTGACCGAAACGGTCAACGGCAATGCTTTCTTCCTGCATGACGGCCGCGCGCGCACCCTGACCGAGGCGATCCTGTGGCATGGCGGCGAGGCGCAGAAGACGCGCGACAGCTTTGCCGCCGCCAGCGCGGCCGACCGCGATGCACTGCTCAAATTCCTGGAGTCACTGTGATGCTCAAGCGCTCTGCACTGGTTCTCGTTCTGCCGCTGGCTCTGCTGGGCGTCGCCCCGGCGTCGGCGGCTGTGAAAGCCTCCGAAATCATCCAGCGGGCGGTCGACGGCTTTGTCCGCCCGGCCTATGCCAGCCTGCACGACCACACTGGCCATTTAACCAAGGCGATACACACGCTCTGCACCGCGCCCTCTCAAGAAGACTTCGATGCGGCGCGGGCCCAGTTTTCGGCGACGGTCGATGCCTGGTCGTCAGCCGAGATCATCGGGTTCGGGCCGATCAAGGAGAACAACCGGCTGGAGCGCATGCTGTTTTGGCCGGACCGCAAGAGCATCGGCCTGAAGCAAGTGCAGGCGGCGCTGTCCGACAAGGACCCGACAGCAACCGATCCGGCACAGCTGGCCGGCAAGAGCGTCGCCATGCAGGGGCTGGGCGCGCTGGAATTCGTCCTTTACGGCGATGGCGCCGAGGCGTTGACGGGCAAGGCCGATCCCTATCGCTGTGCCTATGGCGCCGCGGTTGCCGGCAACATCGAAACCATGGCCGGCGAGGTCAGCGCCGCCTGGAACAAGCCTGACGGTTTTGCCGTTCTTTGGGCCAATCCGGGGCCGCAGAATGCGCTTTATCGCGACGGCAACGAAGCGGTGACCGAACTGGTCGGTGTTTTCATCAATGAACTGGAAATGGTGCGCGACGTGCGCCTGAAGGGCTTTTTCGGCGGCAAGCCGGATGCGGACAAGCCCAGGCAAGCAATCTACTGGCGGTCGCAGAACACCACCAATTCGCTGGCCGCCAATCTGTCGGGAATAGACAATCTGTTCCAGGCCTCGAAGCTCGGTGACGCGCTGCCGCCGGACGCGCGCTGGATGGCGGAATCGATCCATATCCAATTGGTCAATGGCATCGCCACTGCCAAGGCGGTCAGCGGTCCGATCGACAAAGCGCTTGCCGATCCGGCACTGCGCGAGAAGCTCGATCATTTCGCGCTGATCACCTCCAGCCTGTCGACCCTGATCGGCACCAGGCTGACCGCCGAATTCGGCCTGACCGCCGGCTTCTCGTCGCTCGACGGAGACTGAGCATGCCTACGCCGCTGATTGACCGCCGCGATTTCCTCCGGGCTGCAGGCATTGGCTTTGCCGCCGCGATGGCGCCGTCGGCCTGGGCGAAGACGCTAGCGGCGGACGCCGTCTTCGCTACCGCCTTTGTCAAGCGCGACGGCAGTTATGGCGCGGCCGTCCTGTCCGAGGCCGGCAAGCTCCTGCATGCGATCGACCTGCCCGATCGCGGCCACGACGTCACTTTCGATCCGGTCTCGAAGCGCTCCGTGGTCTTCGCTCGCCAGCCGGGCACTTTCGCCATGGTCTTCGATCATTCGGGCCGCGAGAAGCCGCTGACCATCACCAGCATCACCGGCCGGCATTTCTTCGGCCATGGTGTGTTCTCGCCCGACGGCGCTTTGCTCTATGCAACCGAGAATGATTTCGACAATGCCGCCGGTGTGGTCGGTATCTACGATGCGCGGGCGAAATTCAGCCGCATCGGCGAATTCCCGACCTATGGCATCGGTCCGCACGAGCTTCTGCTCCTGGGCGACGGCAAGACGATTGCGGTTGCCAATGGCGGCATCGAGACCCATCCGGACTATGGCCGCGCCGAGCTCAACATCGCAACCATGAAGCCGTCCTATGTGCTGATCGACCGCGTCACCGGAGACCTCATCGAGAAGCACGAGCTGCCGGCGGCACTGCACCAGCTGTCGATCCGCCATATGGACACCGACCGGTCCGGCACCGTCTGGTTCGGCTGTCAGTACAGGGGGCCGGGCACCGATCGACCGCTGCTGGTCGGCCGCGCCGCGCGTGGCAAGGAGTTGCAGCTGCTCGACATGCCGCAGGACGTCCTGTCCGGTTTCCGCAACTACATCGGCTCGGTCGCCGCCAATCCGGTTGCCGGCACAGTCGCCGTCTCTTCGCCGGAAGGCAATTCGCTGGTGGTGATCGACGCGGCGAGCGGCCGGATCGTCTCGAACAGCGCGCTGGTCGAGGTCTGCGGCGTGGCGCCCGACGGAACCAGCTTCATGGCGACCACAGGCGCCGGCGAAATCATCGAGGGCAGCGGTGCGACACGCTCCGAACCGGACTATGTCTGGGACAACCATATGCTGCGCATCGAACGGGCCGCGTAGCTACTTTTCCGGCCAAGCCGAAACGAAGCCACTTAACAAATTATGCACTATCCCCTTGCGGTGGCGGGCCGTGGCGGGCACAGGGAATTGTTTCTCGAACCGGTCGTTTCATGAAATTGCTTGCCATCGACTGTGCCGCCAACCTCTGCGCCGCTTGCGTCTATGACACCGAGGCGAAGCAGGAGCTTGGCCGCTCGGTGCTCGATCTCGGCAAGGGCCATGCCGAGCACCTGATGGCCGCCATCGCTGAAGCGCTGAAGGCAGGCGCAACCGACTATGCCGGTCTCGGCGCCATTGCCGTCTCTGTCGGTCCCGGCTCCTTCACCGGCCTGCGCGTCGGCGTTTCGACCGCGCGCGGCCTGGCGCTAGCGCTGAAGGTCCCGGCGATTGGGGTGACGACGCTGGAGGCGCTGGCTGCCGAGGCAGCCGGGACATTTCCTGGCCGCGCCGTGCTGGCGGCGCTCGACGCCGGCCGCGAGGAACTCCATGCCGCCCTTTTCGATCAAATGTCAGTTTTGACTTACGGTCCGGCTGTGACCACACTGGCGGGTGCCGTGGCCATGGCGACGGAAAGCACTTCGGTGCTCGCCGGCACCGCGGCTGCGCAAATCGCTGCCTCAACAGGGCGCGCCTTCGATATCGGCCCTGAGACGGCCACCGCCGACATTCTCACTTACGCTCGCCTGGCGGCCGGCAAGGGCGCGGGCGAAAGGCCGAAACCGCTTTATTTGCGTGGCGCGGACGCCAAGCCACAGGCTGGGTTCATTTTATCAAGGCAACAAAACTAATGCGCATACCTTTTCTCCAACCACGCCGCCGGGACTATGCGCTCGAGCCGCTGAGGATCACCGACAGCCCGGCGGTCTCGCTTCTGCATCGCGAGGATTTTGTCCGCCCCTGGACCGACGGCGAATTCGCCGCCTTGCTCGAACAGGACACCGTCTTTGGCTATGCCGCGCGCGAAACCGGGCAGGGCGCCAAGCCGCCGGTGGGCTTCGTGCTGGCCAGGCTAGCTGCCGGCGAGGGCGAGATCCTGACCGTTGCGGTGGCGCGCTCGCACCGCCGGCAGGGGCTGGGCTGGCAGTTGATGGACGCGGTGCTGCGCGAACTGCACGCTCAGCGCGCCGAAGCGCTGTTCCTCGAGGTCGACGAGACCAATGTCGCGGCGATCGCCCTCTACCGGCGGCTGGGCTTCCGCGAGGTCGGCAAACGCCCCAATTACTACAGGTCGTCCGAGCACGGACCGACCGGGGCGCTTGTCATGCGCCGCGATCTTCGCTAGCCAGAGGCGCCAAATCCAAGGGTTAGCGCTTCCAAAAAAGGACGCGCGGCGCTGTAACGGCAGGGCCGGGACTGTATGATCGCAAAAATCAGGATTTTCCTGGCGCTTGGCCTCGTCACCGCCGGTTCGCTGGTCCTCGTGCCGTTGCAGATCCTGTCGATGAAGACCGGCTGGTGGCCGGAAACCTTCATCCTCAAGATCTGGCACAGGCTGATCGTCCGGGCGTTGGGGATGCGCATCCATGTCAAGGGCGCGCTGTCCGACAAACGTCCACTGCTGGTCGCGTCCAATCACATCTCCTGGACCGACATCATGGTGCTCGGTTCCATGGTCGATGTGAAGTTCATCGCCAGAGCCGATATGGAAGGCTGGCCGCTGATCGGCATGCTGTCGAAGCTGCAGCGCACCGTTTTCATCGAGCGCGAGCGCAAGCGTTCGTCCGGCGACCAGGCCAGCGAGATCGCCAGCCGCATGGCCAAGGGCGACGCCATGGTGCTGTTCGCCGAGGGATCGACCGGCGACGGCAACATCGTCCTGCCCTTCAAGAGCACGCTGTTCGGCGCCGCCTCGATGGCGATTTCAGAAGGCGCGGCCGAACAGGTCTTCATCCAGCCGGTGGCGATCGCCTACACGCGCCTGCACGGCGTGCCGCTCGGCCGTCGGCACCGGCCGCTTGCCGCCTGGATCGGCGATGAAGACCTGATGCCGCATCTCAAGGTGTTGCTGAAGGAGGGGGCACTCGACGTCGAGGTGCATTTCGGCGAACCGATCGCCTTTTCCAAGGGCTCGAACCGCAAGGAAACGTCGAAGCTGATGGAAAGCCAGGTGCGCGCGATGATGCAGGCGGCACTCGCCGATCCGCGCCCGAGCCGATAGACTGGTGATGGGTGCACCAGTGTGCGTGACGGCCGTGGCGGAGAATCGTCTGTTTTTTGTCATCGAAAGGCGTTAGAAGCCGCCGGATGGACTTGAACACGATAGAGCGTGACGACATCGACGCCGCGGCCGAAGCGATGGCCGTGCCGGCGGCAGCCACCAGGAAGGTCTTCATCAAGACCTATGGCTGCCAGATGAACGTCTATGATTCACAGCGCATGGCCGATGCGCTGGCCGCCGACGGCTATACCGCCACCGATGCCATCGGCGAGGCCGATCTGGTGCTGCTCAACACCTGCCATATCAGGGAGAAGGCGGCCGAAAAGGTCTATTCCGAGCTCGGCCGTATCCGCGATATGAAGGCAGAACGCGCCGTGGCAGGCCGCGAGATGCTGGTCGGCGTCGCCGGCTGCGTGGCGCAGGCCGAAGGCGCCGAGATCATCCGCCGTTCGCCGGCCGTCGATCTGGTCATCGGCCCGCAGACCTATCACCGGCTGCCCGGCGTGTTGGCGCGGGTGCGCGGCGGCGAAAAGATAGTCGAGACCGACTACGCCATCGAGGACAAGTTCGAGCATCTGCCGCAGCCCAAACGCGCCGAGGTCATCAAGCGCGGCGTCACCGCGTTCCTCACCGTCCAGGAAGGCTGCGACAAGTTCTGCACCTTCTGCGTCGTGCCTTACACCAGGGGCTCCGAAGTGTCGCGGCCGGTGGCGCAGATCGTTGCCGAGGCGCAACGTCTGGCCGAAGCCGGCGTGCGCGAGGTGACGCTGCTTGGCCAGAACGTCAATGCCTGGCATGGCCAGGGCGAAAACGGCGAGGAATGGGGCCTTGGCCGCCTGCTGCTCAGGCTGGCCGAAATCCCAGGGCTGGCGCGGCTGCGCTACACCACCAGCCACCCGCGCGACATGGACGATGAACTGATATCAGCCCATCGTGATCTGCCGGCGTTGATGCCCTATCTGCACCTGCCGGTACAATCCGGGTCCAACCGCATCCTCAAGGCGATGAACCGCAGGCACACCGCGAAGGATTATCTGACGCTGCTCGACCGCATTCGTGCCGCGCGACCGGATATCGCGCTTTCCGGCGACTTCATCGTCGGTTTCCCCGGCGAGACCGAGGCGGATTTCGAGGCGACCATGGAACTGGTGCGCCAGGTGAACTATGCCTCGGCTTTCTCGTTCAAATATTCGCCGCGTCCCGGCACGCCGGGCGCCGAGATGGCTGACCATGTGCCGGAAATGGTGAAGGATGAGCGCCTGCAGCGGCTGCAGGCCTTGCTTCTGAAGCAGCAGCAGGATTTCGGCGCAACCCTCGTCGGCAGCACCATCGACACGCTGATCGAGAAGCCCGGCCGCCAGGCCGGCCAGAAGGTCGGCCGCTCACCTTGGCTGCAGCCCGTTATTGTTGATGAAAAGGCCGGCGAAATCGGTGACATTATCCAGGTGCGAATCACGAAGACGGGCTACAACAGCCTGTTCGCCGAATTGGCCTGAGGGTCTCGGCAGATGAGGAGAGACGGTTGAGCGCTGCAGAAGTGAAGAGCCTGCCCCCGGCACCGGCGTCTGGGGCTTCTGACATGGCGCACATCGTTCTGACTTTCGACAACAACAAGCTTGCCAGCGCCCTTTACGGTCAGTTCGACGAGAACCTGGCCAGGCTCGAGCAGAAGCTCGGCGTCGACATCCGCTCGCGCGGCAACCAGCTGACGATCAAGGGCTCGGCGTCGGCCGCCGAGCAGGCCCGCCGGGCTTTGGACAATCTCTACGGCATTCTCCAGAAGGGCGTCGACATCGGCCAGTCCGACGTCGACGGCGCCGTGCGCATGGCGATTGCCGCCGACGATCAGCTGACCTTGCCGACGTTGGAACGCAAGGGGAAGGTCTCCGCCGCCCAGATCGCCACCCGCAAGAAGACGATCTATGCCCGCTCGCTCAACCAGGACGCCTATATGCGCGCGCTGGAGCGGTCGGAACTGGTGTTCGGCATCGGCCCGGCCGGGACCGGCAAGACCTATCTGGCGGTGGCGCATGCCGCGATGCTGCTTGAGCGCGGCATGGTCGAACGCATCATCCTGTCGCGGCCGGCCGTGGAGGCCGGCGAACGGCTGGGCTTCCTGCCGGGCGACATGAAGGAGAAGGTCGATCCCTATCTGCGCCCTCTCTATGATGCGCTTTACGACATGATGCCCGCCGACAAGGTCGAGCGCGCCATTGCCGCGGAGGTGATCGAGATCGCGCCGCTCGCCTTCATGCGTGGCCGCACGCTGGCGCATGCCGCCGTCATCCTTGACGAAGCGCAGAACACCACGCCGATGCAGATGAAGATGTTCCTGACCCGTCTCGGCGAGAACTCGCGCATGATCGTCACTGGCGATCCGACCCAGATCGACCTGCCCTCGAACACCAAATCGGGCCTGGTCGAAGCCTTGCGCGTGCTGGATGGCGTGGCCGGCGCGGTAACTGTGCGCTTCAACGATGGCGACGTCGTCCGCCATCCGTTGGTGGCGGAAATCGTCAGGGCGTATGACCGGGATGCCAAACTGGCGCGCGGCCTCGGCGCCGAGAATTGATGTGACGATGCGGCCTCATGCCTGAGGACAACATATCCGGCGACGGGGCACGTCCGGTCCCCGTCGAAATTGATATATCAGTCGAGGCGGGCAATTGGCCCGATGAGGCAAGCCTGACACGGCTGGTCGATCGCGCTGTCGCGGCTGCTTTTGCCGAAACCGGCGTGTCGGGCCGTTCCGAACTCAGCCTCGTTTTTTCCGACGACGCCCATATCCGGACCCTCAACGCCGGCTGGCGCGGCAAGGACAAACCGACCAACGTCTTGTCTTTCCCAGCTTTTCCGCTTGTGCAAGGCGCTCCATTGCCGCCAATGCTGGGTGACATCGTGCTCGCCGCCGAGACGGTCGCGCGTGAAGCGGCACTGGAAGACAAGCCTGTCGAGAACCATATCACTCATCTCGTGGTCCATGGCCTGCTGCACCTTTTGGGCTATGACCACGAGACCGACGCCGAGGCCGAGGCGATGGAGGCCATCGAGCGCGCAGCGCTCGCGAGGCTTGCCATTCCCGATCCCTACGCGTAACTACGTCTGACCAATTGACCGGACGACGATGAACGACAAACCAGAGACTGCCGCCCGCCCCGACGCCGGCAGTGCGAACAAGGCTTCCGATACGTCGGAAGAGGGATCAAGTCCGAGTACCGTTACCGGCAGCGTTGCCAGCGAAACATCGCCAGCCGGTCCCTCCCTATTCGACCGCGTGCTGGGCCTGTTCCGGCAGCGCAACGGGACCAGCCTGCGTGAGGAAATCGCCGGGGCGCTTGCCGAAACGGCGAGCGACGCCGGCGCCTTCTCGCCCGGCGAACGCGCCATGCTCAACAACATCCTGCGTTTGCGCGAGGTGCGCGTCGAGGACGTCATGGTGCCGCGCGCCGACATCGAGGCGGTCGAGATCACGACGACGCTCGGCGATCTGCTGGGCACCTTTGAGCAGTCCGGCCATTCGCGCATGCCGGTCTATTCCGAGACGCTCGATGATCCGCGCGGCATGGTGCACATTCGCGACGTGCTGGCCCACATCACCAAGATCGCGCGCGTCAAGAAGGGCCGCTCGACACGGAAAACCCCTGCCGCCACGGTTCTCGACCTCACGCAGGTCGACCTCGCGCGCACCATTGGCGACCTCAACCTGATCCGCCAGGTGCTGTTCGTGCCGCCGTCGATGCTTGCCTCCGACCTGATGGGCCGCATGCAGACGACGCGCACGCAGATGGCGTTGGTCATCGACGAATATGGCGGCACCGATGGCCTTGCCTCGCTGGAAGACATCGTCGAGATGGTGGTCGGCGACATCGAGGACGAGCATGACGACGATGAGCCGATGATCACCCAGAGCGGCGACGGCGTGTTCATCGTCGACGGCAAGGCCGAGATCGACGACGTCGCCAAAATGATCGGCGAGGATTTCGCCGCCGGCGAACATGGCGAATATGTCGATACCATCGGCGGCATGATCTTCAACACGCTTGGCCGCGTGCCTGCGCGCGGCGAGGTGGTGCAGGCCATCCCCGGCTTCGAATTCCACGTCCTTGATGCCGATCCGCGCCGCGTCAAGCGCGTGCGCATCGTGCAGAGCCAGAAGGGTGAGCGCCGCCGGCGCGCCGCACGCACGGAGCAGGCTTAAGCACGATGCCGAAAAGTTGCAGACTTTTCGGACGAACATCATGCGACAAAACAAGGACATAAGCGCTCGCGGATGACGGTCGAGGACCCCTTCAAGCATTCCACCTTGGGGTCCGGGGTGTTCTACAGGGACCCTCGCGCCGCGCTGGACTGGCTGGAAACGGCCTTCGGCTTCGAGCGCAGCATGGTGGTCAGCGACGCCGATGGAAGGCTCTCCACTCTGAGATGCGGTTCGGCGACGGCTACATCATCGTCGATTCCGAATGGACCGATTACGTCGCCAGCCCTGCTTCCATCTCCGGCAAGAACACCCAATCGGTCTATGTGCGGCTGAAGGACGGCCTGGACGCCCATTGTGAGCACGCCAAGGCAAACGGCGCCGAGATCATCCAGGAGCCTGCCGACCAGTTCTACGGCGAACGGCAGTATCGGGCACGTGATCCCGAAGGCCATGTCTGGACCTTCACCCAGACCATTCGCGCTGTTTCGCGTGAAGAGGCCGAACGGCTGGGCGGCGTGCGCATCGACGGCTGGCACCGGTAGGCGGAGGCTTGCATCGCAGCCAGCCATCCTGCGTTTGGAGCGCGGACCGCGGCCTGTTAAATCTTGCTTCCTGATTCGCGCGACTCGGAAGTTTGCATGGAGCGCCTGGCCGGCCGGATAATTCTGCTTTGGGGTTGGCGGCGCGCGCTGGTGGCGTTTCTCGCCGGGGCGTTTGCCGTGCTTGGACAGGCCCCTTACGATTTCTTCGCTGCCTGTTTCATCTCGTTTCCCTTGCTGGTCTGGCTGATCGATGGCGCCACCGGCGAAGCCTCCGGCAGCCTGTTTCGTCGCCTGCGGCCTGCCTTCGCCGTCGGCTGGTGGTTCGGCTTCGGCTATTTCCTTGCCGGCCTCTGGTGGATTGGCTCGGCACTGCTGGTCGAGGCCGACAGTTTTGCCTGGGCGCTTCCCTTCGCGGTGGTCGGCATTCCCTTCGCACTCGCCTTTTTCTACGGTTTTGCGGCAATGGTTGCTCGACTGTTGTGGAGCAGCGATATCGGCCGCATCGCCGCCCTTGCTTTCGGTTTTGGGCTGGCGGAGTGGCTGCGCGACTTCCTGTTCACCGGTTTTCCGTGGAATGCGATCGGCTATGCGGCCATGCCCGTGCCCTTGCTGATGCAGAGCGTCTCGGTGACCGGCATGATCGGCATGAACGCGCTCGCTGTGTTCGTCTTCGCATTGCCGGCGCTGCTGGTGGCGCGCCGGCATCTGCGCCTCGGCGCGGCACTGTTTGCCGTCCTCGCCGCCGCCCATATCGGTTTCGGCTATGTCAGGCTTGCCACTCCCGAAAAGCCGGCAACGCACAGCCTGGATGTCCGCATCGTCCAGCCGGCCGTGGATCTGTCTGAAAAGTGGGATGCCTCGGTGCGCGACCGCATCTTCGCAACTTTGATGGGCCTGTCGGCCAAGGCGCCGGACCCCGGTCATGAAAAGCCGCAATTGATCCTGTGGCCCGAGACCTCGGTGCCGTTCCTCTTCACCGAGCGTCCGGACGCATTGACGGCGCTGGGCGACATGCTCGGTCCCGGCCAGATGCTGATCGCCGGCGTCGTCCGCGAGGAAGGCGGCTCGGCGGCGAATGCCGACAGCCGCTACTACAACTCCGTGGTGGCGATCGACGACAAGGGTGAAATCGCCGACGCCGTCGACAAGGTTCATCTGGTGCCGTTCGGCGAATACCTGCCTTTTGCCGATCTGCTTGAGCGTTTCGGCATCGAGCAACTGGTTGCCGGGCCGATGACATTTGCGGCGGGCAACGAGCGGCACGCCATCACTTTGCCTGACGGCATCCGTGCGCTGCCATTTATCTGTTATGAGGTGATCTTTCCCGATCTGGTGGCAGTTGACGCTACGTCAGCGCAGCTTATTGTGAACGTTACCAATGATGCGTGGTTCGGTGACACGCCGGGTCCGTATCAGCATTTCAGGCAGGCCCAGATCCGTGCGGTGGAGAATGGATTGCCATTGTTGCGTGCTGCCAACAACGGTATCTCGGCCGTCGTCGATACGCGCGGGCGCGTCGTCGATGCGCTGGCGATCGATGCGCGCGGCGCCATCGATGCACGCGTGCCGATTTCCGGACAGGCGTTCATATCCGCCGGCCAGAGACGCATTAACGGAATGCTGATCATGTTGCTGTTTGCCATCGCCGCCGCATTGTTGAACGTAAGGCAAAGGCTACGGGTGAATTGACAGCCCACACATTAGAAACTCATACTGTAAGCGCCTGAAATTTTCTCGAAGTCGGTGGATCGTTCTGTTGGGGCAGTTGCCGCCGGCGTCGTTTGGGCAAAGAAAAAATAGAGAAAGCCGAAAAAATTCGGCGAGGAAAAAATGACAGAAGACAACAAGAAGAAACCGAATCCGATCGACATCCATGTTGGCAGTCGCATCCGGCTTCGCCGCAATATGCTCGGAATGAGCCAGGAGAAACTGGGCGAGAATCTCGGCATCACATTTCAACAGATTCAGAAATATGAAAAGGGCACCAACCGCGTCGGCGCCAGCCGCCTGCAGGCGATAGCGTCGATTCTCGGTGTGCCAGTCGCCTTCTTTTTCGAGGATGCGCCCGGCCAGGAGGCCGCGCACGGCCGTGGCTTTGCCGAAGACACGTCGATGGCTTTCGCCGTCGAATTCTGCGGCAGTCCTGAAGGCCTTCAGCTTAACCGCGCCTTCGTCAAGATTGCCGATGCCAAGGTGCGCCGCAGGATCATTGACCTGGTCAAATCGCTCTCCACGGACGATCTCGACTGATCCGCAATCCCGTTTGGACCGGCGGCAGCCTGCCGCCGGTGGCACAAGATAACTGCATCGACATTCATGCCAGAACGGCAGCACCGCTTGACGAGCGGCGCTCCACCCCGCTAACACGTGGCGCGCCAAAATCGGCAGCCTGCCGATCGTTTTTTCAAGAGGGGACACCCGTGACGCGGCAGAATTACTTCTTTACCTCGGAATCCGTTGCCGAGGGCCATCCCGACAAAGTCTGCGACCGGATCTCCGACGAGATCGTCGATCTGGTCTATCGCGAAGCCAAGAAGACCGGCATGGACCCATGGAAAGTCCGCGTCGCCTGCGAGACGCTGGCCACCACCAACCGCGTCGTCATCGCCGGTGAGGTGCGCGTCCCCGAGACGCTGCTGAAGAAGGACAAGGAAGGCAACATCCTCAAGGATGCCGCCGGCCACCCGGTGGTCAATCCGGCGAAGTTCAAGTCGGTAGCCCGCAAGGCGATCCGTGAAATCGGCTATGAGCAGGCCGGCTTCCACTGGAAGAACGCGAAGATCGAGGTCCTGCTGCACGGTCAGTCGCCCGATATCGGCCAGGGTGTCGACAATGCGTCCGACCGCCAGGGCGAGGAAGGTGCCGGCGATCAGGGCATCATGTTCGGCTATGCCTGCCGCGAGACGCCGGATCTGATGCCGGCGCCGATCTACTACAGCCACAAGATACTCGAACTGCTGGCCGCGGCCCGCCACGAAGGCAGCGGTGAAGCCGGCAGGCTCGGTCCGGACGCCAAGAGCCAGGTCACTGTCCGCTATGTCGACGGCAAGGCCGCCGAGGCGACGCAGATCGTGCTGTCGACACAGCATCTCGATGCGAGCTGGGATTCGAAGAAGGTCCGCAAGGTCGTCGAACCCTATATCCGCGAGGCGCTGGGCGAGCTCAAGATCGCCGACAACTGCATGTGGTACATCAACCCGACCGGCAAGTTCGTCATTGGCGGGCCGGATGGCGACGCCGGGCTGACTGGCCGCAAGATCATCGTCGACACCTATGGCGGTGCCGCACCGCATGGCGGCGGCGCCTTTTCGGGCAAGGACACCACCAAGGTCGATCGTTCCGCCGCCTATGCGGCGCGCTACCTCGCCAAGAACGTCGTGGCGGCGAAACTCGCCGATCGCTGCACCATTCAGCTTTCCTACGCCATCGGCGTCGCCCAGCCGCTGTCGGTCTATGTCGACCTGCACGGCACCGGCAAGGTGGACGAGGCCAAGCTTGAAGAGGCGCTGCGCACGGTGATGGATCTGTCGCCGTCAGGCATCCGCCGCCATCTCGATCTCAACAAGCCGATCTACGCCAAGACGTCGTCCTACGGCCATTTCGGCCGCAAGGCCGGCCGCGATGGGTCCTTCTCCTGGGAAAAGACCGATCTCGCCAAGGCGCTCAAGGACGCGGTCGCCGCCTGACAGCGGCGCCGCAAAGTCCTGCCATGGACCCGAAGGACAGACCAAGCCGCGCGACCGAAGCCTTCTTCGGTCGCCGGCGCGGCAAGACCATGCGTCCGCAGCAGGCGGCTGCACTGGAAAGCGGCTTTGGCACGTATCGGCTCGATCTGACGGCTGAACCTCCGGCAGATCTCAGCACCCTGTTTGAAGCGGATGTTTCGGCGGTTCGTCTCGAAATCGGCTTCGGCGGCGGCGAACATCTCCTGCATCGTGCCACCGAGGCGCCAGCGATTGGCTTTATCGGCGTCGAGCCCTTCGTCAACGGCATGGCCAAGATGATGATGGCGGTGAGGGAAAAGCCGCTTGCCAATCTCAAGGTCTATGACGACGACGCCACCCGGCTGCTCGACTGGCTGCCGCAAGCCTCGCTCGCCGGCATCGACCTTCTCTATCCGGATCCGTGGCCGAAGAAGAAGCACTGGAAGCGCCGTTTCGTCAGCCCGATCAATCTCGACCGTTTCGCGCGCGTGCTGAAGCCGGGTTCAAAATTCCGCTTTGCCTCCGATATCGACACCTATGTGAACTGGACCTTGCTGCACTGTCGGGCGCATGGTGCATTCGCGTGGCAGGCTTCGGAGGCGGCGGATTGGCATCGGCCCTACGATGGCTGGCCGGGTACCCGTTACGAGGCGAAGGCTGTTCGTGAGGGCCGGCGGCCCGCCTATCTTACCTTCATCAGGAGGTAAGCAGGCCGATCGCACGCGGCCTCCGGGGTTCGCCGGCGGCAAGCGCGTGCGTCGTCAGCCCGCCAAACCCTTAGAAACGGCCGATCCTGTTGAAGACAGCCGGATCCATGCCGAGCTTGCGCAGGTCGTCCGCGCGTGGCCTGCGGCCGGCTTCCACGGAACGCGACGCAGCGACTGCACTGCCAAATGTCGTGAAGAGATGGCCTATGGCGGATAGAATCTTGCGGTTGGTCATGGTCGTATCCTTTCGCTGCTGTGACGTGTCGTCATCTTTGTGCGATGCAACATAGATGGTGATGCAGCGTTGAGGCTCACAGGGGTACTGCCGCATGGAGGCCATGCGTCTGGCGCAACACTGTCGTTGCCACGGCTTTTGTCCGTGCCGATACGGCGGGCTTGAAACAGCGGCCATGATCGGTTATATCAGCCTCAAATTCTTGGTCGGTATGACGAAGAGTGGGTCCACCCGGTCCCGCTCTTTTTTATTACCTGCCGGTAGCTTCGGGTAGAACGACAGGGATCGAATGACTGCAACGGCAAGCGAAGGCGACGACCGCATCATCCGCGAAAGCGGCATCGATGCGCGCATCGCGCTGATCGTCCAGCCGGTTCTGCGCGGCATCGGCTTCCGCCTCGTGCGGGTGCATCTGTCGGGCCAGAACGGGCTGACGCTGCAGATCATGGCCGAGCGCGAGGACGGCACCATGACCGTCGAGGATTGCGAAGAGGTCAGCCGCGCGGTGTCGCCTGCCCTCGACGTCGATGACCCGATCGAAAAGGCCTATCACCTCGAAGTCTCGTCGCCCGGTATCGACCGGCCGCTGGTCCGCAAATCGGATTTCGCGACATGGACCGGCCACCTAGTCAAGATGGAGACATCGATCATCGTCGCCGACCGCAAGCGGTTCAAGGGCAAGATCGTCGAGGCCGGTGACAACGATGTGCTGATCGAGCGCGAAAAGGCCGCCTATGGCGAGGAGCCGACGGTGCGGGTCCCCTATGACGCGATTTCCGAAACGCGCCTGATCCTGACCGATGATCTCATTCGCGATGCCCTGTCGAAAGACAACAGGGCGCGCAAGGAAGCCAAGAAACGCCGCGGCGAACCGGACGATGATGCGCCCGAGGGTGCGGATGCCGGCGCGGAAAACGAAACCGAACAGGAACTATGATTGAGCTGCCGGGCGCAAAGGTCCGGCAAACAGGCTCGGGAGAAAAACGATGGTTGTAAGCGCCAACAGGCTTGAACTGCTGCAGATCGCCGATGCGGTCGCGCGCGAAAAATCGATCGACAAGTCAATCGTCATCGCCGCCATGGCCGATGCGATCCAGAAGGCGGCGCGTTCGCGTTACGGCCAGGAGACCAACATCCGCGCCGACATCAACCCGAACACCGGCGAGATGAAGCTGCAGCGGCTGATGGAAGTGGTCGAGAAGGTCGACGACTACGCCACCCAGATCGCCATTTCCTCGGCGCGCGAGCGCAACCCCGACGCCCAGCTCGGCGACTTCATCGCCGAACAGCTGCCGCCGATGGATTTCGGCCGCATTGCCGCCCAGTCGGCCAAGCAGGTCATCGTGCAGAAGGTGCGTGAGGCCGAACGCGACCGCCAGTATGATGAATACAAGGACCGCATCGGCGAGATCGTCAACGGCACCGTCAAGCGTGTCGAATACGGCAACGTCATCGTCGATCTCGGCCGTGGCGAGGCGATCATCCGTCGCGACGAACTGATCCCGCGCGAAAACTACAAATATGGCGACCGCGTCCGCGCCTATGTCTACGACGTGCGCCGCGAGCAGCGCGGCCCGCAGATCTTCCTGTCGCGCACCCATCCGCAGTTCATGGCCAAGCTCTTCACCATGGAAGTGCCGGAAATCTATGACGGCATTATCGAAATCAAGTCGGTCGCCCGCGACCCCGGTTCTCGCGCCAAGATCGCCGTCATCTCGCGTGATTCCTCGATCGATCCAGTCGGCGCCTGCGTCGGCATGCGCGGCAGCCGCGTCCAGGCCGTCGTCGGCGAATTGCAGGGCGAGAAGATCGACATCATTCCGTGGTCGCCTTCGGCCGCGTCCTTCATCGTCAACGCGCTGCAGCCGGCGGAAGTCGCCAAGGTCGTGCTCGACGAGGATGCCGAGCGCATCGAAGTCGTGGTTCCCGACGACCAGCTGTCATTGGCCATCGGCCGCCGCGGCCAGAATGTGCGGCTCGCTTCGCAGTTAACCGGCTGGGACATCGACATCCTGACCGAGGCCGAAGAATCCGAGCGTCGCCAGAAGGAATTCGTCGAGCGTTCGTCGCTGTTCATGGAAGCCCTCGACGTCGACGAGATGGTCGGCCAGGTGCTGGCCTCCGAAGGCTTCACCAGCGTCGAGGAAGTCGCCTATGTCGATTCCGGCGAGATCGCCTCGATCGACGGCTTCGACGAAGACACCGCTTCGGAAATCCAGACCCGCGCCCGCGAGTATCTGGAGAAGATCGAAGCCGAGCACGACGACAAGCGCAAGGCGCTCGGCGTCTCCGACGAATTGCGCGAAATCCCCGGCGTCACCACCGCCATGATGGTGACGCTCGGCGAGGACGGCGTGAAGACGATCGAGGATTTCGCCGGCTATGCCGCCGACGACCTGACCGGCTGGAAGGAACGCAAGGACGGCGAGACGAAAGTGTATCCGGGCGTGCTGGCCAGTCATGGCGTGACGCGCGCCGATGCCGAGCAGATGGTTCTGGCCGCCCGCCTCAAGGCTGGCTGGATCACCGAAGACGAGCTTGCAGCCGAAGAAGAAACGGCTGACGAAGCCGTTGGTGCGTGAGGTGAAACCGCATCGCACCGAACCCGCCCTTGGACGAGATGAACGATCGCACCTGCATCGTCACCCGCAGGCAGGCCGAACCGGATGAATTGATCCGGTTCGTCGTCGGCCCGGATTCGGCCGTCGTTCCCGACATCAAGAGAAATCTGCCCGGCCGTGGTTGCTGGGTGACCGCCGACCGCCTACATATCGACAAGGCGGCGGCGAAGAACATTTTTGCCCGCGCCTTCAAGGCACAGGTGATCGTGCCGCCCGATCTTGGCGGCATGGTCGACGGGCTGCTTTCCAGATCCGCTCTGGGCATGCTTGGGCTTGCTCGCAAGGCAGGCGCGATTTCTCTTGGAGCCACCAAGGTCGAGAGCGCGGTGCGCGGCGGATTGGCGCTTTTCGTGCTCCATGCGACCGAGGCGTCCGACGACGGCGTGCGCAAGATCAGCCAGGCGCGACGGGCGACAGTCCATCTCGGTGGGCCCGCTATCCTTGCCTACAAACTTTTCTCCGAGGCCGAGTTGAGCTTGGCATTGGGGGGTACAAATGTGATACATGCTGCCGTTCTCGCGGGAGACGCGGGCAGGGCGGTCCAGAAGCGCATGGTTGCGCTCGACCGGTATCGGGGCGGTTCCCCGGACGATCTGGCAATGCTTGCGGCTGTTGCTGACGAAGATGATGCCGCAGAGGATATGGAATGAGCGATACGAAATCGGGTGACGACAATACGCTGAGTGTGACGCCGAAGAAGACCTTGACGCTAAAGCGCCCCGGTATGGAACAGGGCACTGTGCGCCAGAACTTCTCGCACGGCCGCACCAAGCAGGTCGTCGTCGAAACCAAGAAGCGCAAGTTCTCGATGCCCGGCGACAAGCCGGAGCCGGTTGCCGCCCCCGTCTTCATACCGAAGCCGGCGGTTGTGGCCGCACCCGTCGTACAGGAAGCGCCGAAGGCGCCACCGCCGCCGCCGCCTCCGGTCGAGCGCAGCGGCATGGTGCTGAACGAACTGTCGCGCAGTGAAATGGAAGCGCGCCGCAGGGCGCTCGAAGGCTCGAAGGTACGCGAGGTCGAGGACCGACAGCGCGCTGCCGAGGACGCCAAGCGCCGCGCCGAGGACGAAGAGCGCCGCAAGCGCGAACGCGAAGAATCCGCGCGCCGCCAGGCTGAGGAAGAGGCGCGGTTGCAGACTGAGGCAGAGTCCCGCCGTCGCGCCGAGGAAGAGGCACGTCGCCGCGCGCCGCTGGCCGCGGAACTGGCAACGGTCGACGACGAGGAAGAGGTCAAGCCGAAGCGGATTGGCGCTGGCGCGCCGGTGCGCCGTCCGGTCACGCCTGAAGTGGCGCGTCCGGCCAAGCCGACCAAGGCCGAGGAAGATCGCCGTCGTGGCAAGCTGACGCTGAATTCCGCATTGTCCGATGAGGACGCGCGGGCCCGTTCGCTGTCGTCGATGCGCCGCCGCCAGGAAAAATTCAAGCGCGCGATGCACAATGAGCCGCGCGAGAAAGTCATGCGCGAAGTGATCTTGCCAGAGACCATCACCATCCAGGAACTTGCACAACGCATGTCCGAGCGTGCGGTCGATCTGGTCAAGTTCTTCATGAAGCAGGGCCAGATCCTGAAGCCGGGCGACGTCATCGACGCCGATACCGCGGAGCTGGTTGCCACCGAATTCGGCCACACCGTCCGCCGCGTCGCCGAGTCCGACATCGAGGAAGGCCTGTTCAACATCGCCGACAATGCCGAGGACCTGGTGACGCGTCCGCCCGTCGTGACCATCATGGGCCATGTCGATCACGGCAAGACCTCGCTGCTGGACGCCATCCGCAATGCCAATGTCGTCTCCGGCGAAGCCGGTGGCATCACCCAGCATATCGGCGCCTACCAGGTCGAGAAGAATGGTCACAAGATCACCTTCATCGACACGCCCGGCCACGCCGCCTTCACGGCGATGCGTGCTCGCGGCGCCCAGGCGACCGATATCGCCATCCTGGTGGTTGCGGCCGACGACAGCGTCATGCCGCAGACGATCGAATCGATCAGCCACGCCAAGGCGGCCGGCGTTCCGATCATCGTGGCGATCAACAAGATCGACAAGCATGATGCCGATCCGCAAAAGGTGCGCTCCGAACTGCTGCGCCACGAGGTCTTCGTCGAATCCATGGGCGGTGAAGTGCTGGACGTCGAAGTGTCGGCGACCAAGGGCACCAATCTCGACAAGCTGCTCGAGGCGATCCTGCTGCAGGCCGAAATCCTCGACCTCAAGGCCAATCCGGACCGTACCGCCGAGGGTGTCGTTATCGAGGCCCAACTCGACAAGGGCCGTGGCCCCGTCGCCACCGTGCTGGTGCAGACCGGCACGCTGATGCCGGGTGACATCCTTGTCGCCGGCAACGAATGGGGCCGGGTGCGCGCGCTGGTCAACGATCGTGGCGGGCAGATCAAGGAAGCGCCGCCGGCGATGCCGGTCGAAGTGCTTGGCCTGCAGGGAACCCCGCAGGCCGGCGACCGCTTCGCCGTGGTCAACAATGAAGCCCGTGCCCGTGAGATCACCGAATATCGCCAGCGTCTGGCGCGCGAGAAGGCGGTTGCCAAGCATGCCGGTCAGCGCGGTTCGCTCGAACAGATGATGTCGCAGTTGCAGACGAGCGGGCTGAAGGAATTCCCGCTGGTCATCAAGGGCGACGTGCAGGGTTCGATCGAGGCGATCAACGCGGCGCTCGACAAGCTCGGCACCGACGAAGTGCGTGCGCGCATCGTCCATGCCGGCGCCGGTGCCATCACCGAGAGCGACGTGTCGCTGGCGGAGACTTCGGGTGCGGCGATCATCGGCTTCAACGTTCGTGCCAACGTGCAGGCACGTGCCGCCGCCGCTGCCGCGGGCATCGAGATCCGCTATTACTCGATCATCTACAACCTTGTGGATGACGTGAAGGCGGCTCTGTCGGGCCTGCTGTCGCCGGAGCGTCGCGAGACCTTCATCGGCAATGCGCAGATCCTCGAAATCTTCGACATCACCAAGGTTGGCAAGATCGCCGGCTGCCGTGTCACCGAAGGCAAGGTCGAGCGTGGTGCGGGCGTGCGTCTGATCCGCGACAACGTCGTCATCCACGAAGGCACTCTGAAGACCCTGAAGCGCTTCAAGGACGAGGTTGCGGAAGTTCCCGGCGGCCAGGAGTGCGGCATGGCCTTCCAGAACTACGAGGACATGCGCGTCGGCGACATCATCGAGTGCTTCCGCGTCGAGATGGTGACCCGTACGCTCTGAGTTCGAGTGACTTGTCGATACCGGGCGGTGGTCGAAAGACCGCCGCCCCAGTGCTATTGAGAATGACCATATGAGACATGCGGCACGGTTCCATCCCGCGCCTCACGCTTTCAGGATCGAGAAAAATGCCCCGTCCAACCACATCCAGCCCATCCCAGCGCATGCTGCGCGTCGCCGAACAAGTGCGCCATGCCTTGTCCGAAACCTTGCAGCGCGGCGAGATCATCGATCCGCTGATCGAGAACACCGTGGTTTCGGTCTCGGAAGTGCGCATGTCGCCCGATCTGAAGGTCGCTACCGCTTTCGTCTCGCCGCTCGGCGCCAAGGATACCGATGCGGTGGTGGAGGCGCTGAACAAGCATGCGAAGTTCGTGCGTGGCCGTGTCTCCGGCGCGCTGCGGCAGATGAAGTTTATGCCGGAGTTCCGTTTCAAGCTCGACACCTCCTTCGACAATTTCGCCAGGATCAACGATCTCTTGAAGTCGCCCGAAGTGGCGCGCGATCTGGGTTCCGAAGGCCAGGACAAAGACGACAACAAGGACACCGAATAGTGGCGCGTCGCGGCAAGAAGAAGGGCCGGCCGATCTCGGGCTGGCTGGTCCTGGACAAGCCGGTCGGCATGGGTTCGACCGAAGCCGTCTCCAAGATCAAATGGCTGTTCCAGGCGGAAAAGGCCGGCCACGCCGGCACGCTCGATCCGCTAGCGTCCGGCATGCTGCCGATCGCGCTTGGCGAAGCCACCAAGACCGTGCCTTACGTGCAGGACGGCGCCAAGATCTATCGCTTCACCGTTGCCTGGGGGCAGGAGCGTTCGACCGATGATCTCGAGGGTCCGGTGACGAAGAACTCGGACCTGCGTCCGGCGGAAGCCGAGGTGCTTGCGCTGCTGCCGAAATACACCGGCGTCATCATGCAGACGCCGCCGCAATTCTCGGCCATCAAGATATCAGGCGAGCGCGCCTATGATCTGGCCCGTGACGGCGCGACGGTCGACATACCCGCACGAGAGGTCGAGATCGGCCGGCTCGATATTGTCGAGCACGATGCCGACCATACTGTTTTCGAAGTCGAATGCGGCAAGGGCACCTATGTGCGCTCGCTGGCCCGCGATATGGGCCGCGATCTCGGCTGTTTCGGCCATATTTCCGAACTGCGCCGGGTCGAGGTCGAGCCGTTCACGCCGGAGGACTTCGTCACCATCGCAGAACTGGAGGCCGCCCGTTTCGGCGTGCCGGGTGAAGACGACCCGGACGCGACAGATGCCGCTCACACGGTTGAAGCCGCTGACGAGGTGGCAGCGCCGATCGACTTCGACGCCATCGACGCCCTTCTGGTGGATACATCCGCTGCCCTTGACTGCCTGCCGCAGGTCGCCATCAGCGACGACGCGGCGACGAAAATCCGCCTCGGCAATCCGGTCATCATCCGCGGCCGCGACGCACCGGTGGAAGCCGAAGAAGCCTGCGCGACGGCGCGCGGCAAGCTGGTCGCCATCGGTGCCATCGAGCAAGGCATGTTCAAGCCCAAGCGGGTCTTTGCCGGCTGACGGCCAAGGTTATTCCAGGAAAAGCGAGAGCGGTTTTCCGTCCGGAATTGCGACAAAACGAGGTTCTAACTTCAGGTCGACTTTACGCTCGAGGGGCATATGGAAAAGGCCGAGGCGGTGAAAAAGCGGGCGCCGGTGAAGACGCGGCGGCCGCCGGTCGGGGCGTCGCCTGGCACGCTGATCGCCGATCCGGCGGCGCGGCGCTCGGAACTGCGGCTGACCCTCATCTCGCCGCAGAAATTCAAGACCATCGAAAATGCCAGCATCGACGACCTGAACACCCATTGCGACAAATGGCCGGTCATCTGGCTCGACTGCACCGGCCTCGCCAACATTCCGCTGATTGAGGAGATCGGCCGCATTTTCAGCCTGCATCCGCTGGCGTTGGAGGACGTCGTCAACACCGGCCAGCGGCCGAAGGTCGACTTCTTCGAGGATCATGCCTTCGTCGTCGTCAGGATGATTGATGATGTCACGTCGCACCGCTACGAGCAGATCGCCGTCTTCTTCGGCAACAACTTCGTCGTCACCTTCCAGGAGCGTGAAGGCGATCCGTTCAATCCGGTGCGCAAGCGCATCGAGAGCTCGGCGCCCAACCGGTTGCGCGCGCGCGGCGCCGACTACCTCGCCTACGCGCTGATCGACGCTGTCGTCGACAGCTATTTCCCGCCGATCGAGGCCGCAGGCGACATGGTCGACGGCATCGAGGACGAAATGCTGCACACGACGCACAAGCATCAGATGCGGCAGCTGCATGAATTGCGGCGCGATGCCAATGTGCTGAAGGGGGTGCTGTGGCCGATGCGCGATGCGCTGGCAACGCTGATCCGCAACGACGTGCCCTATGTGAAGGCTGAGACCAAGATCTTTCTCAACGACACGCTCGACCATTCGCTCAGGCTGATCGAACTGGTCGAAACCCAGCGCGACATGCTGACCGGCCTGATCGAGATGCATCTGTCGCTGAGCCAGGCGCGCACCAACGACGTCATCAGCTACCTCACCATCGTCTCGGTCATCTTCATGCCGCTCACCTTCCTGGTCGGCATCTGGGGCATGAATTTCGATCCGGAGTCTTCGCCCTGGAACATGCCGGAGCTGAAAGCCTATTATGGCTATCCGGCATCGTTGCTGTTCATGGCGCTTGTCGCGTTTGGGCTGATCGCCTTCTTCAAATGGAAGAAATGGCTATAACAAGGATAAAACCTGTCATTTTGGGCTGAAAAGCCGGCTTGTGAATTGGGCTGGTGTTTTCTCGGGAATTGCACTATACGCGCCGCAGCATAGCGCTATGACGCTTTGCTTGCACCGGCCCCTGCTGGACGACATCCCGGCTGAGGGCGACCCGTTTCCTCAAACAGATAAGGAAAAACACGATGTCGATTACTGCCGAGCGCAAACAGGAATTGATGGGTGAATTCGCAACCGCCAAGGGCGATACCGGGTCTCCGGAAGTCCAGGTGGCCATCCTTTCCGAGCGCATCAAGAACCTGACCGACCATTTCAAGGACCACAAGAAGGATAACCATTCCCGCCGTGGTCTGCTCGCTCTCGTCTCCCAGCGCCGCAGCCTGCTTGATTATCTCAAGCGCAAGGACGACGCGCGCTACCAGACGCTGATCGAGAAGCTCGGTCTGCGCCGTTGACGAATTGACCGGCGGGCTTTCTTCGGAGGGCCCGCCGGTCGCGCATTCTGCCAGTCGTATCGACTGGCCAGACCCGGTTTCGAGCGTGCAGAGGGCCACTCGAAACCGCCCATGGACGGTCATGGGGCAGGATTGCAGGACGCTCGCGCGCTCGCCGCGCTGAAATCACCCGAGCTTCCCGTTGTCTTGCCCGTGGCTGCCCGAGAAAGGAAGCCAGGGAAAGGGCATCCGCGCACCGTGAAACGGCGCGGCCCTTTCCGCTTATTAAGGACAAGATATGTTCAATCACCACAAAGTGGAAATCGAATGGGGCGGTCGTCCGCTCATCCTCGAAACCGGCAAGATCGCGCGCCAGGCCGACGGCGCGGTGCTCGCGACATACGGCGAGACCAAGGTTCTCGCCACCGTCGTTTCGATGAAGGAGCCGAAGCCAGGTCTCGATTTCTTCCCGCTGACCGTCAACTACCAGGAAAAGACCTACGCCGCCGGCAAGATCCCAGGCGGCTATTTCAAGCGCGAAGGCCGTCCGAGCGAAAAGGAAACGCTGGTTTCCCGCCTCATCGACCGCCCGATTCGCCCGCTTTTCGCCGCTGGCTACAAGAACGACACCCAGATCGTCGTCACCGTCGTCCAGCATGATCTCGAGAACGATCCCGACATTCTGTCGATCGTCGCCACCTCGGCGGCCCTGACCCTTTCGGGCGTTCCCTTCATGGGTCCGATCGGCGGCGCTCGCGTCGGCTACATCAACGGCGAATACGTGCTCAACCCGCATGTCGACGAGATGCAGGAATCCAAGCTCGACCTCGTCGTCGCCGGCACCACCGACGCCGTTCTGATGGTCGAGTCCGAAGCCAAGGAACTTGGCGAAGAGCTGATGCTCGGCGCCGTCATGTTCGGCCACAAGGGCTTCCAGCCGGTCATCGACGCCATCATCAAGCTGGCCGAAGTTGCCGCCAAGGAGCCGCGCGACTTCACCGCGCCGGACTATTCCGCGCTCGAAGCCGAAATGCTGAAGATCGTCGAAGGCGAGCTTCGCGATGCCTACAAGAACATCGACAAGCAGAAGCGCTACGCCGCCGTCGACGCCGTCAAGGCGAAGGTCAAGGCCGCGTTTGCTCCGGCTGAAGGCGAAGACGCCAAGTACACGTCCGAGCAGATCGGCGCCGTGTTCAAGGAACTCCAGGCCAAGGTCGTGCGCTGGAACATCCTCGACACCGGCTCGCGCATCGATGGCCGCGACCTCAAGACGGTCCGCAAGATTGTCTCCGAAGTCGGCGTCCTGCCGCGCACCCACGGTTCGGCGCTGTTCACCCGCGGCGAGACCCAGGCGCTGGTCGTTGCCACGCTCGGCACCGGCGAGGACGAGCAGTATGTCGACTCGCTGACCGGCATGTACAAGGAGAAGTTCCTCCTTCACTACAACTTCCCTCCCTACTCCGTCGGTGAAACCGGCCGCATGGGTTCGCCGGGCCGCCGCGAGATCGGCCATGGCAAGCTCGCCTGGCGCGCCATCCGCCCGATGCTGCCGAGCGCTGACCAGTTCCCCTACACGCTGCGCGTCGTTTCGGAGATCACCGAGTCCAACGGCTCGTCGTCGATGGCGACCGTCTGCGGCACCTCGCTGGCGCTGATGGATGCCGGCGTGCCGCTGGCCAAGCCAGTTGCCGGTATCGCGATGGGCCTGATCAAGGAAGGCGAGCGTTTCGCCGTTCTCTCCGACATTCTTGGCGACGAGGATCACCTCGGCGACATGGACTTCAAGGTCGCCGGCACCGCCAACGGCATCACCTCGCTGCAGATGGACATCAAGATCGACGGCATCACCGAGGAGATCATGCAGATCGCGCTTGGCCAGGCCAAGGACGGCCGCCTGCATATCCTCGGCGAAATGGGCCACGCGCTCTCCGGCGCGCGTTCGGAACTCGGTGAGTTCGCGCCGCGCATCGAAGTCATGCACATCCCGACCGACAAGATCCGCGACGTTATCGGCTCGGGCGGCAAGGTCATCCGCGAGATCGTCGAAAAGACCGGCGCCAAGATCAACATCGAGGACGACGGCACGGTCAAGATTGCTTCGTCGAACGCCAAGGAGATCGAGGCGGCGAAGAAGTGGATCCACACCATCGTCGCCGAGCCGGAAGTCGGCGAGATCTACGAAGGTACAGTCGTCAAGACCGCCGACTTCGGCGCTTTCGTCAACTTCTTCGGCCCGCGTGACGGTCTCGTCCACATCTCGCAGCTTGCCAACGACCGGGTCGCCAAGACCTCGGACGTCGTCAAGGAAGGCGACAAGGTCTGGGTCAAGCTGATGGGCTTCGACGAGCGCGGCAAGGTCCGCCTGTCGATGAAGGTCGTCGACCAGGCCACCGGCAAGGAACTCGCCCGCGACAAGAAGACCGAAGGCGAAGAAAACGCCGCCTGATCGGCCTGAAATCGTAAATCGAAGCGGGCGCGGCTTATGTCGCGCCCGTTTTCATTTTCAGCCCGTCTTTTCATTCTCAGCCCATCTTTTCATCCTCAGATTGTCAAGACAGGCCTCGTTTCGAGATCGAACAATGTCCGCCGAGCCGCTGAAGACGCTTTTTCATCCCTTCGAGGCCGAGGCTGTTCCTTTGCCGGGAAAGGGCGATCGCGCCTTGTTTCTCGGCGCTGAACCGGGCTTTCGCTCCCCCGAAGGCTTCGAGGCCTCACTTCACCTCGTACAGGGCTTCCGGCCGCATTTTCGCGCGTTGCAGGCGTCTGGGCTCATCGTCACCGCTCAGGCCGAAGGTGGTGGCTTCGACATGGCACTTGTGCTTGCCGGCCGGCATCGCGGGCTGAACGAATTGCGCCTCGCTGAGGCGCTCGAGCGGGTGGCGCCTGGCGGCTTGATCGTCATTGCCGGCGGCAAGGACGACGGTATCGCCAGCCTGCGCAAGCGCGTCGGCGAACTGGTGCCGCTCGAGGGGCATCTGCCGAAGTATCACGGCATTGCCTTCTGGTTTCGCCGTCCTGCCGATCCGGCCGCTACGCAAAACCTGCGCGCCGCCAATCCCGCTCTGCTTGTTGAAGGCCGGTTCCGCACCGCGCCCGGCATGTTTTCGTTCGACCGGATCGATACCGGCTCGAGATTGCTGGTCGAGAACTTGCCCAATGATCTGCGTGGCAGCGTTGCCGATTTCTGCGCCGGCTGGGGGTATGTGGCTGCCGAGATAGCCGCCCGGGCGCCGGGCATCTCGGCGCTCGACCTCTATGAGGCGGACTTCGCCTCGCTCGAAGCCGCAAAGCTCAATCTGGCAGCGGTTGGTCAGTCGATCACCAGGGAATTCTTCTGGACTGATCTGCTGAAGGAGCCGGTCGAGAAGCGCTACGACGCGATCGCCATGAACCCGCCCTTTCACCGCAGCCGCGCGGCCGAGCCTGAGATCGGCGCCGGCATGATCCGCGCGGCGGCCAAGGCCCTGAAGCCCGGCGGGCGGCTGTTCATGGTTGCCAACCGCCAGCTTCCCTATGAGCCGGTGCTGTCGGCTGCTTTTTCAAGCCATGCAGAGCTCGCCCGCGACGGCATGTTCAAGGTGCTTGTCGCGCGTCGTTAAAGCTTGATCCCGAAAAATGGGAACCGGTTTCGAAAAAGATCATGCTCGAGAGAGCAGATGCGGCGCCGCGTTCAATGCAGATTGGCGACGCGCCGCGTCTCGTCGGTAACGTGAGCGTCACCGACCCTGAACCTGAGTGGCGCCGGCCTGCCGAACAGGTAGCCTTGCACCACTTCGCAGCCGGCTGCCCTAAGCAGCGTCGCCTGGCTTTCGGTTTCGACACCTTCGGCGATGATGCTGACGCCAAGTGCGCGCGAAAGCCCGACGATGGTCGAAACGACTGCGCCGGAGCTAGAGTCGGTGTCGAGGCGGCTGACGAACGAGCGATCGATCTTCAGCTTGCCGAACGAGAAGTCGATCAGGTAGCTCAGATTGGAATAGCCGGTGCCGAAATCGTCGACGGCAACCGAGATGCCCATGTCTGCCAACTCCTTCAGGATGGTGGCGGCGCGGTCGCGGTCCTGCATCATCGCCGTCTCGGTCACTTCCAGTTCCAGCCGCGACGGCTTGATGCCGGTGCTGGTCATGGTGTCGCGCACGATACCGACGAAGTCCTTGGTCATGAACTGCACGGGCGAGATATTGACGGCGACGAAGCAGTCTTCGGGCAGATGGCGCGCGTCGCTGCAGGCCTTGCGCAGCACCCATTCTCCGATCGGACCGATCATGCCGGTTTCCTCGGCGATCGGAATGAACTCCATCGGCGGGATCATGCCGCGTTCGGGATGCCGCCAGCGGATCAGCGCTTCATAGCCGACGATGCGGCCGGTCGGGAGATCGAGCTGCGGCTGGTAGTGAAGGTCGAAGTCGCCCCGCTCGAAGGCAACGTTCAGCTCGGATTCGACCCACTGGCGATGGTCGGCGACCCTGCCCATTTCTGCGTGGAAGACCGACCAGTTGCCGAGGCCGCTGGCGCGCGCATTCTGCAGTGCCAGATTGGAGCGGCGCAGGATGAGGACGGGATCGACACCGTCCTTTGGCATCGCCACGATGCCCACCGACAGGCTGACCGATTGCATGTGCGTGCTGAGCTCATAGGGCTCCATCATCTCGTCGATGAGCCTCTCGATGGCACTTTCCAGTGACCCTGACACCTGATTGTCGGGGAGGAGGATTGCGAATTCACCGGCGCCGATACGTCCGATCACCGCGCGTTGCGGCAGGCAAGTCTTCAATCGCTTGGTGAACTCACGGATCAACTCGTCGCCCTGGCTGTAGCCGATGGCGTCGTTGATCTGCTTGAACCGATCGATGTCGATGTCGATGAGGAACACCGGCTCGCCGGTCCGGCTCGTCGCGCATGCCGCCTCGGCGATCTTGCCGACCATCGCCGGACGTGCCAGCAGGCCGGTCAGCTTGTCGAATTGGGTTTCCTCGAAGACGAAATCCGCCGATTCATCGACGCCGGCGAAGAAGGACATCGCGGCCACCGACGCCGCCAGTGCGCACAGGGCGGCCATCATCGCGACCATCATGTCCGCCGATATGCCGGCAAAACTATCGCTGAGACCGTGCTTCAGGCCCCAGAGTCCGAGGACGAAACTGCCGATACCCGAGCTTGCTATGGTGAGCAGCCGGAACACGGGTGTTCGCTTCGGGTTGCTGACGGCCGACATTGAAAGGTCCCCAGAGTACAGGGCTTTCTAGCGGATATGTCCTTAAAATGAGTTTCCGCGAATGCGTCCAATTTTATTGGACCGGAAGTATTTCATGTGCGGACTAAAGCGCGTCGCTTCGAAACGGATTTCGTCGGCGCATTTTAAGCTTTTGTTTTATGCGCATCGCCGTCCCAAAACCGCTGCGCACTTTTGGGCGCCATGCATTAGTCTCGCCCGTTATCGGTCTGCTTCAATTCATCGAGCGTCGGCATGGAAACGATGTGATAGCCGGAATCGACATAGTGGATTTCGCCGGTAACGCCCGAAGACAGATCGGACAACAGATAAAGCGCGGAACCGCCGACCTCGTCGATGGTCACTGTGCGGCGCAGCGGCGAGTTGCGCTGCTGGTAGGAGAACATGTGGCGCGCATCGGAAATCCCGGCGCCGGCGAGCGTGCGCACAGGTCCAGCCGATATTCCGTTCACCCGGATGCCGCGCGGACCGTAGTCGTTGGCAAGGTAACGCACACTGGCCTCAAGCCCGGCCTTGGCGACGCCCATGACATTGTAGTTCGGCATGACACGGACCGAACCCGCATAGGTCAGCGTGATCATCGATCCGCCGTCCTTCATCAAGGCGGCCGCATGGCGGGCGATCTCGGTGAAGGAAAAGCAGGAGATCACCATCGTGCGGACGAAATTGTCTCTGCTGGTGTCAGCGTAGAGGCCCTTCAGTTCGTTCTTGTCGGAAAAGCCGATGGCGTGGACGACGAAATCAAGCCCGCCCCAGGCATTGCCCAGGGTCTCGAAGGTGGCGGCGACCGAAGCGCTGTCCTCGACGTCGCACGGCACGACCAGCGAGGCGCCGAGCTTGTCGGCGAGTGGCTTGACCCGGCGCCCGAAGGCGTCACCCTGATAGGTGAAGGCAAGGTCCGCTCCATGTTCGGACAATTTCCGGGCGATGCCCCAGGCGATCGAATGATCGTTGGCGACACCCATGACGAGCCCGCGCTTGCCCTTCATCAATCCGTCCATGGCCGCCAGTCCTTATGAAAACAACGCTGGCCTTATGCGGAATAGCGCTGGAAAATGAGCGTTGCGTTGGTGCCACCGAAGCCGAACGAATTTGACAAAACAGTGTCGATCTTGGCGTTGTCGATGCGCTTTCGCACGATTGGCATGCCCTCGAATTCTGGGTCGAGGGTCTCGATATGGGCGCTTTCGCCGATAAAACCGCCCTGCATCATCAGGATCGAGTAGATGGACTCCTGCACGCCGGCGGCGCCCAGCGAGTGGCCGGTCAGCGATTTCGTCGACGTGATGTACGGCATCTCTTGGCCGAAAACCTCGCGGATCGCGGCCATTTCCTTGGAATCTCCCACCGGCGTCGACGTGCCATGGGTGTTGATGTAGTCGACCGGTGCGGAAACCGTCGCCATCGCCTGGCGCATGCAGCGGACCGCGCCTTCGCCGGATGGCGCCACCATGTCGAAGCCGTCCGAGGTCGCGCCGTAGCCGACGATCTCGGCATAGATCTTGGCGCCGCGCGCCTTGGCATGTTCCAGCTCTTCCAGCACCAGCACGCCGGCGCCGCCGGCGATGACGAAGCCGTCGCGATTGGCGTCATAGGCGCGCGAGGCGGCGGATGCACGGTCGTTGAATTTCGACGACATGGCGCCCATGGCGTCGAACAGGTCGGACATCGTCCAGTCGAGGTCCTCGTGGCCGCCGGCAAAGACCATGTCCTGCTTGCCCCACTGGATCAGTTCGTAGCCATTGCCGATGCAATGCGCCGAGGTCGAGCAGGCCGACGAGATCGAGTAGTTGACGCCGTGGATCTTGAACCAGGTGGCAAGCGTTGCCGATGCGGTCGACGACATCGCTTTCGGCACCGCGAACGGACCGATGCGCTTGGGGCTGCCGTTCTTCAGCGTGATCTCTGCCGCCTCGACGATGGTGCTGGTGGATGGTCCGCCCGATCCCATGACGATGCCGGTGCGCTCATTGGTGATGTCGCTCTCGCTGAGGCCGGCATCCGCGATCGCCTGATCCATGGCGACGTGGTTCCAGGCGGCACCTTTCGACAGGAAGCGCATTGCACGACGATCGATCATGGCGGATGGATCGAGCGTTGGCGCTCCCCAGACATGGCAGCGAAAACCATGCTCGGCAAAGGAATCGGAGAAGCTGATGCCGGATCTGGCGTCATGCAGCGAGGTCTGAACCTCGTTGGCATTGTTGCCGATCGACGACACGATGCCGAGGCCTGTGACTACGACACGTCTCATTCGCAACTCCTTCCAGGGGTCAGCCGGTGATGCCGGTCAGCCGACCGCCGACTGCTTGGACAGACCGACCTTCAAATCCGTTGCCGCGTATATGGGTTCGCCATCCGCCTTCAGCCAGCCATCGGCAATGCCGAGCACCAGCCGGCCGCGCATCACGCGCTTGAAGTCGATCCCATACTCGACCTTTTTCACCGAGGGCGTCACCATGCCCTTGAATTTTACCTCACCTGTCGACAGCGCCATTCCCTTGCCGGGTTCGCCGAGCCAGCCGAGATAGAAGCCCGTCAATTGCCACATGGCGTCGAGGCCGAGGCATCCGGGCATGATCGGATTGCCGATGAAATGGCAGGCAAAGAACCACAGGTCCGGCTTGATGTCGAATTCCGCGCGGATGAAGCCCTTGTCGAAGGCGCCGCCCGTCTGGCTGATCTCGGTGATGCGGTCGAACATCAGCATGGGCGGATAGGGAAGCTGGGCATTGCCCGGTCCGAACAGTTCGCCGCGGGCGCAGGCCAGCAATTCGTCGTAGTCGTAGCTGGATTTCGAACCCGCCATCAATTTCGTCCCCACATCGTTCCGGGCTATCGGGCGCCCCTTGTCGTTGGTTTCCTAACACAATCTGTTTCAGGCCGGAAACCGGCGTTTGCGCTTAACCTGCTCGTCTGCTCGGGTCAATGCGCGCTATTGATCGCATTCGGACGACAGAATATATGTCAGCAGGGGTCCGGTTTCGGCAGACATTCATTTTTTTGCCATTCTGGGCGTGTCTTAGGGCGGAACTGTGGGGTTCGACGAGAAGATGGGCCTGGACGGTCGGAAGGAAAATGTCGCTGTGGACAAGCGGGTCCGTGAAGCCGGCCTGAGGCCGACGCGCCAGCGCATTGCGCTGGCCGACCTGCTCTTCGCCAAGGGCGACCGCCATCTGTCGGCCGAGGAACTGCACGAGGAGGCGGTCGCCGCCGGCGTGCCGGTGTCGCTGGCCACCGTCTACAATGCCCTTCACCAGTTCACCCAGGCGGGCCTGTTGCGCATCCTCGCCGTCGAGGGCGCGAAGACCTATTTCGACACCAACACCTCCGACCACCACCATTTCTACATCGAAGGTGAAAACCGCATATTCGACATCGACAGCGGTCCGGTGACGGTTGCCAACCTGCCGGAGCCGCCGGAGGGGATGGAGATCGCCAATGTCGACATCGTGGTGAGGCTGCGCCACAAGCGCTGCGAATGAACGGCGCCGCCTGAATAAACGGCAAGGCCGGAATGATCGGCCAAGAATGATCGGCCAGGAATGAAACCCCTCGACCTGACAATCCGGTTCGAATGGGCCATCGTTGCGGTGGCTGCCGTCGTCTTCTACGCTTCAACTGGTATAAGCTGGTGGCTCTTCGGATTGCTTATCCTGGCGCCTGACCTGTCTATGTTCGGTTATCTGGCGGGGCCGCGCGTCGGTGCCCTGGCCTACAACGCCTTGCATATCCTGATCGTGCCCGTGCTGCTGCTGCTGGCCGGTCACCTGTCCGGCAAAGCGACCGCGACGGCGGTTGCATTGATCTGGATCGCCCACATCGGCGTCGATCGTGCGCTGGGCTACGGCCTGAAGCTGTCAACCGGCTTTCAGGACACGCACCTTGGCCGTATCGGCCGCTAGTCTAAGCAGCTGTTTGGAAACTCTTTGGTCCGGAACGATCGTGGTCAAACGGTCAAAAGATCAGTCCTTGACCCGTTCACCGGGATAGGCGCCCCAGACAAGCGACTGAGCGAGCCAGCCGGTGTGGCCCTCGAACGTCATTTCGCACCACTGGCCGTCGCAGGACTTGATCGTGCCCATGACGCCAGGCTCGACCATCGCGACCACCCTTGCGTCCTGTTCAGGGCTGTTGAGAAGGTTCACCTGGGCGCCCTTGCCGCGCTGCCACGGGGCGACGATCGCGGTGCGCCGGCCGGAAAGCAGCGACTGGTTGATCCAGCCCTCCGAACCGTCGGCGTCGCGCACGCGGCGCCATGTATCGAATTCCTGGATGATCTCCATCGGCAGGCCGGCCTTCATATACATCCAGTCGACCGAGTAGTTGGCGCCGGGGCCGACGCGCGAGTTGACGCGGCCGGATTTCAGGCTGACGAATCGGGGCAGCGGCAGACCGCTCGGGCCGAGCGTGACGACGCTCTGGGCAGGTGCTGCCGCACTCTGCGCCGCGGCAAGCGGAGAATGAAGCAGAGCGCCGAGAAATGCTGCACTGAGGGTCAGGCGAAGCGACGCGAAACCAGACACTTTCATTCCTTTCGGCGCTTGCCTTGGCGCCCCTTTTTCTTTGTCTTCGGCGGCACCGCTTGTTACATGGGGTAATCGGCACCGCGACCGGCTTTCAGTTTCGCCGGTCTTGGTTAAAGAGGTCTCAACGAGATCGGGGTACGAGGAAACAATGGTAGGCAAAAAGAAGCCTCTCGTGGTCATCACGCGAAAGCTGCCCGATCCGGTCGAGACCCGCATGCGCGAACTGTTCGACGCCCGGCTGAATGTCGAGGACAGGCCGATGACGCAGCCGGAACTGGTCGCGGCGGTCAAGGAAGCCGACGTGCTGGTGCCGACGGTGACCGATCAGATCGACGCGGCGCTGATCGCCCAGGCCGGCGACAATCTCAAGCTGATCGCCAATTTCGGCAATGGCGTCGACAAGATCGATGTCACGGCGGCGGCCAAGAAGGGCATCACCGTCACCAACACGCCCAATGTGCTGACCGAGGACACTGCCGACATGACCCTGGCGCTGATGCTGGCTGTGCCGAGGCGGTTGGCGGAAGGCGCCAATGTGCTCACCGGCGACAAGAAATGGGCCGGCTGGTCGCCGACCTGGATGCTTGGGCGCCGCATCTGGGGCAAACGGCTCGGCATTGTCGGCATGGGGCGCATCGGCACCGCAGTCGCGAGGCGCGCCAAGGCCTTCGGCCTGTCGATCCACTACCACAACCGCCATCGCGTGCTGCCGGCCGTGGAAGACGAGTTGGAGGCGACCTATTGGGAAAGCCTCGACCAGATGCTGGCCCGCATGGACATCATTTCGGTCAATTGCCCATCGACGCCGGCGACCTTCCATCTGCTTTCGGCGCGGCGGCTGGCGCTGCTGCAGCCCACGGCCTATGTCGTCAACACCGCACGTGGCGACATCATCGACGAAGAGGCGCTGGTGAAGATGATCCAGGACGCCAAGCTCGCTGGAGCCGGCCTCGACGTCTACGAGCACGAGCCGGCACTGAACGGCAAGCTGCTGAAGCTCGCCGCAAAGGGCAAGGTCGTGCTTCTGCCGCATATGGGCTCGGCAACGCTCGAAGGCCGCATCGACATGGGCGAAAGGGTCATCATCAACATCCGCGCATTCGTCGACGGCCACCGGCCACCGGATCGCGTGCTGCCGCTCAGAACCTGACGCCAGCCTCCGAACGAAAGTCCAGGCTTACGCAAGGACCTTGCGCATGGTGATCGAGGTCGGCCTGATGTAGCCCTCATGCGCCGTCCGTTCGGTCTCGTGAAACCCGAGGCGGGCAAAGGCGGCATGGTTTCCGGTCAGCTCGATCCGCGTCTGAAGTTCGACCGCAGCCTTGCCGCGGCTGCGGGCAAGATCCTCGACCGCCAGCATCAGCCGCCGGCCAATGCCTTGTCCCTGACAATCCGGCGCCACGGCAAGCTTGCCGACGTAAAACTCCGCTGTCCTTTCATGGGCAAAAACGCAGCCGACGATCCTGTCCCCCTCGAACGCCACGAAGCCGAGCTCCTGCCGCGCCTTGTCGCGCAAGGTGTCGGCGGTCAGCAGGTGCGCCGAGGAGGGCGGGTCGATGACACCGTCCATGGTGGCGAATGCGTGCATGATCAGTTCGAGCATATCGTCCCAATGGTCGAAATCGGCCGGGATCCTCATGACGGTGACAACTTCGGTCCGATCCACGATGTCAGCTTCTCTTGTAGCGGATCGTATCGAACCGCGCGGCCAGGCCATCATAGAGCAGCAGCCGGCCGACCAGCGGCTCGCCGATGCCGGTGATCAGCTTGATCGCCTCCATCGCCTGCAGCGTGCCGACGACACCGGTCAGCGCACCAAGCACCCCGGCCTCGGCACAGGACGGCACCAGGCCAGGCGGCGGCGCTTCCGGAAACAGATCGCGATAGCCCGGATTTGGCATCCCGTCCTTGCCGTCTTCGAACGGCTTCAGCACGGTCACCGAACCATCGAAGCGTCCAACGGCGGCGTGCACCAGCGGTTTCCTCTCGCTCGCGCAGGCGTCGGCCACCGTATAGCGGGTTTCAAAATTGTCGGAACCGTCGACGACGATGTCATAACGGGCGACGAGGGCAGCGGCGTTGTCCGCGGTCAGCCGGAACGTATGGGTCTCGACAGCGGTGTTGGGATTGATGCGCGCGATTGCCGCCTTGGCGCTATCGGTTTTCAGCATGCCGACGGTGTCAGTGCCGTGAATGACCTGGCGCTGCAGGTTGGAAAGCGACACGGTGTCATCGTCGATCACGCCGAGCGTGCCGACCCCGGCGGCGGCAAGATATTCGAGCACCGGCGCACCCAGCCCGCCGGCGCCGATCACCAGCACCCGCGCCTGCTTCAGCCTCTGCTGGCCGGCGCCGCCGACCTCGGGCAGCACGATGTGGCGGGCATAGCGTTCGATCTCTTCGTCGGTCAGGGCGGCAGCGGTCATTGCCGGACCATATAGCGGCTGAAAAACCTTGTCAGGAGCCAATGCATGTCGCCCAAAGGTGTAAAGCGGTTTTGGGACCAACGACATGCATAAGGCCGATGCATGTCGCCCAAAAAATATGAATCGGTTTTGGGGACAACGACATGCGTAGACAAAGATCTAGATCGTTGGCCCAACCGTGCCGTGGTCGACAGTCAGGAATTGCGCACGTCCCTTGAGACTGGAAAACAGCGCCGCATCGGTTCCGGTCATGAACGCCTGGCAGTTCAGGTCTTCGAGGATGGAAAACAGCGCCGCGCGCCGCCCGCCATCCAGATGCGCGGCGATTTCGTCGAGCAGCAGGATCGGTGTCATGCCAGACATCTCGCCGGTCAGCCGGGCGTGTGACAGGACGATGCCGACCAGCAGCGCCTTCTGTTCGCCTGTCGAGCAGAGCTCGGCCGGCATCGCCTTGGGACGGTGCCGAACCACAAGATCCGAACGGTGCGGTCCCTCGAGCGTGCGCCCGGCGGCGCGGTCGCGGTCACGACCTTCGGCAAGCGTCCGGCGGAACCGCTCCTCGACGTCGACCGCCGGCGCGATGGCAATCTCGGCCTCAAGCTCACCCGAAAGGCCGATATCGGCCTGCGGAAACGGTCCGGTGTCGGGCAGCCTGTCGATCATCGCGGCCAGCAGGCGCACCATCTCGGCGCGTGCGGCGGCGATCGCCACACCGGTTTCGGCCATTTGTGTCTCGATCGCGTCGAACCAGCGGTCGTCCCGGGAGCCTTCAGTAAGCAACCGATTGCGGCCGCGCATCGCCTTTTCGTAGTCGATTGCGCGCTGGCCGTGGCCGGGATCGATCGCCAGCACCAGCCGATCGAGAAAGCGCCGGCGATCCGCGGCTGGTCCGGTGAACAAGGCGTCCATCGCCGGCGTCAGCCACACCACGCGCAGCCACTCCAGCATCTCCTCGGCCGATCGCGCCGAAGCGCCGTTGATACGCACCCGCCTGCCGCCTTCGCCGGCACTGTCGCCACCTGAAATGCCCGTACCGATCTCGACCTCGCCGTCGGGCCCATCGAGCCGGGCGTGCAGGGCAAAGCCGCCGTCGCCGCCTTCGCGCGCGACATCCGCGTAAGGCGCGCGGCGCAAGCCGCGTCCCGGAGTCAGCAAGGAGATCGCTTCGAGAAGGTTGGTCTTGCCCGCACCGTTATCGCCGGAAAAGACCACGGCACCCGGCGCCAGGTCGATCGCCAATCCCGCATAGTTGCGGAAATTAGTAAGTGTTAGCTTACTTATGTGAGTCTGTGCCGGCAACCGCTATCCGCCTATAGAGCGGTTCGTCGTTTCAAGGAAACGCAGACCTGCTCTAACTCTTTGTTTTGACGCAATTCCGGGCGGAAAACCGTTTCATATTTTTCCTGGAATTGCTCTGGAAGTCGCCGCAACCATAATTCTCGCTGCCGGTCCAGTCGCGGGCCTGATTGGTGACGCCGCGCCGGCTAGACCCGCATCGGCATCAGCACGTAAAGCGCGGTCTCGTCGGCCATGTCGTGGATCAGAGTCGGCGAACCCGCGTCGGCCAGCATGAACTTGGCCTCCGTGCCGGTCAGCTGCGCGGCAACGTCGAGCAGGTACTTGGCGTTGAAGCCGATCTCGATTGGATCGGACGAATAGTCGGCGGCCAGCTCCTCGGTGGCGCTGCCTGAATCCGGATTGTTGACCGCAAGCGTCACCTGACCGTCGCTGATCGAAAGCTTCACCGCGCGGCCGCGTTCGGAGGAGATGGTAGAGACGCGATCGACAGCGGCGGCGAAACTCTGGCGGTCGATGATCAGCCTCTTGTCGTTACCGGTCGGAATGACCCGCTGATAGTCCGGGAAGGTGCCGTCGATCAGCTTCGAGGTCAAAACCACGCTGCCGATGGTGAAGCGGATCTTGGTGTCGGACAGTTCGGTGGTGACCGCGACATCCGGATCGTCGACCAGCTTCTGCAGCTCGCTCACGGTCTTGCGCGGAATGATGATGCCCGGCATGCCCTCGGAACCCGCCGGCGCGTCGATCTCGGCGCGTGCCAGGCGGTGGCCGTCGGTCGCCACCGAGCGCAGCTTCAGCTTGCCGCCGACCTCATGCGTGTGCAGGTAGATGCCGTTCAGATAATAGCGCGTCTCTTCGGTGGAGATGGCGAACTGGGTCTTCTCGATCAGGCCCTTCAGGGCAACCGAGTCGAGACGGAAGATATGCGAGAAGGATCCGGCCGAAAGCTCGGGGAAATCGGATTGCGGCAGGCACTGGAGGCGGAAGCTTGAACGGCCGGACGTCACCGTCATGGCGTTGCCATCCTCGTCCGTCTTCAGCATCACCTCGGCGCCGTCGGCGAGCTTGCGCACGATGTCGTAGAGCAGATGTGCCGGAACCGTCGTCGCCCCGCCGCGCTCCACCTTGGCGGGCGTCGCTTCCGTCACCTCCAGGTCGAGGTCGGTCGCCTTCATTTCGAGGCTGGCGCCCTCGGCGCTGAGCAGCACGTTGGACAGGATCGGTATGGTGTTACGCCGCTCGACGACACGGTGGACGTGGTTGAGCGACTTCAGGAGATTTGACCGTTCCAGGATAACACGCATGACGAAACAGGCTCGCTTGAATGAATGACGGGTCACCAGTAAGCGGCGCCCCGCGAAAGGTCTGAACAGGCTCAGAATCTGCGTAAACTGACAGGAAAAAACCAGCAAACGCAAGCCCGCCACACCGGTTCAGGCCGGCTACGCGGGCTTTCTGGGGATAAAGGCCACGAAGTCCGCGAGCCGGTGTCGCAAAACCAAATTCCGGATCGCCCCCAGGCGACACCACGAACCCATTTCGGATCCAGGACCGCACCGGCAAGTCATTGAATTCCGGTGCTGTTCTGGTTTCGTCCTCGCCAGACCGGTCAGGCCTGGTCGTTGATCAACCGCCTCAGGAGCTCGAGTTCCTGCGCCAGAGTATTGTCGTTGCCCGAAAGGTCCTCGATCTTGCGCACGGCGTGCAGCACCGTGGTGTGATCGCGACCGCCGAAACGGCGTCCGATCTCGGGCAGGGAGCGCGGCGTCATCACCTTCGACAGGTACATGGCCACCTGCCGCGGCTTGACGATGGTGCGCGTGCGCCGGTTGGACAGCAACTCGGTCTTCGACACGTTGTAGTGGCGCGCGACGATGCGCTGGATGTCCTCGATACGAACCCGCTTCGGCTCGCCGGTGCGATAGATGTGGCCGAGGATCTCGTCGATCCGGTCGATGGTGATCTGCGGTTCGAAGGACTGGCGGAACAGCAGCTGATTGAACGCCCCTTCCAGCTCGCGTCCGCTGCCGGTCACGGTGCGGGCGACGTGATTGAGGATCTCCTCCGAAATATTGAGCGATGCGTCATCGACCCTCGCGGTGGCAAGGCGCAAGTTGAGCATGCCAAGGCGCATGGCGAAATCGGGCGCCGACATTTCAAGCGCGACGCCGCCATTGAGGCGCGACCGGACCCGCGGTTCGAGCGATTCCAATTCCGACGGCGGCCGGTCGGCGGCAACGACGACTTGCTTGGCGCTGTCGAGCAACATGTTGATCAGGTGGCAGAATTCATGCTGGATCGACTTGCCCTGCAGGAACTGCATGTCGTCGATGATGAGCAGGTCGATGTCGCGCAGCTGTTCCTTGAGCGTCAGCGCATTGTTGTCACGGATCGCGGTGGCAAAGCGCCACATGAAATACTCGGCCGTGAGATAGACGACGCGCGACTTGGGGTTCTGCTTCAGCGATTCCGCGGCGATCGCCTGCAACAGGTGTGTCTTGCCGAGCCCGACGGTTGCGTGAAGGAAAAGCGGGTTGAAGCGCACCGCGCTGGATTGCGATTCCGCAACTGCCTTGGCGGCGGCGAAGGCCACCCGGTTCGACGGTCCCTCGATGAAGGAGCCGAATGTGTAGCGCGGATCAAGCGGCGAGCCGAGCACATTGTGCCGGAACTCGCTCTCGACCGGTGTGCCCGGACGCGGAGCCGGTGCGCGCTCAGTCCGGCCGGGGCTGACAGTGCCGGCGGCGAGCGCCGTCTGCGTCTGCCGCGTCATCTTGGCTCGCGCAGGCGCCACTTCCGGCTCGGCATGGCTGTGCCCCTGGCGGGTCGCCGTCCGCACAACGATCTCGATCTTGAGGAGATCGGGATCCTCCTGCTTCCACAACTCGGAAATGAGGTCGAGATAGTGACCGTTGATCCATGAGCGCAGGAAAGCGGTGGGCACCGAGATGCGGATGATGCCCTTGGAAGCCTCCGCGACTTTCATGCGGCCGAACCAGCTCGAATAAACTTCAGTTCCCAGGCGCGCCTTCAACTGGGTCTTGACCCGATCGAACTTCTGTTCCGCGTCGCTGGACACCGCCATGTCGTTTGCTCCGGTCAAAGTTCCAGGAAATGGGAGGTCGCCCGTAAGCTCCCGTTCGATGCCGCTCTGCATGGTCTTTTCCTTGTCCTTCCGTACCCTGTTTCCACCGGGGGTGCGCCCCTGCACCCGTGTCCCGGCAACTGCGTCTTCGCTACGATGCGTGCTGCCGCCGCAGGCAGATGACATCGCCAATATTCGGGGGAAACCGGTGCCGGCCCATGGAAGCCAGTCCGCGTTGGGTATGTCTGGGCAATACGACACCATCCGGCGAAAAGTGCGCCGGCGCGCCGTCTACCTGCCATGTCTAGTTACGCCAGTCCCCTACCGTATCGAAAAAGACAAACCAAAGCCGTCCACGGACTTGATCCGCGTTGCAAATCCCGCCAATTTAAGCTGGCCGTTACAAGCTGGGTTAAGGCCCGGAGCCCGTCCCTTTCGATAGACCGACATTACCGAAATCGCTGTGGATAGGGCAAGGCCGGGACTAACTGATTTTTAAGGAATCTGGTTAGTGGAGGCGGGTTCGAGTGGCGTGCCGCTACGGCACTTTTTAACAAAGCCATTGTGATTCAAACTCTTTTCCGGCGAATATGAAAAAGCCGGCCCGTCACGAAATTTTATGAAATAATTCGCTTGACAGCGACTTGTCCCCCATCCCCCCGGCCCGATGTGAACAAGCTGTGGACGACTGTCCGCAACTATTTGAAAAGTATAGATTATTTCTGAGTGGCGACTTTTTTCAAGTGAACCCTTTTCAGGGATACCGGCGATCAACCTGCATGGCAGTGCCGGCAAAGCATTTCGAGCCGCCAAAGGGCCGTTTCCGGCCATTCTTTTTAAGTGCTTGCCGGCAAACGAAAAAACCCGGCACAATCGGCCGGGTTCTCAGAACGTCAGTCCAGGACGTGATGTCAGGCAGACAAAACCTTGACCCGCTGGGCCAGTCGCGACACCTTCCGGGACGCCGTGTTCTTGTGGATCACGCCCTTGGTTGCGGCGCGCATCAATTCCGGCTCCGCAATCTTGAACGCAGCCTGTGCGGCAGCCTTGTCGCCGGAGGCAAGTGCCTCTTCGACCTGGCGGATATAGGTGCGGACGCGCGAGCGACGGTTCTTGTTGACCGCCGCGCGGCGTGCGATCTTGCGCGTTGCCTTTTTGGCCGAGGATGTATTGGCCATGATGCCTCTCTTCTGATCTGGTCGGCGCATGCGGGATGCCGCAGGGCGCAAAAAACAAACGGGCAGCCACGGGGCCGCCTCGGTTGGTGCGGCTTATAGTTCAGCTTTTCCGGCGCGTCAACGCTGCCTGGCCTTCTTTTTGGCAGCTATCAAACTGGCGTCAGCGGTTGCTGAAATTCGGCTTCCGCTTCTCGGTGAAGGCCGCCATGCCTTCCTTCTGGTCCTCGAGCGCGAACAGCGAGTGAAACAGTCGGCGCTCGAAGCGCAATCCCTCGGCGAGCGTTGTCTCAAAGGCGCGGTTGACAGCCTCCTTGGCCATCATCACCGATGGCAGCGAGAAGTCGGCGATCCTGGCAGCCGCCTTCAATGCCTCCTCGACGAGCTCGCCGGCAGGCACGACCCGCGACACCAGGCCCGAACGCTCGGCTTCGGCTGCATCCATCATCCGCCCGGTCAGACACATGTCCATCGCCTTCGACTTGCCGACGAAGCGGGTCAGCCGTTGCGACCCGCCCATGCCTGGAATGACGCCGAGTGTGATTTCGGGTTGGCCGAACTTGGCCGTGTCGGCGGCAATGATGAAGTCGCACATCATCGCCAGCTCGCAGCCGCCGCCCAGCGCATAGCCGGCCACCGCAGCGATGATCGGCTTCCGTGCCCGCGTAAACTCCTCCCAGCCGACGAAGAAGTCTTGGCAGTACGCATCCACATAGGAGATTGCCTGCATCTCCTTGATATCGGCGCCGGCGGCGAAGGCTTTTTCGGAACCGGTGATGACCATTGCGCCGATGCCGGCATCGGCGCCGAAACCGTTCACGGCTGCCACCAGTTCAACCAGGATCTGGGAATTCAGCGCGTTGAGCGCCTGCGGCCTGTTTAGCGTGATCAACCCGACCTTGCCGCGCGCTTCGGTGATGATCGTCTCATAGGCCATGACTTGCTTCTCCTCGCTCGCCCATCGTCCAGTTCATCGTTTCACGGAAACGTAGAACCGCTCTAACTCTTTGTTTTGAGGCAATTCCCCGAGGAAAGGCGCTAGGCGCTTTTCCTGGAATTGCTCTAACTCACCGCTGACACGTCCGGCAATAGAAGGTCGATCGGCCGCTCTGCACGATCCGCTCGATGTGGCCGCTACAGCCGGGTTTCGAGCAAGGCTCGCCCTCGCGGTCGTAGACGGCGAAGGAATGCTGGAAGTAGCCCAGCGATCCATCGGCCTGCATATAGTCCCGGAGCGAGGATCCGCCGGCCGCGATCGCATCTGATATCACCGAGCGAATGGCTTCGGCGAGGCGCTCGCTTTGGGCCTGGGCCTTCTTCCCGGGCTTGGCGATCGTGCCCGCCTCGCGCAGCGGCGACAGGCTGGCGCGCCACAGCGCCTCCGAGACATAGATGTTGCCGAGCCCGGCGATCAGTCTCTGGTCGAGAAGCGCTGCCTTCAGCGGTGATCGCCGCCCCTTCATCAATGAGGCAAGCAGCGCGCCGTCCAATGTGTTGCCGGTTGGCTCAACTCCGAGCCCGGCCAGCATCGGATGGACGTCCGGCGGCCCTTCGGCAAACAACATGAAGCCGAAGCGGCGCGGATCATTGAAGATCACGCGCGAACTGGAGCCACCCGCGGATACGACATGGAAGACGACGTGGTCGTGGTTGGAACTCTTCGAGCGGTCGTGGTGGAAGATATCAGGCATGTCGCTGCCATCCGCCGTCTCGATGCGGAATGAGCCCGACATGCCGAGATGGCAGATCAGCACCGGACCGCCTTCAACGTCCATCGTCAGATATTTGGCCCTGCGGCCAAGCGCGGTGATCGTCTTGCCGGTCAGTCGCTGCGAGAATCTTTCGGGAAATGGAAAGCGCAGATCCGGTCGGCGCGCCTCGACACGGGTGATGGTGGCACCTTCCAGAACCGGCTGCAGCCCACGCCGGACCGTTTCGACCTCGGGCAATTCAGGCATGGCCGCCAATCGTCGTATAGAAAGACGTGCCGTAACGGCCGCGTGCCAGCCCAAGATGCTCGGCCACGGTTTCACCGATGTCGGCGAATGTCGTTCTCAGTCCGATGTCACCGCCCTTGAAAGCCGGTCCGGTGCCGATCACCGGAATGCGTTCGCGCGTATGGTCGGTACCGCGCCAGGTCGGATCGTTGCCATGGTCGGCCGTCAGGATGAGAAGATCGCCCTGCCGCAGCCTCGCAAATGCCTCCGGCAGCCGCCGGTCGAAGGCCTCGAGCGCTGCAGCATAACCCGCAACGTCGCGGCGATGCCCGAATTCGGTGTCGAAGTCGACGAAATTGGCGAAGACGAGGTCGCCATCGCCGGCATCATCCATCGCGCCCAGCGCCTCGTCGAACATGGCCATGTTGCCCGCCGCCTTGCGCACTTGCGAAATTCCGCGATGGGCGAAGATGTCGCCGATCTTGCCGATCGCGATGACACGGCTGCCACGCGCCGTCAGCCGGTCGAGCAGGGTCGGCTCCGGTGGCGGCACCGCGTAATCATGACGGTTGTAGGTTCGCTCGAAGGTCGCGGTGGTTTCGCCGACGAACGGCCGTGCAATCACCCGCCCGATCCTCAGCGGGTCAACCAGTCTGCGCACCACCTTGCAGAATTCATAAAGCCGCTCGAGGCCGAAATGGGTTTCATGCGCGGCAATTTGCAGGACCGAGTCGACCGACGTGTAGCAAATCGGCTTGCCGGTACGGATGTGCTCCTCGCCGAACCGCTCGATGATTTCGGTGCCCGGCGCATGACAGTTGCCGAGAATGCCCGGCACCTTGCCCTCGCGAATGATCGACTCGGTCAGATCCGCTGGAAAGGCGGGAACCGTATCCGGGAAATAGCCCCAGTCGAATCGCACCGGCAGGCCGGCGATTTCCCAATGGCCCGACGGCGTGTCCTTGCCGCTCGAAACCTCTTGCGCCGCGCCGTGGAAGGCCGTGGTGAGCAGATCCGTGCCGCTGCTGGCGAAGCCCAGTCCCGTGGCGGTTTCGGCAGCCTTGCCAAGCCCGAGCGAGGCCATGTAGGGGACAAACAGCGGTCCACTGCGAAGCCCTTCGCGATCCGCGCGGCCTTCGGCACAGGCTTCCGTGATGTGCGCGAATGTGTTGGCACCTGCGTCGCCATAGCGGTCGGCGTCGGCCGCCCCGCCGATGCCGAAGGAGTCCAGAACGAAGAGGAAAGCGCGCGCCATCGAATTGTTGCCAGTTTGAACGCCCAGACATAGGGTTCCGCGACTTCGTTGGCAATTCGGAAACCAAACGGCAACGACCAGGCATGATAGTCCGATGCATGTCGCCCAAAAGTGCGCCGCGGCTTTGGGGCAACGACACGCATAAACTGAGAATGCATGTCGCCCAAAAGTGCGCGGCGCTTTTGGGGCAACGACATGCATGGTGCGTGGCGGTTTTGGCATGTCGCAACGATGCGGCGGGCAAGGGCATGGATCAAGGAAAGCAGACGGCGGTTCTGTCATGAGGGTTACCCTGAAGGCATACGCGGCTCTCATGCTGGTGCAGGGTGCGCTCTGGTCCAATCCGGCGCATGCCGACTGGCGCGATGATATCGGCACGTTCCGCATCGGCATTGTTGCCGAGCCAGGCGCCGGCAACACCGTTCCGGGGCTGGCACGGTTGACCGACGCCTATACCAAGGCCTTGGGGATGAAGGTCGAGATTGTCGTTGCCCGCGACTATGCCGCGCTGATCGAGGCGCAGGCCAATGCCCGCATCGAATACGCGATCTATTCGGCGACCGCCTACGCGACGGCGTCGCAACGCTGCGGATGCGTCGAGCCGCTTGTGGCTCCGGTCGATTTTGACGGCGCGATCGGCATCCGCTCGGTTCTGCTGACGCGGGACGGCAAACTGCCTGATCTGGCGGCAATGGAAAGCCATCGCATCGCCATGCCCCCTTCGGACAGCGTCGGCGGTTCTCTGTTGCCATTGGCGGCGTTGACAGCGGAAGGCCGCAAGATTGCGCAAGATGCACCATTTCTGGTCCATGCCGAGTCGGCTGCTGCGGCGGAAACGATGCTGCTCGATGGCAAGGCCGATGGCCTGTTCGGCTGGGTGACGGCTGCTGCCGACGGCCAGCCGGAAGCATCGGGCGCTCAAGCGTCGGGCACCCAAGGATCTGGCACCCAAGCATCGGGCACCCAGGCGAGGCTCGAAGCGACGGGGCTTTCGGCAGCGGCGCTTCAGGTCGTATGGGCGTCAGGCCTGCTGAGATATGGTCCCCATGCCGTCCGCAGCGACCTCGATCCGGAAGCCAAGCGCCGGCTCACCGTCTTCCTCACCAACCTCAAGTCGATGACGCCAGACATCTACGATCTCCTGGAATCAAAGCATTCCGGTGGCTTCGCTATCGTGGTGCCAAAGGATTACGACATGGCCGCCGCTGTCGTGCGCTTCGTCGCGGGCAGTGGTCCGGGGCAGTAACGCGAGGCTTTGGAGCGGTTTTGCGAGCGGTTCAGCAATCGCCGCAAGGGATCGTCACACTTCTACGCGGACGCAGATAGTAGGACTCGCCCATCGTCAGGGCGTTGAAAGCCGTGGTCAATCCAAGCTTCTGTTGGCTGCCCGCCGACCAGGTGATGACCGGCTTGTAGCCAAGAGTGCTGTCGACGCGAATGAGGAAGGTGCCGGCGACCTTGAGTTTTGCTGGAACCGTGGTGGTGGTGGGGCCAGTGCTGGCGACGCCATTGACCAGCTTGCGCGACCACACCACTTGCACCAGCGGCGTTGCGTCGGTCGTGACCTGTATGGCCGTGATGGTGATGCTCGGGACCGAGCGGTTGTAGGGCTGAAGGGTGACGGCGCCGATCGCCATGATGGCGTCGATATCCGCCTTGACGACTGTCGTCTGCTGGGTGACGAGATCGGCCACCATGCTGCCGAGACGACTGACCTTCTTGCTGGTCTCGATGGCTTGTGACGCCTCCATGGTGATGAAATACATGGACAGCAGAAGAGGCATGATCAAGGCGAACTCGACTGCCGCGATACCGCGGCGATCGGACCCGAATCGAATTGCTTTGCGCCAAATTCCTGAAGTCTTGAGATGTGCCCCCGCACGCGTCATGCCCATTGCCCTCTTTCTTTTACTGCTCGTGCATCCGCCTCGAACTCAATTGTCGAACGGCTCGTTCTGCCAGGTTACCGACGCGAAATGCAGGGTCTTGTTGCCGCCCATCGACTGGGCCAGTAGATCGGTCATGATCGGCCATTTGTAAAAGACCCGCAGCATGTTCTTCGATTCCGCAGCACCCGCCGTAACAGCAAAGGACTGGTTGGCGCCGCCGTTGGTCAGGACGACTTGGCCAGCCTGTATCTTGAAGCCGGCCGCGGCGGCGGCGGCGAACGTCGTATATTGGCGAAGATCGACGTCCAGCTGATTGGGACAATCCTGCGAGACGATGATCTCCAGTTTGTTGCAGATCATGTTCTTCAAATTGTCTCCGGCGACGTCGGCCGCCCTTAACTGGCCGGTGCGCAAGCGGCGAGCGACATCGTCGGTGATGTTGGACAACACTTCCTGGCCGGCAAATGCGATGCAGCTTTCCAGAATGGCAAAGACAAGCAGCGCAAACGGGATTGCAAGGATTCCGAATTCAATTGCCGTACTGCCGCGCCGGTCGCGAAGGAAGCGAGCGAAAAACCTTGGGCGTCTCGCTTTGTGCTCGTCTGCGGAGCCGAATTCCTTGCTCATGTCTGATCCTGCCGATCTCTATGCGGTCTCGGAAGGCGTATTAGCGCAAACCAATTGAGGCCCGGTTTGAATGATCGTTAAAGTCGTCGATGGCGTCTTAACCAGCCGATAACCTGAACGGCATTCCACCGCGCCATCCTATCGGGTGCCGTTCATCTCAGCCTCGGAGGATTTCTCCGCATCACTCTTATAGGAGCTTTCGCAATAGGGCGTGCAGGACATGGTCTGTATTTCTGCACGGCGATAGATACGCACCGACGAGGCGGCCTGCCGCACGACGGTAACCTGTTCGTCGACGATCGGGCTGCCGTCCGTATCGAGCACGACCAGATTGGTGACGCCGAAACCCTTGCCGGTCAACACGATCGTCGAGGCGTCCTGTACGGAAGCGTCGGCGATTGCCGGATTGCCGACCACGATCGTATCGGCGGGACGCGACAGTTTGACGATCTTGGCCTGGTTCATCGTGACCTCGATGCCGGCCCCGGCCATGGCGGGCGCGACGAAGCTCGCGGCGACAAGAAGCGCAGCAATCACGATTGACGATCTCGGCTGGGCCATTGAGGCGCTCCACGCAAGCAGACTGATCAACGGAACATGAACGAGATTGGTGAACCAACGGTTAAGCGGACACCCTGGTCGAAGGGTGCGGCGTGCCAACTTGATTGCCTGCGGAGCGCGATCTCCCCACCATCGACCCCTGCAAACGGATGGGGCCGGCCGGCATTTAGTGCTGGGTTAACCACGCAATATATTCGAACCAGGAAAGGAATCGGTAAGGCTGTTTATTAAGCCGATCGAAAGAGCTTCTCCCTAGATTGCCAGTATCCGATCAACCAACGCAGAAGTTGACGGAAGTGCTGTAACACGTGGAGTAGGAGCTCTCGAATGTCTAATCTCATCGCACGTTTTGTGAAGGACGAATCCGGCGCGACCGCTATCGAATATGGTCTGATCGCCGCTCTCATCGCGCTCGCCATCATCACTGGCGCTGGCGCGCTCGGCAATGCACTCAACACCAAGTTCCTGGCTATCGGAAACACCCTGAACAGCAGCGGCAGCTAATATGCCGCATAGCTGAGCGCTGGGCGCTGAGCGCTTGGATCACGTTCTGGAGAAGGGCTGCCGCGTGGCGGCCCTTCTCTATTCCGCTGCCAATACCAGTCGCCTTTTCGTTCCGGGCCTCACCAATCGTTAATCGAACATGGCTAGATTGAGCCCTGTGAAATCGGACAATAGGCATAGCGCCGATGCTTGAAGCCCTGATCTTCGTCGTGTTTCCGTTCTGCATGCTGTTTGCCGCGATCTCCGACATGCTGTCGATGACGATCGCCAATCGCGTGCCGGTGCTGCTTGTTGTTGTTTTCGCGCTGGTTGCGCCGCTGACGGGTATGGAATGGGCAGCCTATGGCGGACATATCGCCACTGGCGCCCTGGTCCTGGCCGTGACGTTCGGCCTGTTTGCAATGGGTGGCATGGGTGGTGGCGACGCCAAGCTGCTGGCCGCCTCCGCGATGTGGATGGGTCTCAATATACATCTCGTCGAATATCTTGTGGTCTCGACAATCATCGGCGGCCTGCTGACGCTCGCCATCCTCCTCTACCGGAAATCGCTGCTTGCGGCCGTTACCGGCCAAAATCCGTTTCTGCGCCATTTCGCCGAAGAGTCAAATGGGGTTCCCTACGGCATCGCGCTTGGCCTCGGTGGGTTGCTGACCTATCCGGATTCGCCCTTGATGGTCTGGGCGCTGACCAGGCTGGCGACCTGAACACGATCCGATTTCGGTTATCCACCAGCATTGCCGCAGCCGGCTTTCGACAACGCCGGGACGGCCCGTTTTGGCCGGTCAGGCCACATTCCGGCTAATTTATGTAAACGTTAAATTAATCACGATCGTAAGCATTACATTAACCTTGTTTTGACGATTGCCGCTGCAAAGTCCGGCTTGGCTACGTGGTTTGCCAGGGCAAGGGTTCGGACAGATGCCAGCATCGCGATTGATAATTCTGAGCGTGGCGGTGGCCGCGGCGGGTGGTGCCGGTTATGTCGCGAAGAATATGGTGGCACCGCCGCCCCAGATCGTCGTCGACTCCGGGCCCCAGGCGCCGGCGGTGTCGCTGCAGGATGTGCTAGTGCTTTCGGGCGACGTTCCGATGGGCAGTCCGCTCGAGAAAAACATCGCCTGGCAATCCTGGCCCGCCGACGGCATCAACGCGAATTTCATCACCCGCACCGCCGAGCCAGAGGCGCTGGAAAAGCTGAAGGGCTCCGTTGCCCGCGTGGCGATGTACGCCGGAGAGCCTCTGCGGCGTTCCAAGCTGATCGGCGAGGGGCAGAGCTTCATGTCGTCGATCCTGCCTTCCGGCATGCGGGCGGTCGCCACCGCCATCTCGGCCGACACGTCGGCCGGCGGCTTCATTCTTCCCAACGACTTCGTCGATGTCATCATGACCCGCAGGGGCGATGCCAGCGGCGGCGGCGCCACCAGTTTCAACACTGAAACCATCCTCAAGAACATCCGCGTCCTGGCAATCGACCAGACCATTCAGGAGGACGAGGAAGGCAAGAAGACCAGGGTGGGCCAGACAGCCACGCTGGAACTGACACCGCGTCAGGCGGAGATCATCACCGTTGCCCAGCAGATGGCGGATCGCCTGACCCTGGCGCTACGGGCGGTCGCGGACACCCAGGAAAAGAATCTGGGCGAGGCTGACTATCTCGTTTCCGGCAATGGCCGCAGGGGAACGGTGAGGCTGATCAAGTCGGGCGAAGTTTCCGAAGTGGGGGCAAGGAAATGAGGCTAAGTGGTAAACTGCCGGCAATTGTAGCCGCGGCATTCAGCCTGCTGCTCATCGGGACGAATCTGCAAGGCGTTGTCGAGGCAAAGAACGCGCAGGTCACTGCATCGACGGCAACCCAGCGCGTCAAGCTTGGCCTCAACAAGTCGGTGGTCATCGACCTGCCGAGCGATGCCTACGATATTCTCGTCGCCAACCCGGCGGTTGCCGATGCGGTGACCCGCACCGCAAGGCGTATCTATCTGTTCGGCAAGGCGGTCGGCGAGACGAACATCTTTGTCTTCGGTCCGAATGGCGAGCAGATCGTCAGCCTGGATCTGGCTGTCGAACGCGACGTTGCCGGCCTTGAAGACTATATCAAGCGCTTCATTCCAACGTCGGCAATCAAGGTGGAACTGCTGAATGACAACGTCGTCCTGACAGGGACGGTCGACACGCCGCTGGACGCAAAACGCGCCGTCGACCTGGCGACGATCTTCGTGTCGGGCGGTGAAGCGACCACGGGACAATATTCGCAGACCGCGGCCGGCGGTTCGGCGCAGAACGGTGTCCAGATCGACAATCCGGACCAGGAACGCCGCACCAGCAAGATCGTCAACCTGCTTCAGATCATCGGCGACGATCAGGTCACGCTGAAGGTGACGGTCGCCGAAGTCAGCCGCTCGGTGATGAAGCAGCTCGGCGTCAACATGGTCGGCAGTGGCGGCAGCAACGGCATCAGCTACGGCGCGGTCAGCGACAATTTCACCGGCCTCGGCAAGCAGCTGTCGAATTCGGGCTTCAACATCGGCGCCTCGGGGCTGCAGGCCTATATCAACGCCATGGAGCAGTCCGGCGTCATGAAGACACTGGCTGAGCCGACCTTGACCGCCGTGTCCGGCGAGAAGGCGACCTTCAAGGTCGGTGGTGAATACAACATGGTGAGCGGCGTCTCCCAGAATGTATCGACCGACAACCAGACCGGCCTGAAGACCTACAGCGTCGACAAGATCGAGTACGGCATCGGTCTGGAATTCCAGCCGGTGGTGTTGTCTCCCGGCCGCATAAGCCTGAAAGTCAGAACCTCGGTTTCCGAGCCGACAACGGAAGGGTCGGTTTCGTTTTCCAGTGGCGTGACCAGCCCCGGCATGAATGCCCTGTCACTGCGCAAGCGCCTTGCCGATACGACCGTTGAACTGCCCTCGGGCGGCTCCATGATGATCGCCGGCCTGGTTCGCGACGATGTCAGGCAAGCCGTCAACGGGTTGCCAGGGCTGACAAAGATTCCCGTGCTCGGCGCGCTGTTCCGCAGCAGGGATTTCGTGCGCAACGAAACCGAGCTGGTGATCATCATCACGCCGTATCTCGCACGGCCCGTGGCACGCAACGACCTTGCCAAGCCGGACGACAATTTCAACGCTGCCAGCGATGGCGCCGCCATGTTCCTTGGCAGGGTCAATCGCGTCTACGGCACCATGCAGACTGACAAGCCCAACGGCCGTTACCATGGCGTTGTCGGCTTCATCTACAAATAGGCGGGAGCGGATATGTCTCAGTCAGCATTGAAGGCAAGCACCATCGCCACGACGATGCGCTTTGGCCGTTCGCGGATTTGCGGGCGAGCCGTTCCGGTCCTGGCAATTGCGGTAGCGGCGCTGCTGTCCGGCTGCGCCAATCGCGACAGCGTCACCGTCGGTGCGATTCCGGATGATTATCGTACCAATCATCCGATCGTGATCGCGGAGAAGAACCAGAAGATCGACCTGCCTGTCGGCGCCGGCGATCGCGGCATGACCGGATCGCAGCGCGACACGCTTCTGGGCTTCCTCGACAGCTATGACAAGAGTGCCGCCCCGACGCTGACGATCCAGGTCCCGAGCGGGTCGGCCAACGAGGTCGCCGCGACGGCGGCGGCCCGCGATTTCGCCCGGCTCGCGGTCGCCGCCGGTGTCAAGCGCAACCGGGTCGTCGTCACCTCCTATCAGGCCGCCTCGAGCGAGATCTCCTCGCCGGTTCGCGTCTCCTTTGTCTCGGTCAGAGCCCAGACCGACAAATGCGGACGCTGGCCAGCTGACCTGGTCGAGACCTCGGAAAACAAGCATTATGCCGACTTCGGCTGCTCCTATCAGAACAATCTCGCCGCGCAGATGGCCAACCCGGCCGATCTGCTCGGCCCGCGCAAATCTACCGACATCGATGCTGAAAATCGCGGCGCGGTGATCGATGTCTACCGTCAGAGGGGCATCTCGGGCGAGTTCCTTAGCAATTCGGAAGTAGATTTCTGAGCCGCCGTCTCGGACAGAACAGGCCACGCGAAAGAGTATGATCATGAGCAACCTTGCCTACGACGCCCCGGTGGATGGCAGCGATACTTCGCAGCAAGACATCGCCGCGATGCAGGCATTGCGGCCGATCCCGCGCATCTCGATCCAGGCATTCTGCGAGACCGAGGGCGTTGCAAATCCGGTCGAGCGCGCCGGCGAGGACCGCCGCATGACGAAGGCGCATCTCAAGGTGCATATGGGCGGCGTCCCCACCGCCATCGAATTCTATCAGTCGGCGCCGACGCCCAATCTTATCCTGCTGGAATCGCGCAGCGAGCCGAAGCAATTGCTGGAGCAACTCGCCCAGCTCTCGGAATATTGCGATCCGACCTCGAAGGTGGTGGTGATAGGTCATTACAATGATGTCGGTCTCTATCGCGAGCTCATCCGCTCCGGCATTTCCGAATATGTGATCGCACCTGTGTCGATGGCTGACATCGTCAGCGTGGTGTCGTCGATTTTCATTGATCCGGAAGCCGAGCCGCTCGGCCGCTCGATCGCCTTTGTCGGCGCCAAGGGCGGCGTCGGTTCCTCCACGATTGCCCACAATGTGGCCTGGGCGATGTCCACCCTGTTCAAATCCGAGGTGGTCGTCGCCGATCTCGACCTCGCTTTCGGTACGGCCAACATCAATTTCGACCGGGATCCGGCGCAAGGCATCGCCGAGGCGGTGTTTTCGCCGGAGCGCATCGATGAAGTCTATCTCGACCGTCTGCTGACCCAGTGCGCAGAACACCTGTCGCTGCTGGCAGCCCCTTCGACGCTCGAAAGGGTCTATGACTTCGATCCCGAAGCCTTCGCGCAGCTCATCGACACCGCCCAGCGCAGCGTGCCGCTACTGGTGCTCGATATTCCCCATGCCTGGACGGGCTGGACCAAGAACACGCTGATCAAGGCCGACGAGATCGTCATCACGGCGACGCCGGAACTGGCCAATCTGCGCAACACCAAGAACATGGTCGACATGTTGAAGCGGCTTCGTCCCAACGACCCCCCGCCGAAGCTGATCATCAACCAGGCCGGCGTTCCCAAGCGCCCGGAGATTTCACCGTCCGATTTCACCGAGCCGCTCGGCCTGACGCCGATGTCGGTCATTGGCTTTGATCCGTTGCTGTTCGGCAATGCCGCCAACAACGGGCGCATGCTTGGCGAAATGGATGCCAAGAACTCGGTTGTCGCGATGATCAACGAAATCGCGCACGTGCTGACTGGGCGCAGTGAAATCAAGACGAAGAAGAAGGCAGGGCTTGGCAATCTGCTTGGCAGGCTCTCGCGCAACAAGAAATGACGTTTCAGCGGTGGAATCGGTAGCAGATCATGTTTGGTAAAAGAGGCAGCGACGACGGAAGCCGGTTCACGCCGGAATTTCGCCAGCCGGCACCGACCCCGGTTGCGCCGGCGGCCGTAAGTTCTGCGGATACGGCGGTGCTTGCCCGCCCCGCTGCGCCTCCGCCAAGCGCACCTGTCGCGCCGCCGGCGCGCCGCACAATCGATGCGCCGTCATCGGCACCGGACCTGAAGCGGGTCCAACGCGAAAAGAGCGAATCCTATTACGACACCAAGAGCCAGGTTTTCTCCGCGCTCATCGACACCATCGATCTGTCGCAGCTCTCCAAGCTTGATCCCGAAAGCGCACGCGAAGAAATTCGCGACATCGTCAACGACATCATCGCGATCAAGAATTTCGCGATGACGATCGCTGAGCAGGAGGAACTTCTCGAGGACATCTGCAACGATGTGCTCGGCTATGGGCCACTCGAGCCGTTGCTGGCGCGCGATGACATCGCCGACATCATGGTCAACGGCTCCAAGAACGTCTACATCGAAGTCAACGGCAAGGTCGAACAGACCGGCATCCGCTTTCGCGACAACCAGCAGCTCCTCAACATCTGCCAGCGCATCGTCAGCCAGGTTGGCCGCCGTGTCGACGAATCCAGCCCGATCTGCGACGCGCGTCTTCCCGACGGCTCACGCGTCAACGTCATCGCGCCGCCGCTCTCCATCGACGGTGCCACGCTCACCATCCGCAAATTCAAGAAGGACAAGCTGACCCTGGATCAGCTGGTCAGGTTCGGCGCCATCTCACCGCAGGGAGCCGAAGTTCTCAAGATCATCAGTCGTGTTCGCTGCAACATCGTCATCTCGGGCGGTACCGGCTCGGGCAAGACGACTTTGCTCAACTGCCTGACCAACTATATCGACCGCGAGGAGCGCGTCATCACCTGCGAGGACTCGGCCGAGCTGCAATTGCAGCAGCCGCATGTCGTGCGCCTCGAAACCCGCCCGCCCAATCTGGAGGGCGAGGGTGAGGTAACGATGCGTGACCTGGTCAAGAACTGCCTGCGCATGCGTCCCGAGCGCATCATCGTCGGCGAAGTGCGCGGACCCGAGGTGTTCGACCTTCTGCAGGCAATGAACACCGGCCATGACGGTTCGATGGGAACGATCCACTCGAACAGCCCGCGCGAGTGCCTGAACCGTATCGAATCCATGATCGCGATGGGCGGTTATTCGTTGCCTCAGAAAACCGTGCGCGAAATCGTCGTCGGCTCCATCGACGTGATCATCCAGGCGGCGCGCCTGCGCGATGGATCGCGTCGCATCACCCACATCACCGAGGTGATCGGCATGGAGGGCGACGTCATCATCACGCAGGATATCGTCCTCTATAACATCAAGGGCGAGGACGCCAATGGCAGGCTGCTGGGAGAGCATGTATCGACCGGCATCGGTCGTCCGCATTTCTGGGACCGGGCTCGCTACTATGGCGAGGAGCAGCGCCTCGCCACTGCGCTCGAAGCGATGGAGAAACGCGCTGACTGACGGCGTGAGGGTTCTAGCCAATGTTTGGAATTGACGGCACAGTACTGGCGTTTGTCGTGCTCGCCGGCTTTAGCGCCGGCGCGGTCGCCTATGCATTCCTGTTCACCCGGATCAGCAACGAGAAACAGGTCGGCAAGCGGCTTGAAACGATCAAGTCCGCCGAGACTGATCGCTCCGTCGTCAAGGCCTCGCGTGACCGTGCGGCGGAAGCCGTCAAGCGGCGCAAGTCGGTTCAGGATTCGCTGAACGAGCTCGACGCAAAGCAGAAAACCAACGACAGCAGGGTCAAGAAACCACCGCTGAAAGCCCAACTCCGTCAGGCTGGCCTGAAGATCACCGTCGAGCGCTTCTATGTATACTCCGCCATATGCGGCCTCGCTTTGACGATGGTTGCCTTTGTGGCCGGAGCGCCGCGGCTCGTTCTGCCGGGCGTGCTGCTGGCCGGCGCATTCGGCCTGCCGCGCTGGTTCGTCTCGTTTCGTCGCGCCCGCCGCGTCAAGGCATTCCTCAACGAATTTCCAAACGCGCTCGATATCATCGTGCGTGCAGTCAAGTCCGGCCTGCCGCTGAACGACGCCGTGCGCCTGATAGCCAACGAATCTCCCGAACCGGTGAAGACCGAATTTCGTCGTATCGTCGATTCCCAGCAGATGGGCCTGTCGATCCCCGATGCGACCTTGCGCATGCCCGAAACCATGCCTTGCACGGAGGCGAGCTTCTTCGGCATCGTCATCCAGATTCAATCGCAGGCTGGCGGCAACCTATCCGAGGCGCTGGGCAATCTTTCGCGCGTGCTTCGCGATCGCAAGAAGATGAAAGCCAAGGTCCAGGCACTGTCGATGGAAGCGAAAGCGTCCGCCGCCATCATCGGTGCGCTGCCTTTCATCGTTGCGTTTCTCGTCTACCTGTCGAGCCCGAACTACCTGATGCCGCTGTTCGTCACCAACGTCGGACACCTGATCCTTGGGTGCTCGGCGGTCTGGATGTCGATCGGCATCTTTGTGATGCGCAAGATGATGAACTTCGAAGTCTAGGATGCTGGCATGACCGACCAAGTCATCAAATCCCTGACCGATCCGAGCTTCCTGATCGCGATGCTGGTCGCCATAGCGGTGTTTGCGACCGTTTTCACCTTGCTGCCGGCGTTTGGCGGAAACCAGCTCAAGTCACGCATGAAAACCGTCGCGCTGGAACGCGACGAACTGCGTGCCAAGCAGCGCGCCCGGCTTGCCGTCGAAGCGGATCGCCGTCGCAAGGGCCTGCGCGAGGAACAGTCGGTTGGTATGCGCAACATAGTCGACCGGCTGGATCTGAGGCGCGCGCTCGCCGATGAGGGCACATTGCAGAAACTCAAGGTCGCCGGCTTTCGCGGACAGAACCCGCTGACGCGGTTTCTTTTCTTCCGTCTCGTGCTTCCTTTTGTCGGCTTCGCGCTGGGCGCAATCTACACCTTCGTACTCGGAGGATTGCCCGACAAGCCATTGGTCATCAGGGTGTTCGTCTGCATCCTCGTTGCCTATGGCGGCTTCTACGCTCCGGTCGTCTACGTCAACAACCGCGCTACCAAGCGCAAGCAGTCGATCCAGATGGCGTGGCCGGATGCGCTCGATCTGATGCTGATCTGCGTCGAATCGGGCATGTCGGTGGAAGCGGCCCTGCGCAAGGTCGCCGACGAGATCGGCGCGCAATCGGTGGCGCTGGCGGAAGAATTCATCCTCACCAACGCCGAGCTTTCCTATCTGCAGGAGCGCAGGCAGGCCTACGAGAACCTGGCAAGCCGCACCGGCCTGGAATCGGTCAAGTCGGTGTCGCAGGCACTCGTCCAGGCCGAACGTTACGGCACGCCGGTGGCGCATGCACTGCGCGTGCTGGCCGCCGAAAGCCGCGACATGCGCATGAACGCGGCGGAGAAGAAGGCGGCGGCCTTGCCGCCGAAGCTCACCGTGCCGATGATCCTGTTCTTCCTGCCGGTGCTTTTCGCGATCATTCTGGGCCCCGCCGGCATTCAGGTCAGCCAGCGCGGCATCTTCGGCGATCGTTCGGCACCATCATCGACAGCGCAATAGAGGCGAGGCTCGTCCCGCATCAGAAATGAAGAAGCCGCGCTGAACGTAGCGCGGCTTCTTCATTTCAAGGTTGTCGCAGATTGTCGTCCATAGCATGTCGCACAAGAACGCAGCGGTATTGGGCCAACGACATGCATCAAACAAAGACTTAAAGCGAGTTCGGCGCGACGAGATCTAGTTGGTCGCGGACTTTGGCTTGTCCTGGTCCTTGAGCTGGCTCCAGGCGTTCTGCTGGGCCAGCATCTGGCGCAGATAGGCGACGTTTGCCTGTGCCTGTTCGGGCGAGAGTTCCTGCGAGGCGATCTTCTCGGCTTCGTCGAAACGGCCCTGCAGGCCGACGACCAGCGCCAGGTTCTGGCGCACCCGGCTGTCTGCGTTCGGCTGCTGCGCGGCGGAGCGCATATAGGTTTCGGCGGTGCGCAGGTCACCTTCCAGCACGTAGGACATGCCGAGATTGGAGAGCACCGAAGGCTCGTTCGGCTTTAGTTCGAGAGCCTTGCGATAAAGCTGGCGCGCGTCGTCTTTCTGGCCGATCTGGTCGAGAATGGCCGCTTCGGCCGATACCAGCCTCCAGTCGGGATATTCCGGTGTCTGGGCGCGGCGCACGGCGTCCAGTGCGGCCTCGAACTGGCCATTGGCAGCCAGCGCCTTGCCATAGGAGGCGAGCACGTCGCGATCCTTCGGCAGGGCGATCGCCAGCTTGCGCATCACGGCGAGCGACTGGTCGGCGTCGCCATCCATCTGCAGCGCCGCCGCATAATTGGTGGCGATACGCTTGTCGGTGGGGTTCCTGGCGTAGGATTGGCCAAGTGCCGCCGTTGCAGTGTGCAGTTCCCCGCCCGACATGGCCTCCAGCGGTTTGCCGCTGTTGCGTCCGATCGAACCGGTGGTGAACTTGTCGGTTGCGCAACCGGCGACACTGGCCGCGAGCGCCAGCACGAGCGCCGTGGTGATGAACCGTTTTCCCGTGGCATTGATCGTGCGGTTGGTCGGCATCGGCACCGGGCCTCCATTCATACGCGGCCATTGCGTGGCCATCTTCCCTCCCGAAGAAATATTCTGTTAACCCTAACGGACGGTTAAGAATGGCGACTCAAGGGCGCCGCACGGAGAACATCGAATGCCTGTCGAACTCGTCGAAAAGAAACTGCCGGGCGCGCTGCCGGTCCATCTGGTCGCCAGGGATGGGCTGGAAGCAGCCGGTCTTGCGCCTGCCGCGGTCGCCTGGGCCAGGGCAAACGGCTTTTCAGGCGAGGCAGGCAGGACGCTGGTCGTGCCCGGCGAAAAGGGAGCCCTCGGCGGCGCCTTGTTCGGTATCGGCGATGGCGAGGGCGCACTCGCTCTTGGTGCGTTGTCGAAAGCCTTGCCGGAAGGCGATTGGCATTTCGCCTCCGCGCCGGCCGAGCCGGAGTTGGCGGCAACCGCACTGGTGCTCGGCGGCTATGCCTTTACCCGTTATGGCAAGAAACCCGGCAAGGCGCTCCGCTTCGTATTGCCGGCCGGCGTCGATGCCGGGCGCGTTCGCCGCATTGCCGATGGCGTCTTCCTGACACGCGATCTGGTCAACACGCCGACCAGCGACATGGGTCCGGAAGAATTGGAGAAGGCGGTGCGGAGCCTCGCCGCAGCGCACAGTGCCGAAATCTCGGTGGTGACGGGCGACGATCTCCTCGACCGGAATTTCCCGATGATCCATGCCGTCGGTCGCGCGTCGACCGGCGCCCCGCGCCTGATCGACATGAGATGGGGGCCGCAGGGCGCGCCGAAGGTGACGCTAGTCGGCAAGGGCGTCTGTTTCGACACAGGCGGTCTCGACATCAAGCCGTCGTCCGGCATGCTGTTGATGAAGAAGGACATGGGCGGCGCGGCCAATGTGCTTGGTCTCGCATCGATGATCATGGCCGCCAGGCTGAACGTGCGTCTGCGCGTGCTCATTCCCGCGGTCGAGAATTCGATCGCCGGCAACGCCTTCCGGCCGGGCGACGTGCTGACGAGCCGCAAGGGCATCACCGTCGAGATCGGCAACACGGACGCCGAGGGGCGACTGGTGCTGGCCGATGCGCTGGCCTTGGCCGACGAGGAGGAACCGCAGCTTCTGGTCGATATGGCGACGCTGACCGGGGCAGCCCGTGTCGCGCTCGGCCCCGACCTGCCACCCTTCTATACCGGCGACGACGCACTGGCGTCCGACCTGGCGGCGGCTTCCGTCGCCGCCGAAGATCCGCTGTGGCGCATGCCGTTGTGGCGGCCTTACGATGCAAAACTGTCGTCGAAGATCGCCGACATCAACAACGTCACCACGGACGGTTTCGCCGGCTCGATCACGGCGGCACTCTTCCTCAAGCGCTTTGTCGAAAAGACCGTCGGCTGGGCGCATTTCGACATCTTCGCCTGGAACCCCGCCGACCGTGCGTATGGCCCCGCGGGCGGCGAGGCGCAGGGCATTCGCGCGCTGGAGCGGATCATCTCGAAACGCTTTGGCTGATAGCGACAAGCAGAGCCGGCAAATTGCAGAAACTGAAACGGAACCGAAACAATTTGCCGTCATGCTGCTCGGATGTCGATTGCCATGCGCCCGAGCCAGGCCTTGCGACTGTGGCAGCAAGTGATGCTGTCGCAGGTGCGCGACGACGCGCCGGACCTGACCATGCGCCAGACGGCGATCCTGTTCACCATCTATCTCGATCCGCCGCCGCACACGGTGCGCGGGCTCGCCGCCCGCCTCAATGTCACCAAGCCGGTGATCACCCGCGCGCTCGACACGATGGGTGCGTTGAAGCTCGTGTCGCGCCATCGCGACGAGCTCGACAAGCGCAATGTGCTGATCAGGCGCACGGTCGAGGGCGCGCTCTTTGTCGAGCGCTTCGGCGATGGTATCATTGCCAAGGCCCACGAATTGCCCATCTAAAGCACGATCCCGAACCGCAGGTCAGCGCAGCAAGAAGCGGGAACCAGTTTTTCGGACAAGATCATGCGTCAACATAACAAAGCAGAGTTGCTGATTTGACCGCCAGGGATGCCCGCCTTCACGCTTTCCGTTCCGACCTTGCCGATGCGCGGCTGAAGGGCGAGGTCGCCGCCGACCGCTTCGTCGCCGGCCGGCCGGCGCGGATCACCGCGTCCGTGGCCGATGTGCGCAAAGCGCCGCGGCCGGATGCCGGCGTCAACACGCAAGCCCTGTTCGGCGATGATGTCCTCGTCTTCGAGGTCGCCGAAGGCTGGGCCTGGATCCAGGCCGAGCGCGATGGTTATGTCGGTTACGTCGCCGATACCATGCTGGGCGGGCGGGATCAGGCGGCGACCCATATCGTGTCGGTGCCGCGCACCTTCCTCTACCCCGCGCCGGATCTGCGGTTTCCGATCGCCGGACAATTGTCGATGGGATCGACGGTTGCGGTGACGGGTGCAGCCGAAACGCGCGGCACGCACTATGCCGTCCTGCCTTCCGGCGAGGCGATCATCGCCGGCCATCTGCGGCCTGTCGGTAATGCGGCAGCCGACTATGTTGCGGTGGCCGAGATGTTGCTCGGCACACCTTATCTGTGGGGCGGCGCTTCGGGTTTCGGCATCGACTGTTCGGGCCTTGTGCAACTGGCGATGCGCATGACCGGAAGCGACGTGCTGCGCGATTCTGACATGCAAGCGGCGACTCTCGGCGAGCCGCTCGATCCTGGCCCCGATTACACCGGGTTGCGGCGCGGCGACCTCGTCTTCTGGAAAGGCCATGTCGCCGTCATGACCGATACCGATACGATGATCCATGCCAATGGCCACACCATGCTGGTGTCGCGCGAAGGGCTGAAGGAGGCGATCGCCCGCATCGGCTACCTCTATGGCGGCCCGACCGGCTTTCGGCGGCCTTAAGGCCTTCGATCCCCTTTTGTTCCGATTCTTCTTGGCGATTGCCCACCTTCGCGCTACCTCTGGCGCGTGACAGAGCAGCCTCGCCTTGCCGAACAGAATGCCACTGTAGCCCTGCCCGAACCATTCATCAGGTGGTTCGGCGAGAAAGGCTGGTCGCCGCGTGCCCACCAGATCGAATTGCTGGCAAGGGCCCAGGGCGGGCAATCGGTGCTGCTGATTGCCCCGACCGGGGCCGGCAAAACGTTGGCCGGCTTCATGCCCTCGCTGACCGAACTGGCCAACCGGCCAAGGCGAAAGCCGGGGCAGGCGCATCGCGGCATCCATACCCTCTACATCTCACCGCTGAAGGCGCTGGCGGTCGACATCGAGCGCAATCTCGGCAAGCCGGTTGAAGAGATCGGCCTGCCTGTCACCATCGAGACGCGCACCGGTGACACGCCGTCGCACAAGCGTCAGCGCCAGAAACTGGTGCCGCCCGACATTTTGCTCACCACGCCCGAGCAACTGGCGCTGCTGATCGCGGCGCCCGATGCCCGACGCTTCTTCGAGGATCTGCGCTATGTCGTGCTCGACGAGCTGCACTCGCTGGTGACGTCGAAACGCGGGCATCTGCTGGCGCTCGGCCTGGCGCGGCTGCGCAGCTACGTGCCTGGCCTGCAGACGATAGGCTTGTCGGCTACGGTCGCCGAGCCCGACGAATTGCGGCGTTGGCTGGTCGGCCAGAATCCGCCGGGCGCCATGGCCGGCCTGATCACCGTGGCCGGCGGAGCCAAGCCCGATATCTCCATCCTCGACTCGGAGCAGCATGTGCCGTGGTCCGGCCATTCGGCCCGATACGCCATTCCTGAAATCTACGAGGCGATCAAAAGGCACCGCACGACGCTGCTGTTCGTCAACACCCGCAGCCAGGCCGAATTGCTGTTCCAGGAACTGTGGCGGGCCAATGAGGACTCGCTGCCGATTGCCTTGCATCACGGCTCGCTCGATGTCGGCCAGCGTCGACGGGTCGAAAAGGCGATGGGCGAGAATGCGCTGCGCGCCATCGTCGCGACGTCGACGCTCGATCTCGGCATCGACTGGGGCGACGTCGATCTGGTCGTGCATGTCGGTGCGCCGAAGGGCGCGAGCCGCCTGGCGCAGCGCATCGGCCGCGCCAACCACCGCATGGACGAACCGTCCAAGGCGATCCTTATTCCGGCCAACCGTTTCGAGGTGCTGGAATGCCGTGCCGCACTCGACGCCAACTATCTCGGCGCGCAGGACACGCCGCCGTTGATCACCGGCGCGCTCGACGTGCTGTCGCAGCACGTGCTGGGCGTCGCCTGCGGCGCGCCCTTCTATGCCGACCATTTGTTCGAAGAGGTACGCAGCGCCGCGCCCTATGCCGGACTGGCACGCGAGACCTTTGACCGTGTCGTCGATTTCGTCGCCACCGGCGGCTACGCGCTGAAGAACTACGAGCGCTACGCCCGCATTCGAAAGACAGTCGGCGGGCTGTGGCGCGTCTCGCATCCGCGTGTCGCCCAGCAATACCGTCTGAATGTCGGCACCATCGTCGAAATGCCGGAACTCAATGTCCGCTATGTCAGGCAGGGCCGTGGCATGGCTGGACGCGGCGGGCCGGTACTGGGCAAGATCGAGGAATATTTCGCCGAGACCTTGCGCCCCGGCGACAATTTCCTGTTTGCCGGCAAGGTGCTGCGCTTCGAGGGCATCCGCGAGAACGAATGCGTCGTCTCCAACGGCGCCGGCGCCAACATCATCGTGCCGTCCTATGCCGGCGGCAAGTTTCCGCTGTCGACCTATCTCGCCGATCAGGTGCGCGGCATGCTGGCCGACAGCAACCGCTGGCAGGCGCTGCCCGAGCAGGTCGCCGACTGGCTGCGGCTGCAGAAGGAAAAGTCAGTGCTGCCGAAGCGCGGCGACCTTCTGGTCGAGACCTTTCCGCGGGGCAACCGCCACTACATGGTCGCCTATCCCTTCGAAGGCAGGCTGGCGCACCAGACGCTCGGCATGCTGTTGACGCGGCGGCTGGAGCGCGCCAACGCCCGCCCGCTCGGCTTCGTCGCCACCGACTATTCGCTGGCCGTCTGGGCGCTGGACGACATGGCGGCGCTGTTCAAGGCGAAGAAGCCATCATTGGCCGCCCTGTTCGACGAGGACATGCTCGGCGACGACCTCGAGGCCTGGCTGAACGACAGCTGGATGCTGAAGCGGACGTTTCGCACCTGCGCGGTCATCGCCGGACTGATCGAGAAGCGTTTTCCCGGGCAAGAGAAGAGCGGCCGCCAGGTGACGGTGTCGGCCGATCTGATCTACGATGTGCTGCGCAGCCACGAGCCGGACCACATCCTGCTCCAGGCGACGCGCACCGATGCATCGGCGGGACTGCTCGATGTCAGCAGACTTGCCGAGATGCTCTCGCGTGTCCGCGGTCGAATCATGCATAAGCATCTTGAGCAGATATCGCCGCTGGCCGTGCCGATCATGCTGGAGATCGGCAAGGAATTGGTGAATGGCGGCGCCAACGAGTCCCTGCTCATGGAAGCCGCCGATCTGGTCGAGGAGGCGATGGGCCAAAGATGAGACTGATTTCGAGATGAATTTTTCACTGGCGCGCACGTCGCTGATCGCCGAGGCCGACCTTGTCGGCATCGCCGGCGAGCGTGCGGTCTGCGACCGGCGCGGCGTGCTTTATTTTCCGGATCTGCGGCTTCTGGCCGTTTCCGACCTGCATCTCGAAAAGGGTTCGTCGCTGGCGCGGCGCGGCGCGCTGATCCCGCCTTACGACACCGGTGCGACGTTGCTGAGACTGCAGGCCGTGATCGCTGACTACCAGCCATCCATCGTCATCAGCCTGGGCGACAGCTTCCACGATGGCGGCGGCGCCGAGCGCATGCATGCGAGCTTCCGCGAACGGCTGGAAGCGCTGATATCCGGCCGCGACTGGTTCTGGGTTGCCGGCAATCACGATCCGGAAGCGCCCGCCGACCTGCCCGGCGAGACGGTGCGCGAACTTGCCATAGGCTCGCTGTTGTTCCGGCATGAGCCATCGAAGGAACGTGTCGAAGGCGAGATAGCGGGTCATCTGCATCCGTGCGCGCGCATCGTGCAACGTGGGCGTTCGGTGCGGCGGCGCTGCTTTGCCGGCGATGGCGGCCGCATGATCATGCCGGCCTTCGGCGCCTATACCGGTTCGCTCAACGTGCTCGATCGCGCCTATGCCGGGCTGTTCCGGCTGGACACGCTGATGGCCTACATGCTCGGCGCCGAGCGCATTTTCGCGATTTCACGGTCGATGCTCAGACCGGGCTGAGGTCAGCGTCCATAGTAGAGCGTCACAGTGTGCTTTGCCTCGGCGAAGAACAGCCAGCGTTCGACCAGCATGCCGGCGAACTGGACGCCGGCCGCGAGCAGCGACAGCAGCGCCGCGAAGGGCCACGGCGAGGCAAATACGGCGGCCAGCAACAGGATGGGCAAAGCGAAGGCCAGAACCTGGGTGATCTGGCGCAGGCGTGCGCTGTGCTTGCGCGCGATGCGGAACCCCATCTCCTTGAGCAGATAATTCTCTTCGGTATGCGGCCATTCCAGCGATCGTACCGTGCCGCCGGCGAGCCCCGTCGCGGTGTTGGCATTGGTTGGGATTTCCAGCCGGTCGTTGTAGCGCCAGGTCGCCAGCTTCCAGCCCCAGCCGAGCAGACTGAACAACACCGAGGCCACTAGAAGCGTCTTCGAGCCGAGAGCAAATGCCTGCAGCAGCGCGTTCAACAGCACGCTGCCGGTCATCGCCGAAAAAATGAGGTAGCCGGGCAGAGTGAAGCGGCTATGCCACTGGGCGATCGGCTTCAGCGACGCATAGATCATGCCGGTGGTACAGACGGTGACGACCGCACCGATGGCCGCCAGAAATCCGGCGATGGCCACCCAGCCGCCACTGCGGCCGAAAAACACCCAGCCGATGCCGAACAGGCCCGCCGGAACGAAGGTGATGACCGAGGCAACGCCTTCGCGCGACAGCCATGAGCTGCGCCATTGCGAGAACGCTCGCCAGGCGCGTTCGGGTCTGCCGAGATGGCCTGTCGAGGACAGTAGCCCGGCCACGATCAGGCCGAGCGCCAGGCCCATGCCGATGAGGCCCAACCAGAAATCGGGCGGGATGATCTGGAAGCCTCCGAGCACCCCAAGCAGCGCCAGCAGCCCGTAGCCGGCGCCGGTCGCGGTGGTGAAGAAGACGACGGAGAAGGCTGGGTGCATGGATGTCAGTTCGAAAGCATGCGGTCGACCCAGCCCAGGAAGCCCCCTTCGGCCCGCACCGCTTCGAGTGCCGGCGCGGCCACCGATGCCGCGCGCTTGGTGTGGGCGCGCGGCGGCAGATATTTGTTGGTCGGGTGATAGCCGAGTTCCGGCATCAGGTCGACGCCGCCACGCTCCGCCACCAGTTGCGAGACAGCCGACGCGGGATCGCCGAGATCGCCGAAATGCCGGGCGCTGGTCGGGCAAGCGGCGACGCAGGCCGGCACGCGGTCTTCCTCGGCCAAATTGTCGTTGTAGATGCGGTCGACGCACAGCGTGCACTTCTTCATCACGCCGACATCACGATCGAATTCGCGCGCCCCATAAGGGCAGGCCCAACTGCACAATTTGCAGCCGATGCACTTGTCCTCGTCGATCAGCACGATGCCGTCCGAGGCCCGCTTGTAGGAGGCGCCGGTCGGGCAGACGGTGACGCAGGCCGGCGTCTCGCAATGCAGGCAGGAGCGCGGGAAGTTGACCGTGCGCCCGCCCATCTCGGTGGTGTGTTCGTAGCTGTGGACGCGGTTGAACCAGACGCCGTCGACATGGCCGCCATAGGGGTCGATGTCGGTCAGCGGCGCCATGTGGCCGCCGGTGTTCCATTCCTTGCAGGCCGTGACGCAGGCCTGGCAGCCGACGCAGGTGTCGAGATCGATGACGAGGCCGAGCTTCTTGCCGCTTTGACTTGGCAGACAGGTCATTCGGCCGCCTCCCTTGCCCGGCGGAACTCAGCGCCGAAGGTCAGTCTGTCGGGTGAGGGTTCGAAGCCAGGCGGTTGTTGGAAACGTTCGAATTGCGGCTCGGTGAAGCCGGCTTCCTCGGTCGCGCATTTGACGATGCGCACGCGCAGGTCGAACCACGCCGCCTGACCGGTCACCGGATCGGAGTTCGAATAGCGCTTGCCGTTGGCGTCGGCCGAAGTCTGGTCGCCGATGATGTGGTTGAGCAGGAAGCCGCGATTGGATTCGGCGGCGTCATCCTTCAGCCCCCAGCTGCCACGCCGCTTGCCGATCGCGTTCCAGGTCCAGACCGTGCTTTCGTTCACCCCGTCGACCAGCTTGATCTGCCCCTTGACCTTGCCGTTGATGCTTTCGATCCACACCCAGTCGTCATCGACAAGACCGAGACCAGCGGCGGTCCGGTGATGCACGAACAGCCGGTTCTGGCTGGTGATCTGTCTCAGCCACGCATTCTGCGAGCCCCAGGAATGATACATATGCATCGGCCGCTGCGTCAGCGCGTGCAGCGGATAGTCTTGCAAATCGACGGCCGCTTCCTCGAACGGCATGTACCAGTACGGCAGCGGGTCCATATAGGTCTCGATGCGCCGGCGGTCGCCCTCTGGCGGCACCACGCGGCCATGGCCGCGTGCGGCCAGCCTGAAGCGCTGCAGAGGCTCGCAATAGAGCTGGAAGACGACCGGCTCAGCCTTGGGGATGAAGCCCATCTGCACCGCGAAGTCGAGATAGGAGCGGTTGGCCATCTTGTAGTAGCGCTGGTCCTCGGCGAAATCGTGGTGCCAGAAGCCGCCATTGTCGATGTAGCGCTGCAATTGGTCCGGATTGGCCTCGCCCTTGCCAAACGAGGCGCCATCCTTGCCGCGCCAGCCAGCAAGCGGGCCAATGCCGGGCGTGCGCTCATGGTTGACGATGTAATCGGCATAGTCGCGGTATCTGGCCGAGCCATCGTCATTGACGAAGCACGGCAGGCCAAGCCGCGCGCCGAGTTCGATCAGCACCGACTGGAACGGCCTGACATCGCGATCCGGCTCGACGACGGGATGGCGGATAGCGTCCCCTGGTCCGTCGGCATGGCTGATCGGCCGGTCGAGCAGGCTGATGCAATCATGGCGTTCGAGATAGGTTGTGTCCGGCAGCACGAGATCGGCGAACGGCACCGTCTCGGAATAATAGGCGTCGGAATAGATGATGAAGGGGATCTTGTAGTTGCCCGCTTCGTCATGGTCGGTCAGCATGGCCATGGTCTCGACAGTGTTCATCGAGGAATTCCAGGCCATGTTCGACATGTACATCATCAACGTGTCGATCGGGTACGGGTCGCCGGCCCACGCATTGCGGATGACGGTGTGCATCAGGCCATGTGCCGCCAGCGGCGCATCCCAGGAATAGGCCTTGTCGATGCGAACAGGCATGCCGGCGTCGTCGACCAAAAGGTCGTCCGGCCCACAGACGAAGCCGAGCGGCATGCCGTCGAGCGGCGTCATCGGCTTGACGGTCTTGCCTGAAGGCTTTGGGCCCGGCGGCGCCGATCTCGGGTAGGGCGGCTTGAAGCGGAAGCCGCCGGGAACATCCACGGTGCCGAGCAGCACCTGCAAGAGATGGACGGCGCGGCAGGTGTGAAAGCCGTTCGAATGGGCGGAGATGCCGCGCATGGCATGCATCGACACTGGCCGCCCCTTGATCGTCTCGTGCCGGCGCCCGGCCCAGTCGGTCCAGGCGACCGGCAATTCGATCGTCTGTTCGAAGGCGACATGCGCGAGTTCGGCGGCGATCCTGCGGATCGTGTCGGCGGGAATGCCGCAGCGCTCTGCCACCGCGTCGGGTGCGTAGCTCTCATCGAGATAGCGGTCGGCGATGAGCTGGAACACCGGTACGCAGCGGCGACCGTCGACGGTGAAGCTGCCCGTCAGTGCAGGCTTGGCCTCGGTATCGGTGGCGCTGACCGGTCTCTTCGCAACCCTGTCCCAGGCCAGCGGATTGCCGCCGGCGTCACGCACGAACAGGCCGTCATCCGCCGCACCCGGCTCCTGGATGACGAGCAAATGCGCATTGGTGTAGCGCAGGAGATAGTCGAGATCGACGCGCCCGGCCTTCAGCAGTTCGTGTATGAGGGCGAACACGAACAGGCCATCGGTGCCGGGCCGGATGCCGATCCAGTCGTCTGCAATGGCGTTGTAGCCGGTCCGGCACGGATTGATCGAAACCACCTTGGCACCGCGCGCCTTGAGCTTGCCGAGGCCGATCTTGATCGGGTTGGAATCGTGGTCCTCGGCGACGCCGAACAGCATGAAGTATCTGGTGTTGTCCCAGTCGGGTTCGCCGAACTCCCAGAACGAGCCGCCGATCGTATAAAGGCCTCCGGCCGCCATGTTGACCGAACAGAAGCCGCCATGGGCGGCGAAGTTCGGCGTGCCGAATTGGCTGGCCCACCAGCCGGTGAGCGACTGCGACTGGTCGCGACCGGTGAAGAAGGCAAGTTTCTTCGGATCGGTCCGGCGGATGGCCGAGAGCCGCTCGGTCGCGATCGAGAACGCTTCTTCCCACTCGATCTCGCGGAATTCTCCCGAGCCGCGCAGGCCTGTGCGCAGCAATGGTTTTTTCAGCCGGGCCGGGCTGTAGTGCTGCATGATGCCGGAGCTGCCCTTGCCGCAGATCACGCCGCGATTGACCGGATGGTCCTTGTTGCCGTTGATGTAGCGGACCTTGCCGTCCTTGATGTGCACGTCGATGCCGCAGCGGCAGGCGCACATGTAGCAGGTCGTCTTGGCGATGCTGTCGGAAATGTCCGGCGAGGTGTCGACGCCGTCGCCTTCATCGGGCGCGCGCGTGTCAGCAAGCGGGCGTTGCGATGGTGCCGAATTTGCGCCGCGCGGCGGTCGGTGCATCATGATCCGCTGGTGCCCGCACGGCCGGCGGACTTGGCTCGAGTCTTCGGCCCGGGGCCGCGCATATAGTGCTCTTCCGGGTGGTATCGGTCACCGGCCAACCGCCGCCGGATGCCGCGGGTCCAATGGGCAAGCAGGGATCTGAACCGCCCGATCATTTTGTTCCCTGCGATTCGGTGGCGAATTTTTTCTAACTTCACTCGAAAACGTAGAATAGAGCTATCGATCTGTCTAATCAGTTGTTCTTGTAAATTCGATCGATATTGGTTCTTAATGCACGCATGACCCTGGACCAATTGCGGATTTTCGTCGCCGTTGCCGAGCGTGGCCACATGACCAAGGCGGCCGAGCTGCTTGGCATTTCCCAATCGGCCGCGTCTGCCGCTATTCGCGCGCTTGAAGAGCAGCACGGCGTCCATCTGTTCAACCGGGTCGGCCGCAACATCGAGCTCGCCCAGACCGGGCACCGCTTCCTGCCGGAAGCCAAGGCCGTGCTGGAGCGGGCAGCCACTGCACGCAACGTGCTGGAGCATGTCTCGCAGACGGTCACCGGCAGCCTCTCGATCGCCGCCAGCCAGACCATCGCCAGCTATTGGCTGCCGCGCCGGCTGGCTTCTTTCCACGAGGCCTATCCCGCCGTCAGGTTGAGCGTCACCATCGGCAACACCAGGCAGGTCGAGGCCAATGTCCTCGATGGTGCCGCGGATCTCGGTCTGGTCGAGGGGCGGACGGAATCCGACATCCTGCGCCGTGCCAAGGTCGACGTCGACAGGTTGATGCTGGTCGTCGCCAGCGCCCACCCCGAGATCGCCGAAGACTCGCAAGGCCGGCCCGACATCAAGGGCCTGCGCTGGATCATCCGCGAGGGTGGTTCGGGCACGCGCGAAGTGCTGGAGGATCTGGCCCGCCGCGAAGGAATTTCACTCGCCGACCTGCAGATATTCCTGGTGCTGCCGAGCAACGAGGCCATCCGCCAGGCGGTCGAGGCGGGTGCCGGCGCCACGATCATTTCCGAACTCGTCGTCGGCAGCGCGATTGCCGAAGGCAGTTTGCGCGCGGTGCCTATTGACCTGCCGAAGCGCGACTTCGCCATCATCACCCACCGCGACCGGCAGGCGAGCCTTGCCCAGATGGCGCTCAAGGCGCATCTCAGCGCCAGTGCCGATGAAGCGGCGCCCGCCCGCCCGTGAGTGGGCCGTGTCAGCCAAACTTTCGCTGGGCGTCGAGCGCCAGGCCAAGCCCGACCGAGCCGAACATGTCGCCTTCGATGACGGATGCCTGCGGTACCAAGGAGAGAATCTCTCGTCTTGCCAGCGGGATTGCGGTCGACCCGCCGGTCAGGAACACCGCGGTGATGTCGGATGGCTTGACCTGGGCGTCGCGGATGGTCTGCCCGACCGTTGCGGTGACCCGCTCGATGTCCCTGGCAATCGTGGCGTCCAGCCCGGTGCGCGTGATTTCGGCGGCGAACGCCGCCCCCGGCAGCTTCACCGCCACCTGAGCCGATGATCTGTCGGTCAGCTCGATCTTGGCCTTTTCGACAAGGGCCGCCAGCGCATGTCCATAGCGATGCTCGACAATGTGGATGAAGCGGTCGACCAGGTCGGCGCGCTCGGCCTCGTAGCGGATCTGGCGCAGATGCGTCATCGCCTTGGCGGTGTAGACCAGGTTGATGCGCTGCCATGTCGCGAGATCGATGAAGTAGCTGGCCGGCAGATTGCGCTTGCCGTCCTTGGTCGGGGTCAGATAGCCGAGCTGCGGCATCACATGGGCGATGCTCAACAGCCGGTCGAAATCCGTGCCGCCGATATGGATGCCGCGGCTGGCCAGGATGTCGTCCTTGCGGTCGAGCGAGCGCGAGCGCTGCGGTGAGACCCGCACGATCGAGAAGTCCGAGGTGCCGCCGCCCATGTCGACGATCAGCGCCAGTTCCTCGCGCGTCACCTTCTGCTCATAGTCGAGCGCCGCCGCGATCGGCTCGAACTGGAAAGCGATGTGTTTGAAGCCCTGGGCGCGCGCGGCCTTCTCAAGTTCGCCCTGGGCGTTTGTATCGGCCTCGGGATCGTCGTCGACGAATTGCACCGGGCGGCCGAGCACCACCGTTTCGACCGCGCCGCCGGCATCTTCCTCCAGTTTTTTGCGGAGGTGGCCGAGGAACAGGCCGACGATCTCCATGAAGCCGATCGAGCGGGACTTGATGCGGGTCTTCTCGTGGGCAAGCGAACTGCCGAGCACGCTCTTCAGCGAGCGCATCAGCCGGCCTTCGATGCTGTCGGTGTAGTTGGCAATGGCGTGGCGTCCGAAACAGGTGCGGTTGTCCTCGAAGTTGAAGAACACGGCACTGGGCAGCGTGACCTCCCCATCTTCAAGTGCGACGAGGCGCGGCTGCCCGTTGCGGACCACGCCAACGGTGGAGTTTGAAGTGCCAAAGTCGATACCGCCGAATGCTGGTCGCATGGCAAGTTTCCTGATTTTGTCTTTGGGGAGCGGCAACTCGTGTCCGGTCGGGCCGGGGGCGTGCTCTCTAACGCAAGACGCCGGAAAGGGAAACCCTTTTTGGAAATCCGGCGCGCCTAATCCTTTCGGAAGATCACCCTACCGAGCCAGCCCGTCAGCATGGCCAGCGATATCGCGAAGACGCCATAGAGGAAGGAATAATTGTGCGCGACACGGAAGATCGACTGCTCGAAGCCGGATTTGCGGATTTCGAGCTGGGCCGAGCTTTCCTTGATGAACACGCCACTCTTGAACAGGAAGGCGCGCGCCTTGTGGGTGCCGACCGGAACGTTCGGTGCCAGCCTGACGGTGGCGCGGAACAGGTTCTGCGACAGGAATTGCACGCCGCCGACATTCTCGCTGTAGAGGCCGGTCGCTGTCTTGCGGCTGCGCAGCGCCGCGGTGAATTCCTCGATGGTCGCCGGGTTGTCGCCGGCGTCGGCCGGCTGCATGTAGAGGTTGGATGCGCCGAGCGAAAGCTGCTTGTAGCTGTTCGGTTCCGTGATGTCCTGCAGCGGCCGCGTCGTCGCCACCGAATAGGACATCGGCACATTCTCGAAGGTCTCGGACTCCAGATTGACCCAGACGCCGAGCACCCGGTCCTTGCGGCGCACCACGACCGGGCGCGGCGGACCCTCGAGCACGACGATGACATCGTATCTGCCTTGACGGGCAACCAGCGGGTCGGGATTTTCCAGCGAACCGAAAATGGTCAGGTCGGCGCCGGAAAAGCCGGCGGTGATCGAGACATTGTCGGTGGAGAGCCCGATCTGGATACCTTCTACCGGTGGTGTCTGTGCCTTGACCGGAACGACGGCCGCGAGCATCGACAGGACAATGGCGGTTGCGAACGCTTTAGGGCCCCTCATCAGTTGAGGCCCGTGGCCGTCAGCGAATAGAGATTGGGCGGGGTGACGAAGAGGTCGATGGCGAGGCGGATCGCCACCGCGAGCACCAGCAGCGCCAGCAAGGCCCTAAGCTGCTCGCCGCGCAGCCTCTGGCCGGCCTTGGCGCCGTATTGGGCGCCGGCAACGCCGCCAGCCATCAACAGGAAGGCCAGCACGACGTCGACCGTCTGGTTGGTGGTGGCATGGACCAGCGTCGTGTAGGCGGAGGTGAATATGATCTGGAAAAGCGAAGTGCCGATGACGACATTGGTCGGCACTTTCAGCAGATAGATCAGCGCCGGCACCATGATGAAGCCGCCGCCGACGCCCATGATCGACGACAGGAAGCCGATGCCGGCGCCAAGACCCAGCACCGGGATGACGCTGACGAACAGTTTCGAGGCCCTGAACCGCATCTTCAGCGGCAAGCGGTGGATCCAGTTGTGCTGGCCGGATTTTTTCAGCACCGGTGCCGCACCGCTGCGCGTGGCGCGCAGCGCATTGACGCTTTCCACCAGCATCAGCCCGCCGACCGTGCCGAGCAGCACGACATAAAGCAGCGAGATGAACAGGTCGAGCTGGCCGAGCCTGCGCAGGAAGGCGAAGACGAAGATACCGCCGGTGGAGCCGACGATGCCCCCGGCCAGCAGCACGCCGCCGAGCTTGAAGTCGAGCGTACCTCGCTTCATGTGCGAAAGGACGCCGGAGAAGGAGGAGGCGATGACCTGGTTGGCGCCGGTGGCGACGGCGATCGCCGGAGGGATGTTGTAGAAGATCAGCAGCGGCGTGATGAGGAAGCCACCGCCGACGCCAAACATGCCCGACAGGAAGCCCACTGCCGCACCCATGGCCAGCAGTACGAAGACGTTGACGGAAATTTCCGCGATCGGGAGATAGATGCCCACCCGTCAGTCTCGATCAGTTCTGCCTGTCGGTGAATGCAACCGTTGCGGGCATCTTGACCCGACAAGCCAGTTTGTTCTTGCGCCGGAGGTGCTACGAAGTCAAACCACGCAGCATTGCCGAAACAAAAAACATCTCAATCAGTTAACAGGCAAATGTGTGGCAAGGGCGTCGTGGAAGCGACGCATCTGCCGTTATTTGCGCGCCAGCAGCGCCTTGACCAGTTTTTCGTCGACCGTGCCGGTCGCCGGCAGCTTGTTGTCGGTCTGGAAAGCCATGATCGCGGTCTTCGTCTTCTGGCCCATCCTGCCGTCGGCGTCGCCTGCATCGTAGCCATTCTTGTTGAGAATGCGCTGGATGTTCTCGACGGCCTTCTTCATGTCGACGCTGGCGGTCGTCTGCGGCGCGCCGTCCTGCCACGATTCGGGAATGTCGACCGAATTGGCTGCCGCATCCAGCGGCTTGGCCTTCCACAGTTCGGCCGCGGCACGGGCGCGTTCGAGTTGCTCTGGCCGCATCGCATTCGCGATCTCGTCACGCTTGGCCGCCGCATCCTTGTCGCCGGTCTTGGCGACGAGCGCGAACCATTTGTAGGATTCCTCGAGGTTCTGCTTCATGCCGACGCCCTTGGCGGCGAGGATGCCGAGGTTGAACTGACTGTCCTTGACGCCGACGTCTGCCGCCGCCTGGAACCAGTGCGCGGCCGACTCATTGTCGGTGACGCCATCCGCGGCCATGGCGAACAGCACGGCCAGGTTGTGCATGGCGCTGGCGTTGCCCTGCTCGGCGGCGAGCTGGTACCAGGTCTTCGCCTTCTTGATATCGCGCGCGACGCCAATGCCCTTCTCGAAGAAATTGCCGATGCGGTATTCGGCCGGCGCGAAGCCGAGTTCGGCCGACTTCTCATACCATTTGGCGGCTGCCGCCATGTCTTCCTTGACGCCACGCGACTCGGCGTAGCGCGAACCGACCTCGAACAATGCCTTGGCGTCGCCGCCGGCAGCGGCATCGCGCAAGGCGAGCGGGCCGACGTCGGTGGGAATGTCGAACTTGGCGGTGGCCGCCGCCGGCGAAGCGTCCGCCGGTGGAACCGCGCCCGTCGTGTCCTTGGCGGTGTTTGGCTCGGCCGTCACAGCCCCGGTATCGGCATCGGTCGCTTCCGCGGCGACCGGGGCCGGGCCAGCCGGGAGCGCAGCAGCCGAAGCTGTCATGTCGGGTGCCGCTGCGCTCGCATCTGCGGGCGTCGCCGAAGCAACAGGCGCAGGAACCGGCTGGGCTGTCGGTGCCGCATCCATCGAAGGCTCGATGCTTGGCGGCGTGGCCATCGTGCTTTGCACGGCCATGTCATCCTTGGCTGCCGGTTCGGACGGCTCGGCCTGTCTGACGGAACGGGCCGGCGCGCTTTCCACGGACTGCGGCTGAACGTCCGCCTTCGGCTGGCTAGCCGCATCGATCGAGGCGGTTTGCACCGGTTGCGAGGCGACGATCGGCGCGGCGTCGTTGCTTGCCACCTGCGCCGGATCGGCGAAGAAGGCCTTGCCCAGTTGCAGGCCGGCGAGCGCCAGCATGATCGCGGCGGCCGCCATCAGGATTGGCTTGCGCCGCGCCTTGAGCAGGTCGCCGATCCGCAGTGCCTTCACGGGTCCGGTCATCGTCGACTGGCGCTTCAGCGCATCGGCCTCGGCGGCCGCCGCTTGCGCCGCGCGCCGCGCTGCGGCGATGAAATCCGATTTTGCGGCATCGGTGTCGCTTGGCTTGGCCGGCTGGCCGCGCTCGTCGCGCACGCGCTTCATGATGGCATTGAGGTCAGGTGCGCCGGAGCCGGGCTCCAGCGGCCGATTGGCCAATTTTGGGTCGAGCGGTTCGTCGAGGTCGACGCTCGGTGTCGGGGCAATCGGCGCCGAGCCGGCCAGCGGCGGAATGTCGGCCTCCTTCTTGCCCCTGAATGCACGTGCCAACCCGCCGAACAACGATTTGCGGCCGCCTGCCTGTTCGCTTTTCTCGGCGATGGTGTCGGAACTGAGGGCAGCCAGGGCCGCGGCAGCGGCGGCTTCGGCTGGTGAGCGCGTGCCCACGTCGCCACGCATATCCAGGTCGCCACGCGTATCCAGGTCGCCACGCATGCCCGGATCATTGCGCAGGATAGCGGCGGCGCGGCCATCGAGATCGGCCATGTCCCCGGTAAGCGGTACAGGCTGATCGATATCCATTGACGGTGCCTCGACGGCCATCTTGGACCGCCGCGCACCGCGCCGGCTGTTGGGTCCGACCGCAGCCGCATCCAGGAGTTCGCTCACCGCCTCGACCGGTTCGCCGGGTTCCAGCGAACCCAACCGGTCGACGATCTTCAGCAGCGTGTCGTGGATGGCTTCGAATGTTCTCGAATTGCGCTCGTCCGAGCGCCGCGTCAGCGTTTCGAGGGTCTTCAGGTCCTGGGCGAGGCCGGAAACGGCTGTCGTGTTGGCGCTCGAACCGGCCAGCGAACGCACCGCGTTCTCGGCCGCTTCGCGCGCCGCGCCGAGGATGGAATCGCGCGTTCCGGACAGCGACTTCTCGATCTCGTCGAGACGCGGGCTGATGTCCTCGAATTCCGGCAGCGGCGTGCTGGGCCTTGAAAGGTGGGCGGACAGGCCGGCGACCTGCGCCTCCAGGCTGCGGATCAGCGCCGGATCGATGCCGGCCACCTGCGCGGCCGATGCGTCCAGCCGGCTTGAAATGTCTTCGAGCCGGCTTTCCAGGCCGCGGATCGCGGCTTCGCCTGCGGGATCGGGAACACGCGTTTCGATGCGCTTAGCCAGCGCGGTGAAGCGGGCGTCGATGGCTTCCATGATGCCGGCGCTGTCGACATGCGGCATGCGCTGGTCCAGCCTGTCGGCCACCTCGTCCAGCCGCCGCTCGAGATCGCGGAATAGCATGTTGCCCTGTTCGATGGCGTCGCCCTGGCGACGTTCCATCATGCTCGACAGCACGTCGAAGCGTTGCTCCAGGCCATGGAAGATATAGTCGGCGTCGGGCATGGCAGGCGCCTGGTCGATCTTGTCGGCAATGAGCGCGATCTGCTTGGCCAGGCGCTCCATCGCCTGCTCGGGCAGGTTGGCGCGGCCGGCGAGCTCGTCGACACGGCTCGACAGGGTGCTCAGCCGGTCCATGACAGCGTTGCCCGGGCGGTCCTGCGCAACTTCCTCGATCTGTTGGGCAAGCGAGTCGATCCGCTTCTCGATGCGCTCGAAAGCCTCGTGGTCGAAAGAATTGGCTTGCGCGGCGACCGTCGAGGCGACGATGGCGCGGGAGATCTCGTCCAGCCGCTCGTCGATCATGCCAAGCGTGTCGCTGCCACGATTGTCCTGCTGGCTGGCGAAATGATCGACGGCGCCGGCAAGCGTGCGGACCTTTTCCTCGAGCGAGCGCAGCGACAGCGATTCCGGCAGATTGTTGACGGCGTTGCTGATCTGCTCCAGCCGGTCGGTCAGCATTGATAGGCCGGGGTCGTCGGAGCGCTTGCGCTGGTCGGCGTCGACCCGGTCCTCGAAGGCCGTCCACCGGCGATCGAAATCGTCCCAGCGGCGGTCGACCTTCTGCACGCTCTCCTCGCGCGCCAGCGTGTCGAGCGCGGCCTTGACCTGTTCGAGCTCGAGCCGCAGCATATTGACGCTTCTGTCGTCGCTCTTCTCGGCCAGTGTCTGGATGGCGCCGGAGAGCCGTTCGAATTCAAGGCCGAGTTCGGCGCTGCCCTTGGCCGAGGTGCCCGGCCTGGCGCCCGACTGGAAAGCCCGCTCGATGTCCTTGCGCAGCGCTTCGAATTCCCGCTGCAGCCCAGCCGTCATCTGGTGGCGCAGTTCCTCGCGCATGCCGCGCAACTCGCCGGCGATCTTGCCGACCATGGCAACGCCGTCCTCCTGGCCACGCACGCGATCGATGTCGCGGGCGATGGCCTGGTAATTCTGCCCGAAAGCGGCGGCGGGCGGCGGCGGGCTCGTCGGGCGCGGCGCCGGCTGCGGATCCTCGTACCACCGCTGCTGGCTGGAGGGTTGGCCAGAGGGTTGGGCTGCTGGATAGCGCGCATCGGCCCCGTATTGGCGGGGCTCGGGCCGTGCCATCGGGTCCTCGCGCGTACGGTCCAGCCGCTGCTCCAGCGTTTCGAGGGAACGGTTCAACTGCTCGAGCGTGGTCTGCGGCCTGCGCTGCCTGCCGGCGTTGAGTGTATCGAGGTAGGACCGCTTGCTGTTCATCGGTGCGTCCGTCTTTCAGATTGGCTGGCTCGCGGCCAGTTCCCCCAAGTCCCTGTCGGAACGAGGCGACAGCGGCTATGCCGCGGTGGAAGACGAGCTTCCCGGGCTCTCACCCGCGCTCCGAAAAACCGTGAAAAATTCGATACAGGATAACCACGGGTAGCCGACGCGCCCACATTTCGCCCAACGTGGTAAACAACGCGTTAACCAAACTTAAGAAGTTGCAAGGATGTCGGATGCCGGCAGCACGGTGCGGCATAACGCTCGCCGCGCAGAACGCCCTTGCGTCATGAGGCGGCTATCGGTATAGAATTGACGTAAACGTAAAAGGCGCCCTGAGCGTGCTGTTTGCGATTTGTTTGTTGAAACCACGACCGGAAGCAAGCCCCCGCTTCCAGTCAGGCGACGCACGGTCCAGGACCGCGACGCCACCAGATGGGGAAAGCCAGTGACCATGAAGCTTATCTCGGCCGGCGAGACCGCGGCCAATACCAACAATATGTCTGTCGAAACCGGCGAGGACCTTGTCCGCATCGGTGAGATGGCCAAGAAATATGGAGTGACGCTGCGCACGCTGCGTTTCTATGAAGACAAGGGCCTGCTCAACCCGCAGCGCGACGGTTCGACCCGTCTCTATACGCGCCGCGATAAGGCCCGGCTGAAGCTGATCCTGCTTGGCCGCAAGGTTGGGTTCTCGCTGCGCGACGTCAAGCAGATGATGGACCTCTACGATCCGACCGGCTCCAACACCAAGCAGCTGCGGCTGGCGCTGGACAAGTCGGAAAAGCAGCTTGCCCGGCTGCAGAAGCAGCGGGCGCTGATTGATGACGCCATCAACGAGCTGAGCGGCTCGATGTCGGCGGTGCGCCAAATGCTGGCCGAGCGTTCGGCGCCGCAGGCGAGCGTCGCGGGCTAATTCATCCGCTGACTGTCTGACTATCAAAGCCGCGTGGCCCTGCCGCGCGGCTTTTCGTCGTCTTGGCCGCGGCCCAATGCAGCCTCTCGCCGCTAGCTTGTGCAACGCCTCGCCGCTACGTTCACCGCGCGGTGGACGGGAAATCTTGTCGCATCGAAAAAATTGACGTTTACGCAAACGTCAATTTTTGCTATCCCGCTCGCAACATGGGTCCGCATGCCACCCTTGGTAGACTTCGGGGGCATTCGGACAGGTCTGCAGGGTGGAGGAAAGCATGCCGACATACAGGGCTCCGGTCCAGGATACGCTGTTCGTGCTCAACGAGGTGCTGGGCTATCAGCGCTATTCGAACCTTCCCGGATTTGCCGACGCCACGCCCGATGTACTGGAGGCTATTCTCGCCGAAGGCGCCAAGCTCGCCGAAAACGTCATGCATCCGCTGAACCGTGTCGGCGACATCGAAGGCTGTGTCCGCCATGACGACGGTTCGGTGACGACGCCGAAGGGTTTCAAGGAGGCCTTCGACCAGTATCGCGAGGGTGGCTGGATGGGTCTGGCCGCACCCGTCGAGTTCGGCGGCCAGGGCCTGCCCTATGCGGTGCACACCGCCGTTGCCGAATATATGGTGTCGGCCAACATGTCGCTGATGATGTATCCGGGCCTGACGCAGGGCGCGATTGCGGCGATCATCACACACGGCACCGACGAGCAGAAATCCAAATGGCTGCCGAGAATGGTTGAGGGTGCCTGGACCGGCACCATGAACCTGACCGAGCCGCATTGCGGTACCGATCTTGGCCTGCTGCGAACCAAGGCGGTGCCGAATGGCGATGGCACCTACAAGATTTCAGGCCAGAAGATATTCATCTCGGCCGGCGAGCACGACATGTCGGACAACATCGTCCATCTGGTGCTGGCCCGCATCGAGGGCGCGCCGGAAGGCGTCAAAGGCATCTCGCTGTTCATCGTGCCGAAGCTCAAGCTCGACGCATCGGGCAATCCCGGCAACAGGAACACCGTCTCCTGCGGCTCGATCGAGGAGAAGATGGGCATCCACGGCAATTCGACCTGCGTCATGAACTATGACGAGGCCGAAGGCACGCTGCTCGGGGAGGCCAATGGTGGTTTGAAGGCGATGTTCACGATGATGAACGAGGCGCGCCTCGGCGTCGGCCTGCAAGGGCTGTCGCTGTCGGAGATCGCCTACCAGAACGCCGCGGCCTACGCCAAGGACCGCTTGCAGGGCCGCTCGCTGTCGGGGCCGAAGGCGCCGGACAAGAAGGCCGACCCGATCATCGTCCATCCCGACATCCGCCGCAGCCTGATGACCATGAAGGCCTTCAACGAGGCCGGCCGCGCGCTGGCGCTGTGGACGGCGATCAAGTCCGACGTCGCCCACCGCTCTGGCGACGACAAGGACCGCCAGGCCGCCGACGACTACACCGGCCTGTTGACGCCAGTGGTCAAGGGCGTGCTCACCGACAAGGGGTTCGACCACGCCGTGATGGCGCAGCAGGTGTTCGGCGGTCACGGGTACATCGAAGAGCACGGCATGAGCCAGTTCGTGCGCGATGCCCGCATCGCCATGATCTATGAAGGCGCCAACGGCATCCAGGCGCTCGACCTTGTCGGCCGCAAGCTGGGTTTGAATGGCGGCCGCGCCGTGCAGGCCTTCTTCAAGGAGGTCGGCGAATTCTGCGAGGAAAACCGTTCCGACGAGAAGATGGCGCCGTTCACGAAGGCACTGAAGAAGGGCCTCAGCGACCTTCAGGCCGCCACCATGTGGCTGCTGCAGAACGGCATGGCCAAGCCCGACAATGCGGGCGCTGCCTCGACCGATTTTATGCATCTCTTCGGCCTTGTGGCGCTGGGCTATATGTGGGCGCAGATGGCCAAGGCGGCGCTTGGCAAGACGGGGGCCAACGGTTCGCAGTCCTTCTACGACAACAAGGTTGTGACGGCGCGCTTCTTCATGGAGCGGATCATGCCGGAAACCGGCGCTCACCTCGCCCGCATTTCGAGCGGTGCCGACACGCTGATGGCTCTGCCGGCGGAAGCGTTCTAAGCTCGAACGCCGGCACCGCCGGCCCTGTCCTGTCGATACGCGGAGGAAATCGTGGCGACAAATCCCGCCGAAGTGCTCACTTTGCCGAAGCCCGCCTGGGCCGCGGACGAGGTCGGCATGCTCTACGACATGGCGCACCGCTTCATGTCGGAGGAAATCGCGCCGCGCTACGACGAATTCGAGAAGAACGAGATGGTCGACCGCGAGAGCTGGTTGAAGGCCGGCGCTGCCGGTCTGCTCTGCGCCTCGATGCCGGAGGAGTATGGCGGCTCGGGCGGTACCTTCGCGCATGAGAGCGCCATCATCGAGGCCATCAGCCATGTCGGTGTCGATGGTTTCGGCATCGGCCTGCACAACTCGATCGTCGCCCCCTACATCCTCCACTACGGCTCTGAAGAGCAGAAGAAGAAATGGCTGCCGAAGCTGGCGACCGGCGAGCTGATCGGCGCCATCGCCATGACCGAGCCAGGTGCCGGCTCCGATCTGCAAGGCGTCAAGACGCGGGCCGAGAAGGATGGCAACCAGTATAAGATCAACGGTTCCAAGACCTTCATCACCAATGGCCAGCTTGCCAACTTCATCATCGTCGTCACCAAGACCGATCCGGAGAAGGGAGCGAAGGGCACCTCGCTGATCGTCGTCGAGACCGATGAGGTCGAAGGCTTCCAGCGCGGCCGCAACCTCGACAAGATAGGGTTGAAGGCCAACGACACGTCGGAGCTGTTCTTCAACGATATGCGCGTGCCGACTTCCAACCTGCTCGGCCACGAGGAAGGGCAGGGCTTTGTCCAGCTGATGCAGCAATTGCCGCAGGAGCGGCTACAGATCGGCACCAGTGCCATTGCCATGATCGAGCGGGCACTGGCGCTGACCATCGATTATGTGAAGGAACGCAAGGCGTTCGGCAAGGCGATCATCGATTTCCAGAACACCCAGTTCAAGCTGGCCGAACTCAAGACCGAGGCAACCATCGGCCGGGTCTTCTACAATGACTGCGTCGCCCGCCACATCGCCGGTGGCCTCGACCCGGTGACGGCGTCGATGGCCAAATACTGGCTCAGCGACCTGCAGGGAAAAGTCGTCGACGAATGCCTTCAATTGCATGGCGGCTATGGCTACATGAATGAATACCCGATCGCCCGCATGTTCCGCGACGCCCGCGTCCAGCGCATCTACGGCGGCACCAACGAGATCATGAAATTGCTGATCGGACGCTCGCTCTAATGCATGTCGCCCAAAGGTCCCATTTTTGGGAGATCGACATGCATCGGTCCAAAGCCGTTCGATAAACCCAAGGAGCAAAAAAAATGGCCGAAGCTTATGTCTATGATGCTGTGCGCACCCCGCGCGGCAAGGGCAAGAAGGACGGATCGCTGCACGAGGTGCCGGCGGTGCGGCTTGCCGCCAAGACGCTCGAGGCATTGCGCGATCGCAACGGGCTCGACACCGGCAATGTCGACGACATCATCTTCGGCTGCGTCGATCCGGTCGGCGAGGCGGGCTCGGTCATTCCGCGCGCCGCCGCCTTCGAGGCTGGCTACGACACCAAGGCGCCTGGCATGCAGATCTCGCGCTTCTGCGCTTCGGGCCTCGACGCCATCAATTTCGGCGCCGCCAAGATCGCGCAGGGCGCCGATGACATCGTCATCGCTGGCGGCGTTGAATCGATGTCGCGGGTCGGCATGGGCGCCTCTGGCGGCGCCTGGTTTATGGATCCTTCGGTTGGCCTGCCCGGCTGGTTCGTGCCGCAAGGCATCTCGGCCGACCTGATCGCCACCAAATACGGCTTCTCGCGCGACGACGTCGACGCCTATGCAGTCGAGAGCCAGAAGCGCGCGGCCAAATCCTGGGCCGACGGCCGCTTCAAGAATTCCGTCATTCCGATCAAGGACCAGAACGGCCTGACCATCCTCGACCATGACGAACACATGCGTCCGTCGACCGACATGCAGTCGCTGGCCTCGCTCAACCCGTCCTTCGTCATGCCCGGCGAAATGGGTGGTTTCGATGCCGTCGCCGTGCAGAAGCACCCCGAGGTGGAAGAGGTCAACCACGTCCACCATGCCGGCAATTCGTCCGGCATCGTCGATGGCGCCGCCGCCGTGCTGCTCGGCTCGAAGAAGGCCGGCAAGGCGATGGGGCTGAAGCCGCGCGCTCGCATCCGCACCTTCGCCAACATAGGCTCCGAACCGGTGCTGATGCTGACCGGTCCGGTCGACGTCACCGAGAAGCTGTTGAAGCGTGCCAAGATGAAGCTATCGGATATCGACCTGTTCGAGCTCAACGAGGCCTTCGCCTCGGTGGTGCTGCGCTACATGCAAGCCTTCGATATCGAGCACGACAAGATCAACGTCAATGGCGGCGCCATTGCCATGGGCCATCCGCTCGGCGCCACTGGCGCGATGATTTTCGGCACGGTGCTGGACGAACTCGAGCGCCGCGATCTCAACACCGCACTGGTAACGCTGTGCATCGGTGCCGGCATGGGCACCGCAACGATTATCGAACGCGTCTGATAGGGGAGAGAAATCATGAGCTACACCAATTTCACCCTCGACATCGACGCCGACGGCATTGCGTTGGTCACCTGGGACATGCCGGGCCGCTCGATGAACGTCTTCACCGAAGAGGCGATGCTGGAACTGAACGCCATCGTCGACATGGTGGCGGGCGATGCCGCCATCAAGGGCGCGGTGATCACCTCCGGCAAGGACACCTTCTCCGGCGGCGCCGACATCACCTTGCTGCAGAAGATGCTGACCACTTTCGCCGCTGAAAAGGACAAGGATATCGAAAAGGCCACCAAGGCGCTGTTCGACCAGGCCGGCACTATGACCGGCCTGTTCCGCAAGCTTGAAACGTCGGGCAAGCCGTGGGTGTCGGCGATCAACGGCACCTGCATGGGCGGCGCCCTCGAATTGTCGCTCGCTTGCCACGGCCGTGTCGCCGCCGATAGCGACAAGGTCAGGATGGCGCTTCCCGAAGTGAAGATAGGCATCTTCCCGGGCGCCGGCGGCACCCAGCGCGTGCCGCGGCTGACCGATCAGCAACAGGCGCTGCAGATGCTGACGTCCGGCCAGCCACTGTCGCCGCAGAAGGCCAAGTCGATGGGCCTGATCCATGAGATAGCCGAACCGGCCAAGCTGGTCGACACCGCCAAGGCGATGATCAGGAACGGCCTGAAGCCGGTGGCGCCGTGGGACGAGAAGGGTTTTAAGCTGCCCGGAGGCCAGATCTATTCACCAGCCGGCTTCAATCTGTGGCCGCCGGCCATCGCGATCCTGCGCCGCGAGACCTATGGCAATTATCCAGCTGCCGCCGCGATCCTGAAATGCGTCTATGAAGGCCTGCTGGTGCCGTTCGACACGGCCCTGCGCATCGAGCAGCGCTATTTCACCGAGATCATGCAGACCCAGGAAGCGGCGGCGATGATCCGCTCGCTGTTCGTGTCGCTGCAGGAACTGAACAAGGGCGCGCGTCGCCCGGCCGGCGTACCGGAAACCAAGTTCAAGAAGATCGGCATTCTCGGCGCCGGCTTCATGGGCGCCGGTATCGCTTATGTCACCGCCAAGGCCGGCATTCCGGTGGTTCTGCTCGACCGCGACATGGAGTCGGCCGCCAAGGGCAAGGCGCATTCCGACAGCCTGGTCTCGGATCAGGTGAAGAAGGGCCGTGCCAAGCCCGAGGAGAAGGACAAACTTCTGTCGCTGATCACGCCGACGGCCGACTATGGCGACCTTGCCGGTTGCGACCTGGTGGTCGAAGCGGTGTTCGAGGATTCCGCCGTCAAGAAGAGCGCCACCGAGCAGGCGGAAGCGGTGCTTAAAGCCTCGGCCATCTTCGCCTCCAACACCTCGACCATCCCGATCTCGTCGCTGGCCAAGAACTCGGCGCGGCCGAAGAACTTCATCGGCATCCATTTCTTCTCGCCGGTCGACAGGATGATGCTGGTCGAGATCATTTTGGGCAAGAAGACCGGCGACAAGGCGCTCGCGACAGCCATCGATTTCGTCCGCGCCATCAAGAAGACGCCGATCGTCGTCAACGACACGCGCGGCTTCTATGTCAACCGCTGCGTGCTGCGTTACATGTCGGAAGCCTACAAGATGTTGATCGAAGGCGTGCCTGCACCCATGATCGAGAATGCGGCGAAAGCCGCCGGCATGCCAGTTGGCCCGCTGGCCCTGACCGACGAGACGGCCATCGACCTCGCGCAGAAAATCATGAAGCAGACCATGCGCGATCTCGGCGACGCCGCCGTCGACCAGAAGCAAATGGCGTTGATCAACACAATGGTCGACGACCATGGCCGCTTCGGCCGCAAGAATGGCAAGGGTTTTTACGACTATCCCGCCAAGCCGGCCAAGAAGAAGCTGTGGCCGGGCCTCAAGGACCTCTATCCGCAGCTTGCGGCTGAGAAGGTCGATTATGAAGAGCTGCAGCAGCGGCTGCTGGTCACCATCGCGCTGGAAGCGGCCCGGGTGATGGAAGAGGGCATCGTCACCGACCCGCGCGAGGCCGATGTCGGCTCGATCCTGGCCTTCGGCTTCGCGCCCTACACCGGCGGTGCGCTGTCCTATATCGACGGCATCGGCGCCAAGGCATTCGTCAAGATCGCCAAGAAGCTGCAGAAGAAATACGGCGCCGAATTCAAGGCACCCAAGCTGTTGCTCGATATGGCCGAGAAGGGCGAGACCTTTTATGAGCGCTTCAATCCTTACGCCGGTGACGTGAAGCAGGCAGCCTGACGCGGGCCGATCTATGTCTGGGTGCGGCGGCAGCGCTGGGCGTCCTTCGGAGACGCAAAGGACGCTTGTCGCCCTTTGGTCTGCGTATGATGGCCACGGCACGTAGCCGCGGCCGGCGCGCTTCAGCTTTCCCATGCGGTCCGTCGGTGATAAATTAGCTTTTGCTAACCTAAAGTTGGCAGAAGGACGTAATCGTCATGCGTATGATGCTGAGAGTTTCCATCCCGGCCGAGGAAGGCAACAAGGCGATCAAGAACGGCAGCATGGCCAAGTTCATCGAGCACACCTTGTCCGACCTCAACCCGGAGGCCGCCTATTTCACCGCCGACGGTGGCCGGCGAACGGCCTATCTCGTCGTGGAGGTAAAGGACAGTTCGGATATGCCCTATGTCGCCGAGCGGTTCTTCTTCGCCTTCAATGCCAGCGTCGAGATGATCCCGGTGATGAACGCTGAGGAACTCAGGAAGGGCTTGCCGAGAGCGATGGCGGCGATGGCCGGATAGGTTCATCGGCGATCATTGATGTCCGATCACTGAACCGCGCGTCGTTGTCGCGGCGGCACACAGTTTTGTTGGCAATCCGCCTGCTGCGCCCGGTGGACATGGCGGCGGTTGCGCGTTAGACAGGAAGAGGCATTTTTTCCTGTTTCGAGGAGAGCGAGCTTGCTCTCGCATGACCGTGTCTGGGCTGCCATCGATGCTCTCGCCGAGCGCTATTCGCTGTCGGCTTCGGGGCTGGCCCGGCGCGCGGGGCTCGATTCGACGGCCTTCAACAAGTCGAAACGTCTGTCGTCGGATGGTCGGCCGCGCTGGCCGTCGACCGAATCGCTTGCCAAGATCATCGAGGCAACAGGGGCTACGCTCGACGAATTCACCGGCCTGATCGAGGGCAGGGCCGCGTCAGCCCAGGAAGCACGGGTAGCCCACAAGCGCTCGGTGCCGTTGCTCGGCTTTGCCCAAGCCGGCGCCGGCGGCTTCTTCGATGATGCCGGCTTTCCGGCCGGGCAGGGCTGGGACCTGGTCGAACTGCCGGCGCAATCGACGGAGAGCTCCTATGCGCTGCAGGTGCAAGGTGATTCCATGCTGCCGCTCTACCGCGATGGCGATGTCCTCATCGTCGAGCCGGGCGCCATCACCCGCAAGGGCGATCGTGTCGTCGTCAAGACCACCGCCGGCGAAGTGATGGCCAAGGTGCTTGAGCGCCAGACCGTCAAGTCGATTGCACTGGTCTCGCTCAATCCCGATCATCCGGACCGCGACATTCCCATGCGCGATGTCGAATGGGTGGCGCGGATTGTCTGGGCAAGCCAGTAGGTCCGGCTGGTGCGGCTCCCTCATCTTGTCCTGGCGGTTCTGATGGTCCCGGCGATGGCGGCAATGGTCGTCGCTGGCGGTCGCACGCTGAAGGGAAGTGCAGGCGTAGTCACGGTGGATCAGGTCGATCCGGGCGCCGACACGATCTCACAGGAGGGCGCCGAGACCGTGCTCGCAGAGCCGGCGACATCCGCCATGACCGCTCCGCAGCCGCCAAAGCCGGCGTCACATTCGAGGGCGATCGATCCTGAAATTATCGTACCACCGGAACTGCCCGCCGAGGGGCTTGAGCGTGTCGAGCCGCGCGAGCCGTTGAGCAAGCTGGCGCTGGCGGTGCCGCCCAGGCCGAAAATGCCCGATGACTGGAACGGGACAAAGCTGTTCCAGCCGGTCGCGCAGGCCGCCGGCCTGATCGAGGCCAAGGGCTATTCGGTCGCGGTGTCGGGCATCGACATCGTCAGGCATGACGAGACCTGCACCGATGACGGCAAAGCCTGGCCGTGCGGTATCCGGGCGCGAACGGCGTTCCGCGCCTTCCTGCGCGGCCGCGCGGTGGTCTGCACCGTGCCGCCTGAGGGCGGTCGCGACCTGATCGCCGCCGAATGCCGGATCGGTAAGCAGGATGTCGGTCAATGGCTGGTCGAAAACGGCTGGGCTCGGGCCGCCAAGGGTGGGCCCTATGTCGAGGCCGGCGACAAGGCGCGCACGGCCAAGAAGGGCATTTTCGGATCGGCGCCGAACCTTTCCGGCATGCCGGCGATGCCGGCCGCACCAAGCCCTGCGCCTCAGGCGCCGAGCTCGATCCTGGAAGAGGTCGACGGCGTTCTCAAGCCAGCTGACCAGCCAGCGCCCGCTCAATGAGCGCCCGCGTCTCGGCAATGCCATAGAGCGCGGCGAACGAGCCGAAGCGCGGGCCGCGCTCCTGGCCGATCAGCACCTGGTAGATCATCTGGAAGAAGGCGCCCGACACGCCGGGGCCACCTTCCGGGCTCTGCTTGGAGTGATCCTGATAGCGTTCGATCCTACGTGCGACGTTGAGCGAAGCGTTCTGGATCGCTTCGCCGTTGGCGTCCGTCGGCAGCGCGCCAAGCGCCGTTTCGAGGGCTGCCAGCGCCGCGCGCTCGACCTCGTCGGCGGGGCGGAAGGTTTTCGTCGGCTTCACGAAATCGTCGAAATAGCGGATCGCATGGCCGACCAGCTGGTCGAGCTCGGGATGCGTCTTAGGCGTCACCCCAGCGGTATGGCGCGAAATGAAGCCCCACAGCACATCCTTGTTCTGCGCGTTGGAAGCGCTGACCAGGTTAAGCAGCAGCGAGAACGGCACCGGCATGTCGATGGCCGGCGGGTTGCCGTCATGCATATGCCAGACCGGGTTACCCAGCCGCTCCTTCCAGTCCTGCCGCGGGTAAGCCGCAAGGAAGGTGTAATACTCGTCCACTGCTCTCGGGATGACATCGAAATACAGCTTCTTGGCCTGCCGCGGCCGCTGGTACATATAGAGCCCGAGGCTCTCGGTCGGCGCATAGGTCAGCCACTCGTCGATGGTCAGCCCGTTGCCCTTCGACTTTGAGATCTTCTGGCCGTTTTCGTCGAGGAACAGTTCATAGACGAAATGCTCTGGAGCACGCCCACCCAGGATGTTGCAGATGCGGTCATAGACCACCGCATTGGTCTGGTGGTCCTTGCCGAACATTTCGAAATCGACGCCGAGCGCTGCCCAGCGCATGCCGAAATCCGGCTTCCACTGCAGCTTCACCCTGCCGCCGGTGATCGAAAGCGTGGTCTCGGTGCCTTCATCGTCGAAGGTGATGGTGCCGGCCTTGGCGTCGACATGCTTCATCGGCACGTAAAGCACGCGCCCGCTCTTTGGCGAAATTGGCAGGAACGGGCTGTAGGTGGCCTGCCGCTCGGAGCCGAGCGTCGGCAGCATCACCGCCATGATCTGGTCATAGCGTTCGGCGGCGCGCAGCAGCATCGCGTCGAAGCGGCCCGACTTGTAGTATTGCGTCGCGCTGGCGAACTCGTAGTCGAAGCCGAACGTGTCCAGGAAGCGGCAAAGCATCGCGTTGTTGTGATCGGCAAAGCTCGCATAATCGTCGCCGAACGGATTGGGCACCGACGACAGCGGCTTGTGCAAATGTGGCTCCAGCGCTGCACGATCCGGCACGTTGTCGGGGATCTTGCGCATGCCGTCCATGTCGTCGGAAAAGCACAGCAGCTTGGTCGCAACCTTATCCTGCGTCAGGACGCGGAAGGCGTGTCGCACCATCGTCGTGCGCGCCACCTCGCCGAACGTGCCGATATGCGGCAGGCCGGAGGGTCCGTACCCGGTCTCGAACAGGATTGTTTCAGGAAAGTCGGTGCCTTTGTAGCGTTCGATGATCTTCTTGGCTTCCTCGAACGGCCATGCCTTGCTTTCTGTCGCCGCCGCCAGCAGCTCGGGATTGAGATCGATGATGTTTGATCCCGCCATGTCACAGTTTCCAAATAAATCGCCGGTGTTGCCCGGAGCAGGGGTTTTCAACCGGTCTCTAGGCGTGCGTGGCCGGAGCGTCAACGCGTGCAGCGCTTTTTCCTTGCGGTGCCGATACCGCTTTCCTACCTTCGGAGCCCATTCAAGGAGTACAGAATGCCGTTGCCGACGCCGCATGAAGCGCTGATCTACCTGATGGTCATCACCTCGGCTTCCGATCGCGACATGACCGATGTCGAGCTGGCCCGGATCGGCGACGTCGTCCGTTCGTGGCCGGTGTTCGAGGATTTCAACCACGACCGGCTGGTCGGCGTCGCCCAGGCTTGCCAGAAGATGCTGAATGAAAAGGACGGCCTGGAAGTCGTTCTTGCGCGGGTTGCCGAGGCGCTGCCCGAGCGCTTGCGCGACACCGCCTATGCCGCCGCCTTCGAGGTGGCCGCCGTCGATCTCGAAATGCGCATGGAGGAAGTCCGGGTGCTGCAGCTCATCCGGCGTCAGCTTGACCTCGACACCTTGACGGTCGCCGCCATCGGTCGTGCCGCCAAGGCGAGGCTGCGCACCCTGACTTAGGGCGCTGCCTTTCGGGGCCTAGAAAAAGCTGACCGGGAAATAGCGCAGATAGAATTCGGCGAACGTACCTTTCATCGAGATCTCCTGCAGCGCGTAGTCGAACGCGGCGGCCAGTGCTGGATCGTCCGCCCTGGTGGCGATGGCCATGCCAGAACCCAGGTATTCGGGCGCCAGATAAGGTCCGCCGGCGAAGCGGCAGCAGCCGGCCGCATCCGATCCGCCCAGCCAGAAGGCCAGGCGCATGCCGTCGCCGAAGGCGGCGTCGAGCTTGCCGGCCTTGAGATCGGCATAGAGATCTTCCGGCCTGTCGAAGGGGACGATCTGAACGGTATTGAAATAGTCGCGCAACATGCGCTCATGCGCCGAGCCGGCGAGCACGCCGACACGCTTGCCGCGCAATTTGTCGAAGACCGGTTCGGTCAGATCCTTGCTCTTCTGCGTGACGAAGCGGGCCGGGAACTGCAGGTAGGAGCGTGAGAAGGCATAGGTCGAGCGCGATTCGGCCGTTGCGGCGATGCCGGCGATGATCGCTTCGCCCTCGCCTTTCTGCAGCGCGCCTTCGAGCTCTGCCCAGGGCAGGGCCTGGATCTGGCATTTGTCGACAATACCAAGCTCGGCGCAGATGGCGCGTGCCAGATCGATATGGAAACCGGACAGTTTTCCCGAGCCGTCGAGGAAATTGAAGGGCGGAAAATCCGTGGTCGTCAGGAAGCGCAGCCGGGGCAGTGCCGAAAGGTCCGGCTTTGGCAGCCGCTCCTTGGCATCCCACAGCACCGGCACCTGCGGCTCATGGGCGCGCGCGGTACCGGCGACCGACAGCGCTGCGATCAGCAGCGACGCAAGAGCCAAAGACCTCCACTGGAACGCCACGATAAGACTCCGCCGCAGTCGTGTTGGCAGGTTTTGGTACGAAAATGACAAAGGTACAATGCTTTTTGATTTCAACGCGTCAATTTCAGGATATGCTTTAGGGAGTTTGCAAATAGCAGTGGCTGCCTTGGTTGGGGGACCAAGGTGAGAACCACGACCGAAAACATGCGGTTTGCAATCCGTGGTCGGTGGTGAAGTGCAAACGAAGCACGCATCATTGGTCGCAATGCATGAGGCAACATAGGGTTGATGTTGCGATGGGTCAGTTCGATCGCACGTTGGAATTCATAGACCAACTGCAGCACGCCGGAACGGCGGCGGCAGTCTGCGAAACGTTGCTGGGTGTAACGTCGGATTTCGGGCTCACCGCACTGATGGCGGGAACCGTGCCGCAGCCGGGCACGCCAAGCGGCCAGCAAAAGCAGCATGTGCTTCTGTGCGACTGGCCTGTTGAATGGCTGGAGCGCTATGTGGCGCGCAACTATGTCGATCACGACCCGGTCGTCAGCCACATGAAACAGCTGCAGGCGCCGTTCCAGTGGCGCGAAGCCTCACAGGGCGCCCGCATCGACAAAAGCAGCGGCGAAGTGATGGGCGATGCCGGCGCGTTCAAGTTGCGCGACGGACTGGCCTTCCCGCTGATCACGCTCGACGGCCAGATTGTCATGGTGTCGCTGGGCGGCGAGGCCGTCGAATTGTCGGCGGCCGATTTCGGCCTGGTGTCGCTGGTGTCAACCTATGCGGTCGGTCGCGCCATGCAGCTCCACACGATGGCGAGCAACACCATCGATCACATCGTACTGACGCCGCGCGAACGCGAATGCCTGCAATGGGCCGCCGTCGGCAAGTCCGAGTGGGAGATATCGCAAATCCTCGGCATCTCCGAACATACCTCGGAGAAACATCTTCTTAACGCCAAAAGCAAACTTGGTGCCGTCAACCGGGTTCAGGCGGTCGCCGAAGCGATAAGGCGGGGCTACATTAGTTAGGTCGGCCGTGCCGGCCTAGCAATTCTAGCCTACGCGATCACGCAATTTTCTCATCGAAGCACGGCCGTATCTTCCTCTGAAACCAGGAGATGACGGAATGCTTTTTTCTCTCACAACCCAAGAATTGATGGAACGCCCGGACCTTTGGGAGGCGGTCCATCGCTTGCGCTACAAGATATTCGTCGAGGAGATGGGATGGGAGGACCTCAGGCGCCCCGACGGGCTCGAATGCGACCAGTTCGATCATGACGAGGCCGTCCATCAAATCGTCATCAGGGGCAGTGAAGTCGCAGGCTACCAGAGGCTTTTGCCGACGACGCGGGGACATCTGCTGACCGAGGTGCTGACCGACCTCTTTGAAGGAACGCCGCCCTCCGGACCCAACATCTACGAGTTGACCCGCTATGCGGTCGCTCCAGGTTACCGCGATGGCCGTCGCGGCGTGTCAACCGTCGGCACCGAGCTGATCGCTGGCTTCGTCGAGTGGGGACTGAAGCGCAACGTCAACCAGGTGATCATCGAGTTCGAGCCGATGTGGGTGCTGCGTGCATTGCAACTGCATTTCCTGGCGACCCCGCTGGGTTATCAGCGCACCTATGGCAACCAGCAGGTCGTAGCCACCTTGCTTACGTTCAACGAGCACACGCTCGATGTGGTGCGTTCGCGCCGCAATCATTTTGCTCCCGTGCTGACCAGGGGATACCCCGACATGCTCGGTCAAAGGCGTGCGTCGTGAAATCGGAGACAGTCATGAGCCCCCATCCGCAACCAGAACTCCGCAACCACACGCTAATTGTCACCGTATCGTCGAATGACGGCCGGCCGGTGCTGGACAGAAGAGCCTATGAAAGCCTGGCAAAGACCTTCCATGAAGCCGCCGACAATGAGGAGGTGCGCGTCGTCGTGCTGCGCGGCCTGTCAGGCTGCTTCTGTCTCGGCGGCGATTTCTCCGAATTCCTTGACGCCACCAAGCACCAGAAGCTGATCGCCGCCGTCACCGATCTGTTTCGCACGCTGGCGACGTTTCCCAAGCCGATCCTGGCCTGCGTCGATGGCGATGCCGTCGGTGTCGGCTGCACGATCCTGTTCCATTGCGACATGGTGATCGCGTCCGATCAAAGCACGTTCCGGGTGCCGTTCGTCGATTTCGGCCTGGTCCCGGATGCCGCGACCAGCATCCTGGCGCCGCAGAAACTCGGCTATGCCGGTGCTTTCCGCTTCTTCTGCCTCGGCGACACACTTCGCGCCGAGGATGCCAGGGCGCTCGGCCTCGTCGCCGAGATCGTGCCGGGCGGCAGAGTCGAGGACGCGGCCCTCGGCCGGGCGAGACAGCTTGTCAAGAAGCCGGTCGCCGCCTTGCTGCAGACGCGCGGCCTGCTCAAGGGCAACACCACCGCGCTGTGCGACCGTATCGATCAGGAGATTTCGCTTTTCCAGCAGGCGCTGCAGGACGACACCACGCTGCGGCGATTGCAGCGCATAGCCCGGCTGGTGGCTTGAACGGTCCGATCGAAAGACATCGATAACGAAAGCGCCGCGCGGCCTCTGGCTGCGCGGCGCAAAAGACGTCAGTCTTGCTTTCCCAGAAACGACGGCCCTTCGCCGATGATCTTCTTGTCTTCCTTGCCGATGATGTCGAGATCGCGCCCGTCATAGGGTAGCGACAGGAGGATGCGCCGAATGACCCCGAGCCGCGCGCGCCGCTTGTCATTGGCCCGTATGATGATCCACGGCGCGAATTCCTTGTGGGTGCGCTCGAACATGGTGTCGCGGACCTTGGTGTAGTCGTCCCACTTGGTGATGCCGGCAACGTCGATCGGCGAAAACTTCCAGCTTTTCAGCGGGCTGAAGCGGCGATCGTGAAAGCGCTCGAGCTGCGTCTCCCGCCCGATGTTCAGCCAGAATTTGAAGAAGTGGATGCCCTCATTGGCGATCATCCGTTCGAAATGCGGTGTCTCGTCGAGAAACTGCTCGTGCTGCTGCGGCGTGCAAAAACCCATCACCGGCTCGACGCCGGCGCGGTTGTACCAGGAGCGGTCGAAGGTGAGGAACTCACCCGATGTCGGGAAATGGTCGACATAGCGCTGGAAGTACCATTGCCCCTGCTCTGTCGGGGTCGGCTTGGTCAGCGCCACGTTGCGCGCGGTACGAGGGTTGAGGTATTGGCGCAGCACGAAGATCGTGCCGCCCTTGCCGGCGGCGTCGCGGCCCTCGAACAGCGCCATCACCCGTTTGCCGGTGGACTGCAGCCACGCCTGCGCCTTGACCAGCTCGATCTGCAATTTCTCGAGCGTCTCGTCATACTCCTCGCTTTTCATCTTCTTGTCGTAGGGGTAGCCGCCGGCGGTCAGCTTGTTGTCCTCGACCCAGTCGGGAAGTACGGGATTTTCAATATCGAACTCCCGCTCCTTGCCGCCGATCCTGATCTTCAGCGGACCCGAAGTTGGCGCGGCGGGAGTTTCCTTGGCTTTTTTCATCGAGACGAACCCTTTTCTGCTTCCGGACTCATGCTATTGGGAGCCACTACAGCACTTTTGATTTTGCGCATGATCCTTTCAGAAAATCGATTCCGATTTTCTGGGTCATGCGTTAGACCGGTCGCGCGGAAGTTTCCGTCGCCGGTCGAACGGGTGCGAGGCAAGGGTGCGGGCGCGCGAGCGAATGGCTGACCTGGACGCAGAGCAGAGTGGCATGGCGCAAGGCCTGGCGGTCCGGCTGTGGAGCAGCCGCTGGCTGCTGATCGCCGGCGTCGTCGCGATTCTCGGCGTGTATGCCTTGGCCGCGATATCCGGCTTTGTCGTCCTTGCGGCGCTGACGCTGCTGCTTGCAGCGGCAATGCTGCCGGTCACCGGCACGCGCCAATCGGCCGAGAGTGCCGCCGCGATCGAGGCAATCGGTTTGCAACGGCTCTCCGGCGAATATCTTGCGGCCGCCGTCGCCGACCCGCTGATCATCTTCGACCGAACCGCCACCATCGTCCACGCCAATGCCGCCGCCTTCGCCGCCTTCGGGGGGATTGCGCCCGGTCTGTCGCTGTCGCTGAAATTCCGGGCGCCGGAAATGCAGGCTCTGCTGGACGGCGTGCTGTCGGGCGATGTCGCCTCTGACGTCGTCGACTATACGGAGAAGCTGCCGGTCGAACGGGCTTACCGGGTGAGTGCCTCCTCGGTCGGCCACGGCACCGATCTCTATGTGCTGGTGTTCAAGGACCAGAGCGAAGCGCGCAGGATCGACCGCATGCGCGCCGATTTCATAGCCAATGCCAGCCACGAACTGCGCACGCCGCTCGCCTCGATCTCCGGCTTTATCGAAACGCTGCGCGGACCGGCCCGCAACGACCCGGCGGCGCGCGACCAGTTCCTGCAGATCATGCAGAGCCAGACCGGGCGCATGGCGCGCCTGATCGATGATTTGTTGTCGCTATCGCGGCTCGAGATGAAGCCCTATCTGAAGCCGGGAACCGAGGTCGACCTGCGTGAGACGGTCGATAGCGTCATCGATTCGCTCGGACCGCTGGCCAGGGAAAACAGCGTTATCGTCGAACGGGATTACGCCGACGGCCCGCTCGACGTGCCGGGGGATCGCGACGAACTCTTCCAGGTTTTCGAGAACCTCCTGGAAAACGCCTGCAAGTACGGGCAGTCGGGCGGCCGCGTGGTGGTGTCGATCGCGCGCGGCGATCCCGGCTCGGAGCCAGGCATCGACGTGACCATCAGGGACTTTGGCCCCGGCATTCCCGAGGAACACATTCCGCGCATCACCGAGCGCTTCTATCGCGTCGATGTCGAGACCAGCCGCACCCAGAAGGGAACCGGCCTCGGTCTGTCGATCGTCAAGCATATCCTGACACGCCACAATGGCCGGCTTTCGATCAAGTCCGAGTTCGGCAAGGGCGCTGCCTTCTCGGTTCATTTGCCGACGCACTGATACTGCCCTAGTTTTCCACGGGACCGTTTCTTTTTTCTGTCATCCGGCTAGCGTATCAGCGGGGATTCGAGGAAACGACTCAAAACGAGACACCCGTGGGAAGGCATTTCGCCATGCAGTCCGTGCATATCATGAGCGCCTATGATGAGGAGCTGAAATATCTGTCGAAGCGCATCGCGGCGATGGGCGGCCATGCCGAGCGTATGGTCGAACAGGCGGTTGCCGCCCTCGTCAATGCCGACCCCGGCCTCGCCCAGAAGGTCATCCGGGACGATGCAGTGCTCGATGAAGGGCAACGCGAAATCGACGACAAGGCGATCATCATCATCGCCAAGCGCCAGCCGATGGCGACGGACCTGCGCGAGATCGTCGGCGCCATCCGCATTTCCGCCGACCTCGAACGGGTCGGTGACCTCGGCAAGAACGTTGCCAAGCGGGTGGGCGCCGTCACCGACGGACGCCAGCCGACCAGCCTGTTCCGCGGCCTCGAGGCCCTGGCCAACCTGGCGCTGACCCAGCTCAAGGAAGTGCTCGACGTCTACGCATCGCGCTCGGTCGACAAGATCGGCTTCGTGCGCGACCGCGACGACCAGATCGACGCCATGTACACGTCGCTGTTCCGCGAATTGCTGACCTACATGATGGAAGATCCGCGCAACATCACGCCGTGCACGCATCTGCTGTTTTGCGCCAAGAACATCGAGCGCATCGGCGATCACGCCACCAACATCGCCGAGACCATCTACTACATCGTCACCGGCGAGCAGATGCCGGCCGAGCGGCCGAAGGGCGACAAGACCGACAAGATCAGCCTTTCCGCGACGCCTCCGGTTAATTGAACGGTCGCACTCTCGAACCATCATCCGAATTGCGCTAGACTTTCCGGGCTTTCCTGTATCCTCGTCCGTAGATTTGCTTCGGGAGGTTGTGATGGAAAATGTTCGGAACCTGACTCCGGCGCCTGCGCCGACCTCCGGCATTATCGCATGCGGCGTCTACACGGCTGGGCGTCGCATCGCCGACATTCCCATCGAGGAAGCCGGCGAATGGGCAAAAAAAACCGGTCATGTCGTCTGGATTGGCCTGCTCGAGCCCGACCGCAACCTGCTGCTTCGCGTCCAGGCGCAGTTTCACCTGCATGAGCTGGCGATCGAGGATGCCGAGCACCCGCACCAGCGGCCGAAGATCGAGCAATACGGCGACGCCTTGTTCATCGTCGCCCGCACCGCGCAGCTGATCGACGGCCGGGTCACCTTCGGCGAGACCCATTTGTTCGTCGGCAGCGGCTACATCGTCAGCGTCAGGCATGGCCCGTCCACATCCTATGCCGCCGTGCGTCAGCATTGGGAAAGCTGCCCGCATTCGCTGGCAAAGGGCGAGGATTTCGTCCTCTACGCCATTCTCGATTTCATCGTCGACAACTACATGCCCGTGCTCGAGCAGATCGAGGACGAGGTCGAACTGATCGAGGACAGGGTCCTGCTGAAGCCGATGACAGGTCCCGACATCGAACGGCTCTATATGCTGCGCCGCGATCTTTTGCGCTTGCGCAATGCGGCACTTCCGCTTGTCGAAGTCTGCCGCCGACTAACCAGTGCCGACCTGCCACAGATCCACACGGCCATGCATCCGCTGTTTCGTGACGTGACCGACCATATCCGCACCGTGCAGGAAAAGATCGACAGTCTACGCGAGGTGCTGGCGTTTGCTTTCGAGGCCAGCCTTCTGGTCGGCCAGAGCCAGGAAACGGCGATCTCCAAGAAGCTTGCTTCATGGGCCGCCATCCTGGCGGTGCCGACGGCATTCGCCGGCATTTACGGCATGAATTTCAGCGACATGCCGGAATTGAAGATGGAATATGGCTACCCGGTGGTGCTGGCCACGATCGCGCTGATCTGTTCGTTTCTCTACTGGCGCTTTCGCAAGAATGGCTGGCTGTGAAGAAGAGGGCAGTAGGGCAGTAGGACGGCATTTCGCAAGCGTAACTTTCCGCAAACCTACTGCCGTATTGCCTTACTCCCCTATTCCCTTCTCTCTTATCGACTCCGCCGCCGCTCCGATGCCGGCTGGAACGCCACGCGGGCGTGGTACTTGCAGTAGGGGCCGGTTTCGGCGGCTTCGTTGCCGCAGAAATTGAAGTCCTCCGAAAGCGGATCGCCGTTCGGCCATTTGCAGGTCCGCTCGGTCAGCTCGACGAGTTGCAGATGCCGTGAGATCGGCACCACGACATTCTCGACCGGGCGAATATAGTGGCGTGCAACAGGTTCGGCATCGAACTGCGTCTGCAATGCCGTTGCGCCGATCGATGTCGTGACATGACGGACCGTGCTTGCGGCGCGCGACACCGATTTCTGAACGGTCGATCCCTGCGCCGCCTTCTTCTGGCGTGCCGGCGTGGCGGTCGACCGCCCGCGGCCCGACAGTTTCAGCCGGTGCACCTTACCGATGACGGCATTACGGCTGACCCCCCCAAGCTGCGCAGCAATCTGGCTTGCGCTCAGACCCTCGGACCACAGTTTTCTGAGAAGTTCTACCCGCTCGTCAGTCCAGTTCATGAGACCGCTCCTGCTAAGCGTGCGGCAATCGGAATCCACTCCCGGCCCGGCAACATTTGCCGGGGCAGACACCACATATATCTGGTGATTAGGTCCGCCGCACGAAATCTAGTTATTTCTTGACTACAACTACTCTATGCGCTGACTCGGTGACAAGAGTCCCAAGTGCAACACGAATCGGTTTTTTAGGTTTTCCCCAACTTGCCCGGTCGCTCGTGAGCCGGCGTTGCGTCGGAGGGCTTGCCGCGGGGCACTACGCGACGTTTTCGTTGACTTCATGGCCGAAAAACACGATAAGCCGCACAGGCCGCCGCTTTGGCGGCTTTTTTGATTTTCCGGTACCGGAGACGCATATAATGAGCGGTTCGGCGCTTTACGAGACCTTTGCTCGCGCACCCCTGGCCTTCGACCATGGGGAAGGCACATGGCTGGTTACCGACAAGGGCGAGCGATATCTCGATTTCGCCGGCGGGATCGCCGTCAATTCGCTGGGTCACAGCCATCCGCATCTGGTCTCGGCACTGACCGAGCAAGCCGCGAAGCTTTGGCATGTCTCCAATCTCTACGAGATTCCGGGGCAAAGCCGGCTCGGCGAGCGGCTGGTGGACGCCACCTTCGCCGACAAGGTGTTCTTCACCAATTCCGGCGCCGAGGCGCTGGAATGCGCGATCAAGACGGCGCGGCGCTACCATTTCGTCAAGGGACATCCCGAACGCTTCCGCGTCATCACCTTCGAGGGGGCCTTCCACGGCCGCACGCTGGCGACCATCGCTGCGGGCGGTCAGTACAAGTACCTTGAAGGGTTTGGACCCAAGGTCGAGGGCTTCGACCAGGTCGGCTTCGATGACATCGACGCGGCCGAAAAGGCGATCACGCCGGAGACCGCGGCGATCCTGATCGAACCGGTACAGGGCGAGGGCGGCATCCGCCCGGTGCCGACGCAGTCGCTGAAGCGGCTCAGGCAGTTGTGCGAACAGCACGGCCTGCTGCTGATCTACGACGAGGTCCAGTGCGGCATCGGCCGGACCGGCAAGTTGTTCGCGCATGAATGGTCCGGCGTCACGCCCGACATCATGGCGATCGCCAAGGGCATTGGCGGCGGCTTCCCGATGGGCGCCTGCCTTGCCACCGATGAAGCGGCCATTGGCATGACGTCCGGTGTGCATGGCACCACTTTCGGCGGCAACCCGCTGGCCATGGCGGTCGGCAACGCCGTGCTCGACGTGGTGCTGGAAGACGGCTTCCTCGAAGATGTCCAGCGCAAGGCGTTGCTGATGAAGCAGGGGCTGGCGGCGGTCGCCGACGAGTTTCCCGAGGTCATCGAGGACATCAGGGGCACCGGGCTGATGCTCGGTCTCAAGTGCGCCATGCCCAACACCAAGGTGAACATGGCATTGCGCGACCAGCACCTGCTGGCGGTTCCGGCTGGCGACAACGTCATTCGCCTGTTGCCGCCGCTCACCGTCACCGATGCCGAGATCCACGACGCGCTCAGCCGCATCCGCGCCGGCGCCAAGGGCCTGGCGGAGGCGATCGCCGCCGCCGCCGCGAAGTAATCCCGGAACCATTGCTGATGTCAGTTCGCCATTTCACCGATCTTTCCGCCGTTTCCGAAGGCGATCTGCGCTTCATGCTTGATGATGCGGTGGTGCGAAAGGCTCGTCTCAAGGCCGGCGAGCGGACCAGGCCGCTCGAGGGCAAGGTGCTGGCGATGATCTTCGACAAGCCCTCGACGCGCACCCGCGTGTCCTTCGACGTCGGCATGCGCCAGCTTGGCGGCGAAACCATCATGCTGACCGGCACCGAGATGCAGCTAGGCCGCTCCGAGACCATTGCCGACACCGCCAAGGTGCTGTCGCGCTACGTCGACGCGATCATGATCCGCACCACCTCGCATGAGCGGCTGCTCGAACTGACCGAGAATGCCACCGTTCCGGTCATCAATGGACTGACCGACGACACCCATCCCTGCCAGCTGATGGCCGATATCATGACCTTCGAGGAGCATCGCGGTCCGGTTGCCGGCAGGACCATCGCCTGGACCGGCGACGGCAACAATGTGCTGCATTCGCTGCTCGAGGCCTCGGCGCGGTTCCGCTTCAACCTCAACGTCGCCGTGCCCGAAGGCAGCGAGCCGGAACAGAAGCATGTCGACTGGTCGCAGGCGCATGGTGGCAAGCTGCACTTCACCCGCTCGCCCGAGGAAGCCGTCGACCAGGCCGACTGCGTCGTCACCGATTGCTGGGTGTCGATGGGCCAGGAGCATCGCGCCCGCGGCCACAACGTGTTCTCGCCCTACCAGGTCAATGCCAAGCTGATGGCGAAGGCCAAGCCGGAGGCGCTGTTCATGCACTGCCTGCCGGCGCATCGCGGCGAGGAAGTGACCGACGAGGTCATTGACGGGCCGCATTCGGTGGTCTTTGACGAGGCCGAGAACCGGCTCCATGCCCAGAAGGCCGTGCTCGCCTGGTGTCTCGGCGCTTGATCTCTGGGGGTGTGATGCCTATCTGCGCCGCATCACGCAAATCAAGCGCGTTTCGAAGCATGCGCCCTCCAGGGCGGCATGGCCGCGCCCTGGAGCATTGTCATGTTGGAAACCTATCAAGTGACTGAACATCACCCCAAACTCGGCGAATTCGGCTACGCCGGCGACGATCACGTCGTGCCCTTCGAGGTCGGCCCGCTCGATGTGCGCGGCCGTACCGTCCAGCTCGGGCCGATGCTCGACGCCATCCTCAGCCGTCACGACTATCCGGAACCGGTCGCCCGCTTGCTGGCGGAAGCCTGCGTGCTGACTGTGCTGCTCGGCACCTCGCTGAAGTTCGAGGGCAAGTTCATCCTGCAGACCCGCACCGACGGGCCGGTCGACATGCTGGTGGCGGATTTTTCCACGCCCTCGGCACTGCGCGCCTATGCCCGCTTCGATGCAGACCGGCTGGAGGCGCTGGTCGCGGCCGGCGAAACGTCTCAGCAGACGCTGCTCGGCAGCGGCGTGCTGGCGCTGACCATCGACCAGGGTGCTCACACGCAGCGCTATCAGGGTATCGTCCAGCTCGATGGCGAAACGCTGGAAGACGCGGCCCGCACCTATTTCCGCCAGTCGGAGCAGATTCCGACCGATATCAGGCTTTCGGTAGCCAAGCTGCTGACGCCTGGCGTCGGCGGCACTCGCGAGCAGTGGCGTGCCGGTGGCATCCTGGCGCAGTTCCTGCCGCAGTCGCCCGAGCGCATGCGCGTTCCGGACCTGCCGGGCGGCGATGGCGATCCGCGTGAGGAGATCCATGATCCGGCCGACAATTCCTGGCAGGAGCTGCTGGCACTGCTCGGCACCATCGAGCCGACCGAACTGATCGACCCGACGATCGGCGCCGAGCGGCTGCTGTACAGGCTGTTTCACGAGCATGGCGTGCGCGTCTTCGGCGGCGTTCCGGTCGCCGACCAGTGCTCATGCTCGAGGGACAAGATCCGTGGCATCCTTGAGGGCTTCTCGGCGCAGGAGATCAAGGACAGCACCGAAGACGGCGGCATCCACGTCGCCTGCGAATTCTGCTCGAAGCAATATGACTTCGATCCGGCGGAATTTGCGGCGGCCCAATAGAGAACGTGCCTCACCGGCTGCTTGGCGGCCGGTGAGGCGAAGCTAATTCACCGTCCGCCGCGTCCCCGGCAGATCGAGCGAGAAGGCGGGGATGGCGATGTCGAACGTCTCGCCCCGCTTGTTGCGCATCGTGTAGCGCCCGACCATGATGCCGGACGGTGTCGAAAGCGGGCAACCGGACGTGTATTGATAGCTGTCGCCGGGATTGAGTTCGGGCTGGTCGCCGACGACGCCGGGACCGCTTACCTCCTCGACCCGTCCGGTGCCGTCGGTGATGTGCCAATAGCGCGACAACAGCTGCACGAACTCATCCGACTGGTTGTCGATCGTTATCTGATAGCCCCAGACATAGCGGTTCTCCGACGGGTCCGAACGGTCCTCCAGATAGAACGGCCTGACCTGCACTTCGATGTTGCGCGTCACGGCGCGGTACATAAGCGGCTCCAAAACAATCCAGGTCGAACTGTCCTCGCTCCGGGCGAGCGGGTCAACGTGCGCGTCTTGTCGCGCCCGGCCTGAAAGGCAGGTGCCGACAAAGAATGTCATTTAAGTGACACATGACAATGGTGGTGTGCACGAAGCGGGCGACTCGGCGCTCTGTCGAACTGTTGAAAACGGCTATCACGCGGGCCGTCTTTTCTGGAGTGGCCAGGTCTCGATGGAACTCACCCTCATAGCCGCCTCGCTTTCGGTCGCTCTCATCCTTTCAAACCTCGCCAGCATCCTGCTCGCCGCTTCGCGTCTGAAGCTCCACCGCACCATCGCGCCGCCGGCCGGCAAGCCGCTGCCGGTGTCGATTATCGTGCCATCGCGTGGCGTCGAGCCGTTCACGCAGGAGACGCTGGAGCGCGCCCTCTCGCTCGACTGGCCGCGCTATGAACTAGTCTTTTGCGTCGCCCATGCGGACGATCCGGTGGTCAAGCTGATCCGTGCCGCCATCGCCCGTTCTCCCAAGGTGCCGGCGCGGCTGCTGATCGGCGACGACCGCATCAGCGCCAATCCGAAACTCAACAATTGCGTCAAGGGTTGGGAGGCAGCGCGCCACGATTGGGTTGTCCTGGCCGATTCCAACGTGTTGATGCCGAGAGACTACGTGCAGCACCTGATGGCTGCATGGCGGCCCGACACCGGCCTTGTCTGCTCGACGCCGATAGGCTCGCGGCCCGCTGGCTTCTGGGCCGAGGTCGAATGCGCTTTCCTCAACACGCTGCAAGCGCGCTGGCAATATGCCGGCGAGGCGCTTGGCCTCGGCTTTGCCCAGGGCAAGAGCATGCTCTGGAACAAGCCGATGCTCGACGCCAGTGGCGGCATCCGTGCGCTCGCCGCCGAGATCGCCGAGGACGCTGCCGCGACCAAGCTGGTCAATGGCCTTGGCCTGCGCGTCAATCTCGTCGCCGCGCCCTTCGAGCAACCGCTCGGCCGGCGCACCTTTGACGAAATCTGGTCGCGTCAGGCCCGTTGGGCGCGCCTGCGCCGCGTCACCTTCCCATGGTTTTTCGCACCCGAAATCCTGACCGGGGCAGTGGTGCCGCTGGCACTCGCGCTGTTGGCGGCGGCAAGCGCGGGCGTCAGCCTCTGGGCAACCGCCATTGCCGTGCTGGCGGCCTTCTACCTTCCGGAATGCGCCCTGGCCTGGTCCAAAGGCTGGTACCTGTCGCCGCGCATGGTCGCGGCGATCATGATGCGCGACCTGATCCTGCCGGCGATGTGGGCGCGCGGCTGGCTGGGTGGCGCCGTCGACTGGCGCGGCAACGCGATGACCATCGGCACCAAGGCGGCCGAGTTGGAAGAGACGCCGTCCGGCGCCTGATGGCCAAAGGCCTTTTACTTGGCCGCCTTCAGCGCCTGTTCGATGTCTTCCAGAAGATCGTCGGTATCCTCCAGGCCGACCGACAGTCTGAGCGTGCCCGGCCCGATGCCGAGTTCGGCACGCGCCTCGTCGCTCAGATTCTTGTGCGTCGTCGTCGCCGGATGGGTGATCAGGCTCTTGGCATCGCCGAGATTGTTGGAGATCAGCACGATGTCGAGGGCGTTCTGCAAGGCGAAGGCTGCCTGCTTGCCGCCCTTGACGTCCAGGCAGATCAGCGTCGAGCCGCCCGACATCTGCTTCTTGACGATGGCCGCTTGCGGGTGGTCGGCGCGGCCGGGATAGATGACGCGGGCGATTTCGGGCCGCTCGGCCAGGAAATCCGCGATCCTGCTGGCGCTTTCCGTTTGCTGGCGCACGCGCACCGGCAGTGTCTCCAGCCCTTTCAGCAGCGTCCAGGCATTGAACGGCGACAGGCTGGGGCCGGTGTGGCGGAAATAGTCGTGCAGGTTCTCGTCGATCCACTTCTTATCCGACAGGATGACGCCGCCGAGACAGCGGCCCTGGCCGTCAATATGCTTGGTCGCCGAGTAGACGACGATGTGCGCACCGAGCTGCAGCGGCTTCTGCTGCAGGGGCGTGGCAAAGACATTGTCGACGATCAGCCGCGCACCGATCGAATTGGCAAGCGCGGCAACCGCGGCGATGTCGACCACTTCCAGCGTCGGGTTGGTCGGGCTTTCCAGGAAGAACAGCTTGGTGTTCGGCTTGACCGCTTTTTCCCAGTTGGCGATGTCGGTGCCGTCGACCAGCGTCGCCTCGATGCCATATTTCGGCGCCAGTGTCTCGACCACCCAGCGGCAGGAGCCGAACAGCGCGCGTGCTGCCACGATATGATCGCCGGCCCTGGCGCTGCACAACAGCGCGGCCGTCACCGCGGCCATGCCGGATGCGGTGGCGCGCGCGTCCTCGGCGCCTTCGAGCGCGCACATGCGCTTTTCGAACATGTCGACGGTCGGGTTGGCGTAGCGCGAGTAGATGAACCCCGGCTCCTCACCCTTGAAGCGGGCTTCGGCGGCCTGCGCCGTTTCGTAGACATAGCCCTGGGTCAGGTACATCGCCTCGGAGGTTTCGCCGAAACCGGAACGCAGGGTTCCGCTATGCACGAGTGTCGTTTGAGGCTTCCAGTTACGCTTCTTGGTGCTCATCGCTTTGTTCCAGACACAAAAAAACCGGCCGCGAAAGTCGCAACCGGTCCATACGGCCTTGCGGCCCGACGGTCCTTTAGCGACTTGTTTAACGTGGCTGCAAGCCGACCGGCCAAATCACCACGGGATAACGACCCTTTAGACCCGCGCCACGCTTGCGTCAATTGCCGGCTTGATTAAGAGGTTTGTACCAAGCAGGTTCCGCAGCAGTGTTCCACGGTTTTGCGGCAGGAACCTGCGAACAGAAAACCGCCTGGCCCCAAGAATCGCCTGGCCTAGGAGTGGAGCCTTGCGGCAGACAGGCATTCTTCCCGATCAGGACATTTCGGCGCTGTTCCAGTCCGGTGCGCTGAAGTCGGCGCGCGCGTTCGATGCCGATCAGATCCAGCCGGCGAGCCTGGATCTGCGGCTCGGCGACAAGGCCTGGCGGGTGCGGGCCTCGTTCCTGCCGGGCCCCAACCACAAGGTTTCGGAAAAGCTCGACCGGCTGCAGCTGCACGAGATCAATCTTGCCGAGGGCGCGGTGCTGGAGACCGGCTGCGTCTATATCGTGCCCTTGCTTGAAAGCCTGGCATTGCCGGCGGACATTTCGGCCTCGGCCAATCCGAAGAGTTCGACCGGGCGGCTCGACATCTTCACCCGCGTCATGACCGATCGCGGCCACGAGTTCGACAAGATCGCCACCGGCTATCACGGCCCACTCTATCTCGAGGTCAGCCCGCGCACCTTTCCGATCGTCGTGCGTACCGGTTCGCGTCTGTCGCAAATCCGTTTCCGCACCGGCAATGCACTGCTCTCGGAAGCCGAGCTGCATGACCTGCATCGCGCCGAGATGCTGGTCGCAACCGAGCCGCCGAACATTTCCGGCGGCGGGATCGCGCTGTCGATCGATCTCAACGGCGATCAGAATGGCCTGGTCGGCTATCGCGGCAAGCATCACACCGGTCTCGTCGATGTAGACAAGCGCGCGGCACAAGAGGTCGTCGACTTCTGGGAGCCGATCCACAAGAGCGGCGCCGGCGAACTGGTGCTCGATCCCGATGAATTCTACATCCTCGTCAGCCAGGAAGCGGTGCATGTGCCGCCGCTCTACGCCGCCGAGATGACGCCGTTCGATCCGCTGGTAGGCGAGTTCCGCGTCCACTATGCCGGCTTCTTCGATCCGGGTTTCGGCCATTCGGCGTCCGGCGGCACCGGCAGTCGCGCGGTGCTCGAAGTGCGCAGCCACGAAGTGCCGTTCATCCTCGACCATGGCCAGATCGTCGGCCGGCTGGTCTACGAGCATATGCTGAAGCGGCCGCAGGCGCTCTACGGCACCGATCTCGGCTCCAACTACCAGGCGCAAGGCCTGAAGCTGTCCAAGCATTTCCGCCCAGCGCGCTGAACCCAATTCCCGTCGGGCAATACACTTGCCTGCGCTGGCTCGTCATGCTTGGCTGGCTTTCTGGTCGCCAAGTTGGCGGCGTTCAAGGGGAACCAAGAAAATGCGGATTTCAAAATGGATCATATCGGCAGCAGGTGCTGCCGTGTTGCTGATGGCGGCCGGCTCTCTGTCGGCGCAGGCTGCTGAGAAACTGAAGATCGGCACCGAGGGTGCCTATCCGCCGTTCAACACCATCACCCCGGACGGCAAAGTCGTCGGCTTCGATATCGACATCGCCAATGCGCTGTGCGCGCAGATGAAGGTCGAGTGCGAGATCGTCACCCAGGACTGGGACGGCATCATCCCCGCCCTGCAGGCCAAGAAATTCGATGCCATCATCGCCTCGATGAGCATCACCGAGGAGCGCAAGAAGCAGGTCTCCTTCACCAACAAATACTATACGACACCGCTCGCGCTGGTGGCGCCGAAGGATACCGAACTCACCTCGACCGAACCAGCAGCGCTTGCCGGCAAGACGGTCGGCGCCCAGGCTTCGACCACGCAGGCCGACTATGCCCAGAATGTCTATGGCAAGGCTGGCGCGGAGGCGAAACTCTACCCGACCCAGGAAGAGGCGATCACCGATCTGACGAACGGCCGTCTCGATGCCGTCATCTCTGACAAATTCGTGCTGGTGGACTGGTTGAAGAAGGCAAGCGACGGCTGCTGCAAGCTGGTCGGTGACGTCAAGGGCACGGAGACCCAGGCCGGCATTGCCGTTCGCCTGGAAGACACCGCGCTGCGCGACAAGCTCAATGCGGCAATAGACGCCATCGTCGCCGACGGTACCTACAAGAAGATCCAGGCCAAGTACTTCGACTTCGATATTTATTGAGGTTGAACCCCGTCCGGGTCAGCCGCGAAAGAGATGCTCTTTCGCGGCGCCCAGACAGCCATGAAATTGGCCGACAAAGAGCAGTTCGCGTACGGCCAAGCGTTTCCTGCCCCAAAATCCTCTGGTCGGTTTCTCCTCATCGAGCGAGGCGCTTGAGCCGGACTTCAAAGGAAACAACTGCTTGTCCAGGCAACCGAGAATATGGGCCCTGGCGGAGTCGATACCGCAGGCTCTGGCATTGTCGTTCAGCCTGTCGCTGCGAAGCGCGGACGTTATACGATCCGTATTGCCCATCAGAAAGCCTACTTGTGCTTTCGAATAACCAGTTGCCAGAAGACGCTTCGTCATCGCCGAGTGGGCTTCACGGTAGGACTTGGCGCTGCACTGACCAGCGCTAAAGGCCACCGATGGCGGCTGGATCAGGAACAGGGCCAGGCCCGCGAACAAAATGACAAGCCGCATTCTGTTCATTTTCCACTCCGCTATCTCAAAGCGCCTTCACCGCCACCTTCACCGGCTGCTCGATCTCGAGTGGGTTGCGCAGCGGCAGGCCAAAATCCTTGGCCTCGATTTCGAACACATCGCCGGCCTCGGTCTTGATGCCGTCGGCGAAGGACAGCGTCGCCGTTCCGAACATATGCACATGCACGTCGCCCGGCTGGCGGAAAGCCGCATATTTGAAGTGGTGGTGTTCGAGATTGGCTATGGTGTGCGACATGTTCGCTTCGCCAGACAGGAACGGCTTTTCCCACAGCACCTCGTTGTCGCGATAGATGCGCGAGCTGCCGCGGATGTCGGAGGGCAAGTCGCCGATCAATATTTCCGGCCCGAATGAGGCGTTGCGCAGCTTGGAGTGGGCCAGGAACAGATAGTTCACGCGCTCGGTGACGTGGTCGGAAAACTCGTTCGACAGCGTGAAGCCGACACGGAACGGCGCGCCGTCGTCGCCGATGACATAGATGCCGGCCACTTCCGGCTCTTCGCCGGCGTCCTTGGCGAAAGCCGGCGACAGCAGTGCGGCGCCTGGCGCCACCGCCATCGTGCCGTTGCCCTTGTAGAACCATTCCGGCTGCACGCCGATCTGGCCTTTCGCCGGCTTGCCGCCCTCCAGCCCCATGCGGAACATTTTCATCGAATCGGTCAGTTCCTCCTCGCCGTCCGTGCTCAGCTTCTTGTGCATGGAATCGCGCGTCGCGGCCGATCCGAGATGCGTCAGTCCGGTGCCGGTCAGATGCAGGTGCGCCGGATCGGGGTGGTTGATCGGCGAGAGCAGCCGCCCCTTCTTGTAGGCGGCATCGAGATCGATTGTCTCGCCAAGCCCCTTGCGTTCGATCAGCGCGACGAGCCCGACGCCGGTGCGGGCGGCCTCCATCGCCAGCGAATAGACGCTGCGCGCGCCATTGATGATCCGGGTCTTGCCGCCGTTGCGGGCAACGACGCGGATGGTCTCGGCGTCATCGAGAATCTGGGAGATCAGCATGATGAATCCTCTCTCATTTGCCTTGGCAGGGGCTGCCGGGGCGGCAAACCTTGCCCAGCGCGGCCAGGACCTCGTCCATGCCACGGGTGAAATTCTCCATTCGGATTGCGCTCGCGAGCCTGGTCCCTCAGGGACTTCTTTTCGTGCCGCCGGGCAGCGCCGCGATGTGACCCGTATGCCTTCCTGGTTCCCTCAGCCCTTGTTCTTGTTGTAGACGTCGAACACCACCGCGCCGAGCAGCACCAGGCCTTTCACCACCTGCTGCCAGTCGACATTGACGCCCATGATCGACATGCCGTTGTTCATCACGCCCATGATGAAGCCGCCGACCACCGCTCCGATGACCTGGCCGACACCACCCATCGCCGAGGCGCCGCCAATGAACACCGCGGCGATGACGTCAAGCTCGCTGCCAAGGCCTGCCGCCGGCACTGCCTGCCCAAGGCGGGCCGCGATGATCAGGCCGCCAAGCGCCGACAGCACGCCCATATTGACGAACACCATCAGCGTCAGTCGCTCGGTCTTGATGCCCGATAGCTGTGCCGCCTTGGCATTGCCGCCCATTGCGTAGATGCGCCGGCCGATCGTCATGCGTTTGGTGACGAACACGAACAGTGCGATCAGCACGCCCATCACCATGAGAACGATCGGCAGGCCCCTGTAGCTGGCGAACTGGTAGACTAGGAACAGCGCCAGCGCGCTGGTCACCAGGGTCTTGATGACAAACAGCGTGAAAGGCTCGGCTTCGTAGCCGTGCTGCTCGCGCGTGCGCCGTGCCTTGAGCCCGAAATACGCATAGGCGAGCACGGCGACGACGCCGATCAGGATCGTCGTCATGTGCAGCGTCAGGCCGCTGCCGATTATGGTCTTGCCGGCGGCGTTCACCGTCGGCGGGATCAGCGTCAAGGGGCCGATCACGTCCGGAATGAAGCCGGAACTGAGCGCCTTGAAGCCATCTGGAAGCGGTCCCACGGAAGACCCGCCACCCAGCAGCGCCTGGCAGATGCCGCGGAAGATGAGCATTCCGGCCAGCGTCACGATGAAGCTCGGTATTCGGTGATAGGCAATCCAGTAGCCTTGGGCCGCGCCGATGCCGCCGCCGATGATGAGGCAGATGATCGATACAACCAGCGGATTGCTGAGGGGGCCAAGCGGCCAGATGACCATCATCATTGCCGCCAGCGCGCCGATGAAACCGGCGACGGAGCCGACGCTGAGGTCGATATGGCCCGAAACGATCACCAGAAGCATACCCAGCGCCATCACGATGATGAAGCTGTTCTGCTGCACCAAATTGCTCAGGTTCACCGGCTTGAAGAGCGTGCCGGACGTGGTGAACTGGAAGAACACCATGATGGCGATCAGCGCCAGGATCAGGCCGTACTCGCGCAGATTCGTGATCAGCGCCGAGACGGCCACACGCGGCCCCTGCTGCACATCTTCGGCGACGCCGCTTTTCGGCGCGGGAGCGCTTTCGGTGGTCATGATGCTTTTCCTTCTCCCCGAACGATGGCGCGCATGATCTTTTCCTGACTGGCTTCGCTCGCCGCCATTTCGCCGACGATGCGGCCTTCGTTCATGACGTAGATGCGGTCGGTGATGCCGAGCAGTTCTGGCATCTCCGACGAGATGACGATGATCGCCTTACCCTCGGAGGCGAGGCGGGCGATGATGGTGTAGATTTCATACTTGGCGCCGACGTCGATGCCGCGCGTCGGCTCGTCGAGGATCAGCACTTCCGGATTGGCGAACAGCCATTTCGACAGCACCACCTTCTGTTGATTGCCGCCCGACAGATTGCCGGTCATTTGATAGACGCTGGACGAGCGGATGTTGGTCTTGGCCTTGTAGTCATTGGCGACGGCAAGTTCGCGCAGGTCGTCGATCACGGCGTGGCGCGACACGCCGGGCAGGTTGGCCAGCGTGATGTTGTGCTTGATGTGATCGATGAGATTGAGACCGTAGGTCTTGCGGTCCTCGGTGACGTAGGCAATGCCGTGTTCCACAGCCTTGCTCACCGACGAAACATCGATCGGCTTGCCCTTGAGCAGCACGTCGCCAGTGATGCGGCGGCCATAGGAGCGGCCAAACAGGCTCATGGCGAATTCGGTGCGTCCGGCGCCCATCAGCCCGGCAATGCCGACCACCTCACCCTTGCGGACATCGATATCGATGCCCTTGATCACCTGCCGCTCGGCATGGATTGGGTGATAGACCGACCAGTTCTTCACCTGGAGCACGACCTCGCCGATCTTGGGCTCGCGCGGCGGATAACGGTCGTCGAGCGAACGGCCGACCATCGAGGTGATGATGCGGTCCTCCGAAATGTCTTTCTTGGCAAGTGTTTCGATGGTCCGTCCGTCGCGGATGATGGTGACCTTGTCGGCGACCCGGTTCACCTCGTTGAGCTTGTGCGAGATCAGGATCGAGGTGATGCCTTGCCGCTTGAATTCGAGCAGCAGGTCCAGCAGTGCCTGGCTGTCCTTTTCGGACAGGCTCGCCGTCGGCTCGTCGAGGATCAGCAGCTGCACTTCCTTGCTGAGCGCCTTGGCGATCTCGACCAGCTGCTGCTTGCCGACGCCGATATTGGTGATCAGCGTCTTGGGGTCCTCCTTGAGGCCCACCTTCTTCAGCAAGGCGCTGGTACGTGTCTCGTTGGCATTCCAGTCGATGATGCCAAATCTGGCGTGTTCGTTGCCAAGGAAAATGTTTTCGGCGATCGACAGCATCGGCACCAGTGCAAGCTCCTGGTGAATGATGACGATGCCCTTGTGCTCGCTGTCGTGAATGCCCTTGAAATGGCATTCCTCGCCACGGTAGACGATCGCGCCATCATAGGTGCCGGACGCATAGACGCCCGAGAGCACCTTCATCAGCGTCGACTTGCCGGCGCCGTTCTCGCCGACCACGGCATGAATCTCGCCTTCCTCGACGCTGAGGTTGACGTTCGACAGCGCCTTCACGCCGGGGAACGTCTTGGTGATGTCGCGCATCTCCAAAATCGTCGAGGCCATTGGGACTACCGCTCCCTGAGAGGTCGGCAAACACTGCCGGCGAGGTCGGTAACAATACCGGGCCTGCTGGTGAACGAAAAGGGGCCCTGCGTTGCGCAGGACCCCTGGATTTGAAACCGAATTACTTCAGCTCGTCGGCCTTGATGTAGCCGGAGTCGACGACCAGCGCCTGGTAGTTCGACTTGTCGACTTCATGCGGCGTCAAGAGGATCGAGGGAACGACCTTGACGTCGTTGTTGTAGGTCTTGGTGTCGAGGGCATCCGGCTTGCCACCCGACAGCACCTTGTCGACGAGCTCAACGGTCGACTTGGCCAGTTCGCGGGTGTCTTTGAACACGGTCGAGTACTGCTCGCCCGAGATGATCAGCTTGACCGAGGCGGTCTCGGCGTCCTGACCGGTCACGATCGGCCAGGGCTGAGCGTCCGTGCCGTAGCCGACAGCGCGCAGCGATGCGGTGATACCACGCGACAGGCCGTCATAGGGCGACAGAACGCCATCGACGCGGCTGCCGTCCGAGTAGTTGGCCGAAAGCAGATTGTCCATGCGGGCCTGAGCGGTGGCCGCCAGCCAGCGCAGCGTGCCGACCTTGTCCATGCCGGTCTGGCCGGACTTGATCTTGATCGAGCCGTCGTCGATCAGTGGCTGCAGGACGGAAATCGCGCCATTGTAGAAGAAAAAGGCGTTGTTGTCGTCGGGCGAGCCGCCGAACAGTTCGACGTTCCACGGCTTGGTGTTCGGGAAACGCTCCTTGAGGCCCTTGACCAGCGAATTCGCCTGGATGACGCCGACGCCGAAATTGTCGAAGGTCGTGTAGTAATCGACGTTGGCGGTCTTTTTGATCAGGCGGTCATAGGCGACGACGACGACGCCGGCGTCAGCGGCCTTCTGCAGCGCGTCCGACAGGGTGGTGCCGTCGATTGAGGCGATGATCAGCGCCTTCGGGCCCTTGGTGATTTCATTTTCCAGCTGGCTGAGCTGGTTTGGAATGTCGTCCTGCGCATATTGCAGGTCGACGGTGTAGCCCAGAGCCTCGAGCTGGGACTTGACGGCGTCTCCGTCGTTGATCCAGCGCTGCGAGGTCTTGGTGGGCATCAGCACGCCGACGAGGCCTTTGTCGGCTGCGTAGGCGGTGGCCGACATGGCCGCGATGCTGACCGCCAAGGCGGCGACTAACGTCTTGATGATTTTCACTTAACTCTCCCTGGTTGATGGACGCGGCACCCCGGGGGTCGCGGGCCGCGCAATCGTGCAGAAGCGCCAAGGCACTGCTGCCGTCATATCGATCTCCGGTATCCTCCCATGGCCCCGAGGCGCTGATTTCAATCGATACGATTTTTCTCGTCTGCGACCGTCGCGTCTCGGAACGCGCGAAGGTTGTGATCCTTTGCCATAACTGTCAAATGCGATCTTTGATGATTGCTATATCAATATTGGTATATGCTATCGAGGCGAGACGGCTGGCACGACCGCTGGCCGCCTGCGAGCAGAAGCAAGGAGAGGTTATGGCGGCGCTAAGGAATCCGAGTGCGATTTCAAATGGTTACAGAGAGATGCCGGGCGACGGCGAAACCTTGCTGCGCAGTGGCCTCAGCTTACGCCATATGCGCATGATCGTCGCGCTCGACGACCATGGCCGGGTGAGCGCGGCAGCCCAGGTTATGAACATTTCTCAGCCGGCGGCTTCGCGCATGATCAGCGAAATGGAGGCCGTGCTGGAGGTCAAGCTGTGCGAAAGGCTGCCGCGCGGCATCACCTTGACGCCTTTCGGCAAGGCATTATCCAGGCGCGCGCGCTCGATCCTCCTGGAAATGCGAGAGGTCGACCGCGAAATTTCCGAACTTAAGGCGGGCAAAGGCGGCTCGGTGTTCCTCGGCGCTGTGACGGCACCGGCAATCGAGCTGGCGGTGCCGGCGATTCGCGAAATCCGCCGCATCTATCCGCGCATCGAGATCACCATGCAGGTCGAGACCTCCAACGTGCTGGCACGCGAATTGATCGCCACGCGCCATGATTTCATCATCGCGCGCATCCCTGACGATCTCAATCCACGGCTGTTCGAGTCGCGAGTGATCGGCGTCGAGAAGGCCTGCCTGATCGTGCGCCGGGGTCATCCGCTCACCAAGGGTGAGGCGGTGCGGTTGGAGGACACCGCCGCCTACGATTGGGTTTTCCAGTCGGGCGGGTCGCCTTTGCGCCAGGCGATGGAGAGCAATTTCCTCAACCGCAACATCGCTTTGCCCGACCGTATCCTCAACACCAGCTCGCTGCTCTTGACCCTGGTCATGGTCGCACATTCCGATGCGATTGCACCGGTATCGGTCCAGGTGGCGAAATTCATCCAGAATCCCGACGGGCTGGCCGGCGCTATCGACGTCGTCCAGACCGAATTCGACATCGAGGTCAGGCCCTACAGCCTGATCACGGTGAAGAACCGTGTGCTGTCGCCGGCCGCCAAGATGCTGCACGACTTCATCCTGCGAGAGGTGGGATGACGTCTCCGCCAGGCGTCGAGTTCGGGGCTGGCGAACAGCAAGGCGGGAACATTATTTCCTGCCGATGCGTTCATATCCCTGCAAGGGACGATTTCTTCAGGAGACCGAACATGCGCAGCTTCGAAATGATCGACCTGCTTTGCGTGGTCGAGGCCTGCAAGCACGAACGATCGGTCGGGAATTTCGTGTCGATGGCTGAAGGCGTGGAAGAATTGCGGGTACTGACCGGCGATTTCGTCTCATCGGATGACGTAGTGGCAAACGCGCTTGCAACGGTTGCGCTTGCACGAGGCTGCTCGGTTGTGTTCGACGAACAGGCGGGCGCTGAAATTGTTGCTGGCGCCATGGGCTGGAGCGGGTAGAGGGAATCGAACCCTCGCGTTCAGCTTGGGAAGCTGACAAGCTACCATTACATCATACCCGCGCGATCCCTCGTTACCATGCGGGTTGGCCTTCGGGCAATCGCAAAGCGGCTTTTACACCGCAGGGTGCGGTGATGCCTATCGACCTGCGATTGCTATCTTGCCCTCGCGAGCTTGTTGCCGGCGGCAAAGCTTGGCCAGTACTTCGAGATGGCTAATGTCGCGCCGGCGGAAGAGAAGTGACCATAATCGAAATAGAGAAATTGCTTGCTGTCGGCATCGGCGTACGAACAGCCGGCGGGATCGCACAGATATGCCAGCGGATCTATGAATGTCGCCCCTTTGGCGAACGGCAGCACCCGCTTGTTGATGCCCGGATCCATGGCCGTCGGCCACGACGTATTCCCGACATGCTCCCGTCTTGCGAAGAAAGCGATTTTCTGGACGTCGGCGATGAATTCCGGCGACTGGCCGATGACATAGACCTTGACGCCCATGTCGCGAAGCCGATCGATCGTTTTTTGCAGGCCATCGAAGCCCCTGACCTGGTAGTCGGTCCATCGGCCGCTCAGTATCACCGCCTGGATGTTGGCGTCGCGGATAATCGACAGGGCCCGTTCGTTGAAAAGCGTACAGCTTGGCCGGGCATAGGAAAAATAGGTGAGGTCGGGCGGGCAGCCGGCGTAGGTGTACTGGATGACATTGGCCTGGATTTTCTGGGCGTTGGCGTCTAGTCCCGAAACATAGTGGGCGGCGAAGGAATCGCCCCACAAAAGCACGTTGGTGGCAAAGCCTTGGGTGCGGGTGCAGTCGGCGAGGTTCCAGGTGTCGATGCCGGCCCCTTCGTTGAAGCAGACGCCGTTGCGCCAGTCGCCGACCCGGATCGGCTCCGTCGAGAAGTCCGGGAACCGTTGCGGAAAACCACCGCCGAGCGCGCCGGCCAACCCGCCGACACAGAGCAGGACGATCGCCGTCGACGAAAAGGCGAAGATCGGCAATGGGGCGGTGAACGCCCGTTTCCGGCGAAACGGCTGCTCGACATACTTCCAGGAAAATGTCGCCAGGGCGAAACTGGCCACCATCATCGCGATGACCGTCGGCACGCCGATGGCCTTCAGCGAGAGATAGTGGACGAAGGAATTGATCGGCCAGTGAACGAGGTAGAGCGAATAGGAAATGAGGCCAACCCACACCAGCGGCGCGAACCGAAGGACGCGGGTCGCAAGAGGTGCCGGCCTGTCGGCGCCGGGGTGATCGTGGCCCGCATAGATGAGCAGGGCGGTTCCGATGCAGGGGAACAAGGCATTGTAACCCGGAAACGGGTCGCTCTCCGAAATCGTTAGAAAGCCGAAGGCGATCAGGGCAAAGCCGGCGAGGCCGATAAGTTCCATCGCCAACCGGCTGGCAAGCGCCGGCGGCTTCTTCAGCATCAGCATGGCGCCAAGCGCCAGTTCCCAGAAGCGCGTCGGCAAAAGGTAGAAGCCGGCTGTCGGCGCAAGCGACGTTGCCATGACCGCCACTGCAAAGCTGCCGATGGCGATCGGCAGCAGTACCGTCAGCCAGCGCTTCGAGACATATCGGTAAATCAAATAGAGCAGGATCGGCGCGAAGATATAATACTGCTCTTCGACCGAAAGCGACCATGTGTGAAGCAGTGGCCGCAGTTCGGCGTCGATGGAGAAATAGTTCGTCGTCTTCCAGAAATAGATGTTCGACCAGAAGGTCGAGGCGGCGATCACGCTCAAGCTGAATTCGTGCAGGTCCGACGGCAGCAGGATGAACCAGGCGGCAATGCTGGCGAGCAGGATGACGAAGATCAGCGCCGGCAGGATGCGCCGTGCGCGGCGCCAATAGAAGCGACCGATCGAAAACTCGCCGCGCTCGAGATCGTCGAGCAGACTGCCGCTGATCAGATAGCCCGATATGACGAAGAAGATGTCGACGCCGGTGAAGCCGCCGGGAATGGCGGAGACGCCGAAGTGGAAAAGCAGGACGGGCAGCACCGCCACGGCCCGAAGGCCGTCGATGTCGCGCCTGTAGTTCATCCGGACAGGCTCGCGCGCCGCAGCCGGAAGCTTTGGTTCTGCGAGTTCAAGACGCCGCTCATACGGCGATGTCCCGCTCGTGCAAAAAGTTCCGGCTCGTCGGTCTCACATGCCTATCCTCTGCGGCGCAATTTTGCTGCACCGCAACATGAGTGTCAAGGCATGTGCCAGTTCGAATGCCGGCGAGGCCGATCCGCGCCGGCGCGGCGGGATCAGGCGCCGGGCAGGTAGATCACCGCATGATCGTCCGAATAGGCCCGCTTCCAGCCCAGTTGGTCGAAGAAGGGAATGCGACTGTCGTCGGCTGCCAGCAGTGCCCAGCCTATCGCGTATTTCTTCAGCTGGGCTTCGAGAAGCGGCTTGCCGTTGCTGTGTCCCGTCTCGTCATCGGCTTTTGTGAAACCACCGAGGAACAGCTGGTCCGTCCGACCGTCGATATAGGTCTTGATCCCGTGGAAGATCAGCGTGCCGCCGAAATTGTAGGAATTCAGCACGTTGCCGGACAGATGATGGCTTTCGGCGAACGCCAGCGCCCCGCTGGCCGACGTCTTCGGGCTCGGCGCGACCTGATAGACGCTGCCGAACACGGCGACCGCGCCGATGACCAAAACAGCTGCCGCGCCGCAGATCGCGTAAAACCGCCTGGCGAAGAATTGTTCCAGTCCGTCGCGCTTTTCAGCCAGCCATGCGGTAGCCGAAAGCGAGGGATATTGCTGTGCGACCTCCATCGCGATCACCACCGGAACCAGGAGGAAGAACAGATACATGAAACGCAGATGGGCGAGAAAGGCATGCAAGGTGAAGACGATGAACAACGCCTTGGCCCAGCCAATTCGCAACCGTGACACCAGCAGCCCGAACAGCCCCACCAGCATCGCAACTTCCTGGACAACGAGATCCTGCGCATTGAACGGTCGCCATTCCGCGATCAGCGACACCGCCTCGTTGCCATAGGCCACGGCGAAGGTCGCCAGGATGGCCTGGACGCCATAGGGGTGGATCAGGCTGACCAGCGGACAAAGCAGACCAAATGCGATCCATTTCGCCACGAGGGCCGGTTTTGTGAGACCTGTACGCGTCAGCAGATCGAGACCGGCGAAAGCTGCTATGACGAAGCTCAAGGTAAAGGTGGCGTGCAGGTTCGCCCACAACACAACCAGCACAAGCAGCCACCAGGGTGGCGCCCGTTCTTCCCATGCCGCACGAAAGAGCATCGCCGTCCAGACGACGATGATCGGGAAAGTGAAGATATGTGGACGCCCCGTAAAGATCGGGGTGATCAGGGCCATTGCAATGAAGGCCAGCGCAATCGACAGGATCGGCTTCAGCCATCTGCTGAGAAACCACCCCATCAGGAAAACCGTCAGGGAAATCATGGCGATGATCAGCGTGACCACGCCGTTCCAGCCTCCCGCCCGGTAGGCAAGAGCCAAAAGGACCTGCCCCAGCCATTCCTTGGCGATCCATGGCTGGCCGGCAAACGTGTAGGAATAAGGGTCGACTGTCGGAAATGTCCGGCTTGCCAGGAGATCCAGTCCTACCTTTACTTGCCACCAACTGTCGGGATCCTGCAGGATGGAAGGGGCAAAGGCGGCCAGCACCGCCGCCATGATACAGGCGGTGAACAGGCAGAATATCAGTTGGATACGCTGATCGTACGTTGCCGCGCCCRCACTGGCCTGAGCGTTGTTCATGGCGCCGCCTCTAATCGCTTCCGATGACAGTTGGTTCAAGGATTTCGACTGGTCGGCATCCGCCGAGACCCACCGGCCATCGGAAGGTTCCGGTCGGCTTCATCGTCTTCGCGACCTCCGCGCCCGACAAACACGAAGTGAGCCGAACCGAGGTAGAAAACAACCGAATAGACGCAGATTCCCGCGAGGTGAACCAGGGGGCTTTCTGTGATGCCTGCTGACCGGGCGGCGATCACGACTGCCAGATTGATGCTGTAGGCGACCAGGAAGACGCCCCCATATCGCAAAAGGGTTCCTGACCGGAAGCCATCGGCGCTGGTGAAGGTCCATTGGCGGTTGAGGAAGAAGCCGAGGACAAGGCCGGCGCCAAAGCCCGTGGCATTGGCGACGATGTCGCCAAAACCCAACGCAAGTCCGGCCAGAATGACGGCGTAGCCCAGCGCCGTGTTCAACAGACCGACGACGCCAAATCGCAGCATCCTCGGATAGTCAAACGGCAGGTTTGACCGCATGCGCAAAATATTGGGCTCCGACAGGAATCTTGGTGAGGAAACGCTCGAACGGCCTCAGCCGCGCAAGCAGCCGAGGAAAGAAGATCCGGTAGATGATCCGGGTGTTGGCAAGACCAGCCTCGGCCATGCGCCTGCGCATCTCGTGCGAATTGATCAAAACCGCGTTCTCGTCGAAGGCGCAATTTCTCACCGCGTGCGTGGTCAGCGGGTTCCACGGATTGTGCTCGAAAACAAAGAAGCTGCCGCCATCGGCCAGCACCCTGCCAATCTCCGCGAGCAGTCCGACCTGGAGATCTTCGGGAATGTGGTGGAAGACGCAGGCCGCGAAAGCCAGGTCGAAGGTGCCGTCGGCAAAGGGAATTGTCTCGCCGTCGAAATGCGTGAAGGCGGCCTGGCCGGGGAAGCGCTTGCTGGCGATGTCGAGCGATTCCCGCGAAGGATCGAGCAAGGTGATCTCGCTGTCGGGAAAGGCGTTGCGCATATGGCCGAGCGAGTTGCCGACACCGGCGCCGAAGTCGAGTATCCGTCGCGGTTTCACGCCGGCCCGCCGCAGAGTCGCGGCGATGTCGTCGATCTTGTACTTGGCGAAGAAGTCCGGCGTTTCGCCGCTCAGCCTTATGCTCGCGGCATGCTGCTCCTGGTATTCCCGTGCAAACTGGTCGAACTCCGCTTCAAGCACGTGCGGCCCTCTTTGCCATCTCCTGCAGGCGGTGGACGGGCAGATCCTTGTCCTCGACTGCCTGGCTGCGCGAAACGATCTCGTTGACGAAGTAAAGCGGCCGCCGCTTTGTCTCCATGTACATGCGCCCGAGATACTCTCCGAAGATACCAAGCACCATAAGCTGGACGCTGCCAAGGATCAGCACGATCGCGGCAAGGCTGGTCCAGCCGGGCAACACGTTTCCGACCGACCATTCGACCAGGGTGTAGCCGAGCACGACCAGGCCCAGAAGCCCGAACAACATTCCAAGCAGCGAGGCGAACCGCAAGGGTGCGATGGAAAAGCTGGTCATCGCGTCGACCGCCAGAAGAACCATCTTCTTCAGGGGATAGTGGGTGGTGCCGGCAAAGCGCCGATGCCGTTCATAGGGGAAGGCCACCTGCTTCAGCCCGATCCAGCTCACCATGCCGCGAATGAACCTGTAGCGTTCGGGCATCGCGTTCAGATGGTCGAGCGCGCGGCGGCTCATCAGCCGGAAATCCCCTGAATTCGAAGCGATCTCGACATCGACCATGCGGCGCAGCAAGCGATAGAACATCGAGGCGGAGGCGAGCTTGAACCAGCTTTCCCCGTCGCGGCTCTGCCGTTGGCCGTAAACGACATCGAAGCCTTCATTCATCTTCGCCATCATCGCGCCGAGCAGTTCAGGCGGATCCTGCAGGTCGGCATCGAGAATGAGAATGCGCTGGCCGCGACAGAACTCGAGCCCCGCGCTCAACGCGATCTGGTGGCCGTAGTTGCGGGCAAGGTCGATGGCGACGACATGGTCGTCCTTTTCTGCCAATTGGAAAATGGCCTCGCGTGTACCGTCGGTCGCGCCGTCGATGACAAGCACGATCTCATAGGAGGATCCCTGTTCCAGGCATGCGGCCGTCACCCGTCGATGAAGTTCGGCCACCCCATCCAGTTCATTGTAGCATGGGACGACCACCGACAGCATGACGGCGCGTCGCGCGGTGTTTTTCTCCATCTCCACCAAATGCCTTGCTCCCGCTATTCGATTGGGAATAGCGGCAATTGGTTAGAAAACAGATAAGCCAGCGGGGTCGGTCGCGGCCATTGGCCGGCCTCTCGCCCGGCGGCCACGGTCACGACCGAACCGGCAGTTCCATGCGGATGCGCGCGCCGCGCCAGGACCCAGCCAATATCCGGATGGTGCCGTCATGCAGAAGCGCAATCTGCCGGGCAAGGTTCGACCTTGGCCGAGAGGCCGCCGGCGAAACCCTGCTCGATACCGGCGCCGAAGAGATAGCCGTGTTTCCATCCGTCGGTGCTGCTGACCTTTTCGCCCTTTGGTCAGCGCAACGCCCCCGGTTCCGAACAGTAGCGTCTGGTCGAAGCCTACGCCGGCCCTGGCCTTGGCGGCACCGCGCCACTTTTCCTTGACCTTGCCGCCCTCGACGTCGTGCTCGGCGCCGCCCAGGTAGGAGCCTTCAATCTCGGCCCCCAGGACTCCCGGGCCTACTTGCTGATTGTAGCCGGCCTGGATACCGCCGCTGAGGCCGTTTCTGCCGGCAAACGGGTTCGGCATCCTGTGAATGCCGTGCCGCCATGTACGCCGACATAGGCGCCGCTCCACTGAAAGGCGGGACGATCGTTGTAGGCAGGCGAAAAGATCGGCAGCCATTGCCGAGCCGTTCAGGCACATGGCAAGCGCACTTGCCGTCAGCAGCATCATTGCTTGGGGGGACATTGCATTACTCCAACACGCACGCGCATCCGAAGATACGCAGGTTGATCTCTTGGGAGCCTGACCATTGGGACGGTCGCGCTCCCGCTCACTTGTCTCGCCGGGAACGGTCGCGCTGGCCACGGGAACTGACGCAAGGCAGTCGTGGGTGACCGGATCTTTCGCGCAACCTCTGCCTGAAAGACGTGGATCATCTCGCAGGCGAAAATTGCACGCACATTGCGGGAAATCGAAAAATGAAGATTTTTCGCTGTATTTTCAACAAATTAGATAGGTGCTGTTTACCGATTCTTAGAAAATCGGCATGGGCTCGATCAGTATCATTCGCACTACAGTGCCGCGCTCTGTCTCGCCCAAGGCCTAGGCTATCCTGGCAAACCTGTCGGCTTGAAGCTGGGAAGCCAAGTGCGTATGTCTGGGCCGACGCCCTCGAGTCTGGGCACCTCAATCGGGAGACGGGCCTTGTCCGCATTGACGCGCTTTCTCGGCGACTCGCCGCTCAGGGTGATCCTGAAGCTGCTTGTGGTGTCGTTTCTCGTCGGCCTGGTCATGAATGCCTTCGGCTGGTCGCCGATGGACGTGTTCTATGGCATCCGGAAGTTCTTCACCGATCTCTGGAATCTCGGCTTCCACGCCATCGATCGCTTTCTCGGCTACATCTTGCTGGGTGCGGCGATCGTCGTCCCGGCCTTCATCCTGATCAGGATCGCCAGCTACCGGAAGTAGAGCATGATCCCGAAAAGTGGGAACCGGTTTTCGGACAAGATCATGCGTAAAGGATTATCTGATATAGCTTGACGCCACCTCGAACAGGATGGCGTGGCGAGCGGCGAGCGTTGCCACATCGGTTGAATAACCGCCGCCGATGACGCCGCAGACGGGAATGCCCAGCGTGCGAAAATGGCTGATCACCATGTCGTCGCGGGCGCGCAGACCGTCATCCGATAGCGACAGCCGTCCAAGCCTGTCCTCGGCATGGACGTCGACGCCGGCATTGTAGAAGACGATGTCCCAATGCGCTTGGGCCGACAGTTCCGGCAGGATGGCGGCGAGCCTTTCGACATAGGCAGCGTCACCTGTGCCGTCGGGCAGCGCGACATCGAGGTCGGAGGCGATCTTGCGCGCAGGGTAGTTGCGGTCGCCATGCATGGAAAAGCTGAACACACGTGGATCGCCCGCGAGAATGTCGGCCGTCCCGTCGCCCTGATGCACGTCGAGGTCGACGACCAGGATGTTCTGTGCGGCGCCCTCGGCAAGCAGGACCAGCGCGGCGACAGCGACATCGTTGAAGGTGCAGAAGCCGGCGCCTTGCGCGCGCCGCGCGTGATGGCTGCCGCCGGCGGTGTTGCAGGCGATGCCGTGGTGCAAGGCGAGCCGCGCCGCCAGTACCGTGCCGCCGGTGGCAAGCTGGGCGCGCAAGGAGACACGTGGGCCAACCGGAAAACCGATCTCGCGCTCGATTTTTTCAGGCACCGAGCAGTTGATGACCTGGTCGACATACTCCGCCGCATGGGCAAGTTTCAGCCATGATGCCGGCGCCGGTTCGGCGATGTTGAGCGCGCCGGGCCCGGCCAGACCGCGCGCGCGCAAGGCTTCCATCAGCAGCGGATATTTGCTCATCGGAAAGCGATGGTTGACGGCGAAGCCGGCGTCGTAGTCGGGATGGTGGACGATCTGCAGGGGCATGAACTCGGTCCGGCGGGCTCGCGCCAGGTCGGGGATTCGGTTGGCCGTCACGGGATGGGTGATTGCGCGATGCCGGCAAAATGGGGCACACCGGCTGTTCGATCAAGCCGCAATCAGCAAGGCAGCAATCCTCTGGACAAGGGTGCAATCCCAGCCGACGCCAGGTCCTTTGTCGTCACCAACCGGTCCGTGCTCGCCATCGCGGTGCCGATGACGCTCGCCTATCTGACGACACCGATGCTCGGCCTGGTCGACACGGCTGTCGTCGGCCAGTTCGGCGACGCCGCCTTGCTCGGCGGCCTGGCGGCAGGCGCACTTGTTTTCGACGTCGTCTTCACCACGTTCAATTTCCTGCGTTCGGGCACCACCGGCCTCGTCGCCCAGGCCTTCGGGCGCGGCGACGAACTGGAGGAACAGGCAGTGTTCTGGCGCGCCGTGCTGATCGCGGTTGTCGCCGGCATCGTGCTCGCCGCACTTGCGCCGCTGGTTGCCATCGCCGGGCAAAAGTTCATGGGCGCCGAACCGCGCGTTAGCGAGGCAATGGCCGTCTATATCCACATCAGGATGCTCGCAGCCCCCTTCTCGCTGATCAACTATGCCATCCTCGGCTATGTCCTGGGGCGCGGCGAGGGCGGGCTCGGGCTGATGCTGCAATTGGTGCTGAACGGCATCAACATCGCGCTCTGCTTCCTGCTTGGATTGAAGCTTGGCTGGGGCGTTGCAGGCGTCGCCTGGGCTACCGTCGCCGGGGAGTTCCTCGCCATGCTGCTCGGCCTGGCGATCGTGGTCCTCCGATTCCGGGCGGCGCCGTCCTTGCCACGCCACCGCCTGCTCGACATGGCCGCCTTCCTGCGCATGCTGTCGCTCAACCGCGACATCATGATCCGTTCGTTCTCGCTGCTGGCCGCCTTCGCACTGTTCACCCGCCAGGGTGCGCAGTTCGGCACGGTGACGCTGGCCGCCAACGCCGTCCTGATGAATTTCTTTCTCGTTGCCGGTTATTTCCTCGATGGCTTTGCCACCGCTGCCGAACAACTGGCCGGCCGTGCCGTCGGCGCGCGTGCGGCAACACCGTTCCGGCAGGCCGTGCGGCTCACCTTGTTTTGGGGGTTCGGGCTGGCGGGTGCGGCGACCCTGGTGCTGCTGCTGGCCGGCGCCAATCTGGTCGCTCTCGTGACGACGTCGGTGGAGGTCCGTTCAGTGGCCGATATCTACCTGCCATGGGCAGCGTTCACCGCGTTGAGCGGCGTGCTGGCATTCCAGATGGATGGCGTCTTCATCGGTGCGACCTGGTCGCGTGACATGCGCAACATGATGCTGCTGTCGTTCCTGGTCTTTGTAGTCGCGTTGCTCACCTTGGCGCCTGCCTTTGGCAATCATGGCCTGTGGGCGGCGCTGCACGTCTTCCTGCTCGCACGAGGCTTCAGCCTGCTGACGATTTTGCGGCTGCGACTGCGGACGGCATTCAGCTGAGCGGTTTCGACGCCCATTGATCGAGATGGCTGTCGCGCAAATCGCGAATGGATCTGAGGTGCCCCGTTTCGGCAAAGCGTGCCATCCCGGCGACGATCCGGCCCGGCAGTGCGGGGCCGGCATAGATCATGCTGGTGTAGAGCTGAACGAGATCGGCGCCGGCTCGGATCTTTTCCAGCGCCGCGTCGGTCGAATCGACGCCGCCGACGCCGATGATGGCAAGCTCTGGCCCGAGCAGTTTGCGCATCCTGGCCAGCACGCTGGTCGAGCGTTCGAACAGCGGTCTGCCGGAGAGCCCGCCGGTCTCGCGCGCGGCGTCGCCGGTGCTCAGCCCTGGCCGGGAGATGGTGGTGTTGGAGACGATGACACCGTCGATCCGCTTCTCGGTGACCTCGGCGGCGATATCTTCCAGCTCGGCCTCGAGCAGGTCCGGAGCGATCTTGAGGAAGACCGGTGGCTGCGCCGTTGCTGCGGCGCGCGCCGCCATGACGCGTGACAAAAGCTCGCCGAGCTGCTCGCGCGCCTGCATGTTGCGCAGGCCCGGCGTGTTGGGCGAGGAGACGTTGACGGTCAGATAGCTGGCGTAGGGCGCAAAGCGGTCGACGCCGTGCTCATAGTCGCCGATGCGGTCGGCACTGTCCTTGTTGGCGCCGATATTGACGCCGACGATGCCGCCGCGCCCCTTACGGGCGGTGAGGCGCTTTTCGGCGGCCGCGTGGCCTTCATTGTTGAAGCCCAGCCGGTTGATCACCGCCTCATCCGCCGTCAGCCGGAAGATCCGCGGTTTCGGGTTGCCGGCCTGCGGCAGCGGCGTGACCGTGCCGACCTCGGCAAAGCCGAAGCCGAGCCCAAGCACCGCATCAGGCACCTCGGCGTTCTTGTCATAGCCGGCCGCCATGCCGAGCGGGTTGGGGAAATCGAGGCCGCAGACCGTCACCTTCAGCCGCGCATCGCGCGTTGTCCGCGCGCCGACAGGCAGGCCGCATCGCAGCGCTGCGATCGACATGCCATGCGCGGTTTCCGGATCGAATGTGAACAGCAGTTTCTGGCCGAGCCGGTCGAGCACGCTCATTCGGCCTCCAGTGCCGGGAATTGGTGGGTACCGTCGGCGCCAAGCGGCAGCGGTCGGACCCAAAGGACAGCTTTCAGGTCCAGCACGCCATAGAGATGCGGAAACAGCGCGCCGCCYCGCGAGACCTCGTATTTCAGCGCGGCGCCCAGACGCGAGCCGTCGATGGCGACCAGCAGGAGGCCGGTCTGGGCGGCAAAATGCTTCGCCGCCGTTTCCCTGACCTGCCCTGCCGTGGAGAAATGGATGAAGCCATCGGCAGCATCGATCGGCGCGCCGGTGAAGCGGCCATTGGCTTCGGCCTCGCGCCAAGGCGCTTCCGGGGTTATCTTGTAGATAAACTGAGACATGGTTGCGCTATAGTCCGAACCAGCCACGCGGGAAAGACCACGCCAAGGGTCTTCCCCAATTCCGGCGCAAACATGCGATAAATCAGGCTTTGGCCATGGAGGACAACATGCGTCTGCAGCACATCTTGATCCCCGCCGCGCTCGTTTCGCTGGTCGCGGCTTCAGCTTATTCGGAAGAAACCGACCGCTACCGGCTGGAGAAGTCTGGTAACGGCTACGTCCGCATGGACACGCAGACCGGTGCGATGTCGATCTGCGAGGAACGCTCCGGCCAGCTCGTCTGCAAGATGGCGGCCGACGAACGCGCTGCTTTCCAGGACGAGGTCGACCGCCTTCAGACCTCGATGAAGGCGATGGACGAGCGCGTCACCAAGCTCGAGAACTCGCTCTCCGCCCGCCTCGAATCGCAATTGCCGAGCGAGGAGGATTTCAACAAGACGATGAGCTACATGGAGCGATTCCTGCGTGGTTTCATGGGCATCGTCAAGGATATGGACAAGGACAACGGCGCGCAGCTCAACTCGCAGAAGACCTGAGCGCTCGAAACAGGGAAAACGCGGCGCGCTGGCTTTGCTGCTTGAAAACAGCGCGCAGCCCCTGATAATCGTCCAACTGGTCCCGCAAAGAGCTAAAAAATCATAGGGATTCGGGGAGGGACATTTGCCGTCAGGCTATTCTTTCGTCATCGCCGACGATCACCCGCTGTTTCGCGGTGCGCTGCGCGAAGCGCTCGCCGGCATCGGCAATGTCGCGGCAATCCACGAGGCCGGTGATTTCGAGAGCGCCAAGGCGCTGGTCGTAGCCAACGAAGATGTCGATCTGGTGCTGCTCGATCTGTCGATGCCGGGCGCCAGCGGCCTTTCCGGCCTGATCTCGCTGCGCGGCATCCATCCGGCGGTGCCGCTTGTCGTGGTCTCGGCGCATGACGATCCGGCGACCATCAGGCGTGCGCTCGATCTCGGCGCTTCTGGCTTCATCTCCAAGTCGGCCAGCATGGAGGAGATCCGCGACGCCGTGCAGTCGGTGCTTGCCGGCGACATCGCCGCGCCCGTCGGCATCGATCTCGGCGTCGAGCGCGATCCCGAGATTTCCGACCTGATCAAGCGCCTGCAGGCGCTGACCCCGCAGCAGACCCGCGTGCTCGGCATGCTGGCCGAGGGCCTGCTCAACAAGCAGATCGCCTATGAACTCGGCGTCTCCGAGGCGACAATCAAGGCGCATGTGTCGGCTATCCTGCAGAAGCTCGGCGTCGATAGCCGCACCCAGGCAGTGATCCTGCTGTCCAAGATCGGCAGCGACCCGCTGCAGCCGGCCGGCTGACACGCGGGGTCTCGTCGGAATCGTCATTCGGCCGCCGATGCCAGCGGCCTGACCCTGGCCATCATCGAACGCAGCACTGCCGGTTTCAGCGGCTTGTTGATCACCGGAACCTCGAGCCCGCCCGCAGCCGTGCGCACCTCGTTGGAGCGGTCGGCGGTCACCAGTACGGCCGGCAGGGCGTCGCCATGGATCGCGCGCAGCCTGACGATGATGTCGAGGCCGGTTTCACCGTCGAGATGGTAGTCGGCAAGGACGATGTCCGGGCGATGCATCGTGGAACCCGCCAGATCCCTCGAGCCTGATATCGTGTCGACATTGCAGCCCCAGCCCTCGAGCAGGAGCCGCATGCCTTCGAGGATGCGGGCATCGTTGTCGATGCAGAGCACATGCAGGCCGGCCAGCGAAGCTGTCGCGCGGGCAGGAGCCCTGGTTTCGATCTCGCGTCGCGGCTCCTGCACGGCGGCGACCGGCAGGATGACGGAGAAGCGCGTACCCTTGCCTGGATTGGAAAAGATCCGGATCTCCAGGCGCAACACCCGGGCGATGCGGTCGACGATGGAAAGACCGAGACCGAGGCCCTCGGCTTCGCGCGCGCCTTCGTCCAGCCGGGTGAATTCGTGAAAGACGGTGTTCAGCTCGTCGCCGGCAATGCCGATGCCGGTGTCGATCACCTGGATTTCGGCCAGGTCGCCTCGTCGCCGAACGCCGACCAGCACACGGCCATGGCGCGTGTATTTGATGGCGTTGGAGACGAGATTCTGGATCAGGCGGCGCAGCAGGTTGCGGTCCGTCATCACGGTCAGCGACGACGGCATGATCGTCAGGCCGAGTTCTTTTTCGGCGGCCAGTGGCCGAAAATCATTGCCGATCTGGCGCAGCAATCCGTCGAGGTTGAAGGCGGTGTTGTCCGGCTTCATGGCGCCTGCATCGAGGCGGGAGATGTCGAGCACGGCGCCGAGAATGGTCTCGACCGATTCCAGCGAGGATTCGATGTTGACCGCTGCCTTGCCGGCAGGCCCCTTGCCGGCCTTCTCGATCAGCGACGAGCAATATAGCCGGGCAGCGTTCAGCGGCTGCAGGATGTCGTGGCCGGCGGCGGCAAGGAAGCGTGTCTTGCCGAGATTGGCCTCCTCGGCCAGCATCTGCGCCTGCGCCAGCTCTTCGTTGACGCGGGTCAGCTCGATGGTGCGGGTCTTGACGCGCTGCTCCAGCGATTCATTGGCGCGCTTCAGCGCCAGATCCTGTTCGACGCGTCCGGAAATGTCGGCATAAGTGGCGACGATGCCGCCATCCGGCATCGGGTTGGAACGCAGCTCCAGGATGCGGCCGCTGGTCTTCAACTCCATCTGCCACGGACTGACGAAGCTGGTCAGCCGGTTGAGCATGGCCACACGCTGGTCCGATGGAATGTCGCCGCGCTCGGCAAGATGGCGCAGGATGCGGTCGAGCGAGACGCCGACCTGGCCCATCTCGTCGGGCAGGTCGAACAGCGCGCGGTACTGGCGGTTCCAGCAGATCAGGCGGAAATCGCGGTCGAAAACGGTGATGCCTTGCTCCATCTGGTCGAGCGCGATCTGCAAGAGGTCGCGATTGTGCTGCAGTGCCTCGGTGGCATCGTCGAGCAGCCGGAAGGCATCCCTGGATTCGCGGTCGTGGCGCCGAAACAGCAGCGACAGGATCAGCCGTGCCGAGGAAGAGCCGACGGCGCTGGCCAGCAATTGCTCGGAAAAGCGGATGACGTCCATGCTCGCCTGCTCTTTGCCGTGCAGCGAGGCGCCATTGGTCTTTTCGAACGACTGGAAGGAGCGCTCGGTGCGCTCGACGCCGAGATAGCGCGAGATCGTGTCCTTGAGGTCGTTGACGGTGATGGCGGTGCGGAAGCGGCGCAGGCTGGGCATCGGCCCGGCTTCGCGCGGCACGAAGATCGACGCCTGGATGCGCTCCAACGGCACCGACGCGCGCGACAGGGAGCCGAGCACGAAGAACACCGCGTTGATCGACAGGCTCCACAACACGCCGTGGTTCAGCGGTTCGGCGACGGTGCCGAACAGCGCCTGCGGTCGCAGCGCCTCGAAACCGAACAGCCCGTGTGCGATGATGTCGGTGTCGGGTGCGGCAAGCGATGGAAGCAGCAGCGTGTAGCCCCAGACGAGGATACCGGCGACCATGCCGAGTGCAGCACCCCGGCCGTTGGCGCCACGCCAGATCAGTCCGCCGATCAGCGCGGGTGCGAACTGGGCGATGGCCGCGAACGACATCAGGCCGATCGACGACAGCCGCGCACTGTTGGTGCTCTCGCGGTAGTAGAGGAAGGCGATGAACAGCAGGATGAAGATCGCCCCGCGCCGCACATTGAGGATCAGCGTCGACCAGTCTTCGTTCTCGGAGGTCGAGGTCTTGAGCAGGCGGCGCACGAACAGCGGAATGACGAGGTCGTTGGAGATCATGATCGACAACGCCACGCTTTCGACGATCACCATGGCCGTTGCCGCCGATAGGCCGCCGATGAAGGCTGCCATCGCCAGCAGATCATGGCCGCTGAACAAAGGCAGCGACAGCACGTAGAGATCGCTGCTGGTCCCGGTGCCGACCAGCGACAGGCCTGCAAAGGCGATCGGCAGCACGAACAAATTGATTGCCACCAGATAGAGCGGAAACACCCATGTCGCGGTGCGCAATTCGGCCTCGCCGCGGTTCTCGACGATGGTGACGTAGAATTGCCTCGGCAGCATGATGATGGCGAAACCGCTCAGGCAAGTCAGCACCAGCCAGGTGGCAAGGGAGGTGTTGTAGCCCATCGCCTGCCGGACCTGTGCGTTCTGCGCCAACTTGTCGAACATGTCGCCAGGGCCGCCGAAAATCAGGAAGGTGACCATCAGGCCGATCGCCAGGAAAGCGGCGAGCTTGACCACGGTCTCGACCGCAACTGCCAGCACCAGCCCGTCCTGGTGTTCGGTGGCATCGGCATGGCGTGTGCCGAACAGCACCGCAAACAGCGCCAGCAGCATGGCGACGACCAGCGAGATGTCGCTGACGAACGGATCGAAGGAGGGTGGCGAACCGGTGTAGTGCTCGACCATCAGGCTGACCGAACCGGAGATCGCCTTCAACTGCAGAGCGATATAGGGCACCGCGCCGATTGTCGCGATCAGCGTCGCGATCGCCGAGACGGTGAAGCTCTTGCCATAGCGGGCGCCGAGGAAGTCGGCGATCGAGGTGATCTTCTCTGTCTTGGCCAGCCGCACGATGCGGTTGAGCAGCGGAAACCCGAACACGAACACCAGCACCGGGCCGGTATAGATGCCGAGGAATTCGAGACCGCGCTCTGAGGAGAGGCCAACCGAGCCGAAGAAGGTCCAGGACGTGCAGTAGATGGCAAGGCTGAGCGCGTAGATGAACGGCCGCGCCCGGCTCGGCCCGGATATCGCCGAGCGGCGGTCGCCCAGGCTGGCGATGGCGAACAGCAGCGTCACATAGGCGATCGCGATGATGACGATGAACAAGCCCTGCACGCCTGGAATTTCCTCCTTTGCCGCCTTTTTATCCGGCTTGTCCGAACGCAATCACAGCTTGGCGTCCGAGTCCATTGCGGCTTTGGAAGCATGGTGGCGACATTCAGACAGCAACCAAGCTGACGTCCAAGGCGCTGCCCGAGGTTCCGCCCGAGGTTCCGTCATGTAAGGAGAAACCGGTTGCTTTCCCCTTTTTGCCCATGTTGCAACCCCAGGTTTTTGTTATGTTGCCCTCAGGTCGATGCCGCAAGGACGGAACGGCAGAGCGGCCGGTCACGACAAGGAGGGTCGAATGCTGAAGGAATTCCAGGAATTCATTTCCAAGGGCAATGTGATGGACCTTGCGGTCGGCGTCATCATCGGCGCGGCCTTTGGCAAGATCGTCACTTCGCTGGTCGACGACGTCATCATGCCGATCGTCGGCGCGATCTTCGGCGGACTGGACTTCAACAACTATTTCTTTGGACTGTCCTCGGCAGTCAACGCCACCGCGCTGGCGGACGCCAAAAAGCAAGGCGCTGTTTTCGCCTATGGCAGCTTCATCACCGCGGTGCTGAATTTCCTCATCCTTGCCTTCATCATCTTCCTCATGGTCAAGGCGGTGAACAACATGCGCAAGCGGCTTGAGGCCGAGAAGCCTGCGGCACCTGCCGCGCCGCCGCCCGCCGACGTTGCGCTGCTGACCGAAATTCGCGATCTGCTCGCCAAGCGCTGACCTGTCGGACAGCTTTGCTGGACCAAAACCCCGGTCGTTTGCGGCCGGGGTTTTCTGTTTTCGCATCTGGTATGGAGCGCTGATTGACGCCCGAGATTGGAACGGACCCGCCATGACCTTGATCGACAGCTTGCGCGCGGAAGCCCGTGCCGCGCCGGAAAGCGGCATTGTCGCCGTTGTCAATTACGGCCGCCTGCGCGAGGGCATGATCCCGCTCTGGGCCGGTGAGGGCGACCTGCCGACGCCTGCTTTCATCACCGATGCCGCGTCAAGGGCGCTGGCCGGCGGCGAGACGTTCTACACCTGGCAACGAGGCATCCCCGATCTCAGGCAGGCGCTTGCCCGCTACTATGCCAGGCATTTCGGCAAGACCTTCCCCGAGGAGCAGTTCATCGTCACCGGCTCTGGCATGCATGCCATCCAGCTGGCGCTCGACGCGCTCGCCGGCGCCGGCGACGAGGTTGTCTATCTGTCGCCGGCCTGGCCGAATTTCGACGCTGCCGCCGCGATATCGGGAGCCGTTCCGGTGCGGGTCACGCTCGATCACTCCGGCAATGGCTGGTCCTGCGACGTCGAGAAGATCGCGGCGGCGATCACGCCGCGCACCAAGGCGCTGTTCATCAACACGCCATCGAACCCGACCGGCTGGACCGCCGACCACGAGACCTTGCAGGCGATCCTCGATCTCGCCCGCGCCAAAGATCTCTGGATCATCGCCGACGAGATCTATTCGCTGTTCCACTACGGCTATGGCCGTGCGCCCTCCTTCCTCGACATCGCGACGGCTGAGGATCGCATCCTGTTCGTCAACAGCTTTTCCAAGAACTGGGCGATGACCGGCTGGCGCGTTGGCTGGATCAAGACCCATCCTGCCTTGCAGCAGGTGTTCGAGAACCTGATCCAGTATTCCAACTCGGGCGTCGCCCAGTTCATGCAGCGCGGTGCGGTCGCCGCCCTTGATGAGGGGGATGGTTTCATTGCCGAACAGGTCGAGCGGGCGAGGAAGGCGCGCGACCTGGTCTGCGGCATTCTCGGTGCCACCGGCCGCGCCCGGTTCACGGTGCCGCAAGGGGCGTTCTATCTGTTCTTCACGGTCCACGGCATCACCGATTCACGCACCGCCGCTTTCGACATCGTCGACAAGGCCAATGTCGGCCTGGCGCCCGGCACGGCCTTCGGCCCCGGTGGCGAAGCCTTCCTCAGACTGTGCTTCCACCGCCGCCTCGACCAGGTCGAGGAAGCGGCGAACCGGCTGGCGAAGTGGATGAAGACTGTTTGAGAAGGCGGCGGCTTCCGATGCCTGGCTTCAGCCGCCCGACTTGGGCACCAGCAGTGGAATGATCCGGTCGCTCTTGGCGACCGAGGGGCGGCCAGCGGATCCATAGGGTATGCCCAGCGCATCCCAGGTCTCGACCAGCGCGTCCTGCAGTTCGGCGATCAGCGCGTCGGAATGGAACGGCGTCGGCGTGATACGCAGCCGCTCCGTGCCGCGCGGCACGGTCGGATAGTTGATCGGCTGGATGTAGATGCCGTGCACGCCAAGCAGGCGGTCGCTCGCCATCTTGCAGAGTTCCGGGTCGCCGACCAGCAGCGGCACGATATGCGTCGGCGACTCCATCACCGGCAGGCCGGCGGCCGAGAGGATCTGCTTGGTTCGCGTCGCCTGCCGCTGCTGCGCGTCGCGCTCGGCCTGCGAGCGCTTGAGATGGCGGATCGAGGTGGTCGCGGCGGCGGCGATCGCCGGCGGCAGTGCCGTGGTGAAGATGAAGCCCGGCGCATAGGAGCGCACGGCGTCGATGACAGCACTGGCGCCGGTGATGTAGCCGCCCAGCGTGCCGAACGCCTTGGCCAGCGTGCCTTCGATGATGTCGATGCGGTCGGCCAGCCCTTCGCGCTCGGTGATGCCGCCGCCGCGCGATCCATACATTCCGACGGCATGGACCTCGTCGATATAGGTCATGGCGTTGTGGCGCTCGGCGAGCTCGACGATCTGCCTGATCGGCGCGATGTCGCCATCCATCGAATAGACGCTTTCGAAGACGATCAGCTTGGCGCGTTCGCGGCCCGCCGCCTGCAGCAGGCTTTCCAGATGCGCGACGTCATTGTGGCGGAAGATCTTCTTTTCCGCACCCGAGCGCCGCACGCCTTCGATCATCGAAGCGTGGTTCAGCTCGTCCGAGATGATCAGGCAATTGGGCAAAAGCCGCGCGATGGTCGAGATCGAGGCTTCATTGGAGACGAAGCCGGAGGTGAAGACGAGGGCCGCCTCCTTGTCGTGCAGGTCGGCAAGCTCCAGTTCCAGCTCGACCAGCGGGTTGCTGGTACCGGAAATGTTGCGGGTGCCGCCGGCGCCGGAGCCCATCTTGCCCGCCGCATTCTGGAACGCGGCGATGACATCGGGATGCTGGCCCATGCCGAGATAGTCGTTGGAGCACCAGACGGTGATTTCCTCGGCGCGCCCATTGGAACGCCAGATGGCGCGCGGAAACTTGCCTGCAATGCGCTCGAGGTCGGCGAAGACGCGGTAGCGACGCTCGGCATGGAGCTGGTCTATCGCTTCCTCGAAGAACCGCTGATAGTTCATGTCGACTTCCCAATTTTGCGCGGGATCATAATCATTGGCCCATTGGTCGTCCACCGGGCCTTTTTGGTCAAAATGCCACGCCCCGGACCTGTTCCTAACGACCACGGATCGTGGCCTATTCCATTGATGTGGATCAATTTTGTTTCAGCATGATGCCACATGCCGATGATGCGGGTTACCAAGGGTTGTAATGGCCATGCGGCAGGCTTTCCAGTAAGGCGGTGGTTGAGACAGTTTCCGATAAATCTTGAGATGCGAGGACTGGGATGACGGTTTTGGTAACAGGCGGTGCCGGCTATATTGGCAGTCATATGGTCTGGGAGTTGCTGGATGCCGGCGAGAGCGTGGTCGTTCTCGATCGCCTCTCCACTGGCTTCGAATGGGCAGTGGCGCCGGAGGCGAAGCTGGTGGTCGGCGATGTCGCCGACAGGGAACTGGTTGGCTCGATCATCAGGGACAACAAGGTCGACGCGATCATCCATTTTGCCGGCTCCATCGTGGTCCCGGAATCGGTCGCCGATCCGCTTGGCTATTACGAGAACAACACTTGCAAGACGCGCACGCTGATCGAGACCGCGGTGCGCGAGGGCGTGCCCAATTTCATCTTCTCTTCGACCGCGGCCGTCTATGGCGGCGCCGGGCTGGAGCCGGTGCGCGAAGATGCCCGCCTGGCTCCCGAATCACCCTATGGCCTGTCCAAGCTGATGAGCGAATGGATGCTGCGCGATGCGGCGATCGCGCATGGGCTCCGCTACACCGCGCTGCGCTACTTCAACGTCGCCGGCGCCGACCCGAAGGGCCGCACCGGCCAGTCGACGCCGGGTGCCACCCATCTGATCAAGGTCGCCTGCGAAACGGCACTCGGCAAGCGCCCGTTCATGCAGGTGTTCGGCACCGATTATCCGACGCCGGACGGCACCTGCATGCGCGACTATATCCATGTCAGCGATCTGGCGGCGGCGCATCGCCTTGCCCTGCAGCGGCTGCGCGACGGGGGCACAAGCCTCGTCGCCAATTGCGGTTACAGCCATGGCTATTCGGTGCTTGAGGTCATCGACAGCGTGCGGCGTGCCTTTGGTCACGATTTCGAGGTGAAGATGGGCGCTCGCCGGCCCGGCGACGCCGCCGCGGTCGTTGCGAATTCGGATCTCGCGCGCGCGGAACTCGGCTGGACCCCGCAACGCGACGATCTCGACCAGATCGTTGCCGACGCGCTCGCCTGGGAGCGCATCCTGACCGGCAAGAACTCCGCACGGGGCTGAGCCGGGTCCTCCCCAGGGCTCGCAAGGCGCCCAGCGAAGCGCTATTGAAGGCATTCGCGGCGGGGCGCTGCGCCGCGAAGAGCTTTGGGGGATGGTATGAAAATAACGGTGCTTGGAGCCGGCGTCGTCGGCACGGCGGCCGCCTACTATCTGGCCAGCGACGGCCACGAGGTCACCGTGATCGAGCGCCATCCGGTGCCGGCGCGCGGCACCAGCCAGTCGAATGCCGGCCTGGTATCGCCGGGCGATGCCACCGCCTGGGCCTCTCCGGCGGCGCTGAAGACCTTCCTGCGCGCGCTCTATAACCATGATCTCGGCATCAAGGTGCGGTTGCGCTTCGATCCCTATTTCCTCGCCTGGAGCCTGCGCTTCCTGCGCCAGTGCACGAAAGAGCGCCTGCGCGCCAACAGCCGGGTCAAGCTGCGCTTGGCGCTCTATTCCCGCGACTGCATCAACGCCATCTCTGCCGATACCGGGATCGGCTACGACGAGCGCAAGAAGGGCATCCTCTATTTCTTTCGCTCGCAGCACAGCCTCGACACCGGCACCGACAATTACCGCTATCTGGCCGAGCATGGCCTGCCGATCGAGATCGTTGGCCGCGACCGGCTGATCGAGCTTGAACCAGGTCTTGCCGGCGTGAAGGAAAAGATTGCTGGCGGCGTCTATTCGCCGATCGACCAGACCGGTGATTCCCGGCAGTTTGTGGAAAAGCTCGCCGCCCACGCCGCCGAAAAGCTCGGCGTGAAATTTCTCTATGGCACGACGGTCGAGGGCCTCGCCATCGAGGGCGACCGGGTGGGTGCGGTGATGACCTCGGCCGGTCCGATTGCCGGCGATGCCGTGGTCATCTCGATGGGACCGGAGAGCGGCCTGCTCGGCCGCCGCTATGGCATCGACCTGCCTGTCTATCCGGTGAAGGGCTATACGGCGACGATCCCCCTGGAGGACGAGAGCAAGGGTCCGACCATGGGCGGCGCCGACGAGGACCAGCTGATCGCCTATTCCAGGCTGGGTAACCGGCTGCGGCTCGCCTCAACCGCGGAATTCACCGGGTTCGACCGCACCCACAAGCCAAGCGACATCGCCGCCATGTTCAGAACAGGCAAGGATCTCTTCCCCGGCGCCTTTGACGAGAAGAAGGCCGAACTCTGGGCGGGCCTGCGGCCGATGATGCCCAACTCCGTGCCGGTCATCGGCCAGGCGCGCTACAAGAACCTCTATCTCGACACCGGGCACGGCCATGTCGGCTGGACCATGGCTTGCGGCTCGGGGAAATTCCTTGCCGATCTCGTCGCCGGCCGCAAGCCGGAGATCGACCCACAGGGACTGGTCTACGGAGGCTAGGAATGTCGGGACCGCAAGTCGCCATCGACCTTGGCCGCATCGAGCGCAACACGCGCACGATCGTCGAGCGTTGCGCGCTGTCGGGCATCAAGGTGTTCGGCGTCACCAAGGGCACCTGCGGCATGCCGCAAGTGGCGCGCGCCATGCTGCGCGGTGGTGTCGCCGGCATCGCCGAATCGCGCTTCGAGAACATCCGCCGGCTGCGTGACAGCGGCATCAACGCGCCGATCATGCTGCTGCGCAGTCCACCGATGGCGCGTGTCGAGGAGGTGGTGCGCACCGTCGACATCAGCCTGCAGTCGGAACTGACGATCATCCGAGAGATTTCACGCATCGCCGAGCGCATGGGCCGCGTCCACGACATCATGCTGATGATCGACCTCGGCGATCTCCGCGAAGGCATCTGGCCGAGCGATCTGATCCCAACGGTCGAGCAGATCTTGCAGTTCAAGGGCGTGCGCATCGCCGGCATCGGCACCAATCTCGGCTGTTTCGGCGCCATCATGCCGACGCAGGAAAATCTCGGCCAGCTCGTCGCCCACGCCTACAAGACCGAGCGCCTGTCCGGCAAAAGCCTCGACTGGATTTCCGGCGGCGCCTCGTCATCGCTGCCGCTGCTGCTCGAAGGCAAGCTGCCGGCCGGCATCAACAATCTGCGCGTCGGCGAGGCGATCCTGCAAGGCGGCGTCGAAACCTTCCGCGATGTGCCGTGGGCTGAACTCGAACCCGACGCCTGCCGCCTGACCAGCGACATCATCGAGGTCAAGCTCAAGCCGTCACGGCCGATCGGGCAATCCGGCTACGACGCCTTCGGCAACCAGCCGGTCTTCCCCGACGAGGGCGACAGGCTGCGCGCCATCGCCAATATCGGCCGCGAGGACGTGCTGGTCGAGGGACTGACGCCGATCGCCAAGGGGGTGCGGGTGCTCGGCGCCTCCAGCGACCATCTGCTGCTGGATGTGGCCGACGCCGACCCGCCGCCGGCCGTCGGCGACCGCGTCGCCTTCCGCATGAACTATGGCGCCATGCTGCTGGCGATGACCTCGGAATATGTCGAAAAGGCCCCGATGCACGATGTCGAGGACTTTTCCGGCCGCAAGATGGTGTCGATACTGGCGGAACAGGGCGCCGCCGGTATCCTGGCTCGGGAAGGAACCGGCGCGCGGCTCGAAGCGATGAATTTCGATGTCGTCGAACTGGCCGATATCGAGCGGCCGCCATCGGGGCTGATACGGCTGGCGGCGGGTGCCGACCGTCGCATCGCGCACAAGGCGCTGACCGCAACGGCGCGCGCGACGCACTCCTTCGGCCTGATCTGGATCGATTCCATCGCCGCCCTGATGCCCGAGGACGAGGAGGGCATCGATCTGCCGGAACGCTCGGTGCTGGCCCGCGCGCTCGGCCTCGACCACAAGGCGGGCGCGCTGCAGCCACAGCTGTCGCCGGAAAATGTCGTCATCATCGGCCTGCGCCACGCCGATCCGGCGGAAGCGCGGGTGCTCAAGGATTCGCGCGTCTCGGCCTTCACCATGACCGACATCGACGCCATGGGCATGCGCGACCTGATGCACGAAGCGATCCGCATCGCCACCTCGGGCACGCAGGGTTTTCATGTCAGCTATTCGCCTGATGTCACCGAATTCGCTGGCTGGGCGGCAGGTTCCGGTGGCCTCACCTTACGGGAAACCCATCAGGCGATGGAGGCGATCGCGCTCTCCGACGGGCTGTTGTCGATGGATGTTTCGGGCCTGACCGCGGATCTGGAGCCGCGGATCGGCACCGATACGGTCAACCTCGTGATGTCGGCCTTCGGCAAGCGGATATTGTGATCAGCATTGCGCTTCGACCGCTGCCCGCCATGCACTGACATAATCAGCCCAGGCCGGATCGGTCGGCGGCCCCATTCTCTCGCCTTTACCGTGGGCCGTTACCCGGTCCGTTGCCAGCAACGCGGCGCCGATGCTGGTGCCGGTGGCGGCCTCTGACGCGACAACGGCGCGCCCCGTGCTGGCCGCCAGCATGCCGACGAAGAGCCGGTTGCGGGCAAAGGGCCCCTCGACCGTGGTCGGTCCGTCGGCGCCAATCAGGTCGAGACAGGTCGCCGTCATCAGCGCCAGATAGAAAGAGATGGCGGCAAAGCGCTGGCCTTTGCTCGCGCCGTCGGTGTTGAGCCATGTCGCGGCATGATACGGGAACGGTCCCGACCCTTGCTGGGTCGAGGGCAGCAGCAACGTCTTTTGCGCCAGCACGGCGCCGACATCATCGTCGGTCCAGATGTCCGGCTGGCCATCGGTCAGCAGGGAAAATTCGCGGCCACCCATGAAGCGCGCCGAAGGGACGGGATCGCCCAAGGCGCTGACATTGACCAGCGTATCGCGGGCCGCGTCCAGCAAGATCTGTTTGCCGCCGACCGCCATCGACACCACCCAGGTACCGGTCGAGACCACGGAGAAGGGTGGCGCGTCGGACAGGAGATGCGGCAGCAGCGAAGCATTGGAATCGTGCAGGCCGCAGAACACCGGCGTCTGCGGAGCGAGCCCGGTCCGTGCGGCGAGCGCAGGCAGGATCGGGCCGAGGCGGTCTTTGGCTGGCCGCACCGGCGCCATCAGCTCGCGCCAACCCAGGCGATCGACCAGCGACGAAAAGTCGGCTGTCCACGGGTTCCAAAGATCGGTGTGGCAGCCGAGCGAGGTCACCTCGTTGGCGGCGACGCCAGTCAGGTGCAAGGCCCAGTACTGCGGATACATCAGCATCGCGGCGGCCTTGGCAAACTCCGCCGGGAAGCTTTTCTGCTGCCAGAAGAATTGCGCGCCGAGATTGAGGCCGAGCGGCAGGCGCGGCGTGCCGGTCTCGGCGAAGGATGGGCGGATCGCATCATAGTCCGCTGCCAGCCCGTCGGGGCCGTCGAACTCATAGTCGAGCACCGGCAGCACCAGTTCGCCCGCGGCGTCGACCAGCGCGCCCGTCGCGCCATGCGTGGTGATCGAAATGGCGTCGATGCGCTGTTCGCGGTTGATGTCGGCAAGGCTGTCGAGGATGAACGTCCACAACGCCTCGACATCGTGATGAGGATAGGGCGCCTGCCGCACCGGCGCATTGGCCATGCGGCGCAGCGCGACCTCACTCAACGTCGCGAGATCGACCAGCGCCACCTTGGCATTGGTCTTGCCGATGTCGATGACGGCGATGTGGCGCATCGCGCTCATACCATGTGGAACACGGTTTCCAGCGGCACGGCTACCGGCTCGTTGTCCGGCTTGGTCTCCATGATGTCGGCCATGTGAGCCCACCAGCGCTGCATCACCGGATGCCTCGGCAGATCGTCCATGCCATGGCCGTCTCGCCGCCACAGCACGCCAAACAGGATGTTGGTCTCTTCGTCGAGGTGGATCGAATAGTCGGAAACGCCCGCCTGCTTCAGGAGAGCGACCAGCGACGGCCAGATCTCGTCGTGACGCTTCTTGTATTCGGCCTTCATGCCCGGCTTGAGCATCATCTTGAACGCGTATTTCTCAGCCATCATCGTCCTCCGCGCAGCCGCCGCCAGACGATCGGCAGCGCGATGACGATAATCAACAGCAGGCCGATGAAGATCGACATGACGATGCCGGGCACGTTGAGCAGGCCAAGCCCGAAGGTCACCAGTCCCATGATGAAGGCGGCAAGCACGACGCCCAAAATGCTGCCGGCGCCGCCCAGGATGCTGACGCCGCCAAGCACCACCATGGTGATGACTTCGAGCTCATAGCCCTGAGCGATCGACGGCCGCGTCGAGCCGAGCCGCGAGGTGATCAGCACCGAGGCGATGCCAGACATCAGCCCGGTCAGGCAAAACAGGATGAACTTGATGCGGTTGACGCGCACGCCGGAAAACTGCGCCGCGACCGGATTGTTGCCGATCGCAAAGACGCGGCGGCCGAAACTCGTCCGGTGCAGCACGAGCCAGTAGATGATAGCCGCGATGAGGAAGAGCACCAGCTCGAACGACACCACCCACCACACATAGCCCTGACCGAAGAAGGCAAAGCTTTCAGGGTAACCCTTGTAGGCCTGGTCGCCGAGGATGATGAAGGCGATACCGCGAAACAGGCTCATCGTGCCGATGGTGACGACGATCGACGGCAATCCCAGCCTTGTGACCAGCAGGCCGTTGAAGGCGCCGCAGCCGAGCCCGACGACGATGCCGATCAGCACTAGCACCGGCGTGCCGGCGCCGGCCTGCACGGCCATGCCCATCATGGTCGACGCCAGCGCGATGATGGCGGCGACCGACAGGTCGATCTCGCCGGAAATGATCAGCAGCGCCATGGCGAAGGCGATCAGACCCTTCTCGGTGAAGTTGAAGGTGAGATCCGACAGCGAATAGGGATCAAGGAAATAGGGCGAGGCGAAGCTGTTGATGGCGAAGATGGCGACGGCCACCACAACCAGCAGCGCTTCCCAGGAGAAGATCGCCGAGCTCAGCGGCTTGTCGAGCCGGTCGGGAATGTGGCGCGGGGCAGGGATTTCGGTCATGTCACCGCCTCCACTTTTCTGAGGATGATGCGGCCCTGCTGGCGTTCGCTGCGCGCGTTGAGCACGACGGCAAGGATGATGGCACTGCCCGAAATCGCCATTTGCCAGAAGGGCGAGATGTTGATGACCGGCAGCGCGTTGGAAATGATGCCGAGAAACAACGCGCCGAGCACCGCGCCGCCGACCGAGCCGATGCCGCCGGCGATCGAAATGCCGCCGATGACGCAGGCGGCTATGATGTTGAGCTCATAGCCATTGGCGACTTCGACCGAGGCGATCACGTAGCGTGATATCCAGAGGTAGCCGGAAAGGCCGCCGATCATGCCGGAGATGCAGAAGACGATGAATTTCGTCCGGCCGACATCGATGCCGGCATAGACCGATGCAGTCGGGTTGACGCCGATGGCGTAGATCGAGCGGCCGAGCGCCGTGCGCGTCATCAAGACGAAGAACAACGCGATCACCAGGATGGCGATCCACGACAGCACCGGAATACCTAGGAAGGCGGCACGCTGAAAGCCGATGAAGTCGGGGCTCATCTTGTCGGCATTGACCCAGGCGCCGCCCGACAGGACGAAAGTGGCGCCGCGATAGATGGTCAGCGTGCCCAATGTCACCACGATCGAGGGGATGTTCAGCCGCCAGACCAGCAGGCCGTTGATGGCGCCGAGCACCAGACCGACGACCAGTGCAATGACGATCAGCAGTGGGATCGGGATTGCCGGGTGCGCGGCGTCAAGCATCGCCACCACCATGCCGGTGAAGCAGAGGTTGGACGCCATCGACAGGTCGATCGACCGGGTCAGGATAACCACCATCTGGCCAAGCGCCAGGATCATCAGGATCGAGGTGTCGTTGAACACCTGGCGCAGATTGCCGGGGTCGGCGAAGGCCGGGAAGCGTGTCGAGATCAGACCGATTAGCACGATGATTGCCGCCAGCAGCCAGATTTCGCGGTATTTGAGAAAGGCTTTCATGCCGCGATCCCCGCTGCCGTCCTGACCAGCGTCTCGGCGTCCAGTTCCTTGTTGTCGTAGACCGCCGCGACGAGGCCCTCGCGCATGACGACGACGCGGTCGGACATGCCGAGGATTTCGGGCAATTCGGACGACACCATGATCACCGACAGGCCTTGCGCCACCAGCTCGGCCATGAAGCCGTGCACGGCGGCCTTGGAACCGATGTCGATGCCCTTGGTAGGCTCGTCGAGGATGATCACCTTGGGCGCGGTCGCCAGCCATTTGGCGATGACGATCTTCTGCTGGTTGCCGCCCGACAGCGTACCGACATCCTGGCTGAGCGAGGAGGCGCGCAGGTCGAGCCGCTCGGTGTATGAACGGGCGAGCGCGAACTCCTCCGACAGCCGCAGCAGGCCGGATTTGGAGGTGCGCTTGAGCGAGGGCAACGAGACGTTCTGGAAGATCGGCAGGCCGATCACCACGCCTTGCTTGCCGCGCTCCTCCGGCACGTAGACGATGCCGGCATCGATCGAATCCGCCGCCGATTTCGGCGCGATCGTCTTGCCTTCCAGGGTGATCGTGCCGCCTGTGGTGCGGGTGATGCCGGAGATCGCCTGCATCACCTCGCTGCGCCCGGCGCCGACAAGGCCATAGAAGCCGAGGATCTCGCCCCTGTGCAATTCGAAGCCGATGTCGTTGAATTCGGTCGGGTGCGACAGGCCGGAAACGGAAAGCACCGGCGCGCCGATCTCGGCCTTGCGCTGCGGAAAGATGTGGTCGACCGAACGGCCGACCATCATGCGCACGATCTGGCTCTGCCCGGCATCCTTGATCAACCCTTCACCAACCATCTCGCCATCGCGAAACACCGTGTAGCGGTCGGCGATGCGGTAGATCTCGTCGAACTTGTGGCTGATGAACAGGATCGCCTTGCCTTCGCTCTTGAGGAACTCGATGAGCAGGAAAAGCTCCTCGATCTCCTTCATCGAAAGCGCGGCCGTCGGCTCGTCCATGATGACGATCTGGGCGTCGATCGACATGGCACGGGCGACGGCGACGAGATGCTTGTTGGCGATGCCGAGGTCCTTCAGCCTTGTATCGGCGTCGATATGGCCGGCGTGCATTGTATCGAGCACTTCCCGCGCATTTTTGCGCATCGTGCGCCAGTCGATAGTGCCCAAGCGCGTGCGCGGCGCGTGGCCGAGAAAGATGTTTTCAGCCACTGTCAGGTCGTCGAACAGCACGGTTTCCTGATGGATGGCGGTGACGCCATAGCCGAAGGCGGCGTGCGCGCTGGGCAGAGTGACGGCCTGGCCGTCAATGTTGATGGTTCCCATGTCGGGCTGATAGATGCCGGTCATGATCTTGACCAGCGTCGACTTGCCGGCACCGTTTTCGCCGATCAGCGCTGTCACCTGGCCCGGATAGAGCGACAGGCTGACATCGTGCAATGCGCGTACACCGGGAAAGCTCTTGGAGACGCCGGACAGCGTCAGGCGTGGGGCTGCGTCACCCACCCCCTTGTGGGGAAGGTCGCGAACAATTTGAGCGGGGTGGGTGTTGTCTAGCATATCAAGGTCCTGGTGTGTGGAGATGTCGCCACCCCCACCCCGTCTCGCCGATTTTGCTGCGCAAAGCCGGCTCGCCGACCCTCCCCACAAGGGGGAGGGTGCAAGCGTCCGAGATCAATAGATCTTGGAGAACTTCTCGATGTTGCTCTTGTCGAACTGGAAGGGCGGAGCCATCGCAGCCGAGTTGGTGTCGTCGAGCGTGACCTTGCCGACGCGGCCGATCGACAGTGTGGCGCCGGGCTTGGCCTCTTCCTTCTTCACCGCCAGATCATGGGCGAGATAGACGGCCGAGTAGCCGAGGTCGATCGGGTTCCACAGCGCAACTGCCTGCGAGGCGCCGTTGTCGATGAACTTCTTGAACTCGGACGGCAGCGCGAGACCGGTGACGTTGACCTTGCCGATCAGGTTCTCGTCGGTCACCACCTGGGCGGCGGCAACAACGCCGACGGTGGTCGGTGCGATGATCGCCTTGAGGTTCGGGTAGGACTTCAGCAGGCCCTTGGCTTCGTCCGTGCTCTTGGCCGAATCGTCATCACCATAGACGGTGGCGACGAGTTTGATCTTGGGGAACTTCTCCGGCAGGATTTTCTTGGCCGCGTCGATCCAGGCGTTCTGGTTGGTCGCTGTCGAGGAGGCCGACAGGATGGCGACGTCGCCGCCTTCCGGCAGATAGTCGGCGGCAAGCTTGATGATGGTCTCGCCGATCAGTCCGGTGTCGGACGGGTTGAGGTGAAGCTGGCGGCCTTCCTTGGCGACGCCCGAATCCCAGGAGATGACGGTGATGCCGCGCTCCATGGCCTTCTTCAGCACCGGCACCAGCGCGTCGGCGTCATTGGCCGAAATGGCGATGGCGTTGACCTTCTGGGCGATCAGCGAATTGACCACTTCGATCTGGGCCTCGGCGGTCGCCTTGGTCGGGCCGGTGTAGATGATGTCGACACCGCCGAGTTCCTTGGCCGCCTCTTCGGCGCCCTTGTTGGCGGCATCGAAGAAGCCGTTGCCGAGCGACTTCACCACCAGCGCGATCTTGACGTTTTCCGCGTAGGCTGCATTCACGAACATGGCGGCCGAGAATGCCGCCGTCACCATCAATTTCTTCAAAAAGCTCATCAAATATCCTCCCTTGAGCGTTGCATTCCATCGCCGCTGCGGGCGTGAGTTGGTCTCAGGCCTGCAGTGAAGATTCTTCCTTGTTGGTTGCCGACTTGCGGGCGACGATCAGCGCCACCCCGGCGGTCTCGAGCATTTTCGCTTCACGATCCTCGATGCCGTCATCGGTGATGACGGTGGCGATGCGCGACAGGCCGCACAGGATCAGGCTGGAGCGTTTGCGGAATTTCGAGGAATCGACCAGCACCACCAGTTCGTCGGCCTGGTCGATCAGCTTCTGCTCCGCCTGGATCAACAGCGGGTCGCCTTCCATCAGCCCGAGCGGCCCCAGCCCCTGCGCGCCCATGAACATGCGGCGTGCGTAGAAATTGCGGGTCACGTCATTGTCGAAGGGCGACAGGATGATGTTCTGTTCGCGGTAGATTGTGCCGCCAGACAGCATGACCGTGTTCTTGGAATGCTTGAGCAGATGCTCGGCGATCGGGAACGAATTGGTGAAGATCGGCATGCGGCGGCCGGCCAGGAAGTGCACCATCTGGAAGGTGGTGGTGCCGCCATTGATGATGATCGGTTCGCCGTCCTTGCAAAGCTCGACCGCTTCGCGGGCGATCGCCCGTTTCTGCGCGGCGTTGAGGGTTTCGTTGACGGAAAAGGGCCGGCCGGCAAGGCCGATGAACTGCGGCGGCGAGATCGCCTCTGCGCCGCCACGCACACGGCGCAGGCGCTTTTGCACGTGGAGTGCAGCGATGTCGCGCCGGATCGTCGCCTCGGAGGACTCCGTCAGGTCGACCATCTCCTGCACCGTCACCACAGGCTTTTCCTGGACGGCGGACAGAATGATCCTGTGGCGCTCTTTTTCGTGCATGGTTCCTCCCTGCCCAAACATCTAGGCACCCAAACCGCGCAGTGTCAATCATTTCCAATCATATAATTTCATTGTGCAGTGCAATATGCTCGATGTTGATCGTTTGTGATTGACAAGCCGGACGCTTCCGTGGAAATTCGGACCAAATGGGCCGCACCGTTTGCGTGCCTTCGGGAGGATCATCCATGCTCGACAAGCGCACCGGCGCGCGCCTCGCCAATCTGTGGGACGAGGCCAAGGCCCAATCGATGAGTGAGCCGGAGCGGCTGGTCTATCGCTCGAACACGCTCGGTTCCGATAAACGCGTCACCAATTATGGCGGCGGCAACACTTCCTCGAAGATATGGCAGAAAGATCCGCTCACCGGCGAGGACGTCGAAGTGCTCTGGGTCAAGGGTTCGGGCGGCGACAGCGCCTCGATTAAAACAGATGGTTTCGCCACACTCTACATGGACAAGCTGCGCGCGCTGAAGGGGCTTTACCGCGGCCTCACGCATGAAGACGAGATGGTCGGCTTCCTACCGCACTGCACGTTCAATCTGAACCCACGCGCGGCCTCGATCGACACGCCGCTGCATGCCTTCGTGCCGAAACCCTATGTCGATCACATGCATCCCGACGCGATCATTGCCATCGCCGCCGCGAAGGATTCCAAGGCCCTGACCAGGGAGATCTTCGGCGACGCCATCGGCTGGCTGCCGTGGAAGCGGCCGGGCTTCGAACTCGGCCTATGGCTGGAGAAGTTCTGCCTCGAACACCCCGCCGCCAAGGGCGTCATCCTGGAAAGCCACGGCCTGTTCACCTGGGGCGACACCCCTCGGGAATGCTACGAGACGACGATCTCGGTGATCAATCAGGCGATCGAATGGTTCGAGCGCCGCTCCGAAGGCCTCGCCATCTTCGGCGGTGAAGCGGTCAAGTCGCTCGACGCCGCCGAACGCCGCGCCATCGCGGCCAAGCTGATGCCAAAAATCCGCGGCCTGATTTCGGAAAAGAGCCATAAGCTTGGCCATTTCGACGACCAGGCCGCCGTACTCGAATTCGTCAACTCCAGGGATTTGCGCCCGCTGGCAGCACTCGGCACCTCATGCCCGGACCATTTCCTGCGCACCAAGATCCGGCCGCTGGTGATCGAATTCGACCCCGCAAAGCCCGATGTCGATGCCGTGATCGCGCGCCTTGCCGACGACATCGCAGCCTATCGCGTCGGCTACCAGGCCTACTACGACAGCTGCAAGCATCCGGATTCGCCCGCCATCCGCGATCCCAACGCGGTGGTCTACCTGATGCCTGGTGTCGGCATGTTCACCTTCGCCGGCGACAAGGCGACGGCGCGCATTTCGGGCGAATTCTACGTCAACGCCATAAATGTCATGCGCGGCGCCTCGACGGTCTCGTCCTATGTCGGCCTGCCGGCACAGGAAGCCTTCGACATCGAATACTGGCTTCTCGAGGATCTGAAGCTGCAGCGCATGCCGAAGCCCAAGGCGCTCGCCGGCCAGATCGCGCTGGTCACCGGCGGCGCCGGCGGCATAGGCCGCGCGACGGCCAACCGGTTGCTCCGTGAAGGCGCCTGCGTCGTGCTGGCCGATATCGACGAGACAGCGCTTGCCAGCGCCAATGACGAACTGGCCAAGGCCTACGGCAAGGATTTCGTCCGGCCGGTGCTGATCAATGTCACCTCGGAGGATCAAGTGATCGCGGGCTTCGCCGAGACCGCGGTCGAATTCGGCGGCATCGACATTCTGGTGTCGAATGCCGGCCTGGCGTCCTCGGCGCCGATCGAGGAGACCACGCTGGCGCTGTGGAACAAGAACATGGACATCCTGTCGACGGGTTATTTCCTGGTCTCGCGGGAAGCGTTCCGGCTGTTCCGGGTGCAGAAGATCGGCGGCAACGTCGTCTTCGTCGCCTCCAAGAACGGCCTTGCCGCCTCGCCCAATGCCGCAGCGTACTGCACCGCCAAGGCCGCCGAGATCCATCTGGCGCGTTGCCTGGCGCTGGAAGGCGCGGAAGCGCAGATCAGGGTCAATGTCGTCAACCCGGACGCCGTGCTGCGCGGCTCGAAGATCTGGACCGGCGAGTGGAAGGAACAGCGCGCCGCCGCCTACAAGATGTCGACCGACGACCTGGAGGAGCATTACCGCTCGCGCTCGATGCTGAAACGCTCGGTGTTTCCCGAGGACATCGCCGAAGCCATCTATTTCTTCGCCTCCCACAAGTCGGCCAAGTCGACCGGCAACATCATCAATGTCGACGCCGGCAACGCCCAGAGTTTTACGCGATAATCGTTTGAAGTCGGTGCCGGAGCGCTTCCCTTCTCCCCGTCTCTATACGGGGAGAAGGTTCCGGCAGGCGGATGAGGGGCAGCGCCGACAGAACGCTATCTGGGAGGAAACAACAGTGTCCGAATCCATCATCTCCGCCGACCTCGTCGACAAGGACAATGCCGCGCGCAAGGCTGATCTCGAGCGTGACTACGCGTCGCTCGGCGAGCGCCTCGACCGTCGCGGCATCGCCATCGACGCCATCCGCGACAAGGTCGAGAAATTCGCCGTGGCGATCCCGTCCTGGGGCGTCGGCACCGGCGGCACCCGCTTTGCTCGTTTCCCTGGTGCCGGCGAACCGCGTGACATTTTCGACAAGATCGAGGACTGCGCCGTCATCAGGCAATTGACGCAGGCGACGCCGACGGTGTCCCTGCACATTCCGTGGGACAAGGCCGACCCGAACCGGCTGAAGCAGGCGGCCTCGCGCTTCGGCCTCGGCTTCGACGCCATGAATTCCAACACCTTCTCCGATGCGAAGGACCAGACGCTTTCCTACAAATTCGGCTCGCTGTCGCACGCCGATGCCGGCACGCGCCGGCAAGCGGTCGAGCACAATCTCGAATGCATCGAGATCGGCAAGACGCTTGGCTCCAAGGCACTGACGGTGTGGATCGGCGACGGTTCGAACTTCCCCGGCCAGGTCAATTTCGCCAAAGCCTTCGAGCGCTATCTCGACGCCATGAAAGAGGTCTATGCCGGACTGCCGGACGGCTGGAAGCTGTTCACCGAGCACAAGATGTACGAACCGGCCTTCTACTCCACCGTCGTGCAGGACTGGGGCACCAACTACATGATCGCGCGGGAACTGGGCGACAAAGCGTTCTGCCTAGTCGACCTTGGTCACCACGCGCCCAACGTCAACATCGAGATGATCGTGTCGCGGCTGATCCAGTTCAAGAAGCTCGGCGGCTTCCATTTCAACGATTCGAAATATGGCGACGACGACCTCGATGCCGGTTCGATCGATCCCTACCGGCTGTTCCTCGTCTTCAACGAACTGGTCGATGCCGAGCTTTCCAGCGCCGAAGGTTTTGACCCGGCCCATATGCTCGACCAGAGCCACAACGTCACCGACCCTATCGAAAGCCTGATGCTGTCGGCGGTCGAGGTCCAGCGCGCCTATGCGCAGGCGCTGCTGGTCGACCGCAGGGCGCTGGAAGTCTATCAGGACGGCAATGACGCGCTGATGGCGACGCAGACGCTGAAAGCCGCCTACCGCACCGATGTCGAGCCTATCCTCGCCATGGCGCGGTTGAAGACCGGTGGCGCCGTCGATCCGGTCGCCGCCTACCGGGCGGCAGGCTACCGCGCCAAGGTGGCCGCGGAACGCCCGGCGGTAGCCGGCGGCTCGGGTGGCATTGTCTGACATCTCAATTGATCCGTCTGGTCCATCACTGACGGGTGGACTCGGCGATCCCAACGGGTTCTTCTAGGCGTCCCCCCGCCCGGAGAACCGCCATGCCTCTCAACCGTCGAACACTGATCACCGCCAGTCTTTCCATCACCTTCGTCCTGGCGCCCTTGACGAACGCCTTCGCCGCGTCACCCGCGCCGGCCAAGGGCGAGCACGGCATGGTGGTGACAGCCCAGCATCTGGCGTCGGAAGTCGGTGTCGAGATCCTGAAGAAGGGCGGCAATGCGGTCGATGCGGCAGTCGCCGTCGGCTATGCGCTCGCCGTCGTCTACCCCAATGCCGGCAATATCGGCGGCGGCGGCTTCATGACCATCCGCTTCAAGGACGGCAAATCGACCTTCCTCGACTTTCGCGAACGGGCGCCGCTGGCGGCGACCAAGACCATGTATCTCGACAAGGACGGCAACCCCGTGAAGGGCGCCAGCCTCGACGGCTATCTCGCGGTCGGCGTGCCTGGTTCCGTCGCCGGCTTCGAGACGGCGCGCGAGAAATACGGCACCTTGTCCAGACAGGATCTGATGGCGCCGGCGATCAGCTATGCCAAGGATGGATTCATCCTCAATCAGGGCGACGCCGCCTCCTTTGCCGGCAGTGCCGACAGGTTGGCGAAGGATCCCGCGGCTGCCGCCATCTTCCTGAAACCCGATGGCAAGCCCTATGGCATCGGCGAGCGGCTGGTCCAGCCGGACCTTGCCGCCTCGCTCGCCGCCATTTCCGAGAAAGGCGCTGATGCCTTCTACAAAGGTGCCATTGCCGACGCCATCGTCAAGGCAAGCGGCGCCAAGGGCGGTATCCTGGCCAAGCCGGACTTCGAGCAATATGCGGTTCGCGAACTGAAGCCCGTGACCTGTACCTATCGCGGCTATGAGATCACATCGTCGCCGCCGCCAAGCTCCGGCGGCGTCATCATCTGCGAAATCCTCAACGTGCTGGAAGGTTATCCGTTGTCTTATCTCGGCGCCAGTTCCGCCGACACGGTCCATGTCATGGTCGAGGCGATGCGCTATGCCTATGTCGACCGCAATTCAGCACTCGGCGATCCCGATTTCGTCGACAACCCGGTCTCGAAACTGTTGGACAAGGCCTATGCCAAGGACATTCGCGACAAGATCGATCCGTTCCGGGCCGGCGTGTCGCAGGACCTGATGCCGAAGGGCTTTGGCGAGAGCAAGGAGACGACGCATTATTCGATCATCGACAATGACGGCAATGCGGTCGCCGTTACCTATACGCTGAATGGCTCGTTCGGCGCCGGCGTCGTCGCCGACGGCACCGGAATCCTGCTCAACAACGAGATGGACGATTTCACCCAGAAACCCGGCGTGCCTAACCTCTATGGTCTGGTTCAGGGCGAGGCCAATGCCATCCAGCCGAAGAAGACGCCGCTGTCGTCGATGAGCCCGACCGTCGTGGCCAAAGACGGCAAGCCGTTCATGGTCATCGGCAGCCCGGGCGGTTCGCGCATCATCACCATCACGTTGGAAGCCATCGTCAACGTCGTCGACCATGGCATGAACATCCAAGAGGCAATCGACGCGCCGCGCATCCACCACCAGTGGCTGCCAGACACGGTTTACATCGAGCCGTTCGGCCTGTCGCCAGACACCGAAAAACTGCTGGCCGGCATGGGCTACCGACTCGATCTCGGTGATAAGACCTGGGGCCAGGCTGCGGGCATCCTAGTCGGCGGGAAGAGCCTGGCGGAGATCGAGAAGGGCGGCGGCGCGCGCTACAATGGCGCTATCGACAGCCGTGCCGCATCGGGCGAAGCGCTCGGATATTGATGTCTTGATTCACAAGCCGGACCGTCACGAAATCAGCGTGACGGTCGACGCTATCAGCAACAACGCGGCGATGCCGACAAACAGCGCATAAATGCGCGGCCGGTCGAGCAGCAGCGCGTTTCCCGATATCCAGGCCGATGTGGCGCCGCCAAGTGCAAAAAGGAACCCATTGCGGTGCCCGAAGGTCATCGACGCGGCCATCAACCCACCAATGATCAGCGCGCCGAACACGATGATCACGGCAACCGCATATTTCTCGAAGTCGTTGCCGCTTCCCATGCTTGGACCTATCGCATTCAACGTCGGCAGATCGTCCGGGTCGAAGGGATTGGTCGACCCATATTCGTCTTGACCGGCAGGCTCACGCATTACTCGTTCTCCGTATACCGGCAACAAATCATCAAGCCTTGCCGAGCGCAACCCGATCGCACTGCCCTCGATGCGTTCGGCACGGTCTTCTACACCTTTCCGCCGCAGCGTGCCGCCGACTTTTTTGATTCGTGCCCTTGGCCGTCTTTGATCTCGGATAATCCTGGGCACACCTGCCCGAAGGCGGCCGTGGACCATCCCATAATGGAACGAATTCGTGGAGGAAAAATGATGCCGAACATGGATTGGTCATCCGGGCGGCGATTTTCGGTGGGGCGTGACGTCGCACTGTGCGTAGCGTGGCCGAATCGCCTTGCCGTCGCTCGCCGACAGCCTGATCGCTCAGGACGCGTCGCATCGCCACAGTTTCATGCGGCGCGTTTCAAGCCGCTGATGGCCTGCGCCGCGTGGTTTCGCCCTTGCTATGCCGCCCAGGATGACCAAGCGTGAAAATATCCATTGATCACCAAGGCATGCGGCCGATCGAACCTCTACCGACACCGCGATTTCTATCCGCGAGCCGGCGGCAGCTCGAAGACAGTGGCGCCGTTCTCCTGGCCGCGTTCGACATAGCCGATCAGGTGAAACCATCTTGCGACATCCGACCCCTTGAGCCAGCTGCGCGAGTGAATGGGCAGGTTGCCGGCGAGTGCCTGGATGTGCCTGATATGCCGTTTGCAGAAGCGAATGGTCGCGGCACGGAAGAAATCCTCCTGTGCGGCGAACAGCGTATTGGCAGCGTCGCTGTTCTCATGCCAGGCGATGATCGCCACGGTCTTGTCGCCCTCGACAAGCGCATGCGCACGGCCTTCTTTCAAGTTCATCATCAAATTGTCGTAAGCGATCTTGCTGTCCTTGCCGGCAGCGACGTATTCGTCCGACATCCGCTTGGACAGGCCGCGAAAGACATCCTCGAGATCCCCGAGCGTTGCAGCGCGTGCTCTCATTTCTCCTCCTGGAGCCCCAACAGGCAGTTTGCCCTAAGGTTGGGGGATCACCAAGCAAATCAAATCCGCTGGTGGACCAACGAGCGCAAAGTTGTTTCACTCGGCGATGTGCTATGACGCCACGGGCGGGCTTCCGCGTCTGCGTCAAGTGTAGAGATGCGCCGCGAAACCGCCCAAGTCAGGCGGTTTTTTTCATGTTCAGCATTTCCAGCAGGGCGAACAGTTGTCTTCACAAATCGCGCGTCAGTCTGGGATCGCCACCCGAATGAGGGGAAATGCACCCCGATCGTCAAGGGCGATGGCGCACAGGCGGAAGGCGGCTTGGCGGTTTAATACCCATGGTAGGTGATGCCGGTAACGTACCAATAGGTCAGCATGATAGCGGCGCCGATAACAACCAGCCGGAGAAAGCCCCTAGCTGGACCGGGATCCATTCTCGACTCGTAGACAAAGCCGGTTCCGCCGCACTTTGTGCAGTTCATCCTCAGTGGTCCAGCGCCCGGCATCTGGCAGTTAGGGCACACGACTTTGACTTGGTGCATAACGCGCCCCTTTAGTCCAGCGGTAGCTTGAATGCCAAGCAACGCTGCGGCGTACTTGAATTTAACGGATATTGGGAGGTAGGACATCATGTCTAAAGGTAGTAGTGGGGGGTAGAAATTTACTGATCTGTTTTCGCGTACTCTTAGCAGGCCATGGCTGGCAAATCGGTACCATATCCACCAATGCGACGATCATCGCCGTAAATTCAAAAAGCGTCGGGGAATTTCATGGGATCGGGTGCCCTCAAAGCCGTTTTGCAGCCCTCCCAGGTGCAAGAATACGTCGACAGCAAGGGGGCGAGGTTCGCTAGCGGCACCACTTTTCGACGGCAATGGCGATCGCCTTGGTGCAATCGACGAGGTCTCGCACCGAGACACGCTCATTGGGTTGATGCGCCTGCGCCGGGTCGCCCGGGCCGAAGTTGACCGTCGGCGTGTTGCCGAGGCCGGTCGGCAGGCCAATGTCGCTGTGCGCGCCGAAGCCGCTGAGCACCGGCGACAGATTGGCGTCCTTCACAGCTTCCTGGAAGACACTCACGAACGGGCTGTCGGAGGGGATTTCGGCGCAGTCGGCATCAAGAATCCATTCGACGCGGGCAGGGTGCAGACGCAGATAAGGGTCCGCCTGGCAGACATGGGCAATATGCTCTTCGATCTCGCGCTTGACGTTGCCGCCCAACCTGAATTCGTCATGCTCGCTCGGCAGGTACTGCGCGTCGATGATGATCTCGCCGCGCCCGGCCATGGAGGAGGGGTGCTCGCCGGCGTTGATCTGGGTGACGATGATCTGGTTGGGCAAATCCATCAGCGGATGGTTCTTTTTCGGGTCGAACATCCAGCGCCGGTTGAGGATGTCGATGCCGTCGAGGATTTGCCGGCACAGCTGCACGGCATCGACCGGGCCGCTCGAATACCAGGCATTCGGCGTCAGCTCGGCATGCCCACCTATGCCGTCGATGACGATCCTGCCCCACAGTATGCCGTGGCAGAGCGGCGCGATCCTGTTTGCCGTCGGCTCGGTCATGATGCCGGCGTCGGCGTGAAAGCCGCGGTCGACCATGGCAAGCGAGCCCATGCCGCCGATCTCCTCGTCGACGACAGTGGTAAAGACGATGTCTCCGGAAAGGGGGATTTGCAGCTCCCTTAGGATTTCGACCGCCATCAGCATGCAGGCGACGCCGCCCTTCATGTCGACGGTGCCACGGCCGTGCAGGAAGCCGTCTTTCAACACGGGCTGGAACGGATCGGTTGCCCAGTGTCCGGCGGCGCCCGGCGGCACGACGTCGATATGGCCGGTGAGCATGATCGAACGCCCACCGCCGGTACCCTTCAGGACGCCGCCGAGATTGGGCCGGCCGTCAAAGGTCCTGCCCTTGTTGGCGCCGGCACGTCCCTTGTATTTTTCATAAAGCGCCGGGCCGTCCGGATCCCAGAGATCGGACGTGAAGCCGAGCGCTTCGATGCGTTTTTGCAGATAGAGCTGGCAATCACGCTCACCCGGCCCGGCCTCCTTCGGATTGGATTTCACGATCGAGGGGAAGGCGACGAGATCGCTCAGCGTTTCGACGATACGATCGGCCGCTGCCTCGACGCGGGCGGCGATAGTCTCTTCCATGGAAGGCATCATGATCTCCAACGTTGGGAAAGCCGGTCGGCAAGAAGGACGAACACCAGAAGGGCGCCGACAATCCCCACTTGCCAAACCGTGTTGATGTTCAATTGCAGCAGGCCGGTCTTCAGCGTGACCAAAAGCAGCACGGCCGCGAACACGCCGCCGACGCCGCCGCGCCCGCCGGTGATGGCGATGCCGCCAAGCATCGCGGCGGTGAGCGATTCCAGTTCGAGGTTCTGGCCGATATTGGGCCTGCCGCTGCCGAGCCAGGCGAGCGAGACAAGGCCGGCGGCGCCGGCGAGCGCACCGCTCAGCGCATAGAGGATGAGGCGGACGCGATCGACCGGAATGCCGACCAGCCTGGCCGAACGTTCATTGAAGCCCATGGCGTAGATCCAACGCCCCCAGGCGGTCGACATCAGCACCAGGCCGGCGAGCGCAAAGCAGGGGATGGCGAGGGTGAGAAACGGCATGGGGATGCCTATGACGACGCCACGCCCCCACACCAGCAGCCAAGCCGGCACGCCGGATTGAGCCGCACCCCCGGTAACGGCAAGCGCTGTGCCGGAATAGACGAAGAAGGTGCCGAGCGTCGCGATGAAGGGCAGAAGCGCGAGCCGGTTGACCAGCACGCCATTGAGGGCGCCGAGCAGTGCGCCGGCCAGGACGCAAGCTAGCGGCAGCAGCACCGGCGGCAAACCCAGTTTGAGCGACAGCATGGCGATGATGGCGGAGAGCGAAACCGCGCCGCCGACCGACAGGTCGATGCCGGCGCCGCCGGCGAGGATGACCAGGCCCTGGCCAAGCCCGACCAGCGCCAGGATGGTCGAGAACTGGAGGATGGTGGTGACGGTGCCAAGGTGGAAGACCGCGGGCTTGAGCACAGCCAAGCCGACAATGACGATCAGCCAAAGCCCGCACAGAAGCGCGAGCGTAAGGGCCGGGCCTTGCAGATTGCGCAGCGTCTTCATGTGCGGGCTCGCTGGAGGCGGGTCAGCGGAAGGCGATTGGAAATGGCTTCGAAGCCAAGCACGCCGATGATGAGAACGCCGGTGACGACAGGCTGCCAGAGCGAAGGGATGCCGATCAGAAGCAGGCCGTTCTGGAGGATCCTGAGCAGCAGCACGCCAAGCACGGTGCCGATCAGGCTGCACCGGCCGCCCAGTATGCTGGTGCCGCCGAGGATGACCGCGGCAATGGCGTCAAGCGCCAGCGTGCTGCCGATGCTCATTTCGACATTGCGGTAGGTGGCGACGTAGAAGGTGGCGGCGATGCCGGTCAGGATACCGCTGACGACGAAGGTCATGAAGCGAACCTTGACCACCGGGATACCTGAGAGCCGCGCCTTCTCCTCCGAATTGCCGATCGCCAGCAGATGCAGCCCATAGGGGGTGCGCCGCAGCGCCAGCCAGACCGTGAAATAGGCTACAGCGATCACCAGGGCGGGGACAGGAATGCCGAGCACACTCGCGGCGAGCAGATCGGTAAGGGTCGAGGGCAGGCCGGAGAGCCATTGCCCGCCAAGCAGCACGAACACGGCGGTGCGGTAGATGCCGAGCAGGCCGAGCGTTCCGACAATGGCCGGAACGCGACCGAGGACGACGACGGCGGCGGTCACACAGCCGAGCAGCGCGCCGACCAACGGGCCGACGACAAGCGCCAGCAGCGGATTGCCGTCGGTGCCGAGCACGCGGCCGATGGCAATGGCCGCCAGACCCATGACGATGCCGATCGACACATCGATGCCGCCCATGGCGAGCAGCAGGGTCATGCCGAGGCCGATCAAAAGCAGTTCGGCGCTGTTGCGCAGCACGGTGACCGCATTGCCGGGGGTGGCGTAGTGCGGCGATGCGACAGCAAAGACGACGATCGCCAGCAGACAGGCGACAAGCAGAGACCACTCCCGCCCGTTCATGGAGATGACACCGTTTCCAGACTGTCGCACCGCGCTCACATCAGGGCTCAGAAGTTGAACTTGTCGACATTGTCCTTGGTGAAAACAGCTGGCGGCCCGAGCAACAAGATGCCTTTGGCGGCGTCATAGGTGGCGGGCTTCTCCAGGCCGGCAATTTTGTTTTCGGCCTCGAAAGCCTTGCCTTCGATGAGCTGCTTGCCAGCCCAGACCGTGAGATAGCCGAGCTGCTCGGGATCCCACAGCACGGTGAAGCCGAAGGCACCGCTCTTCAGGTAGGAGCGCGCGGTGTTGGGGCTGCAATAGCCGGCGCCAATGACGGAGCCGATTTTCCCGGCGGTCTCGATCGCCTGGGCGACACCCGGGCAGGTCGAGGAGGCAACGGCGATGATGGCCTTGATGTCGGGGTTGGCCGCCATCAGGTCGCCGGAAATCTGCGCGGCGCGCTCGGCCGTGCCGCCGGCGAATTGCGGGTCGAGCAGCTTCAGCTTCGGATATTTGGCGGCGGCCTGTTTCTGCATGAAGCCGATCCAGGCGTTGAGATTGGACGCCGTCGCCTCGCCGGAGACGATGCCGATTGTCGCGTCTTCGCCGACGCGCTTGACGAGTTCGTCGATGATTGTGGTGCCAAGGCCCTCATCGGTTGCCTGCGCGACATAGACGGCGCGGCCGCTGTCGGGCGCATCGCTGTCGCTGGTGAACAGCTTTATCCCTTTCGCCTTGGCGCTCTCGACTACGGGGGCGACGCTGGAGGCATCGAGCACGCTGACCGAGACCGCCTCGACGCCCTGGTCGATCAGGTTCTGCACGATCTGCAACTGGTCGACCGGATTGGTGTCGACGGGACCGGAATAGATGAAGTCGACGCCGAGATCCTTGGCGGCGCGGTTGCCGCCGGCTTCCATGGCGTTGAAATAGGGAATGCCGATCAGCTGCGGCACGAAGGCTATCCTGTGCTTGTCGGCGGCGGACGCGGCCGAGGCAATGGCGAGCGACAGTACGGAGACGGCGAGCGCTTTTTTGAACTGCGAAAGCATTGTGTTTGATCCTCTCTGGAATGACGCGCGTTTCAGTTTGTTTTTTCGAGCGCCCGCACGTCGGGATGGGCGCCCGTTATGAGCGAAACGACTTCCTCGTGGTTAGTCTCGGCGGCCAGCCGTTCGGCCACCTTGCGGCCGCGCCGGAACACCACGATGCGGTCGGCAACCTCGAAGACTTCGGAAATGTTATGGCTGATCAGCACCACGGCGCAGCCGCGCGCAGCGAGCCGCCGCGTCAGCGCTAGCACCTTGCGTGTTTCGGCGACGGCAAGGGCGGCTGTGGGCTCATCCATGATCACCAGCCTGGCGTTCAGATTAAGCGCCCGGCAGATGGCGACGGCCTGGCGCTGACCGCCCGACAGGCTGCCGACCGGAGCTTCAGGATCGGAAATATGGGCGTCGAGTTCCTGCAGGAGACCATCGACGCGCTGGCGCATTTCCTTGCGCTTGAGGAATGGGATGCCAAAAATGGAGCGTTTCAATTCTCGCCCGAGAAAGACGTTTTCGGCGATCGACAGGTTTTCTGACAGCGCCAGTTCCTGGAAGATCGTCGCGATCCCCGACGCGGCCGCGTCCTTGGGCGAGGAGAAGACGACCGGGCTGCCCTCGATGACGAGTTCGCCATCGCTCGGCGGGTGAGCGCCGGCCAGGATCTTGATGAAGGTCGACTTGCCAGCGCCATTATCGCCAAGCAGCGCCAGCACTTCGCCGGAGCGGATTTCAAGGTCGACGTCGGCAAGCGCCGTCAACGCGCCGAAGCGCTTGGCGATGTTCCTGGCGACGAGAAAGGGTGCCGTCATGGCAGTTGCTCCGGCGGTGATGGATTGGCTCAAGCAGCTTTGCTGACCCAGCGCAGCACGTTGGTCCAAAGGCGCGCATATCCCGGCCATTCGACAAAGCTGTTCGGTAGCCAGTGCGGGCCGATATCCGATGTCCACACCAGCGTGCGGCCCTCGCCATGACGCCCGGTCACGAGCAATGGATGGCCGCCCTGGTCCTGCGGCAGCCGCGCCAGGATCTCGACGTCGCCGCGATCGCGGGCGATGACCTCATTGGCGCCGAGCAGGATCGGCCATTCGCCCTTTATGCCGGCAAAGAGCGGATGATCCGCGGCGCCGATGATCTCGGGCCGAAAACCTTCGGGAATTTCGAGCCGATCGTCATAAGGGAGGCAGGTCACCGGCAGCGCCTCCTCGACCGCGGTGCGATGCCAGCCCGCCTTGCCGTCGATGCCCTGGAAGGAGAAATAGCCGCCGATCATCACCAGGCCGCCGCCGGCATGCGTCCAATCGCGCAGCAGCTTGAGCCGGTTGGGCACCGTCTTGCCATGCAGCCAGACGTCGGGATGCAACAGCAGCGAGTTGGCGCCGATGTCGGAGAGGATGATCGCCTTGTACTGCGACAGGCCTCCGATGGTGAAGGGCAGCTTTTCGACGGCCTCGTGGGCCGGCATGTAGTCAAGGTCGAATTCGCTGTCCTTCAAGGCGTTGACTAACGGCGTCGCGCCGAGATGGAAGGTGACGCTGCCGAACTGGTCGAAGCCTTTGTAATGCGTCGCCGAGCTCATCCAGCTCTCGCCGACCAGCAGGACTTTTGTTTTGGCCATGGTGACGTTCTCCAATTCTGGCTGGTCAGCCTGTTGCTTCTGGGTGGCGCGGATCCGGTAAGCCATTGATCTAGCTTGCTACCGCGTCGCTGTTGGCCGCAGCGGCGGCCTTCAGCGTGGCAAAGTCGGCAATGTATCCCTGCGCGCCCTCGACCGTCGTCGTCAGACTTGCGCCGGTCGCGGCGTAGCGGGCGGCCGTCTCCAGCGACGCGCCATGCAGCCAGAGACTGAGAAAGATGCCGGCGAAGCTGTCGCCGGCGCCGGTCGCGTCCACCCGGTTGACCGGCAGCGCCGGCACTTCGATCTGCGGTCCGCCCGTAGCCGGAAAGACAACTGCGCCGAATTCCCCCAAGGTGAGCACGACCGTCCCGCGTGGTTTGATGCGTGACAGCACTTGCCGCACCTCATCGATCATAGACGCCATGCGCGCGCCGAAGCCGTAGATCTGCCTGATCGTCACGTCATTGATGAAGGTGAGGTCGATCTGTTTGACCATCTGCGCAAAGACCTCTGGCGTGCGCGCGCTTTTGGGCAGGCCGGGCGAATGCAGGCTCACCTTCCAGCCCGCCTGGTGAAAACGAGCGATGGACGCCGTCATCGTCTCATAGTGGAAGCCCTCGATGTGCAGGCACGTCGGGCGCTGCTCGGGCTGGATATCGAGGTTGGCCGTAAGGTCGACCTCGCCCAGCTCGAACGGCTCGCTGATGATGGTGCGGCTGCCGTTGCGCTCGATGATGACGATCGCCTGTGACAGCCGGTTGTTCGGCGTGCTGCGGATGGGTAGGGCGTGGACACCCAGTTTGGAAAGCTCGCCCAATGCCCAGTCGCTCTCCGCGTCCTGGCCGACTGCAGTCGCCAATTCGACGTCGAGAGCGTAGGGCGCGCCAACGCCGGCGGCGGCGACCGCGAGATTGGCCGCGGGACCACCCAACGCCTTTTCGATGTGGCTTGCGGTTATCCGGTCGTCGCGGTGCGGCAGCACGTCGACGCGGCACAGGAAGTCGACGCTCACCCGGCCCGCGACGAGAAGTCTGGGCAAATGATCGAGATTTTTTAGCCGCTGCGGTGCGCGGCCGGGAAGGGAGCGCGCAAACGAACTTGGACGGTACATCAAGGCCGCTACCGCCTTTTCGATACGGCCTCGCGTGCCTTCCTTGAGAGCCGCAGTTCCGTTGATGAAGTTCGAGACCGTGCCGATGGAGACACCGGCGGTTCGTGCGACATCCGCTATTGTGGGGCGCTTGCGTTGCAACAACCTGGCTCCTATTGAAGCGTTTCAAACGCTAGCAACGGAATCGCGCAAGCTCAACGAAACCATTTTCTAAAGAATTGATGAACGTCATCTCAAATTGGAATATCGATCCGGCAATCGTCTCAATTCTGAAGTGGATCTTTCCAATATTGAAGGATTTTCAATCCAGCGAACAGCGAGCATCTAGCGGGCGGATGACGGAACAGCGAAAGTAGCCCCATCACTGGTCAGCCCACATCGGCGCGTTAGGAGCGCGCTCGGATGCGCTTACCGTGCGCGAAGCCGGATTCAGCGAGACGGCGACCAAGGCGGTGGAACGCGCGCGAAGGACGAGGCGGTGGGCTGGCCGAGAAAGAGCTTGCCGGGAAGGACTGGCTGCCGATACCGTTGAAGGCCTATCTTCGAACCGAGCACGGTGACCGCGCGGTGGACCTGATGGCGGCGCTGAAAGGCGCGATCGATCCGCAAGGCCTGATGAATCCGGGGAAGATCTTCTAGCATCCGCCCGACTTGGCCAAGGATAGAACGAGAAACTGCGTGTACGTTCCGATCCCCTTCGAGACCGACCTTTCAGTCAAGCCCGAGGGTCAAGGCCTTCTTCGACGCGACCACGAACACGGTCAGCTACGTGGTCGGGGATCCCAACTCGAAGTCTTGCGCTGTCATCGATTCCGTTCTGGACATCGACTACGCGGCCGTCCGGGTCGCTTAGCACTCGGCCGACAGGATTATCGAGCAAGTCAGGCTGTGATGCGCTAAGTATGTGCGTTACCGAGCACCGCCCGGAGCCCTGAGTCGTTCTGGCGGAGACGTTCCTCTATCCATTGCGCCGTGCGGTCGTAGGCGTCCGAAAACAACTCGGAATGCCGACTCCAATCCATGAAGCTGATCGTGCTCGAAACCTGCGGACAGACCAAGACATCCTCGTCGCCGACGGCAATGTCCGGCGGCCCGTGTGTCAGCATACTCGCGGCAATAACCTGAAGCATGCTCGGAACCTGCGGCAAGCGGGCACGGCCGAAAGGGTTCAGCAGGGCGACCGCCAGTTCCGATCTTCCGGGGATGCGGTCATAGTCGATGGGGTATTTTTGCGGTCCACTGGACCCAAAGCTCACGATGACATTGGGGCCGGTCTTGAGTTCCCTCATCTGTTCCAGCGGCAAATTGTTCATGATGGCGCCGTCTACAAGCATATCGCCGTCAGCCGTAAAGAACGGCGGCAGGACACCCGGGATCGAGCCGGATGCCCGAACGGCTTGCCAGAGTTTTCCACGACGGTGGACATAGGGCTGACGGCTGCTCAGATTGGTCGAAAGTGCAAAGAACGGAAGCCAAAGATCTTCGATCAGAACGTCGCCGTATTCCGCCCGAAGGGCTCGATCGAAGGTTTTGTGATCTAGAAGCGCGAAACGCGGCAAGGTGGGGCGCCGAAACGCCCGACTCTTGACAAATATGTTGTGCGTGCCGCGGTCGATCTGCTCCGCGTCCAATCCTCTTGCGAAGCCGGCCATCATCGCCGCTCCGGAACTCGTCCCGCCGAGATAGTCGAAGCGCCCGCCCGCCTGGAAGAAGGCCTTGTAGACGCCCAGATGGGCGCTGCCCAGGGACCCACCCCCCGCCGCCACGAAGCCACGTGCCTTGCAGGAAATAAATCGAACCAGGCGCTGGATATCAGCCCCGTCCTCCAGCGCAACATGATGATGCTGGCCGACATAGGGACGCTCATCGAGCCACGCAGAGGTGCCGGAGACCGCAGCCGAGCGATTGTCGTGAATTAGGACAAGCCGACCGGTCGCTGGTGGATGGACCGATAGCGCCAATTCCTCGGACGCGTTCAAGCGAGGCGAGGAGGACGCGTTCGCCAGCAACAGGACGGTATCGGCCTGGCGAATGCAGACTCGTGTCCATTCATTAGGTTCTTCATCGGCGACGTAGACAACGAATTCAGCTTGCGCCTCCAGTTCGTTCAACCAGTTAAGGACCGGCTGGCCGTCGATCGGGCGACCTGCGAACTTCGCGTGGACGTCAAGCCGGGAAACGAACTGAGCGCGCGTGACCGCGCCGAACTCTTGCTGTAGGTGCCCGATGAAAACCGGTGAGATGCGACTTCCGCCGGCTGCAATGATGGCAAGCGTTCGGATCTTGGCAGGTTTCTGGGGACGTGACAAAATCGGAGATTGCGTGGCGAACCGGCGCGCCAGAAATATTGTGACCGCCTCTCTCAGGTTCGGCAAAGCCTCTGCCGCCTTTTCGAAATGATTACGACTGATTTCAAGGACGATCGAATCGCGCGCTGCAAGGACAGTGGCCGTACGGGGCAGCCCTGCAAAGAAACCAATTTCACCGACTAGTTCGCCCTGTGCGATCTCGGCAACCGAGCCAATCGGATCTCCTTTGTGTACCGTAAAGCGACCGGACAGCACGACGAAGAACCTGTCCGATGGATCGCCCTCGCGAACCAAGACCTCACCGCGCCTCAGGACCCGACGGTCGGATTCGGCAGCCAAAGCCTCGAGCGCCAGCAACGACGCCCGATCGAACATCAATGTCGCCGACAATAATCTCGCGGCGAGAGAATCGACGGAGGACATTTGAGCCATCCCGGGGACACGTTCGCTCCGGTGATTGTATCCTGTACCGCTCGTGTTTGCAGCGTCGCAAGGCTCGATCCGAGCCGAACCGCAACGTTGCCGGCTGGAGTCCGTCTATGGATCAAAATTCTGATGTGCCAACCTTATGCCAAGCATTGGTTCCCTGTGGCGTCTGCGAGGCGCTCGATCCGCGGCAACTGGTGGGATTCGCCATGCCATCTCGAAGGCGCGCCGTCGCTGCGGACGTTCAAGCGAAGGGCGAGACCCCGAACGGCCAGCCGTGCAGCCACAGCCCGAACATTGCGAAAGCCACCAAGCCGATGCCCACAGCAATCAGGTGGCTAAGCGGTCGCACGACCGCGGGTGCCGGATCCCCGCTGGCAGGTGCGGGCGGCCGCGCCATTGAGGACGCAGGAGCGTGAGCCGCGCTCGCCGTCGAGATCCGCGCCCGCATTTATCTTCTACCGAATGGCAGCTTGCGCCTCATGTCGGTCATAGAGGCAAATATTGGTGGTGCGGGAAAACGGACCTTACCGTCGATCCTGTGGAAGTTCGAGGGTGCGCCACCCACGATGACAGTCAGAAGAGAGTAAGCGGAGGCTCTTCGGGTTCAGACTGCGTAAAGGCCAAGAACTCGGGGTGCGGAACTCGTTGACGGACCAGTTCCCTGGCCGGCCTATCGGCCGCAGATAGTGGGGATATGCCAGCGCTTCCGAGCATCTGCTTCCCGGAAGCCGGCGGGCTGCTTTCGACGAATTGCGTTGAACAACTCTCGAAGTGGACCTTGGCAACCATCGGTCCGCGACTGTCTCCTTCCAGATCGGGTCGGGCGCGCGGTGTCACGCAACAGGTTGCTTGGCGGTTCGAACATCAGCCCCGTATTTCTTCAGCGTGCGCCTTCACCAGATCGGCCATGCTGTCGAATCGGAAATCCACCACCGGCACCTCGCCTGGGTTCATCGTGGCGCCGAAGCCCTGATCCGCATGCCGGCGATGGATCCAGCACGATGTCAGGCCGAAGCGGTTGGCGGGAACGTGATCGTGGAACATGCTTTCCGCAGTGTGTAGGATCTCTCGCTTCTCTATCCCGATTGTACCGAGCTTTTCGAGCATATAGTCGAAGTTCCGGTCGGAAGGCTTATAGGAGCCGATATCTTCCGCCGTATAGATCGCGTCGAAGTCCACGCCGAGCTTCTTGTTGCTGAACGAGAAGCTTTTGTTGTCGACGTTGGAGAGGATGATCAGCTTGTAGTGCTTTTTGAGGTACTGCAAGGCTTCAGCGGTGTCGGCAAAAGCCGGCCAATCCTTCACGCTTTCGCCATACGCCACGCATTCCTCAGGAGTGACGATGACACTCCACTCCTCCGCAAGTCGCTTGTAAACGATTGCCAGAAGATCGCGGTAGCGTTTCCCCGGCGTCCATTTCTGCTGGCTGGATTCGTGCCGGGCGTGCGCCTCCAGAATGTCGTTCCGATTCAACGTGCGGGCGGCCCGTTCGGTCAGCGGCCTCAGCCCGTCGACCATGCCGGATTCCCAATCGATCAGGGTGCCGTAGCAGTCGAAGGTCAGGGCTTTGAAATCTGTGAGCTTCATGGGTTTGCCTCCTTTGATGTGCGTGGGTGAAGCGACGCCGGCGTGGATCGCGATCAATCGTGAGGTCGATTTCGCCTCGGGGATTAGCCGATCTGCTGCTGGCGGAGCTGAAAGTACTTCGCCGCTGCGCTGCCCGACGAGGTGAACCAGACACCGAACAGTGTCACCGCAAGGCCAGCCAGCATCGCCTTCGAAAGCGGCTCGCCGAACATCGACCAGCCCCAGAGCATCGTCACCGGTGGGCTGAGATAGATCACGCTGCTGACCTGTGAGGCGGTGTAGAGGCGCAGGCTTACATAATACGTGCTGTAGCAGAAGAAGGTCGAAAACAGCACCAGCCAAGCGATGCCGAATCCAAACCGGGCATCGAGGGGCGGCATCAGCCCGCCATTCCATTCGGCGCAAGCGGCGAAAAGGATTGCTGCCGTCAGGCATTGAATGCACAGGCTCTGATGGATGGGCATATTGATCGTCCCCATCCGCTTCTGCACCAGGGTTGCCAGCGCCAGAACCATCATGGAAGCGACCGTCAACAGATATGCCCAGGCCGGGGCCGTCCCGAGGCTCAGGCTGTCCAGCGAGACGATGAGAACGCCCGTCGCTCCGAGGGCCGTTCCGATCCATTGTCTCCCGGTCAGTCGGTGTCCCAGCACCGGCTGTGACAAGGCCGCGATGGCGAGCGGGACAAGATCGGAAATCAGCGCGACAAGGCCGGTCGGCACGCGCTGGCCGATGGCAAGCGCGAATCCGCCGAGATAGAGGAACATCATCGCCACGCCGAAGACCATCTGCTGGACCAGGGCACGGGCGCTTATGCGCGCTCCGATCAGGAGAGCAAATGGCGAGAGGATCAATCCGGACATCAGTGTCCGCCAGAACAGCACCAGCATGACATCGGCATTCCCGCTGGCGTAGCGGATGCCGACGAAGCCGGAACTCCAGCTTATGACCAGCGCCGTCGCCATCATTGGCCACACGAGGCGATGGGCTTTGGCGTGCAGGAGCGTCATGGCATCTCTTTGGTCAGGCGCCCGTGACCCGGAAGCGGATCACGGCCAATTTTGGCGCGGACTATTGACGACACGCACGCGCTTTTGCACATGACAAATTTCGATATGATCATGAAGTGGTCCGAAAACCGGCATATCGACTTGCCTTAAGGACTATCAGAGGATCAGAGATTGGCGCGTCTCTTTAGTTTCGAGCGAGTATTGTCATGGCTGGAGTGATGACCCGCCGCCTGGATGTCGACGCCTTGCGCGCGCTCGTCGCGATCGAGAAGCACGGCGGCGTGACGCGCGCGGCCGAGATTCTCGGCCTGTCGCAGTCGGCCGTCAGCCACAAGATCAGGAGGCTTGAAACGAGTCTCGACTGCGAAATCCTCACCCGGAAAGCAAATGCGCCGATGTTCACCACGGCCGGACAGGATCTGCTTGGCTATGCGCGGCGCATTCTGGGCATCCATGACGAGGCGGTCGAAAAGCACTTTGCAAGGCAAGATCGCGCTGGGAATGACCGAGGATACGACGTGCACGGACCTTTCGCGCATTCTCGGCCGCTTTCGCCGGCTCTACCCGGAGGTGAGCGTCCGCACGCAGGTGCGCATGAGCCTCGTGTTGCAGGAGCAGCTCAGCCAGGGAGCCCTTGATGCCGCCATCATCCAGGTCTTCCAGCACGAGGTCCGCCCCGCCGATATCCTCCTGTTCCGCGAGACGCTGCATTGGGTGAAATCGCGAGACCTGGTGCTGTCGAACGGGAAGCCAGTCCCATTTTTATCCTTCGATGAAAACTGTTTTTATCGGCGCTGGGGCATGGACGTCGGGCAGGACGAGGATACGGTGTTCGAGACCGTGTTCGAATGCTCCAGCGCAGCCGGAATCATTGCAGGCGTTACCGCGGGGCTCGGAGTCGCGATCTTGAGTCAGCGGTACCTGCAGCCCGATATGGAGATAGTCGACAACCAGTTCCCAAAGGCTCCAGACCTGGCTTATGTAATCAGGCGCGCGCGCAATCCCAGGAACCCCGCGCTAGAGACTCTGGTCAGGGAGATCGAGGCTGAGGTAAAGCGTTATGGGACGCTTCAAATCGCCGTCTGAGGGCGCCGCGCTGCGAAAGCTGGCACGTCAATCCTTCGGCTGTTCGCCGGCAGTTCGTCCATAGCTGGCCGTTTCTCCCGCTCTTCCAATAAGATTACGCGGCAGTCCGCCGCCCTGAAAGCAAGGGCCGCTCTGGCGCAAAGCCCGGGGGTATAACGCTGGATGTAAAGGTCGGCCTTTCGCGAAAAACATCCCGAAAGCGGACGTTCCGTTTTCGGCCCCACCTCGGTTAGGCGGATAGGCAAAGTCGAGCAGCCATTTGACCTTGGCAATCGTCCGGTCGGCACGCCCCTCCTTCTTCAGCTTGTTAACGTATTCGTCCGCGATTGACCGAAAGGAGTCTTTTACCGAACCGGCCTTGCGCAAACTGCGTCCCTGCCCGGGGTCGATGCCAGCCAGCAGGAGACGTTTAGCATCATCGCGCGCCTCACGTGCCTCGGCCAGGGAGATAAGGGGATAGCTGCCCAACGCCAAAAGTTTCTGTTTGCCGTCAAAGCGGTAGGCGAGCCGCCAAAGGCGAGATCCTGTGGGCTGCACCCATAGCTGGAGCCCGCCACCGTTAGACAGTTTCACGAGTTTGAGACCGGGGCGAGCGTTTCGGCAATTCACGTCGGAAAGGGCGATTCGACACATCTCCTTTGGCTGTTTCGATACCAAAAAGATGCCGAATACCAACGGAAATACCATCCCCGCGCCCCGTTGGACCAAATACGCTGAAAGCCGTCGAAATGCGTCCAAGTGCGCCATGCGCGCCGAAAAAATCAACGATTTCAATGGTTTGTATAGATGGAAGCGTGGAAGCTTCGGCAAGGGGGCGTATGGGGAGAGGAGGGGATGGTGCCCAGAGGCGGATTCGAACCACCGACACGCGGATTTTCAGTCCGCTGCTCTACCAACTGAGCTATCTGGGCCTGTTCCGGCAAACGAAATCTCATACACCGGATCTCATGAAGCGCCATGGGCGCCCCTTGAAAGCGCGTGGGTTATAGCACGGGAATCCGGCCTGTCCAGCGCCCAGATGGCGATTTCAGACAGGAAATTAGACGCCGTGCAATGGCCCGGTTCCGATGCCGTGGTGATGGCCGGAACGGCGTGCCGCGCGGTCCTATTTCGGTCGGCGGCGCCCTTGTCCGCGTTTGCCGTCGCGGGCACGCAACGGCGCGACCCGTCTTTTAGCCGACGATCAAGATGCGCCAATGCATTCGCGGCGCCGGGCAAGCACCGCCTGGTCGCCGGGTTCTATCTGGCGCCGGACACCCCTCTGCGAAAATCGGAGGGCGACATGCCGGCCAGCTTGCGGAACGATTTGTTGAAGGCGCTGAGCGAGCCGAAGCCCGAATCCATGGCGACACGCAGCACATTGGCGTCCTGGTGCATCAACAGCGCCTGCGCGTAGCTCAGCCGCAGAAGGTTGACATACTCGTTGAGCGTCATGCCCGTCGATTTTTTGAACAGGCTCATGGCGTATTTCGGGTGGATGTCGGCTGCGGCCGCGATGTTCACGCAATCGATGTCGTAGAGGAAGTTCTCGGCGATGAAATCGCACATGCGTCCGACGTTGCGCGACGACTGCTGGTCGAAGGCGCTGCCGGTTTCCTGGCCGATCGGGCTTGCGGATACGAGCCGGTAGGGCTCGAACCGCACCCGCTCCAGCCGCAGCAGCAATTCGTTGACGGCGTGTTCCGCCTTGGCCTGGTCGCCGGACCGGGCGTAGCGGTTCCAGCGCTCGAAATTATGGTTGTCGGAGGGGTCGGTGGCACTCGTCACCAGTGTGGCACCCGTCATCAGCCGGTGCCGGATGTCCGTGGGCAGGTGCAGCCGGAAGAAATGCACCAGCGGCAGATGCGCTCCGGCATAGACGGCGTCGTCGGACAAATCGTCCATCTGGTGCGGCAGCCCGCCCCAGAACAGGCACATCTCGCCGGCCGACAGCGAAATCTCGTGGTCGTTCATGCGGTAATGGACGCTGCCGCGCACGATGAAATTCACTTCGACCTGGGCATGCCAATGCGGTTTGAGCATCACCAGAGGACTGGTGTGAAACATTTGCAGCAGCAGCGGCAGGCCTTCCACGCTGCTGGCGCCAGGCTGATAAAACGGCCGTTCCGACATCTTACTTTCCGCCAATTTCATATTCCCTTTGACGGCGACAGGCCCTGCCCACTGCATAGTCTAGCCACGCTCACAGTGAGAGAGCAAATGGAATGGGAGGATTTCAATGCGCATCACAATGACCTGCGCCGCGCTCGCGCTCGCCCTGGGCTCTGCCCCGGCCTTTGCGCAATCCGGCGAAATCACGATCTGGAGCTGGAATGTCGCGGCTTCATCGCTGAAGGCGACCGTTGCCGGCTTCAACAAGCAATTTCCCGACGTCAAGGTGACGGTCCAGGATCTCGGCAACCAGCCGACCTACGACAAGTCGATCGCCGGCTGCGCCGCCGGCGGCGTCGGCCTGCCTGATATCGTCACCATCGAGAACGGCGAGGCCGAGAATTACTGGAGTCAGTTCCCCGACTGCTTCGTCGACCTGCATACGCTGGGCTACACCGCCGAGGACCAGAAGAAATTCCCCGACTTCAAGCGCACCGAGCTCGAAGTCGGCGACAAGGCCTATGCGATGCCGTGGGATTCCGGTCCGGTGGCAGCTTTCTACCGCCGTGACTTCTACGAAAAGGCCGGCGTCGATCCGGCGTCGATCAAGACCTGGGACGATTTCATCGCCGCCGGCAAGAAGATCCAGGCCGCCAACCCGGGCGTCTCGATGACCAATGCGGATTTCAACGGCGACAGCGAATTTTTCCGCATGATTTCCAACGAACAGGGCTGCGCCTATTTCGCCGAGGACGGCCAGTCGATCACGATCAACCAGCCCAAATGCGTCGATGCCATGACCAAGGTCAAGGAGATGAAGGACGCCGGCATCGTCTCTTCGGCCGACTGGGGCACCAAGATCACCAACAACACCGCCGGCACCGTCGCTACCCAGGTCTATGGCGGCTGGTATGAAGGCACCATTCGCACCGAATCGGCCGGCGAGAACGGCAAATGGGGCGTCTACCTGATGCCGAGCCTCACCGCCGACGGCCCGCGCGCCGCCAATCTCGGCGGCTCCTCGCTGGCCATCACCTCGGCATCCAAGAACAAGGAGGCCGCCTACGCCTATCTGAAATACACGCTCGGAACCAATGAAGGCCAGATCACCATGCTGAAGGACTTCGGCCTGGTGCCCTCGCTGGTGTCGGCGCTCGATGACCCCTATGTCGCGCAAGGCCTGCCCTACTGGGGCGGCCAGGCGGTGTGGAAGGACATCCTCGGCACCTTGCCCAAGGTTGTTCCGAGCCGCGGCACGCAATTCCAGAGCGACGCCGAAATCATCGTCCGCGCCGTGCAGACAAAATATCTGGCCGGCGGCTACCCCGACGCCAAGGCAGCGCTCGACGATGCCGCAAGCCAGATCGCCGCGGCGACCGGATTGCCCGTCAAATCTTGATCTGGACCGAGACGGTCCCGGGCGGCATTGATGCTGTCCGGGGCCGAACGCGCCACGTGTTTCAGCACGGGCGCGCAACCCCCTTGAACGCGGAAAGGAGGCTACAATGCGCTATCAGAATGCCACGGCGTATCGCTTCCTCGCGCCGTATCTGCTGATCTTTGCAATCTTCTGGGTGTGGCCGATCATCGATTCGTTCATGATCTCCTTCCAGGCGACACGCACCGTGCCATGGCGGTTCGCGCCCACCTTCAACTGGGGCCGGTTGATCGGCGACCCCGCCTTCTTCAACGCACTGAAGAACACGCTGCTCATCCTCGTCATCCAGGTGCCGGTGATGATCACGCTGGCATTGGTGATGGCGGTGCTGTTGAACTCGCCGCTGCTCAAGGCGCGCGGCCTGTATCGCTTCGCCTTCTTCGCCCCGGTCGTGGTCGGCGAAGTTGCCTACTCGGCGGTCTTCCGGCTGATGTTCAACCTCAATTTCGGCATCATCAACAAGCTCTTGAACAGCGTCGGCCTGCCCAGCGTCGACTGGTTTTCCAACGTCACGCCGGCGATGGCGCTTATCATGATCGCGGTCACCTGGCGCTGGGCCGGCTACAACGCCATCATCCTGCTCGCCGGCATGCAGTCCATTCCCGAAGATGTCTACGAGGCGGCGACGCTCGACCGGGTCAGCAAGCTCAAGCAGTTCTTCTTTATCACTTTGCCGCTCTTGAAGCCGGTCATCGTGTTCTGCCTTGTGCTGTCGATCATCGGCACCATGCAGCTGTTCACTGAGCCCTTCCTGATCACCGAGCGCGGCGGACCCGGCGGCGGCACCGAGACGCTTGGCCTGTTGCTTTACCGCCAGGGTTTTCGGTCGCTCAACTTCGGCTACGCGTCGGCCGTCGCCTACACCATGGCCGGGCTGGCGATCGCGATCACGCTGGTGCAACTGTGGCTGACGAGGGAACCGAAATGAGTTCCCTCTCCTCCGCAAGGCTGGGACGCAGCATCGCGCTGCATCTGTTCCTGACGCCGCTGGCGCTGATCTGGCTGTTTCCGCTGTGGATGATGGTGGTGTTCTCGACCATGCCGGACAACGGCATCTTCAGCCCCGGCATCGAGCTTTTGCCGCATGGCAATTTCATGGACAATTTCAACAATCTGCAGCGTGACACCGACTTCGTCGGCGCTATCGGCATTTCGGTCTCCGTGGCGGTGACCTACACGTTCCTGTCGGTGCTGCTGACGTCGATGGCCGGCTGGGCGCTGGCCCGCTACAGGTTCGTCGGCAAGGGCGTGGTTGTCGCCATCATCCTCGGCACCATCACGCTGCCCTATGCGGTGGTGCTGATCCCGCAATTCATCATGGTGGCGCGCGATTTCAAGCTTGCCAACACCTGGGTGGCGCTGATCGTGCCGCCGCTGTTCAATTCGCTCGGTGTGCTGTTCATGCGGCAGAGCTTCTCGATGATGCCGGACGACCTTTTCGATGCGGCGCGCGTCGAGGGGGTGAAGGAATGGCGCATCTTCCTCTTCGTCGCACTGCCCCTGGCGCGGCCGATGCTGGCGGCGCTCGCCATCATCCTGTTCCTCGCCTCCTGGAACAACTATTTGTGGCCGCTCCTGATCAACAGCCAGCCCGGTTCGATGACGGCGCCGGTGGCGCTCGGCACGCTGATCGGCCTCACCAAGGTGTCGTGGGGCGGCATCATGGCGGGCGCGGTGATGCTGACGGTGCCGATGCTTGTCGTCTTCGTGCTGCTGCAGCGCCATTTCATCGCCGGCATCGCCGCCGGCGCGATCAAGTAAGGGACAGCATGGCGACAGTCACGCTCAACAATGTCATCAAGCGCTTTGGCGTCTTCGAGGTCGTCCATGGCGCCAACATCGACGTCAAGGACGGCGAGTTCGTCGTCTTCGTCGGCCCCTCCGGCTGTGGAAAATCGACGCTGCTCAGGATGATCGCCGGGCTCGAGGACATCAGCGGCGGCGAGATCGCCATCGGCGGCAAGCTCGTCAACGATGTCGAGCCGGCCGACCGCGGCATCGCCATGGTCTTCCAGTCCTACGCGCTCTATCCGCACATGAGCGTCGAACAGAATCTGAGTTTTGGGCTCAGGATGACCGGCAATCCGAAGGCCGACACCGACCGGCGCGTCAAGCGAGCCGCCGAAATCCTGCGCATAAATGAATTGATGAACCGGCGTCCCAAGCAATTGTCGGGCGGCCAGCGCCAGCGCGTTGCCATTGGCCGCGCCATCGTGCGCGAACCGCAGGTGTTCCTGTTCGACGAGCCGCTTTCCAATCTCGACGCCGAATTGCGTGTCCAGATGCGGGTCGAGATATCGCGCCTGCACAAGGAACTCGGCACCACCATGATCTATGTCACGCACGACCAGACCGAGGCGATGACACTCGCCGACAGGATCGTCGTGATGCGCGCCGGCCATATCGAGCAGATCGGCCGGCCGCTCGATCTTTATGACAATCCCGACAATCAGTTCGTGGCGGGTTTTGTCGGCTCGCCGAAGATGAACTTCATCAGCGGCCGCATTGTCGGGCACGATGTACATGGTGTCGTGGTCGAACTGGCGGGTCAGGAGAAGACCCGTATCGCGCAACCGCTGACGGGTGCCGCACCCGAAGCAGGGAGCAAGGTCATGGTCGGCGTGCGTCCCGAACATTTTGGCAGCGCCGGAGAGGGCGACACCGACCTTGTGGTGCGCATCGACGTGGTCGAGCACCTGGGCGGCACAAGTTTTCTCTATGCCAGAACGGCGAACGGTGACGACGTGGTGATCCAGCGCGACGCGGCAAACGTTCCCGATGCGTCCGAGATCACGGTTTCCATCCGCAAATCCTACCTGTTCGATGAAAAGGGGCTGCGGCTGCGCTGACGGCCGCCGGTTCCAGCCTTCAAGGAGAATGACAATGACTTCAACAACGCCCATTCGCTGGGGCATTCTCGGCCCGGGCAGCATCGCCCAGGCCTTTGCCGGTGGCGCGGCCGCTTCGCGCACCGGCAAGCTCGTTGCCATCGGCGCGCGCAATCCCGCCAAGCCGGGCCTCGCCGAAAGTTTTCCCGGCGCCCGCATCGTTGATGGCTACGATTCCTTGCTCGCCGATCCCGACATCGACGCCATTTACATCTCGATACCGCATCCCGGCCACGCGCAATGGGCGATCAGGGCGGCGGAAGCTGGCAAACACGTGCTTTGCGAAAAGCCGCTTGCGCTGACCGCCTTCGAGGCCGACGCCATGATCCATGCCGCGCGCAAGGCCGGCACCTTTCTCGGCGAAGCCTTCATGTACCGGCTGCACCCGCAGACGCTGAAGCTGGTGGAACTGATCAGATCGGGCGTCATCGGCGATATCAGGATGATCAAGTCGAGTTTCGGCTTTGCCATGCCGGGCTTCATGCCGGAGCATCGGCTCTATGCCAACGATCTTGCCGGTGGCGGCATCCTTGATGTCGGCGGCTATCCGGTCTCGATGGCGCGGCTGATTGCCGGGGCGGCGGCGGGCCTCCCCTTCGCCGAGCCGGACAAGGTGGTTGGTACGGCCCACCTTGGCCAGTCCGGTGTCGACGAATGGGCTTCGGCGGTGCTGCATTTCCCAGGCGGCATCATCGCCGAAGTTTCCTGCAGCGTCTCGCTCAACCAGGACAATGTGCTCAGAATCTTCGGCACCAGGGGTCGCATCGAGGTGCCGGACTTCTGGTTCGCCGGCGGCGACCGCAACGTCGGCCTGGGCCAGATCGACGTGATCGGATCCGACGGCGCGCGCGAGACCATCAGCGTCGACGAAAAGCGCCATGTCTATTCTTTCGAGGTCGACGCCGCCGGTGAGTCCATCCTCGCCGGGCGGCAGGAATTCGCATGGCCGGGCATGGACTGGGCCGACAGTCTCGGCACCTTGCGCGTCCTCGACAGATGGCGGGCGGCGGCGGGCCTGGAATACGGGATCGAGAAGGCCCCACAGCGCACCAACACCATCTCCGGCCGGCCTTTACGCTCCGGCGGAACGGCGATCGCCAAGCGCACCATTCCGGGCCTGTCGAAGCCGGCGTCCGTGGTGGCGCTCGGCTTCGAGGATTTCCGCACCTTTTCTTCCGGGTCGATCCTGCTCGATGCCTTTTTCGAGGCCGGCGGCAATCTCTTCGACACCGGCTATGTCTACGGCGGCGGTTACACCGAGGCGCTGCTTGGCGAGTGGCTGAAAAGCCGCTGCGTGCGCGCGCAATCGGTGGTCATCGCCAAGGGCGCGCATTCGCCGCTCTGCTATCCCGATGTGATCGGCAAGCAGCTTGACCAGTCACTCGACCGCCTGCAAACCGACCATGTCGATGTCTATTTCATGCATCGCGACAATCCCGATGTGCCCGTAGGTGAATTCGTCGATGCGATGGATCGTGAGGTGAATGCCGGCCGCATCCGCGGCCCGTTCGGCGGCTCGAACTGGACGATGGAACGCATGGACGAGGCTATTGCCTATGCCGAGCGGACCGGCAAACAGAAGCCCGGCGCATTGTCCAACAACTTCTCGCTGGCCGAAATGCTGGAGCCGATCTGGGCCGGCTGCGTGACCTCCTCGACCGATGCGTGGAAGACCTGGCTGGCCGCCCGGCAGATGCCGAACTTCGCCTGGTCGAGCCAGGGGCGCGGCTTCTTCACCGACCGCGCCGGGCGCGACAGGCACGACAATGAGGAACTGGTGCGGGTCTGGTACTCGGAGCGGAATTTCGGCCGCCGCGACCGGGCGATCGAACTTGCCGCGCGGCTGGGCAAGAGCCCGATCCATGTTGCGCTGGCCTATGTGCTCAATCAGCCCTTCCCATCCATTCCGCTGATCGGGCCACGCACCCTGGGCGAGTTGGACGACAGCCTGCGCGCACTCGACATCACGCTTTCGCCGGCCGATCTCGAGTGGCTGGATGGCGGCAGGCTCCACGCTGCCTGATGCATGTCGCCCAGAAGTGCGCAGCGGTTTTGGTCGACATGCATGAAACCACGATCCCAAGGCGGCGTCAGGTCTCGTCGTCCGGCACGCTGGCGCCGCGTCTGGCCGGGGTTCTCATGCTGGCGTACATGCCGGTGGTACGGAATTGGCTGGGCGTGATCCCGTAGCAGCGGCGGAAGACCTTCGAAAAATAATTCGCGTCGTCGAAGCCGCACAGGATGGCGACTTCCTTCACCGGCAGGAAGTCCACCTTGGTCAGCAGCTTCGCCGCGCGTTGCAGGCGCTGCTGTAGCACGAACTCGGCGGGCGGCAGGCCTTCGCTCTCGGCGAAACAGCGTGAGAAATGGGCCCGGCTGAGGCCACTGATCTGGACCAGGTCCGCCACCTGCAGCGGCTTGTCGAGATTGGCACTGATGTGATCGATGACCGGCTGCATGGCACTCTGTTTTTCGGCAAAGGCGTGTGAGCCGAAGACATCGTCATAGAGCGCCATCGCGGCTTCGTAGGCGACGGCGGAAGCAGCACCCGGCGATGCGGCGCCCTTGATGAGGCGCAGGCTGCAATCGGCAAGATGGTCGATCGTCGCCGGCTGCAACCGAAACACCGGACCCGAGGTGCCGAGTATGGATTTGTGGATGCGCAGCGCCTCATCGCCGTTCATCGAAATCCAGAAATATTCCCAACGCTCATCCTTGGCCAGCCAGTAGCGGTGGTTGTGCGGCACCAGCACCAGCAATGTGTCGTTCTTCTGCAGGCGGTAGTTGCGGTTCTCATAGCGCAGCCGGCCTGTCCCGCTGATCGTGTGCTGGAGCACGGTGAACGGTGTCTGGCCGCGCTTGCGGCCGTCCCAGTCGTAGATCTCGTCCTCGCGCACTTCATAGCCCGTGCTCGTCGGCATGGCGTGCAGGCGCTGGCGGCCGCGGGGCAGCGAGATCGTGCGCATGGACTGTCCGTTGGCTATCAAATCCTGCAGCACAAAATTACCCTTCAAAGCACAATCCTTCTCTGGTCGCGCTCGTGAATAAGCGCATAATCCCCTTCGAAAAGCGAGAGAGATCCGCAGTCGAGGAGCGGACAGGGAGGTTGGCATGGCCGGATTCCGGCGTGTCCTGCACACATGTCATGGCATGTGGCGGAACCTTTCCTTGTCGTTCCTTGCCTGCCATTCGAACGAAATGAGGTCCGGCAGATGAGTTTCAAAATCGCTATCATTGGTGCCGGCAGCGTTGGATTCACCAAGAAGCTGTTCACCGACATCCTGTGCGTGCCCGAATTCACAGACATCGAATTCGCGCTGACCGACGTCAGCGCGCACAATCTTGAGATGATCAAGGCGATCCTCGACAGGATTGTCGAGGCAAACAGACTGCCGACCAAGGTGACGGCGACCACCGACCGCCGCAAGGCAATCGAAGGCGCACGCTATGTCATCAGCTGCGTGCGGGTCGGCGGCCTCGAAGCCTATGCCGACGATATCAGGATTCCCCTGAAATACGGCATCGACCAATGCGTCGGCGACACGATCTGCGCCGGTGGCATTCTCTATGGCCAGCGCAACATTCCGGTGATCCTGGATTTCTGCAAGGACATACGCGAGGTTGCCGAGACGAACGCCAAATTCCTGAACTACGCCAACCCGATGGCGATGAACACCTGGGCTGCGATCGAGTACGGCAAGGTCGACACCGTCGGGCTCTGCCACGGTGTCCAGCACGGCGCCGAGCAGATCGCCGAGGTGCTGGGCGCGAAGTCCAGACAGGAGCTCGACTATGTCTGCTCCGGCATCAACCACCAGACTTGGTTCATCGATCTGCGCCTCAACGGCCGCGAGATCGGCAAGGACGAACTGGTCGCCGCCTTCGAGGCGCATCCGGTCTATTCCAGGCAGGAGAAGCTGCGCATAGATGTCTTGAAGCGCTTCGGTGTCTATTCGACCGAAAGCAACGGCCATCTTTCCGAGTATCTGCCCTGGTACCGCAAACGCCCCGACGAGATCACGCGCTGGATCGATATGTCCGACTGGATCCACGGCGAGACGGGCGGCTATCTCCGCTACTCGACCGAAACCCGCAACTGGTTCGAAACGGAGTACCCGCAGTTCCTCGAAGCGGCATCACAGCCGATCGATCCCAAAAAACGCTCCAACGAGCATGCCAGTCACATCCTGGAGGCGCTGGAGACCAACCGCGTCTATCGCGGCCACTTCAACGTCAAGAACAATGGCGTGATCACCAACCTGCCGCAGGACGCCATCATCGAGTCGCCCGGTTTCGTCGACCGCTTCGGCATCAACATGGCCGCCGGCATCACCTTGCCGGAAGCCTGTGCGGCCACCTGCATCTCCTCGATCAACGTCCAGCGCATGTCGGTCCATGCCGCTATAGCCGGCGACATCGATCTGCTCAAGCTCGCCGTATTGCATGACCCGCTGGTCGGCGCGGTTTCAACCCCGGAGGAGGTCTGGCAGATGGTCGACGAAATGGTCGTCGCCCAGGCAGCCTGGCTGCCGCAATATGCCCACGCGGTTCCGGCCGCCAGGGCGCGGCTGTCGACATCCGAGGTCAAGACCCGCGAATGGGCCGGCGCGGCGCGGCGCAGCGTGCGCTCGATCGAGGAATTGCGCGCCGAAAAAGCCGCGCTGAAACAAGCCGGCTGAAATTTCATGCGGTGATGGTGGATCTACGGGAGGGGGATCCACTGCCACGAAGTCGTTTGGATTCGAGGAGAAGCGGAGCAGGTATAAAAGCTCCGGAACAAACAAGAGGGAGAGAGACCGTGAGGAATTTACGCAATATCAGTCTTGCCGCCGGACTGGCGCTGAGCGTCTCGGTTCCGGCACTCAACGCTTTCGCTTCAGAGCCGACAGTCCCGCCGGTGCCGGCGACTTTTCCCGCCGAGGGCAAGATCAAGTACGTCGCGCGTGACTCCATCCTGGAGTTCAAAGCCCTGCCGGAATATCATGAGCCGGATTGGGTGACCGAAAAATACGTCAAGACCGGCAAGCTGCCGCCGGTGAAGGACAGGCTGCCCAAGGAGCCGCTGGTCTTCAAGACGGCCAACATGCCTGACGGCGTGGGCGTCTATGGCGATACGATGCGCCATGTCATCGGCGGCCGGCCGGAAGGCTGGAACTATGGTGCCGGCCAGACGCAAGGCTGGGGCGGCATCGATATTGGCCTTTCCGAATGTCTGACGCGCACGGCGCCACTGTTCCAGGTCGAAGCCAAGGACACCGAGCCGCTGCCGAACCTTGCCAAAAGCTGGGATTGGTCGAAGGACGGGCACAAGCTGACCATGCATCTGATCGAGGGCGCCAAATGGTCTGATGGCGTGGCCTTCAACGCCGACGACGTCATGTTCTATTGGGATGACGAGGTGGTCGACCCGAACGTCTCGCCGCTCAATGGCGCGACGCCGGAAACCTTCGGCGTCGGCACGACGCTGAAGAAGATCGACGACTACACTGTCGAGTGGACCTTCAAGGAAGCCTTCCCGAAACAGTACCTCTACGCCATGGCCTATGGCACCTTCTGCCCCGGCCCCGCGCACATATTGAAGCCGCAGCATCCGAAATATTCGAAGAACACCTACGACCAGTTCAAGAACGCCTTTCCGCCGGAATATATGAACATGCCGGTGATGGGCGCCTGGGTGCCGGTCGACTACCGGCCGGACGACATCATCGTCATGCGCCGCAACCCCTACTATTGGAAGGTCGACGAAAAGGGCAACCAGTTGCCCTATCTCAACGAACTGCAGTACAAGCTGTCGACCTGGGCCGACCGCGACGTCCAGGCGGTCGCTGGCTCGGGCGACTTCTCCAACCTCGAGCAGCCGGAAAACTTTGTCGCCTCGTTGAAGCGCGCCGCTGAAGCCAACGCGCCGGCACGGCTCGCCTTTGGTCCACGCCTCATCGGCTACAATCTGCGCCTGAACTATTCCGCCAATGGCTGGGGCAACCCGGACGAGCGCAGCCAGGCAGTCCGTGAGCTGAACCGCAATGAGGACTTCCGCAAGGCCGTCACCATGGCACTCGACCGCAAGGCACTGGGCGACTCCCTGGTCAAGGGGCCGTTCACCGCCATCTATCCCGGCGGCTTCTCCTCGGGCACAAGCTTCTATGACCGCAAGTCCACCGTCTACTATCCATTCGACCTCGCGGGCGCCAAGGCCGAACTCGCCAAGGCCGGCCTCAAGGACACGGACGGCGACGGTTTCGTGAACTTCCCGGCGGGCACTGCCGGCGGTAAGAACGTCGAGATCGTGATGCTCGTCAACAACGACTACGGCACCGACAAAAGCCTTGCCGAAGGTGTCGTCGCGCAAATGGAAAAGCTGGGCTTGAGGGTCGTGCTGAACGGCCTCAACGGTACCCAGCGCGACGCCTCGCAGTATTCCGGCCGTTTCGACTGGTTGATCCGGCGCAACGACCAGGAACTGACCTCGGTTGTGCAGAACACCGAACAGCTTGCGCCTGTCGGCCCCAAAACCAGCTGGAATCACCGTGCGCCGGAAAGCGGCGAGGTCGACCTGATGCCTTTCGAAAAAGACCTCGTCGACATCGTCAACAAGTTCGTCGCGTCAGAGGACAACGACAAGCGCGCCAGCCTGATGAAACAGTTCCAGAAGATCTCGACCGAACACGTCTACAATATTGGCCTGACGGAATATCCCGGCGCGCTGATCGTCAACAAGCGCTTCTCGAACATTCCGCAGGGCACGCCGATCTTCATGTTCAACTGGGCCGAGGATTCGATCGTCCGAGAACGCGTCTTCGTCGCGGCCGACAAGCAGGCGAAATACGAATTGTTCCCGCAGGAGCTCCCGGGCAAGCCCGGAGACAAGGGTCCGATGTAAGTTTACCTCCCCTGACCAAGAGAGACCCGGCCGCGCCGCTGGCGCGGCCGGGGCAAACCAACCTCCGAACGACCCTCAATGGGAGCGTCCGGCGAAATGAGGAAGCCGACCGTCCATGCTGCGATTCCTGCTTATGCGCATAGCGTCGGCAATACCGGTCCTCGCAATCTTGAGCCTCGTCACCTTCGCCATCATCCAGGCGCCACCTGGTGACTATGCCGACTACATCCGTTCGCAGCTGATCAACCAGGGCGGCGCGTCCTTCGCCGAGGCCGATGCGCAGGCCCAGGCCTACCGCGTCGAACACGGCCTCGATAAGCCGCTGCCCGTCCAGTATCTCAACTGGATCGGCGGAATCATTACTCGCGGCGATTTCGGCTACAGCCTCTACTACAACAAGCCGGTGGCCGATGTCGTCGGCGAGCGCCTGCCGAGAACGCTGCTCCTGGCGCTGGTCTGCCATCTGCTCGCGTCGGTGCTGGGCATCACGTTCGGCATATGGGCGGCGACAAGGCAATACACGTGGATCGACTCGACGCTCTCGGCCATCGCCTTCCTCGGCATGACCGTGCCGCGCTTCCTGATGGCGCTGATCATCGTCTATCTCCTCGTCTTCCAGTTCAACCTGTCGGAGATCGGCTCATTCTTCTCGCCGCAATATGGCGGCGCGCCATGGTCTTGGGCGAAGTTCGTCGACCTGGTCAAGCATGTCTGGCCGGTGGTGGCGATCGCCACTTTCGGCGGCCTCGCCTACAATATGCGCGTCATGCGCGGCAATCTGCTGGATACGCTTAACGCGCAATATGTCGAGACGGCGAGAGCCAAGGGCCTGACCGGTAGCGCCGTCGTCATGCGGCACGCCGTGCCCAATGCGCTGCATCCACTCGTCATGTATCAGGGTGTGGTGTTGCCCTACATGCTCACCGGCGAGATCGAGACGGCGATTATCTTCGCGCTGCCGACCGTCGGCCCGGCGATCGTCGGTTCGATGGCGGTCGGTGATGTCTATGTCACGGCCACCTTCATGATGGTGCTGTCGGCGACACTGATCGTCGGCAACATCATCGCCGACATGCTGCTCGTCCTGCTGGACCCGCGCATCCGCCAATACGGAGAGAGCTAGATGCTGGCCCGCGATCCATCACCTCCACCGCTGCCGGCGGAAGGACCCATCGTCGCCAAACCGGCGCGCGGCAATGAGAGCTATATCGCGCTCGTCTGGCGTCGGTTGAAGCGCTCCTGGACCGGCATGGCCGGGCTTTGGCTCGTCGTTCTGTTGCTGGTGATGGCCGTGTTCGCCGAATTCCTGGCGCCGATGGACCCGAAGGCGACCGATGTCGGCTTCGCTCCGCCGCAAGTGCCCTCCTTCCACGACAAAGACGGCAATTTCGTCGCGCGGCCACGGGTCTATGCGCTGGCCGATTCGGCCGACCTCGATCCGGTCACCTTCCAGCCCGTCGTCGGCCCCGACTACGACCATCCGAGACTGCTTGGCTTCTTTGTCGAAGGCGCGCCCTACAAGCTCTTCGGGCTGGTCCCGGCGGACCGGCATTTCTTCGCCTCGATGGACGGCCAGCCGGTGCATTTCCTCGGTACCGACAAGTTCGGCCGCGATATCCTGTCGCGCGCCATACATGGTTCGCGCGTCTCGCTGATGATCGCGCTGACGGTCGTCTTCATCATAACCGTCATCGGCACCACCGTCGGCATGGTTTCCGGCTATTTCGGCGGCCGGTTCGATATCTGGATGCAGCGCTTCGTCGAACTGGTGCTCGCCTTCCCGCAGCTGCCGCTCTATCTTGCGCTGACGACGCTGATCCCCGTCACCGCGCCGACCAATGTCTTCCTCGCCTTTGTCATCGTCGTCATGTCGGCGCTGGGCTGGGCGCAGATGTCGCGCGAGGTGCGCGGTAAGACGTTGGCGCTGGCCCGCATCGAGTATGTGCGCGCCGCAATGGCGGTCGGCGCCACCGACCGGCGCATCATCCTGCAGCACATCTTGCCCAATGTGATGAGCCACGTGATTGTCGCCGTCACCTTGGCGATCCCGACGGTGGTGCTGCTCGAATGCTTCCTCGGGTTCCTCGGCTTTGCGGTCAAGCCTCCGCTGATCTCGTGGGGCCTGATGCTGCAGGACACCGCGACCTATTCCGTCATCGGCACCTATCCCTGGATCCTGTCGCCGGTCGGTTTCGTGCTCGTCACCGTTTTTGCCTTCAACGCGCTGGGCGACGGCCTGCGCGATGCCGTCGATCCGTATTGAGGTGGCTGGGATGACCGTCGCACTCGCCGAATCCTTCGCCCCCACCGTTCGTCATGACCATGACGGGCGCCAGGACCAGCCCATCATCGACGCCCGCAACATCGAGGTCGCCTTCAAGGTCGAGCACGGCGTTGTCGAAGCGGTCAAGGACATCTCGTTCCAGCTCTATCGCGGCGAGACGATCGCCATCGTCGGCGAATCCGGTTCCGGCAAGTCGGTGACGGCGCGCGCCGTCATGGGGCTGCTGTCGCGCCGGGCCACCGTGTCGCCGAAATCGAGCATCTGTTACGATGGCCAGGACATCCTGAAATTCCCCGAGAGCGAGCGGCGCAAGCTGCGCGGCAACCGCATCTCGATGATCTTCCAGGAGCCGATGAGCTCGCTCAACCCGATCTATACGGTCGGCAGCCAGATCGTCGAGGCGATCCGGGTGCACCGCAAGGTGAGCCGCAGGCAGGCCTGGGCACGGGCGCTCGAACTCTTGCGGCATGTCCAGATCCCCGAGCCGGAGGCGCGGCTCAAACAGTATCCGCACCAGCTTTCGGGCGGTCAGCGGCAGCGCGTAATGATCGCCATGGCGCTGGCCAACGATCCTGACGTGTTGATTGCCGATGAGCCGACCACCGCGCTCGACGTCACCGTCCAGGCGCAAATCCTGAACCTGATCCGCAATCTGCAAAAAGAACTGCGGATGGCGGTGATCCTGATCACCCACGATCTCACCGTGGTGCGCAAATTCTCCGACTATGTCTACGTCATGCAGCATGGCGCGATGTGCGAGCACAACGTCACCGAACGGCTGTTTGCGGACCCACAGCATCCCTACACGCAGCGGCTGCTCGCCGCGGAGCCGCGTGGGCGTCCGCAACCGCTTCCCGAGGGCAGCGGCGCCATCCTCGAAGCGAATGATGTGCGCGTCTGCTTCATGCTGCGTCACGGCAGTTTCCTGAGGCCGGACTGGCGTGAGCTGGTCGCCGTCGACGATCTCGGCCTCAAGCTTTGCCGCCATGAGACGCTGGGGCTTGTCGGCGAATCCGGTTCCGGCAAGACCACATTCGGCCAGGCGCTGCTGAGATTGATCGACACCAAGCGCGGCGAAATCCGTTTCGACGGCCAACCGATCCAGGGCCTGTCACGCAACGAGATGCGGCCACTGCGCGCGCGCATGCAGATCGTTTTCCAGGATCCTTTCTTTTCGCTCAATCCGCGCATGACGATCGGCCAGATCATCGAGGAAGGGCTGGTCGTCAACAGCATAGGCGCGACACGGGCCGAGCGGGTCGACCGGGTGCGCGAGGCGCTGGTCAGTGCCGGCATGCCGGGGGATATCCTTTCGCGTTTCCCGCACGAATTCTCGGGCGGTCAGCGCCAGCGCGTCGCCATCGCCCGCGCCATCGCGCTCGAGCCCGAATTCATCCTGCTCGACGAGCCCACCTCGGCGCTGGACCTCTCCGTCCAGGCGCAGATCATCGACCTCTTGCGCAAGCTGCAGGACGAGCGGGGCTTGAGCTACCTGTTCATCTCGCACGACCTCAAGGTGGTGCGCGCGCTGTGCCACCGCGTCATCGTCATGCAGCACGGCAAGATCGTCGAACAGGGCCCCGTCGACGAGGTCCTCACCAATCCCAAGACCGCCTACACCGAACGGCTCGTCAGGGCCGCTTTCGATGTGGCTTGAACATATGCCGGAGGTTAGCGTGGCAAGAAATCCCAAGATCACATTCATCGGCGCCGGCTCGACGGTGTTCATGAAGAACATTGTCGGCGACGTGCTGCAGCGGCCGTCGCTTTCGGGCGCCACGATCGCGCTGATGGACATCAATCCGCAGCGGCTCGAAGAGAGCGCCATCGTCGTCAACAAGCTGATCGCGACGCTCGGGGTCAAGGCGAAGGCCGAGACGCATTCCGACCAGCGCAAGGCGCTGGCGGGCGCCGACTTCGTCGTCGTCGCCTTCCAGATCGGCGGCTATGAGCCCTGCACGGTCACCGACTTCGAAGTGCCGAAGAAATACGGCCTGCGCCAGACGATCGCCGACACGCTCGGCGTCGGCGGCATCATGCGCGGATTGAGGACCGTGCCGCATCTGTGGAAGATCTGCGAGGACATGCTCGCCGTCTGCCCGCAGGCGATCATGCTGCAATACGTCAACCCGATGGCGATCAACACCTGGGCGATATCAGAGAAATATCCTGAGATCAGGCAGGTCGGCCTCTGCCATTCGGTGCAGGGCACGGCAATGGAGCTGGCGCACGATCTCGACCTTCCCTACGAAGAGATCCGCTATCGCTCGGCCGGCATCAACCACATGGCCTTTTACCTGAAATTCGAGCATCGCCAGCCCGACGGTTCCTACCGCGACCTCTATCCCGATCTCGTGCGCGCCTATCGCGAAGGCCGCGCGCCCAAGCCCGGCTGGAATCCGCGCTGCCCCAACAAGGTGCGCTACGAGATGCTGACGCGGCTAGGCTATTTCGTCACCGAAAGCTCGGAGCATTTCGCCGAATACACGCCCTATTTCATCAAGGAAGGCCGCCCCGATTTGATCGAGAAATACGGCATTCCGCTCGACGAATATCCCAAACGCTGCATCGAGCAGATCGAGCGCTGGAAAGACCAGGCGCAGGCCTACCGGTCAGCCCAGCGGATCGAGGTTGAGGAGTCGAAGGAGTATGCCTCCTCGATCATGAACTCGGTGTGGACGGGCGAACCCTCGGTGATCTACGGCAATGTCCGCAACAATGGCTGCATCACCTCGCTGCCCCGCGATTGCGCCGCCGAAGTGCCGTGCCTGGTCGACGCCTCCGGCATCCAGCCGACTTACATCGGTGACCTGCCGCCGCAATTGACGGCGCTGATCCGCACCAACATCAACGTGCAGGAATTGACGGTGCGGGCGCTGATGAGCGAGAACCGCGAGCACATCTACCATGCTGCGATGATGGATCCGCACACCGCAGCCGAGCTCGATCTCGACCAGATCTGGTCACTGGTCGATGATCTCCTCGCCGCCCACGGCGACTGGCTGCCGGCCTGGGCGCGTGTGGGGCACAAGACCGAGGCGGCTTGATGGGCCGCTCCCGGCAGTCTGGCCTCACTTAGGCTCGTCGGCGTCCGTTTCTTCCTCGTCGTCGCGGGCGGAGATGACATAGGCGCCCTTCAGCCAGCGGTTGAGGTCGATGTCCTTGCAGCGCGTCGAGCAGAACGGATAGGTCTCGCGCGCCGAGGGCTTGCCGCATTCGGGGCAGGGGCGCTTCGGCCGCAGCGGCGTGACCTTGTCGTCCAGGCTCACAGCCGGGCTCCCACTTGCCACCCGCGATGCACCTTGAAGCCTTCGCCGGCAAGCAGCGCCACTGTCTCGTAGAGAGGCAGGCCGACGATGTTGGTGTAGGAACCGACCAGCTTGACGACGAAGGCGCCGGCGAGACCCTGGACGGCATAGCCGCCGGCCTTGCCGCGCCATTCACCGGAGGCCACGTAGGCGTCGATTTCCTCGCGCGGCAGCCGCTTGAAGCGCACCCGCGTCTCGACCAGTCGCTGGCGCAATTTGCCGCCCGGCGTGATCAGGCAGATGCCGGAATAGACCCGGTGCGAACGGCCCGACAGCAGCCCGAGGCAATTGGCGGCGTCGTCGAGGGTTTCAGCCTTGGGCAGGATGCGCCGCCCGACGGCGACCACCGTATCGGCGGCCAGCACGAAGCCAGGCGCATAGTCGGCCTCGGCCGTCAGCGAGGCGAACGCCTTCTCGGCCTTTTCCTTCGACAGCCGCTTGGCCAGAGAGCGCGGATGCTCGGCGCGCAGCGGCGTCTCGTCGACATCGGCCGGCAGCACGCGGTCCGGCTCGATGCCGGCCTGCTGCAAGAGCTCGATCCGGCGCGGCGAACCCGAGGCAAGCACCAGCTTCTGCAAAATGCTCATCGCGGACCAGTCGCGCTTTGCTTACTTGAAACGATAGGTGATGCGGCCCTTGGTCAGGTCGTATGGCGTCATCTCGACCAGAACCTTGTCGCCGGTCAGCACGCGGATGCGGTTCTTGCGCATGCGGCCGGCTGTATGGGCGATGATCTCGTGTTCGTTTTCGAGTTTCACCCTGAACATCGCGTTGGGCAACAATTCCGTCACGACACCCGGAAACTCGAGGACTTCTTCCTTCGGCATTCGATACCTTTGCTTGGATGGTAGTTCCAGCGCCCTGGCCGGAATTTCGGCGGAACCTATATGATAAACGCCCGCTTGTGAACACGCTTAATCCGTCTCGTTTTTTGCTTCTGGAAGCAAAAAACGCCGACCTATGCGCGCTTTCAGCCGCTCGCGTACGTCGCGATAGCTGGCCATGATCTGCTCGCGCGTGCCGGCGGCGTCGGTCGGGTCCGGCGTCGGCCAGTATTCGACCTCTACGGCGAGCGAGCGGGTGAGTTCGAGTGCGGCATGGTGCGCTTCTGGCGCCAGCGTGACGATGAGGTCGAAATAGTCGTCTTCGAGATCGTCCATCGTCCTTGGGTGACGCTCGCCCAGCGACATCCCTTCCTCGGCCAGCACCGCATCGACGAACGGATCGCGCTCGCCGGCGCGAACGCCGGCCGAGGCGACGAAGACAGTGGCCGGCAGCGCCCGCCGCGCCAGCTGTTCGGCCATTGGCGAGCGCACGGCGTTCATGCCGCACAGGAACAGGATCGAGCGGGGCAGGGCAGCCAGGGCTAGCCCCGCCAGTGCAGCACGCAGACCAGCGTGAACAGCCGGCGCGCCGTATCGAAATCGATGTCGATCTTGCCGGCCAGCCGGTCCATCAGCGTTTGCGAGCCCTCATTGTGCAGGCCGCGGCGGCCCATGTCGATTGCCTCGATATGGCTCGGCGTCGAGGAGCGGATGGCGTCGTAATAGCTTTCGCAGATCATGTAGTAATCCTTGACGATGCGCCTGAGCGGCGTCAGCGACAGGATGTGGGTGACGACGGCATCCCCGTCCTCGCGCGCTACGGCAAAGACCAGGCGTTGCTCGGCCAGTGACAGTTTTAGCCGGTATGGCCCGGGGCCGCTGTCATTGACGGGTTGAAAACTGTTCTCCTCGATCAGGTCGAAGATCGCCACCGCACGCTCATGCTCGACATCGGGCGTCGAACGGCCGATCGATTCATCGAGTTCGACATCGATCAGCCTGGCGCGGGTTTGATCGGAGTCCGACATGACGGCCTACATGTTCAGCCGTATGGCGACGGAGCGGCCGTGCGCATCGAGGCCTTCCGCCTTGGCGAGCGCAATCGCCGCCGGCGCCAGAATCCGCAGCTGCTCCGGTCCAAGCTTCAGGATCGAGGTGCGCTTGACGAAGTCGAGCACGGATAAGCCAGACGAGAAGCGCGCCGAGCGTGCCGTGGGCAGCACGTGGTTGGAGCCACCGACATAGTCGCCGATGGCCTCCGGCGTGTGGCGGCCGAGAAACACGGCACCGGCATTGCGCATCCGCGCGAGAAACCCTTCGGCATCGTCGATGGCAAGTTCGACATGTTCTGCGGCGATGCGGTCGACCAGCGGCAGCGCGGCGTCGATCGTGACGACCTCGACCACCGCGCCGAAATCGCGCCAGCTCGCCGCTGCCGTCTCGGCGCGCGGCAGGCTCTGCAATTGGCGTTCCACGGCCCGTTCGACGGCACGACCGAAGGCCGGATCGTCGGTGACCAGGATCGACTGCGCCGACGCATCGTGCTCGGCCTGGGCCAGCAGGTCGGCGGCGATCCAGTCCGGATCGTTGCTGCCGTCGGCCACGACAAGCACTTCCGAGGGCCCGGCGATCATGTCGATGCCGACGGTGCCGAACACCTGGCGCTTGGCCGCCGCCACATAGGCATTGCCGGGTCCGACGATCTTGGCCACCGGCTTGATCGTTTCGGTGCCGTAGGCGAGCGCGGCAATCGCCTGGGCGCCGCCGACACGATAAATTTCCGACACGCCAGCGATATCAGCCGCCACCAGCACCATCGGATTGATGATGCCGCCGGGCGCGGGCACGACCATGACGATGCGTTCGACGCCCGCCACCCCAGCCGGTATGGCGTTCATCAGCACCGAGCTTGGATAGCTCGCGGTGCCGCCCGGCACATAGAGCCCGACCGCCTCGATCGCCGTCCAGCGCGAGCCGAGCTCGACGCCGGCGGCATCCGTATAGCGATCATCCCTGGGCCGCTGCCGCTCATGATGCGAGCGGATACGGTCGCGCGCGAATTCCAGCGCCTCGATCGTCTTAGGGTCGGCGGTCTGGTAAGCCCGGGCAATGTCGTCCTTTGATACGGCAATGCCGAGACTTCCGAGGTCGGCGTGGTCGAATTTCCTGGTGTAGTCGATCAGCGCCGCGTCGCCCTCGGCGCGCACGCGCGCGATGATGTCGCGCACCGCGGCATCGACATCGGCCGACACCTCTCGCTTGGTCAAAAGGAAGGCGGCGAAACGCTGCTCGAAATCGGCATCGGACTGACGAAGCGTGATGGCCATCGGACGCTCAAGCCTTGTGGACGGGACGCGAGGTGGCTTCCCACGCGCCGCCGATGTCGGCAAGGCGGGCCTCGATGCACTCGACATCGAGCATGATGGTACCGCCGCCCGAAAAGATCAGCTCGACGATACCGGCCGGCTTGCTGATCTCGATGAAACTGACCGCCAGCAGCGACAGGACCTCGGCCGGCTTGTCTCGAGCAATGCCATTGGTCTTGGCGCCGAGCACGCGGTCGAAATGCAGCACGGCCTGCCGCCGCTCATTGTGCTGGCGAAACAGGCTGGATTTGGCCTCCCAGACAAAGCGGTTCATGGTCAGCACGAAACGCTTTGCCGAAGGCAGAAACTCGAGGTCCGAGACCTTCATCACGGCATCCTGGACATGGGCCGAAACGATGCTCAGATCCTGGTCGTCGAGTGCGATAAGCTTAAGGGCGGTCATGCGGATTTCGCACCTGAAGGTTGATTGTTCAGCCTTCTGTTAGAGCATGATCCCGAAAAGTGGAAACCGGTTTTCGCAAAAGATCATGCTCAGACAGGAATCTGGAGGCTCATCTCGACCTTAATCGAGATGAACCAGGCTCCAGGAGGGTCCTTCCCGTCCGCGCAACCGCGCCGCGAGGCCTGGCGATTGGCTACGCCGAAATCCGCTCGATCACCGCGCCGCAATTGGAAAGCTTTTCCTCGAGCCGCTCGAAGCCGCGGTCGAGATGGTAGACACGGTTGACCGTGGTCTCGCCTTCGGCTGCCAGGCCGGCGATGACCAGCGACACGGAGGCGCGAAGATCGGTCGCCATGACCGGCGCGCCCTTCAACTTCGGCACGCCGTCGACGATCGCCGTCTGGCCCGAAAGCGTGATGTGGGCGCCGAGCCGAGCCAGTTCCTGCACATGCATGAAGCGGTTTTCGAAGATCGTCTCGGTGATGCGCGACTTGCCCTTGGCCATGGTCATCAGGCCCATGAACTGCGCCTGCAGATCGGTCGGGAAGGCCGGGAAGGGCGCCGTCGTCACATCGACCGGCGAGATGCCGGCGCCGTTGCGTCTGACGCGAATGCCGGAATTGGTCGGCGTGATCTCGGCGCCGGTCTGCGAAATCACGTCGAGCGCGGTCTGCAGCAGTTCGGGTCGCGCGCCTTCGAGCACGACGTCGCCGCCGGTCATGGCTACGGCCATGGCATAGGTGCCGGTCTCGATGCGATCGGGAATGACGCGCACGCGGGCGCCCGACAGCGATTCGACGCCATCGATGGTGATGGTTGGCGTGCCGGCGCCGGAAATCTTCGCGCCCATGGCATTGAGGCACTCGGCGAGGTTGACGATCTCGGGCTCGCAGGCGGCGTTTTCAAGCACCGTCTCGCCCTTGGCCAGCGACGCCGCCATCATCAGGACGTGGGTGGCGCCGACCGAGACCTTAGGGAAGACGTAGCGGTTGCCGACGAGGCGACCATTCCGGGTCTTGGCGATGACGTAGCCGGTGTCGACGTCGATATCGGCGCCCAGCACCTGCAGGCCTTCGAGGAAAAGATCGACTGGGCGCGTGCCGATGGCGCAACCGCCCGGCAGCGACACCTTGGCCTCGCCCATGCGCGCCAGCAGCGGGCCGATCACCCAGAACGACGCCCGCATCTTCGACACGAGCTCATAAGGGGCCGTGGTGTCGACGATGTTGCGGGCCGAGAAATTGATGGTGCGCGAATAGCCCTCATTCTGCTTCTCGCGGCGGCCATTGACCGAATAGTCGACGCCGTGATTGCCGAGGATGCGGATCAACTGCTCGACATCGGCCAGATGCGGCACGTTTTCCAGCGTCAGCGTGTCGTCGGTCAGGAGCGAGGCGATCATCAGGGGCAGCGCCGCGTTCTTGGCGCCCGAGATCGGAATGCTTCCGGCAAGCTTGTTGCCGCCGACAATTCTGATGCGATCCATGGAAGAACGTCCCTCTCGGCCAAAAAAGCCGGTTCAATCGGTTGAGTATCGGCCCCTCTAGACCATTGGCCGGCCTGGTTCAAGAAATAGGATTTCGTCCACCCCGGGCCAAGAGTGGCCGATTTGAGTTAATCTTTTTGCATTTCCTTCGCCGAGCCGAGCCCGTCCGGTCGTTGGTCGGCTTCGCCGGTGCGGCGCGAGCGCGACTGCGCCTTGCGCTTCTGCAGATTGGCACGCAATTGCTCCGCGAGCCTGTCCTTGCGGTTCGTACCGCCCTTTTTCAGTGGAATTGTCTTGTCGTTCATAATCTCGCCCCGGCTGGCGACCAGCCAGCCCGCTATTCAGGGATAGCCAACATTGTGGCGCCGCCATGTCATCAAAAGCGATCCGGCAAAGGCTTTCGCAGAAGCGTTGCACTTGGCCTTGCGCTTGCCGGTTCGATATGGCAGAAGCCCCGCCATCGGCGGCTGCGGTAGCTCAGTGGTAGAGCACTCCCTTGGTAAGGGAGAGGTCGAGAGTTCAATCCTCTCTCGCAGCACCAGTCCATCCCGTTGAAATCGCTGAAGCCATTGGCGCGCTACGCGTTCCGTCCATTCTGACGTTACAAATGACGTCACAAGACGGAAATCGAGACCGCCGCTGTCCACCAGGCTTGTGATCCCCAAGGACCTTCGGCCCTTTATGGAGTGCAGGACAGGGGCTACGAACACGCCTTGGGCCTGGCTACAGGACGGCTCACAAGGCACTGCCAGGCGCTGTCGCTGCTCATCATCATGATCGCGTTGTTGCGCAGTTCCGGCATGGGATCGCTGGACCGCTGAATGATGCTGACCCGGTTAGCGACGGTGAGTTCTCGGCGCTCCGACGGGAGCGACCAAGCGCCTGAGAAAGTCCCTCCCGGCATCGGCTATCAGCGCACATGCGCGGATCGTCGCGGTCCGAAGGTCGAACGAGCGGACCATTGATTCTCGGCCAGCCCGCTGCTTCTCAAGATAGCGCGCGAGTGCAATTTCGTGGCGTTGCGGCGCAACCGCATTCCACAGCCGCGGGTTCTGCTCGGCATCATCATGCCAGATGGGCCACTCGTTCGGGTGCAGCATAGCATCCTTCTCCTGAGACAAGGGTTGCCTCGTCCGGGCAATCTCGTCCGCCGCCCGTGAGAAATGCGTTGGAACCAGCGTGATGAACTCGTGAAAAGCGTCACGCCGGCAAAATCGCGATTGAAATAGGGGCAGGTAGGGGAAATGATCGCCGGTGGGAGCTATGGCTGTGGCGGATTCGATGACGCACCCTCATCTCTGTCTGCTCGGTGGTTTCGATTTTGCCAGCGATGCAGCGACGGTTCCGCTCCTCGGCCGCAAGGCGCGTGCCATGATAGCTTACCTGGCCCTCCAGTCCGGACGCTCGCAATCGCGCGAGAAACTCGCTTCCCTTTTGTGGGGCTGCAACAGCGAGTCCCAGGCCCGGACGAACCTGCGGCAGGCCTTGTCTGCCGTCAGGAAGGCCACTCACGCATCAGGGGGCGGGAGGTTCCTCACCGAGGGCGACACCATCAGCCTCAATCTCGACGATCTCGATTTCGATGTCGCGCGGTTCGAGGCGCTGGCTGCTGGCTCCGCCCCCGAGCAGCTCGAGCAGGCGCTTGCTGTCTATCGTGGCGACCTCCTCGATGGCTTCGATCTCAAGGAGGAGCCGTTCGAAGACTGGCTGAGGTTCGAGCGCGAGCGATTGAGGGCAATCTCCATAGCTGTGCTGGAGAAGCTCGTCGCACACCATTCCGCGACAAGCGATCTTGCATCATGCGTGCGGGCGGCTACGCGCTTGCTGGCTTTTGAACCCCTACGGGAAGATATTCACCGCGCCTTGATGCGGACCTATGCAGCCCAGGGTCGCGTCAACCTCGCCCTGAAGCAATATGAGCGCTGCCGCGATGCCCTGCAGCGACAACTCGACTTGCGGCCCGAGCCCGAAACCCGAAAGCTGTATGATGACCTTCGGGCGCGCCGCATCACACTGCGATCCCAAGCCGATAGGCGCCCGGACTCAGGTCAGACCATCAGCCCGCCGACGCACTACGTCAAATCGGCGGGGATCAACATCGCTTATCAGGTGACCGGCGACGGGCCGATCGACCTGATCTATGTACCCGGATGGGTCTCCAACCTCGACCTTTCCTGGTCGTCGCCGCGCCTGGCGCACGTGCTCCAGCGCCTCGGCAGCTTCTGCCGCCTGATCCGCATGGATAAGCGCGGCACGGGGCTGTCCGACCGCAATGTCGGTCTGCCGACGATGGAAGAGCGGATGGAGGACGTGCGGGCAGTGCTGGATGCGGTCGGCTCGAAGCGCACGGTTTTGTTCGGCAGTTCTGAGGGCGGCCCCATGTGCATGCTGTTCGCGGCGACCTATCCCGAGCGCACGGCGGCGCTCGTGCTCAACGGAGCCTATGCCAGCGGCAGATGGTCGAAGGATTACCCCTGGGCGAGAACAAGCGAGGAGGTGGAACAAGATCTAACAGTCGTCGAGAGAGAGTGGGGAGAGCCGGCGGACATGAGCAACGCCGCGCCCAGCCTGATGAACGACAGTTTCGAGAGAGAATGGTTCGCCGCCTACCTCAGGAATTCAGCCTCTCCCGCCGACGCGATAGCGCTCTGGCGCTGGGGAACCGAAATCGACGTTCGCGACATTCTGCCGGCCATTCACGTTCCGACGCTCATCGCTCAGACGACGGGCGACCGCTGGGTAAAGCGGGAAGAAGGACGCTACCTGGCAACGCATATCGAAGGTGCCCGATACATCGAGCTTGCCGGCCGGGACCACGTGATCTGGGGGGAGAATTCCGATCGCCTCGTGGACGAGATCCAGGCTTTTGTCACCGGCGCTTTGCCGGCGGTGCCGGGCAAGCGGCTCCTGGTGTCGGTGCTGTCCGTAGAGATAGAAGGCCCTTCCTCTGGTGCGGGCACGGATCTGATTGAGCGACACGCCGAAGAGATCCGTAGCGAACTGCTCGGTGCCGAAGGCAGGCGGATCAGACGCACGGCAAGCGGATTTGTCGCCGTGTTCCAAGGCCCGACGCGATCGATCCAGTGCGCGATCGCGATTCGTCAACGCCTGAAGCAATCCGGTCTCGATGTCCGCTCGGCAGTCCATACCGGCGAATGCGAGGAGCGCGGCGATGACTTCACCGGGATGGCGATCGAGCTGTCATCGCGGCTGCTCGATCATGCGCGGCCAGGCGAGATCATTGCCTCGCGGACCGTTCGTGATCTTGTGGTCGGCTCCGGCCTGATGTTTGAAGAGCGCGGCGATACGGAACTTGCCGGGCTTCCCGGGAGCTTGCAGCTTTTCTCCGTCGGTGGGCCAGCCTGACGGCGATGATCCTTGACGCAAGTGGTTCGCGCACCTGACTCGTGGTATCGTCGTTGCGGGAGACGGCGGACGCGCCGTGAGTGCCCGCCCGCTCCCACAATGGGAGGAAAAAATGGCTTACTACGTATTGCTGTCAAATTTCACAGATCAAGGTATCAGGAGCATAAAGGATACCCAGAAGCGTGCCGAAGCCTTCAAGGCGATGGCCAGCAAGAACGGCATCAAGGTTCACACCCTGTTGTGGACACTTGGCCAGCATGATGTCGTGGCGATTGCCGAAGCCGACGACGACATTGCTGCGACCGCACTAGCCTTATCGATCGCATCGCTAGGCAACATCAGAACCCAGACATTGAGGGCGTTCGACGCCGCGGATATGGCCAAGATAATGGCAAAGATGGCCTGACCGCCACTCTGCCGTAAACGGGCGATCGAAGCCCGCTGGCGAGGGGAACGGCGGCCTCGCTCATATCCTTGAAGCGAAAACCCTGGGACGAGGCCAGGGTTTTTTATGAGTGCGGTTCAACTCGATATTTTGGTCAACAACCGTAGCCAGCCGCATAGCGGCTACCTTGAAGCCATTGCCGTTCGGATTGCGGGTCGTACTTGAAGCTGCGAAGATTGGGCGTTCGCTTAGCGATGTACTGGAAGACATCTTATGCCAGTTGTTCGGGTGGAGCGGCGGCTCGCTGCGATCATGGCCGCCGACATAGTGGCCTATTCACGCCTGATCGAAGCAGATGAGGCCCGTACACTCGCGTCGATCAGGACCCTTCGCTCCCAAGTGGTAGACCCGCTGATCGCAGACCACAGGGGCCGTGTTGCCAAACTAATGGGCGACGGCGCAATCGTTGAGTTTGGCTCCGTTGTTGAGGCCGTGGCCTGTGCCGTCGCAATGCAGGAAGGGACGGCGGAGCATCAGCGGGAGGTCCCGCCCGAGAGCCGCATAGTGTTCCGCATCGGCATCAACGTCGGTGACGTTGTCGTGGAGGACGGCGACCTGCTCGGGGATGGCGTCAACATCGCGGCACGGCTTGAGGCACTGGCGGAGCCTGGGGGCATTTGCATTGCCGATGCGGCGCAGAAGCAGCTGGCCGGCAAGACTGACTTCGCCTTTGAAGACACCGGCGAGCGCAAGCTGAAGAACATCGCGCAGCCGGTCCGCGTTTGGTGCTGGTCCAAGGGATCGGCACCGCCTGCCGCCGGTGCGCCGCTATCCTTGCCCGACAGACCCTCAATCGCAGTGCTTCCGTTCGACAATCTGAGCGGGCAGCCGGAGGAGACCTACTTCAGCGACGGCATCACCGAAGACATCGTCACCGGGCTGACGCACTTCCGCTCGCTGTTCGTGATTGCCCGCAACTCCTCCTTCGCCTTTCGCGGCAAGTCGATCGACCTTGCCGAGATCGGCCGGCGGCTTGGGGTGTCCTATCTTCTCGAAGGCAGCGTGCGGCGCGCCGGAGCGCGCGTGCGGATCACTGCGCAGCTCATCGAGGCGGCGACCGGCGCGCATCTTTGGGCCGAACGCTATGACCGCGGCCTCGACGACGTCTTCACGGTGCAGGACGAAGTTGCGCAGACCATTGTCTCGACGCTGGTTGGGCGAATTGAAGATGCGAGACTTCAGCAATCGCTCCGGAAGCCGACAACCAGCCTTGCCGCCTACGACTGCTTGCTGCGGGGCATGGCCCACTTTCGGAGTGACACGGATGCCAATCGGCAAGCGCTTGAGATGTTCGAGAAGGCGGTGGCCCTCGACGCGCGGTATGCCGTGGCGCATTCGTATCGTGCATTCGTGAAGGTGGCACAGAACGGGCACGCCGCCGCACCGACCGAGGTGCTGGACGCGGCGTTCAACGAGGCAAAGCACGCGATCGCACTCGACCCTCTGGAGAGCCGCTGCCACCGCATACTGTCGACCATCTGTCTCTACCGTCGTGAATACGACATGGCCGAGCAACATCTCCGCCGGGCATTCGACCTCAATCCCAATGATGCAGACGGACTGATCATGAAGGGCCGCTTGCTGGCCTTTCGTGGCAGGCCGGAAGAAGCACTGGTTTGCTTGGAAGCTGCTGGTCGCCTGAACCCACTACACTTTCGCTGGTACGATGTTCACTTCGGCATCGCCCTTTATTCGCTTCGGCGCTTTGCAGAGGCCGCTCAGGCGTTCAAAAAAATGCCCCTGCCAAGCTCGTGGTCGAGTGCACGGCTGGCGGCCTGCTACGCCCAGCTCGAACGGACCGAAGCGGCACAGGCAGCAGTGGCGGAGGTCCTGCGCTTGCAGCCTGATTTCTCTACCGCTGAATACATGCGCGAGAGCGTCCTCCTTGAACACGCCGAAGACCGGGAGCTTCTCCGTGAAGGGCTCATCAAGGCCGGATTGCCGGCGTGACGGGCGGTGAAGTAGCCGAGGACCCGTCGTGATCGCTTGCCGTCGCACTCGAACCCCGTCGGCTGGCCTTGTATTCAAGTAAATGCTAATAGACATCGGGCCCGGCAGATGCCGTTCCAGCTTCGCTCGGCCCATGGCGGCAGCTGATGTCGAGGGGGACGCATGCGGATCGCAATGATCGGGGCGGGCGGCATCGGCGGCTATCTCGGCGCAAGGCTCGCAGAGGCGGGGGGCGACGTCAGCTTCATCGCTCGCGGTGCCCACTTGCAGGCAATGCGCCGGGACGGCCTGCGAATTCAAAGCGATATCGGCAACGTCTTTCTCCCCAATGTGTCCGCGAGCGACGCGCCGGCCGACATCGGTCCCGTCGATCTCGTGATTTTCGCGGTGAAACTCTACGACAGCGAGAAGGCCGCCGCCGCGCTCGGACCGCTCATCGGCAGGAATACGCGTGTCGTGACGTTGCAGAACGGCATCGACAGCGTCGAGATTCTAGGCCGCCATGTTCCCGGCGACCAGGTGATTGGCGGCGCCACCTACTTGTCCGCATTCATCAAACAGCCGGGAGAAGTCGTCCACGCTGGCGGGCTGCGTCACATCCTGGTCGGCGGGCACCGCGAGCCTCTCATCAAGGACCTTCAGGCGCTCTGCGATCGTGCTGTTGGGCTTGAGCTGAAGCCGGTTGCCGACATCGACAATGTGCTGTGGGAGAAGTTTGTGACACTCGCGGCCTTTTCCGGAGGGACGTCTCTCATGCGCTCTGGGATCGGTCGGATCCTCGACGACCCCGAGGCTCGTATCTTCATCGAGCAACTGCGCGACGAGGGGATGGTGGTCGCGGCCGCGGCCGGTCATCCCATGGCCGAGGGGTTCGAAGGGCGCGTTGTGACCAGATGGACCGCATTCCCACCGCACGTAAAATCGTCGATGGCCAACGACCTCGAAAGGGGCAAGCCAATCGAGGTCGCCTGGCTGTCCGGGCGCATGCACGAATTGGGCATTAGGTTCGGTGTTGCGACCCCCGGCCACACGGCGGTCTTCCGCGCCCTGCATCTCTACGCAGCGGGTGCAGCTCCGTAGTGGCGCCCCGTCAACGTTCCTTGGGAGGATATCATGGCCAGTTCGTCGAGCGAGAGCATGCCGGTGGCGACAGTTAACGAGGCTTCCGGCTCCCAGGACATGTTCAACAAGGAGCTGGAGACGTACCGCAGGATCGTGGCCACAAACCTCATGTTCCACCGCGAGGTCTACGGGCTCCTGCGCGATCTGCTCGTTGAGCATGCACCAGGGTCGTTTCGATTCCTCGACGTGGCGTGCGGCGATGCCGCTGCCTCCGCCGCGATGCTGAAGACGTCCGCGATCGGCGGCTATGTCGGCATCGACCTGTCGGAAGCGTCGCTAGCGCTTGCCGCTCGCGCGCTCGAAGGGCTCCCATGCCCGGTCGAGCTGCGCTGCGGCGACTTCGCGCAAGCGATGGCGAACTGGTCGGAACCCGTCGACGTAATCTGGATCGGCATGTCGCTGCACCATCTAGCGACCGAGGGCAAGGCGAAGCTGATGCGGCACGCCCGCAGGGCCTTGGGCGGCGTGGGCCAGTTCGTCATCTGGGAGCCGGCCCTGTTCCAGGGAGAAGATCGCGCCGCCTGGCTCGCCCGCTTCTCGTTGCTGCGAGACAAATGGTCGACCGTTTCCGACGAGGAATTCGCTTCCATGGAACGGCATATGCTTCTGGCCGATTTCCCTGAAACCGCCGAGACTTGGCTCGGCATGGGGCGGGATGCCGGGTTTCGCCGCGCCGAGGAGATTTTCATGATGCCGAACAGAATGGGCAGGGTATTCCGATACTGGAACTAGCCAGCGCATCGGGGCGACCATGTCATCAGATATGAAACCGGGTGAGATCCCGCCGGGCGACGCTCCAGTTCCCGCGGCCGTCGTGCTGGTCGGTCGCTCGGGTCGCCTGCGCCCGCTCGACGCCGGGCGCGACGCATCCTGTCTCTACCCGCTGTCGCATGACGAGCACACGAATGCCACCTGGGTCGATATGAAGGTTGGCCCGTTCGCCAGCGAGCAATGTTTCGCCGACCACGTCGCCGAACTGGTGGCCGACAAGAAACGCGCCTTCTTTGCCGTCGCCGGCCTCGACGACAAGCCGCTGGGGTGGCTCTGCCTGATGGAGGCGAGACCCGCCCATCATGTCGTCGAGCTCGGCTATGTGCTCTACACGCCGCCGCTGCAACGCACACGGCTCGCCACCGAGGCGCTCTACCTGATCCTGCGCCATGTCTTCGACGATCTTGGCTACCGGCGCCTCGAATGGACCTGCACCTCGACCAACCTGCGCTCGCGCAAGGCGGCCGATCGGCTCGGCTTCGTCTATGAGGGCACGCTGCGCCAGGGCCTGTTCCTGAAGGGCAAACCTTGCGACATCTGTGTCTATTCGATGCTTTCCAGCGAATGGCCGGACCATCGCTCAGCTTTTGAGGCCTGGCTTGATCCCGGAAATTTCGACGCCGGGCGGCAGCTTCGCTCGGTTGCCGAGATCAGGAGCGGCCTCGGCGCTAAAGGGTTATGCTAGCGAAAGCGTATCATGCAGCGCCTAGTCCTCTAGCATCTTTTGCCCGGCGGCAACGGACCGGCCTGTTCGCTTTCGTTACAGCCAACTAGGCCAGTATTCGGCGATCTATTTTATCAACGCGGACAACCCCGGTCAGGCCCATTGTCACTTCGAATTCTTTACGGATGAGATCGATGGCCTTGGCGACGCCTTGTTCGCCGGCAGCACCCAGACCGTGAACATAGGCCCGGCCGATCATGCACGCCTTTGCCCCAAGAGCCAAAGCTCGCATGACGTCTTGGCCGGAGCGAACGCCTCCATCTACCAGAACCTCAAGGTCGGCCCCCACCGCATCCGCAATTTCGGGCAGCACAGAGATCGTTGACCTGCCGCCGTCAAGTTGACGTCCCCCATGGTTCGAAACCACTAGGCCATGCGCCCCAATTTTCGCCACGTCACGCGCATCCCTGGCGTCGCCGATGCCTTTGATGATCAGTTTTCCAGGCCATATGCTCCGAACCCACTCAACGTCCTTCAAAGTTGGGCTCGTATTGAATTGCTCATTCATCCAGGCGGCAAGCGATTCCATTTTCGAGTTGCCGGATTGTCCGGCGAGATTTCCGAACGTTTTCCTCTTGCTGCGCATTACGCTGGAAACCCATGCCGGCTTGCTCGCAAAGTCGACGAATTTGCCGAAAGTCCACCTCGGCGGCACCGTCATGCCGTTCTTAATATCGGCATGGCGTTGCGCCAACACAGGCAAGTCTACCGTCAAGACAATTGCGTCGCATTTCACGGCAATCGCGCGTTCTACAAGCGATTTGACGAAGCCGCGGTCCTTTAGCAAACTCAGCTGAAACCAGAAGGGCTTTTTGACAGCACCTGCAACATCCTCCATCGAGCAGATGGACATGATCGATAATGTATAGGGGATGCCCGCCGCCTGCGCCGCGCGACACGCATGGATCTCTCCGTCGGCATATTGAAGCCCTCCCAAGCCGACAGGCGCCAGAACCAGCGGCATTGAAATTGCCTCGCCCAGGAGCACGGTAGACGTGCTCCTGTTGGATACGTCGACGAGGACCCGCTGCCTAAATTTGATCTTTTCGAAATCCGCTCGATTCGCGTGCAAGGTCTGCTCGCTATACGAACCGCGGTCGACATAGTCGAAAAATGCTTTTGGCACCCTTTTCTTATGAAGCTGCCGGAGATCTTCGATACAAGTGATCGTTTTTGAGTTCATGTCTTTTTCCTCCCGCTCGGCTGAGAAGGACTGTCCATCCACCCGACAAGTTCCATCACCTGCATGGCCGCGCTCAATACGTCCGCATCGGCTCCCCTTGCGCCGACAATCTGAAACCCGATCGGAAGTCCTCTATTTGTTAGACCAATTGGCACAGAGCATGCGGGCTGCTGACTGAGGTTTATGGGAAAGTTGAAGCATGCCCACTCGGTCCATTCCTGATAAACGGATCCAGGCGGGACATCGTGCATGAGCGGAAACGCCGCGACCGGCGTGGTCGGCGAGATCACCAAATCGTAGATCCTGAGAAGCTGATCCATTTCGGCGCCGAAGGCCGAACGGTGTAACAACGCTTCCGCGTACTCAGATGCTGAGAATCGTCCACCGATTTCCGCTGCACGAAGCAAACCCGGGTCCATTTGAAACCGGTCTTTCTCGGCGATCTTGGACACCCTGTTTGCCGCACCTGCAAACCAGAGGATGTTGAACGTCGCCAATATGTTTCCACCCGGCAGGTTGATCGGCTCGACTGCTGCGCCCGCCTCCTCCAGCAGGCGGGCGACGCGAACGACTGCAGCGAGGATTTCTGGGGCGACTTCGCCAGCGATCGGTGTTGACCACAGGCCGATCCGCAAACCCTGCCATTCCCGCTGCCGGCTGAGCACCGCAGATGCAAATTCTATTGCAGGCTGGTTCCAGTCCCGGGCGTCGCGGACCGTCATGGCGTCGAGCATCAGCGTGGCATCCTCGACCGTGCGAGCGATCGGCCCTAGGTGACCGAGAGTGCCGAACGCGCTCGGCGGATAATATGGCACTCGACCAAAGCTCGGCTTGTGGCCGACTACCCCGGTGAAGGCGGCAGGTATCCGCACCGATCCACCCCCGTCCGTGCCGAGATGCAGGTTCCCACAACCGGTGCGCGCGGCAACAGCCGCGCCTCCCGACGATCCGCCGCATGTCAACGCCGGGTCCCATGGGTTCGACGTCGCTCCGAACATCGGACTATCGGTGACTGCCTTCTAGCCGAACTCAGGCGTTGCAGTCGCCCCTACCAACAAGACGCCTTTCGCTCGCAGTGCTGCGACGGAAGGCGCATCAGCTTGAGAACGCGCACCAGCAATTACCCCACTGCCAAAGCGAGTGGGCCAGTTCTTGACCGTCATCAAATCCTTGATCGTAGCTGGAATTCCGTCGAGGGGGCCAAGCGCCGCCCCGTCTAGCCATCTGCGCTCGGATGCTTTGGCGGCGGCTATCGCCCCCTCATCGTCCAGGAAGGCAAAGGCATTGAACCGTGCGTTGATGCTCGCCGCTCTGGTGAGCACGGCCTGGACGACCTCGACAGGGGATGCCTGTCTCTTCAGATAGAGGCCAGCAAGCTCGGAGGCGGTAAGCCGGCACAAGATATCGGCGTCCGAAATCGTCGCGGCACCGCCGTGTCGAACATCTGTGCCGTTTTCAGGACCAGCAGTCGGGACGTCTTTCATCTCTCCGACCATGTCGATGACCCGGGTCAAAGCTGAAATTTTTGTAACATTTCACCGATATTTCTTGTAGCGCCAAACGACCGAATGTGTCAAGTGTGTTCGGTCGACGGGCTCCACTGCGGCCAACCACGGTTGAACGATGAACAACGAAGGTATTTTCGCTTTGCCGGTGCGGCGGCGTCTGACCGACGAGGCCTACGACCTCATCAAAAACGACGTGATCCTGTGTAGATTGAAGCCCGGGGCTGACGTCACCGAAGCGGGACTGGCCAGCCACTATGGACTCGGTCTGGCACCCATACGCTCAGCTCTGTCGAGACTTAGCCAGGAAGGGCTGGTCAACACCGTCCCGCGACGCGGCTACATCATTGCTCCGGTCAGTGGCAGGACGGCGAACGACGTCTTCGACCTTAGGGTACTGCTTGAACCTGCCGCGGCACGGGCAGCCGCGGGGCGTGTCGATGAGAAGATGCTTCGCACGCTGGGGGCCGGCCCCTTCCTTCGGGACAATGCGCCAGACGATCTGCAATTCCTGAGAAACAACAGAGACTTTCACGTTGCGATCGCCCGGGCGTCCGGAAACGAGCGGATGGTCCGGGTCATTGAGTCTTTGCTCGATGAAATGCAACGATTGCTTCACATCGGATTGTTCTCCAACCGAGATCGGCAGCGTCTGCTGCTGGACCATGAGCTTCAACGACAACAGCATGAGGAATTGATCGACGCGCTTGTGGCAGGAGACCCCAAGGCATCGGAGGATGCGGCCCTGCGGCATGTGCAGCATAGCCGTGAACTCGTCATGAACGCCCTTGGCAATATCCTTTCCGTGACGCTATGAACCGCCGACCCCGATAGGCGTGATCGCGGGCGCGTGTATCTCTCGAACGCGACGGTCCGCAACCAGTTCGTCTTACGGGCATGCTTCGTCAATCACCGGACGACAGACAACGATGTGCTCGAAATAGTGTCCGAAGTGATTGCGGCGGCCGGCGAACTGAACAGTTGAGGTGCGGTCGGCGTGTCATCCTGATGGTCTTGCCAGTAGACGGTTCGAGGCGCTGCCGGCATGCGCCCGATCTATGCCAGCTGTTTGATCCCTGGCTTTGATCGGGCATCATTGTCGTCCTAATCAACGGATGTGCTATGGGCCAAGTTCTTCATGGGAGCGCCACGACGACATAGGCGATCCGCCGAGCGACACAACATAGTCAAGAGAGCCTGAGGACACTGGCCAAACGCTACGGGATCAAACCGGAAGACGGCTCGAAGTGGAAGACGCGGACGTCGGAAGGTCCCGAATTCACAGTGCCGCGTCATCGACCAAGCGGCTGCCGTGACAAGGCGAGGAGCTCGGCCTCGTCGGTGATTCCGGCCATATAGTTGGCGATGATGCGGGAGGCCAGCGCTTCTCGGCTGGCATCAGAGTCGCCCTCACGCTTTGCCTGGTCGAAGACACGCCCAAGAAGTCCCATCTCGGACGGCGTGAAGTTGCCCGCCTCTTTGAGTTTGCGATTGATGGACATGCCGCCTTCCTTCCTTTCGAAAAGTATACGCGCATCTCACGCAAAAAGACCGGACTGAACGAGCGACAGCTTCGATTGCGCCCTTTTTGATTTCGCTCACAACCCGCGATCTTACGCCACCGACCAGCCGCCATCGACTAGAATATTGGCGCCGGTGATCATCGAGGCTGCGGGCGACGCCAGGAACACCACGGTTCCTGCGACATCGATCGGATCGCCGATGCGGCCGAGCGGAATGTGCCCCAAGACATGGGCATGAAAGTCCGGCTCGGCGAGGGACGGCCGCGTGCCGTCGGTCCAGATGAAAGTCGGCGCCACGCTGTTGACGGCGATCTTGTGCTGCGCCCATTCGGCGGCCAGGCAGCGCGTCAAATGGTTGATCGCTGCCTTGCTCATGCAGTAGATCGCCTCGCCCTTCAGCGTCACCGTGCCGGCCTGCGAGCTGATGTTGATGATGCGCCCGGATTTCTGCGCGATCATCAGCCTTCCGACCGCCTGGGTGGTGAAGAACGTGCCCTTGAGGTTGACGTTCACCGTCAGGTCGAAATCCTCCTCGGTGACGTTTTCGGCCAGGTTTTCCGGCCCAAGCCCGACATTGTTGACCAGCACGTCGATGCGGCCGAAGGCGGTGTGCGCCTCGGCGACGGCCTTTCGCACCGTGGCGAGGTCGGTCAAATCCATCTGCACGGCAAGCGCCCGCCTGCCCAAGCTCTCGATCTCGGCGACCAGTTCCGCCCCGTCGGCCTTGCTGCGCACGCCGACGATCATGTCGGCCCCCGACCCGGCACATGCCAGCGCACAGGCGCGGCCGATGCCGCGCGAGGCGCCGGTGACCAGCGCCACCTTACCGGTCAGATCGAACTTTGGTGTGAACTCTGTCATCGTAACCTCCCCTGAAGGTTTTCGGGCCGAAACTGCACGGATAAGTCACGACCTTTACGCTGAACACTATCCGCTCGCGGCGTGAAAGCCAGCCGGCATCTGAAGACAGCTCAAGACAAGAACACGGCTTGCCCCCCGGACTTGACAGCCTGCGCGACGTGCTGGCCGATCTCGGCGCTGTCCGCAAGGAGAAGGCGATGGCTGAGGAAGCCGTCGCCGCATGCCAGGACGCGCTCGTTATCTTCCCGGACCGCAATATGGACGATCTCACCGCCGGTTCGGAAAAAAACTCGCCGAAGCGCTAGCCTTGCTGGCCGCACTGCACCGACGCAGCGATTTCCCTCGGGAGCCAGGCGATTGCAACGACGCGTGACATAGTCGATCGCTTGTCGTATATTGACATAAAGATATCCTTATGTGACATGAGTAGGCTTGTCGCCAAAGGGATAAAAAATGTCGCAGAATTCTGCATCGCTGGACGCATTGTTCGGCCCCGTTGCGGCAAAGCCCGACGGTTCGGAAGTGCTTGCGGCGCTGACGGCGGCAGCGCGCGAACGCATCCTCATCCTCGACGGCGCCATGGGCACGCAGATCCAGGGCCTTGGGTTCGACGAGGGCCAGTTTCGCGGCGAGGCCTTCGCCGGCTGCGCCTGCCACCAGCAAGGCAACAACGACCTTTTGATCCTGACCCAGCCCGGAGCGATCGAGGAGATCCACTATCAGTACGCCATATCAGGCGCCGATATCCTCGAGACCAACACCTTCTCCTCGACCTCGATCGCCCAGGCTGACTACGGCATGGAGGATGCCGTCTATGCGTTGAACCGCGACGGGGCGCGGCTGGTGCGCCGCGCAGCGCTGAGGGCGCAGCAGCAGGACGGCAAACGCCGTTTCGTCGCCGGCGCCCTGGGGCCGACCAACCGAACGGCGTCGATGTCGCCGGACGTCAACAACCCCGGCTATCGCGCCGTGACTTTCGACGATCTGCACCTCGCCTATGGCGAACAGTTGCGCGGGTTGATCGACGGCGGCGCCGACATCATCCTGATCGAGACCATCTTCGACACGCTGAACGCCAAGGCGGCGATCTTCGCCTGCAACGAGATCTTCATCGAGAAGGGCGTGCACCTGCCGGTGATGATCTCCGGCACCATCACCGACCTGTCCGGCCGCACGCTGTCCGGCCAGACGCCGACGGCCTTCTGGCATTCTGTGCGTCACGCCAGCCCGTTCACCATCGGCCTCAACTGCGCGCTCGGCGCCAAGGCCATGCGCGCGCATCTGGCCGAGATTTCGGACGTCGCCAACACTTTCACCTGCGCCTATCCGAATGCAGGCCTGCCCAATGAATTCGGCCGGTATGACGAGAGCCCGGAATTCATGGCCGCGCAGATCGAGGATTTCGCCCGCGAGGGGCTGGTCAATGTCGTCGGCGGCTGCTGCGGCTCGACGCCGGATCACATCCGGGCGATCGCCGAGGCGGTGCGGAAATATCCGCCGCGCGCCATCCCCGAGATCGAGCCGAAGATGCGCCTGTCCGGGCTGGAGCCGTTCACGCTGACCGACGAGATTGCGTTCGTCAATGTCGGCGAGCGGACCAACGTCACGGGGTCGGCCAGGTTCCGCAAGCTGATCACGGCGGGCGACTATGCCGCCGCGCTCGACGTGGCGCGCGACCAGGTCGCCAACGGCGCCCAGATCATCGACATCAACATGGACGAGGGGCTGATCGATTCGAAGAAGGCGATGGTCAGTTATCTCAACCTGGTCGCCGCCGAGCCGGACATCGCCCGCGTCCCGGTGATGGTCGACAGTTCGAAATGGGAGATCATCGAGGCCGGCCTGAAGTGCGTTCAGGGCAAGCCGCTGGTCAACTCCATCTCGATGAAGGAAGGCGAGGAGGCGTTCCTGCATCATGCCAGGCTGGTGCGCGCCTATGGCGCGGCCGTGGTCGTCATGGCCTTCGACGAGGACGGCCAGGCCGACACCAAAGCGCGCAAGGTCGAGATCTGCACCCGCGCCTACAAGCTCCTGACCGAACAGGCCGGCTTTCCGCCGGAGGACATCGTCTTCGACCCCAACGTCTTCGCCATCGCCACCGGCATAGAGGAGCACGACAATTACGGCGTCGACTTCATCGAGGCGACCGGCGAGATCACCGCGACGCTGCCGCATGTCCATATCTCAGGCGGCGTGTCGAACCTCTCCTTCTCGTTCCGCGGCAACGAGCCGGTGCGCGAGGCGATGCACGCCGTGTTCCTCTACCACGCCATCCAGCGCGGCATGGACATGGGCATCGTCAATGCCGGCCAGCTTGCGGTCTACGATACGATCGAACCGGAACTGCGCGAGGCCTGCGAGGATGTCGTGCTCAACCGCGTGCCCAAGGCCGGCGGCACCGCCACCGAACGCATGCTGGAGATCGCCGAACGCTTCAAGGGCACGGCGGGCCAGGAGGCCAGGGAGCGCGATCTCGCCTGGCGCGAATTGCCGGTCGAGCAGCGGATCAGCCATGCGCTGGTTAACGGCATCACCGAGTTCATCGATGCCGATACCGAGGAAGCGCGGCTGGCGGCCGAGCGCCCGCTGCATGTCATCGAAGGCCCGCTGATGGCCGGCATGAATGTCGTCGGCGACCTGTTCGGCGCGGGAAAAATGTTCCTGCCACAAGTGGTAAAGTCCGCGCGGGTGATGAAACAAGCGGTCGCAGGACTATTGCCGCACATGGAGGCCGAGAAGCTGGCGAACGCCGCCAATGGCATCGACAATGGCGAACGCCAGACGGCGGGCAAGATCCTGATGGCGACGGTCAAGGGCGATGTCCACGACATCGGCAAGAACATCGTCGGCGTGGTTCTCGCCTGCAACAATTACGAGATCATCGATCTCGGCGTCATGGTGCCGGCGGCCAAGATCCTGCAGACGGCGCGCGAGCAGCACGTTGACATCATCGGTCTGTCCGGCCTGATCACGCCGTCGCTCGACGAGATGGCGCACATGGCCGCCGAGATGGAGCGCGAGGGTTTCGACATTCCGCTGCTGATCGGCGGCGCGACGACCAGTCGCGTGCACACGGCGGTGAAGATCCACCCGCGCTATACCAGGGGTCAGACCGTCTATGTCACCGATGCCAGCCGGGCGGTCGGCGTGGTCTCGTCCTTGCTGTCGAACGAGACCAAGGGCGGCTATGTCGACGCGGTGCGCGCCGAATACAAGAAGGTCGCCGATGCGCATGCCCGCTCCGAAGCCGACAAGCTGCGGCTGCCGCTGGCCAAGGCGAGAGCCAACGCACACCGGATCGACTGGGCGAGCTACGAGCCGCCAAAGCCGTCCTTCACAGGCGTGAAGGTCTTTGAGAACTGGGACCTCGCCGAACTCGCGCGCTACATCGACTGGACGCCATTCTTCCAGACCTGGGAGTTGAAGGGGCGTTATCCCAAGATCCTCGAAGACGAGGCGCAGGGTCCCGCCGCTCGCCAGCTTTTCGAAGACGCACAGGCGATGCTGAAGAAGATCATCGCCGAAAAATGGTTCGCGCCACGCGGCGTCATCGGCTTCTGGCCGGCCAATGCCGTCGGCGACGATATCAAATTGTTCACGGAAGAAGCGCGCTCACAGGAACTGGCGACCTTCTTCACCTTGCGCCAGCAACTGACCAAGCGCGACGGCAAGGCCAATGTCGCGCTGTCGGATTTCGTCGCTCCGTCGGACAGTGGCAAGCCCGATTATATAGGCGGCTTCATCGTCACCGCCGGCATCGAGGAGGTGGCGATCGCCGAACGGTTCGAGCGGGCGAACGACGACTATTCCTCGATCATGGTCAAGGCCTTGGCCGATCGCTTCGCCGAGGCCTACGCCGAGCGCATACATGAGAAGGTGCGCCAGGAGTTCTGGGGCTACGCGGCAGACGAGAAGCTGGCGCCAGACGAACTGATCGGCGAGCCCTATCGCGGTATCCGTCCGGCGCCCGGCTATCCGGCGCAACCCGACCACACCGAGAAGGCGACGCTGTTCCGGCTGCTCGACGGCGAAGGCAATGCGGGGGTGAGCCTGACCGAAAGCTATGCGATGTGGCCGGGCTCGTCTGTGTCGGGGATCTATCTGTCGCATCCCGAAAGCTATTATTTCGGCGTCGCCAAGGTCGAACGCGACCAGGTCGAGGACTACGCACGCCGCAAGGCCATGCCGTTGGCCGCGGTCGAGCGCTGGCTCGGACCCATCCTCAACTATGTTCCGGCGCACCATGCCGAGGCGGCTGAATAGCGCGGCAAGGTCTGTCGCCTTTTCGCTCTGACAGTCGGTGTGAACGGGACTCAGGCGCAGGTGTTTTGACTCTGGTTCACGCTGTGCCGTCAACAGAATTTGCTCTGGTTGCCGGCTTGTGATCCATGGCGTGGCGGTTACACCTTCGGGGTAGCCGTCTTTGCAGTTGGAGCGCCAAATGACTGTCCTCACACGCCGTAGGCTTTTGAAAACGGCAGCGATTGCCGGCGCCGGCGGGGTAGGCCTCTCGGCCATGGGCAGGTTTGCTGGCTGGGCCGCTGCAGGGCCTGAGCCGGTGGTGCTGCAGACGGCCAAAATCCAGGCGAAGCTGATGGATGTCGGCCAGACCAGGGATGTGCTGAGCTATGGCAACGCCGGAATGCCGCCGGTACTCAGGATGAAAAAGGGCGAGCCCTTCGCCGCGCGGCTTGTCAATGCGATCGACGATCCGACGACGATCCATTGGCACGGCATTCGCGTGCCGAACAAGATGGATGGCGTGCCGTTTCTCGTCCAGCCCTATGTCTATACCGGTGATCATTTCGACTACGCCTTCACGCCGCCCGACGCCGGCACCTTCTGGTACCACCCGCACTGCAACACGCTGACCCAGATGGGCCACGGCCTGACGGGCGTAATCGTGGTCGAAAACCCCGGCGATCCGAAGTTCGATGCCGAGATGGTCCTCAATCTGCGCGACTGGCGGCTCGGCGACGACGGCCAGTTCATCGACCAGTTCCGGCCGCGCGATGCCGCAAGAACCGGCACCTACGGCACCGTGCGTACCGCCAACTGGCTAGATCAGCCCCAATATGATGCGCCGGCCGGCGGGCTGGTGCGGCTCAGGGTCGCCATCACCGACGTCACGCGGATCTATGCTTTTCTCGTCGACGGCGCGGAGGCCACCGTCGTGGCGCTTGACGGCAATCCGGTGCCGCAGCGTTTTACTCCCGATGCTCTGCTGCTTGGACCCGGCCAGCGCATGGAACTGGCCATCCGCATGCCCGACGACGAGGGCGCGATCGTCAGCCTGCGAGACGTCAGGGGCACCAAGCCCAGGGTGCTCGCGACCCTGCGCACGACTGGAAGCTCGCTCAAGCGCGACATTCGTGATGTTGCACCCCTCGAGGTCAATCCGGTGGCGGAGGTGGATCTCACCGCCGCCCAGCATATTTCGCTGGCGCTCAGCGCCACGGCGGAAAACGTCCCGAGCGATGGCATCTGCGGTTCGCTTGGCTACAGTTTCTGGGCCATCAACAAGGTGCCGTGGCCAGGCGATACGCCCGATCCAACCGCGCCATTGGCCGAACTGAAGCTCGGCAAAAGCTATGTCATCGACATGGAGAACCTGACGCCGCAATCCCATCCGATGCATCTGCACGGCATGAGTTTCAAGGTGTTGTCGTCCTCGACGCGCCAGGTTCAGCCGCTGATTTCGGACACCTATCTCATCCAGCCCAACGAGAAGGTGAGCCTGGGCTTCGTCGCCGACAATCTCGGCGACTGGCTGCTGCACTGCCACATCATCGAGCACCAGAAATCGGGAATGACGAGCTATGTCAGGGTGGTCTGAACCCGGTTTCAATGGCTCGGAGATGGGTGGGAAGGTTGTTCTAACGCTGCATTGACGAGCGAGAAATTGCCGCCGGCTTCCGGTTTCGTTGGCAAAAGGGGGCGATTCCCTGCTATTGCCGCCTCCAAATCGAGAAGCATGGAAGCAACTGCATGACCAATGTCGCCTTGACCGGGCTTGCCCGCGATCTCGCCAGGCGTGCCGCCGAGGGCCGCCCGGTGCGCATCGGCGTTATCGGCTCCGGCGAGATGGGCACCGATCTGGTGACGCAAGGCATGCTGATGAAGGGCATTTCGGTCTGCGCGGTCTCGACCCGCCGCCCGCACACCGCGCGCGAGGCCATCCGTATTGCCTATGGCGATGAAGCGATGGCGGTCGAAGCCGACACCGCATCGAAAGTCACCGGCGCCATCGAGAGCGGCAAGATCGCCATCACATCCAACGAGATGCTGGTCACCAACCCGCTGATCGACGTCGTCATCGACGCCACCGGCAAGCCGGGCGTCGCCGCTGATTTCGACCTGATGGCGATGGAACACGGCAAGCACCTGGTGATGATGAACGTCGAGGCCGACGTCACCATCGGCTGTTATCTGAAGCAGCAGGCCGACCGGCTTGGCGTCGTCTATTCCGTCGGCGCCGGTGACGAGCCGTCAAGCTGCATGGAATTGATCGAGTTTGCGTCCGCGCTCGGCTACACCATCGTGTCCGCGGGCAAGGGCAAGAACAACCCGCTCAACCACGATGCGGTGCCGGACGACTATCGCGAGGAAGCGATCCGCCGCAACATGAACCCGCGCATGCTGGTCGAGTTCGTCGACGGCTCGAAGACCATGGTCGAGATGTGCGCCATCGCCAACGCCACCGGGCTGGTGCCCGATGTCCCCGGCATGCATGGCCCAAAGGCCGATCGCGATGACCTCGCCAAGGTGCTCATCCCGCGAGAGGACGGAGGGCTCCTGTTGAAGAAAGGCGTGGTCGACTACACGGTCGGCAAGGGCGTCGCGCCCGGCGTCTTCGTCATCGTCGAGGCGACGCATCCGCGCATCATCGAGCGCATGGACGATCTGCATATCGGTCACGGCCCTTATTACAGCCTGTTCCGGCCGTATCATCTGACCTCGCTGGAAGTGCCGCTGACCGCTGCCCGCATCGTGCTTTTCGGCAAGCCCGACATGGTGCCGCTGCCAAAGCCGGTGGCAGAAGTGTGCGCCGTCGCCAAGCGCGATCTCGCCGCCGGCGAGACGTTCGATGCGATCGGCGAGACCTGCTATCGCTCCTGGACCATGACCACAGGTGACGCTCGCGCCCAACGCGCCGTGCCCGTCGGCCTGCTGGAGGGCGGCAAGGTGCTGAAGCGGGTCCGGAAAGGTGAATTGCTGACCACCGACAATGCCGCGCCCGACCAGACCACGCGGCTGTTCGCCTTGCGTCGGCTGCAGGACGACATGCTGTACGGAACGAACTGAGTTCTTACTTCCCCAGTTCGATCGACCGCAGCCGCGCAGCCTCGACTGCCTGGACAAGCAGATTGGTCAGCCTGTCCTCGCCCATCAGCACGCCAAGCGCGGCTGCGGTCGTGCCATTGGGGCTGGTGACCTGCTGGCGCAGCACGCCTGGCTCCTCGCCGCTTTCGGCGGCGAGCGAGGCAGCGCCGTAGACGGTCTGCATGGCGAGCAGCTTGGCGGTTGCCGTCGGCAGGCCAGCCTTCTCGGCGGCCACGGTCAGTGCTTCGATGAAATGGAAAATGTAGGCCGGCCCCGATCCGGACACGGCGGTCACCGCATCCATCAGGCCCTCGTCGTCAATGGTGGCCACTTCGCCACTCGCCGACAAAAGGTCGGCAACGAAACGCTTGGTGTCGTCGGAGACCAGTCTGTTGGAGAACACCACCATCATGCCCTTGCCGATGGCAGCGGGCGTGTTGGGCATGCAGCGCACAACCGGTGCACGGCTGCCCAGGATTTCTTCGAAAGTGGCGGCCGGTGTCCCGGCAGCGATGCTGACGAAGGTGGTGCGACCGTCGCCGAAGCGCTTGTAGGCGGCCGTCACGTCTCGGATCACTTGCGGCTTCACCGCGATGACGACGAGATCGGGAACGGCATCGGCTGGAATGCCGCCGGCATCGGCTGATGTGCCGCAGCCAAGCACTGCCGCTCGATTGCGTAGGTCGGCATTGGGCTCGACCACGAAGACCGCCGATGGTTGAAGCTTGCCGGATTTCAGCCAACCCGAGAGCATGGCGTAACCCATATTGCCGCAGCCGGCGAGAACGAGCCTGATCGTCATGGAACCCTCCGAAGGAAGGCCTTCACATAGACGCTCGCGGTTCGGTGGGGAAGCCCCGTCAGGACGGACAAGAAGACCGCTAGTCGCGATCGGGATCGCGCACTGCCATGGGCCGCAGCGACACCTGTCTCAGCCCAAGCACGCCGAGCACGAAGAACAGCCAGACCGGGTCGCCGCGATGGAAGAAGAAGCTTTCGAGGAAGGCGTTGAGCGCCGTGAACAGCACCACCATCATGAAGAAGTCGCCGAGATAGATGTTTTCCTTGCGAAGCGGGATACGCATGTAGTCGCGCAGCGGCGCGATGAGGAAGGTGTAGACCGCGACGCAAAGTGCCGGAATGCCCATCAGTACGGCGATGTCGAGATAGCCGTCATGGCCGTGCACGATGGTTCTAATGTCCCACGGTCGGTCGAAGGGCTGGTCCTGGTTGAGCAGCAGCGGCGTGCCCCAGAAGCTTTCATAGCCGTAGCCGGTCCATGGTCTCTTCGCCAGCATACTGCCGGCGAACTCCCACAGCGTCGTGCGCCCGGTATAGGTGAGGTCGGGGAAATAGCTCGCCGCCAGATGCTTCACCGGCGGCAGGAAGACGATGCCGAGCGTGCCGACCGCCGTGCCGATCATCGCCAGCGCAAACAGGACCGGCGTGCCGAGCCGCATGCCCATCAGGCTCGGAAACATGACGATCAGGATCGAGAACGGCACGAGGCCCGCTGTCGTCTTGGAGCCGGTGTGCAGCATGAAGATCATTGCCGCGCAGAAGATCGCCGCCCCCCAACGCCGCTGCCCGCGCCGATAGAGGTACAGGCCGGCGAAACTGAAACAGGCCATGATCGGGCCGGCGATGTTCTTGTGGGTGAACACGCCGCGCCACAGGCCGGCATGTTCGGGCTCCTGCGAGTCGGCGGTGTGCATGGCTTCGTGCGGAAAGACGATGAGGCCGAAATAGGACAGACCCATGACCACGACGGCGGTGAAGATGATAACCTTTGAGAAAGCCTCGGCGTCGCGCGGCAAGACCAGTATCGTCGCCATCGTCAAAATGCCGATCAGCGTGAACGAGGCGGCACGCATCGCCGTGGGCGGGTCGGTTGCCAGCACCACCGACAGGAAAAAGAAGCCCAACATCAGCACCCAGGACGGGCTGAGCAGCGAGCGCACCACGCGCGGATCGGCAAAGGCCATCAGCGAGAAGATCGACATGGCGCCGAGCGAGCCGAAGCCAAGCTGGTTGACGATGTCGCCGCCTTCGCCGGTCAGTTCGGCGCCGGCCGGCTGGAACGGGCGGAAGGACACCATGATGACGGTGAACAGCAGTGCTGCGATCGCGGTCGCCACGCCTTCGCGCGTGAACGCGGCGCTGAGTGGCGCACGCTCAGTTTTTCTCAGGCTGGCGGTATTGCTCATTGGCATATCCGAATTCGGCCAGCACGCGGCCCAGCGCCACATGGACGGGATAGATGGCGATCGCCGGCGATCCTGTCCGCGCCAGCCGGAGCATGCCGCGGAACGGCGAGGCGGCAAGCAGCGCCAGGCTCTTCAGCAACACCATGGCGCCGGCCAGCGGCGTGCCGGCGCGTTTCTTCTTTTCGACCAGTGTCGAGATCACGCCGTTGCGCAGGCTGCGGGCACGGATCCAGTCGGCCTCGACACGCCGGGCCGGAACGGTTTCATGCACTTGTCCCTCGGCGCACCAGCCGAGCACGAAGCCTCTCTGCGCGGACCGGCTGAGAAAATCAGAATCGCCGCCGCCCATGAAGTTGAATTTCAGATCGAGAAAGGGCGGACCCATGGCGATCAGAACGTTGCGTCCGACCAAGAGATTGCCGGACGAATAGAGCGCCGGGACGCGGCCGGTTTGCCGGTAGGGCGGGGCAAACACCGGATGCTCGGCCCATTTCGCATGGGCGGGGTCGGCAAAGTCGGGCACCTGCGGACCGCCGACGATATCAGCGCCGAGCGTTTCGGCTGCTCCGCACATCCGTTCCAGCCATTGCGGATCGGCGATCTCGTCATCATCGATGACCAGCAGATGCCTGAAGTTGGGGAATTGCAGGATCGCTGTCTGCCAGCCGGCATTGTAGGCGCTGCAATTGCCGCGCTGATGGGCGATAATGACCAGACCTGAAATCTCGCCGCGCTCGAACAGCGGCACCGCCGCCTTGGCGCCGGCGCGCGCTTCGGCTTCATTTTCCATGACGATGACGGCAAAGCGCCGGCCGGTTTGCTGCGCACGCAGCGACGCCAGCGTTTCCAGCACCTGCTCGGGCCGCTTGAAGGTCGGCAAGGTGACGACGACTTCGACAGTCTCGGCGTCAAGCCGGGGCGAGCGCCCCGCGATCGATACCGAACCGTCCGATGGCAAAGGGATCATCTGTGTCCAGCCACATGGTGAGTTGGGTTCTGGTATCACCACGGTGATAAGGTTTCGTTAATCACCTTGCACGGAGAAGCCTGCCAGGCAGCGGCTTTCGCTCGTCGATTGTGCTCGCTTAATCAAGGGTTCACCGCACTTTGCTACCGGCTACACCACAGGATAGGTGAGATGCATCTGCTGTTCGCCACATCGATCGTGCCCGACGGCGCTCTTGCCTCGGGCTATGAGATAGCCAACGCTGCAATCATCGCTGCTTTGCGGCGCGCTGGCGCGCGCGTCACCGTCATCGGCTTCACCTGGCCGGGAAAACCCGCGGACGATCCCGAAAACACCGTGGTTTTGGGTGCGATCGACGTGCGCACGGACAATGCCTCTGCACGACAAAAGCTGGCCTGGGTCGGCAAGGCGCTGCTCTCGGGCCTCACCTTCGCCTCGGTCAAGTTGCGCGCAGTGCCCGACAGCGACGTTCTCGCCGCGGTCGCACGCGCCGGTCCGTTCGACGGCTATGTGTTGAATTCCGTGCAGTTCGCCGGCGCCTTCGAAAAGCTGTTCGCCGACCAGCCCTCGATCTTCGTCGCCCACAATGTCGAGCATCTTTCGGCGCAGGAGAATGCCGCTGCCGCCGGCAGCCTCTTCCAGCGCCTGCTGTTTCGCCGCGAGGCGAAGTTGCTCGAGACCATGGAAGAGCGTCTCTGCCGCCGCGCGCGTTTCATCTTCACGCTGGCAGAGGAAGACCGCGCGGCACTCGGTGTCGCCTCCGACGACCGCTCGGCGGTGCTGCCTTTGGTGACGGGCGCGCAGGCGCCGAGCGAGGAAGCTTTGCGCCGTATCGACTGCGAGGCAGCGCTGATCGGAACCTGGACCTGGCAGCCGAACCGTATCGGCCTGGACTGGTTCCTGGGCAAGGTGGTGCCGCATCTGCGGCCCGGTTTCCGCATCCGGATCGCCGGCAGCATGCCTTCGGGCGTCACGTCGAAGCATCCCGGTGTCGAATTCGTCGGCCGTGTGCCGGATGCGCAAGCTTTCGTGCGCAGTGCTGCCGTCATCCCGCTGATCAGCACCGCCGGCAGCGGCGTCCAGTTGAAGACCATCGAGACCTTCGAACTCGGCCTGCCCTCCGTCGCCACCCGCCGCTCGCTGCGCGGCATCGATCATCGCCCGGCCAATTGCGTCGTCACCGACGATCCGGCCGATTTTGCCCGGGCCCTGGAGGCCGCGGCAGCTGTCATCCACGATGTCGACGGCAGCGCTTTCCGTCGGTCGCAGGTCAGGGCGCTCGATGCCGCCATCCGGCTCGGCCTCGAAAAGCTCGGGACGGTCAGGCAGGAGGCGTTTGCATGAACATGCATGCCGCCCGCACCCCGTCGGGGCTCGACACCTCGAAGACGATCCTCGGTATCCCGGTGCTCGCTATCCGCTGGAACGATGCGGTCGGCCTGCTGAACCGCCTGATTGCCGAGCGGCGCTTCACCAAGGTCAGTTTCCTCAACGCCCACAACGCTAACCTCGCCTCCACCGACCCGATCTTTGCCGACGCGCTCGATGATTTCCTCATCCTGCCCGACGGCATCGGTGTCGATCTGGCGGCGAAACTTCTTTATGGAGCGCCGTTTCCGGACAATCTCAACGGCACCGATTTCGTCCCCGCCTTCCTGCAGGCATCGACGACGCCGTTGACGGTCGGGCTGCTCGGCGCGACGCGCGTCAATGCCGAAGCTGCGTCGGCCAAGCTTGCAGCACTTGCTGTGCAGCACAGCTTCGTGGTCATCCATGACGGCTATTTCTCGCCTGCCGAGGAGGCGGGAATAGTCGATCGGATCGAAGAATTGCGGCCGGACGTGCTGCTCGTCGCCATGGGCGTGCCGCGCCAGGAATTGTGGATCGCACGCCATATCGACGCGCGTCACTGCACGCTGCCGATCGCCGTCGGCGCATTGCTCGATTTTCTCAGCGGCGCGGTGCCGCGGGCGCCCTTGTGGATGCGCCGGCTGCGGCTCGAATGGCTGTTTCGGTTGGCCGTCGAACCCGGTCGCCTGTGGCGCCGCTACGTGGTCGGCAATCCCTTGTTCCTGCTGCGCGTTGTCAGGCAGAAACTCTCGCTCATACCGGAAGCTGCGGGAGACATCCATTGAACAGCCGGTTCGTCCCAGGCGCCGCGATCGAGCCAAGCTCGCTTCGGCAGGTACCGACGGCGGCAATAGTGACGGCAAGCTATGCGCCGGATTTCGAGCGTTGCCGGCTGTTATGCGAAACGCTTGACCGCCACGTCTCGGGCGCGGCGCACCACTATATCCTGGTCGAACATCGCGATATCAAGCTTTTCCGTCAGTTGGAGAACGACCGTCGCAGCATCGTCGATGAGCGGGAATTGCTGCCGCGTTGGCTGCATGCCTTCGACGATCCGCTCAGCCTGTTTCGCCGGCGTGTCTGGCTCAGCCTGAAGACGCAGCCGTTGCGCGGCTGGCACGTGCAGCAATTGCGCCGTATCGCGATCGCCGCGCACGCCAGCGAAGACGTCCTGATCTTCTGCGATTCCGACGTCGCCTTCCTCAAACCTTTCGACTGCGGCGCCTTCTGGCGCGAGGGCAAGGCGCGGCTGTTCCGCCGCGACGGGATGCTGGCGGACGAGGGGCATGAGGAGCATCGCATCTGGTCGCGCAACGCCGGTGCGGCACTCGGTATCGACCCCTCCCGGACATCGGTCCATGACTATATTTCGACGCTGATCGCGTGGCGGCGTGACACCGTGCTGGCCATGTGCGGCGAGATCGAGAAGGTCCATGCGCGTGGCTGGGTCGAGGTTGTCGGCTCGGCGCGCAAGTTCTCCGAATGCATGATCTACGGCCGCTATGTCGACGATCTGCTGGAGGGTGCCGGCCACTTCCACGCTTCGGAGGAGTTCTGCCGAGTCCACTGGACCGGGCAAGCGCTGTCGGACGACGAGTTCCGCCGCTTCGTCGCCGCCATGGCACCGGAGCAGGTGGCAATCGGCATGCAGTCTTTCATAGGCACCGATATCGGCCGCATCCGCCGTCTGATCGGGCTCAACTAAAGGCCGGATCCTGAAAGCGGGCCGGGTTGCCGTCCGCAATTGCGTCAAAGCTGGGGAGATAGGGTGGTTCTGCGTTTCTGTGAACGGTGAACCGCCCTAGACCGGCTTTGCCGGCTTGCGCATCGCCGAATAGGTGAGCAGCGTTGAGGCAAGATACAGAAGCAGGAAGACGACGTTGAGCGACAGCACCAGGTTCGGCGTGTCGAGGATGGTCGTCAGCACATAAGTCAGCAGCACCGCCTTCAGCCCGGCAAGCAGGCCGAGATTGAGCGCCCGCACCAGCGTCTGGCCGCGGGCGAACAGCAGCTCCGCTTGGTATTCGACCAGATTGCGCAGTCCCGGGACGCAGATCGCCAGCGCCACCAGAGGAGCGGCCTCGGCGACGTTCTTGCCGAGCGCATTGGGGAAGAAATGCAGCACGATGCCAAGCGTCAGCAGCGCCAGCGTCGAGACAGCGAAAACGCCGCCTTCGATGCCGCTCTTGACCGCCAGCCGTGACAGAAGCTCCGGCGCGCGCATCATGCGCTGCACCAGCATCATCGAGAAGGTGCGGATCGGAATGGCCGTCAGGTCGACCAGCCGCATGATGATGGCGTAGATACCGGCCAGATGCGGTCCGCCGATCGCCAGGACCAGTAGTTTGTCGAACTCCATCTGCAGATAAAACAGCACTTCGGCCCCGGCCACGTAGATGGAGTCAGCCAGTCGCCGAAGATAAAGCTCGATGCGCAGCCGCAAACGCTGGCGCGGGTAGAAGAAGCCGAAGGCAATCAGCGACGAGGCGGCATTGGCGCCGATATAGAACCACGACCATATCCAGACGCTGTGTTGCGCCCAGAACATGAACAGCACCGCGCCGAGCGCCCGCAGCGCCGTCGCCAGGATGGCCAGCAGCGCGGCGCGGCCGAACTTGCCCAGGCCGTTGTTGACGATCAGCGCCACCTCCACTGGCCGCCACAACAGGGCTTCGGCAAAGACGATTGCCGCAAACACCGACAGCGGCACGGTGTCGGCGAAGAAGATCAGGTAAACGCCGAACGAGGCCGCGGCCAACAGCGGCAGCGACAGCAGGCCGAGCAGCAGGAAGCCGGCGGTGAAGGTGCCGATCAGATTGGGGCGGATGGTGGCGGTGCGATAGAGTGCCGAGATGAAGCCGAAGGCGAGAATGCGCGACAGCATGACGCCGGCCGCCGATGCGGTTGCGAACATGCCGAACTCGGAAATCGACAGCGTGTTGGCCAGCGCGATGAAATAGGCGAGTGAAAACACCAGCCGCCCGCCAGCGCCGCTGATCGCCGAGAAATAGTCGCGCAGCAGGCCCCGTCGTTCGGCCAAAAAAATGCCGATCCGGGCGAGGGTAGGCCGCCTTTGCGGTATGTCACTGGCTTGCGTCATATCTCCAGGGAGAGCTTAGGTCGGAAAACTTAACGTGCCGTTCTGGAGTCCAGGGGCGTGTTGAAAAATAGGTACTGGCGGAGGGAGAAACGGGGGCTTCGGCGGGCGAAAATTAACCTTTTGTTTTCCATGCCTGTTTAGCGTGGCTTAACGAATGGCGAAGCGCCGTTTGCAGGCCGCCAAGGGTAAAGCTCCAGACGATGGTCGACAGGGAAAACCGTGAAGACTGGAAGCGCGAGCGTTCGCTGCTGGCGCTTGGCAAGGCTGTGCGTGGCGACGACGAACCCGACGCGTCCCTGGTCTCGATCGGGGACCGGGCGGACCCGTCATGGCGCGAGGATGCCGCCACGCGTCATCGTCTCGCCCGGTCACAGCGCGAAGCGCGGACGAGCCCTTCGCAGCGCGAGGCGCTGTCGAATTCGAAGCTGCCGGATGCCGTTGCAACAGATGGATATCAGGCTGGCTATGAGCCAGCTTCGTCTGCGCAGGTGCCGCCTGAAGGCGGTCGATCCGCTGACGATTATTCAGCAACCAGGTCGGCATCATCGGACTACGCGCAAACCACGTCACGGTCTGCTGAAACCGCAGGCACCACCTATCGCCCCGATCGCATATCCGAACCTTACCATTCAGGCGACGCGCGGGCGTCCCGCAACGACGGCGCGGACAGCCAGCAATGGAAGCCGCTGATCGATCCGATGCAGGTCGTCCGTGGCGTTGGCAAGTCGAAGCTGCTGATCGTGGCGACGACGATATTGGGTGCCGGGCTCGGCATCGCCATCGCGCTGTCGACGCCGAAGAAATACGAAGCCACCACAGAACTGATCGTCGATCCGCGCGACCTGAAGCTCACCGACCGCGACCTCACCCAGTCGGTCGTCGCCTCCGATGCCACGCTGGCCATCGTCGAAAACCAGGTTCGGGTGCTGACGTCCGGCACCGTTTTGAACAAGGTCGTCGACAAGCTCAATCTCGTCAACGATCCGGAATTCAATGGGCAGGGCAGTGGCGGCCTCAGCGTCATGTCGCTCATCCGCTCCATCCTGTCGCGCCACGACGGGCCGGGTGGTGTCGACGAGACCCGCCGCCGGGCGCTTACTGTCGGCAATCTGGGCGAAAGCCTTTCAGTCGAGCGCGGCGGCAAGACCTTCGTCATCACCGTCAGCGCCACCACGCAGAATGGCGAGAAATCGGCTCTCATCGCCAACACGATGACGGATGTCTTCCTGCAGACCTTCGGTCAGATCCAGTCCGATACCGCCGGCCGCGCCACCGACGAACTGACGGCCAGGCTTGATGAATTGCGCAAGGGCGTCGAGGCGGCCGAACGCAAGGTCGAGGATTTCAGGGCCACGCACGACCTCGTCGACGCGCAGGGCCACCTCATCAGCGACGACGAGATGCTGAAGCTCAACGAGCAGCTGTCGGTTGCGCGCGCCCGCACGCTGGAACTCAACGCCCGGGCCGCTTCGGCGCGTTCGGTCGACGTCAACTCGGTTCTCACCGGCACCTTGCCGGAGGAGATCAACTCCAACACGATGAGCGATCTGCGTTCGCAATATGCGTCACTCAAGCAGGAGGCCGACCGCGCCGCCATCCGGTTCGGTCCGCGGCACCCCGAACTCCAGGCGCTCAATGCCCAGCTTGCCGGCGCACGCGACCGCATCGCCGCGGAACTGCGTCGCATCGGCTCGTCGCTGCAGGTCGACCTCAAGCGCGCGGTCCAGCTCGAACAGGATCTCGCCTCTCGTCTGGCGCAGCTGAAGGTTCGCAGCGGCGACGTCAACAGCGACCTGGTGTCGATGCGCGAACTGGAGCGCGAGGCCGCCGCCAAGCGTTCCGTCTATGAACAGTATCTGCTGCGCGCCAAGGAGACGGGCGAGCAGAAAGACATCAACACCGCCAACATCAATGTGATCTCGAAGGCCTTCGCGCCGCTCGAGCCGAACGGGCCGTCGCGGGTCGTGGTGGCGCTTGCCGGCCTGCTGCTGGGCTTTGCCTCCGGCGTTGGCCTCGGCGCCATGCGTGGCGCCTATGAGAGCTTGCGTGACACCGCGACATCGCGCTCGCGCCGCGACCGCAGCATGGACGAACGCCGGACGCCTTACGACGACAAGGCATATCAGGCAGCACCGCCGCCGCCAAAACCACCTGCACCGCAGCCGGCGGCACCGCCACCACCGCCACCTGCACCGCCCCCGCCACCGCCTGCACCACCCGCGCCTGTTCAACAGGCTGACGTCACGCCGACCGACGGTCCCGGTCGGATCAGTGCGTTGCTGTCGAAGCTGCGCAAGGCCATGTCCCGCAAGCAGTCCCCGCAGGACACTATCGATGCCGGTGAGTGGGTCTCATCCTTTGCCGAAGGGAAGCCAACGGAAGATCTGACGCACCCCGCCTATTCCCAGTCGGCAGCGGCCTTTGCGCCCCTGCCGTCGGCCGCGGCAGCCTATCCACCACTGCCTTTCCGGCCCGGCGGCCATGTTCCCTATCCGCAACAGACAGCGCAGCCGCCATTGCCTCCCCACATGATGCCGCAGCGATCGTATTCGGGTCCGCAGGCCTATCCCTATGGGCAGCCGTTAGGCCTTCCGCAGGCGCAGCACTGGCAGGTGCCGCAGCAGCCGGGCTATCCCTACCCGCAGCCCATGCCCGATGCCGGGCAGATGTCTTATCCGCCCCACCCCGCTTCCGCGCCTTATCCGCAACAGCCCACCGCGCCGCAGCAGGCGGCTCAGCCCGACGAGCCATCGGTGGAGGCGCCCCGGGCGGCGGAGGATGTCGAACGGCACGCCCCGATCGACGAAATCCGCGCCAGCCTGCGCGAATTCCGCGAAGCCGTCCGCGAACTTACCGAGACCCGCGCGCGCCGCCGCTACTTCTGAGCCACAAAATAAGTCGCGCTGCCGAACAAAAACATGCCGGTTTCGCGTAAACGGCATGGGACGGCGCTTTGACGGGATTGCGTGTTGGAATTTTCGTGAAAATGCCGCGCTGCATGGTGCCGAAGGCACGCTTCCGAGTTTGATCGGGGCGCGCGGTTTCGCGGCATGCGTCAGACAAGGATCCAGGGTGCCGCATTCATGTTTTCGATGCGGCCGTTTGGGCGGAACGGTGTTGAGGGTGGTCCATGGCCGAAGTGATTGATGGGAAGAGCGTCGCCGAAGACGTGGTGCGGACGGTTAAGACCCTGACGGCCGAACTTGTCGCGAAAGGCAAGGCCAAACCCGGTCTTGCCGTGGTCATCGTCGGTGAGGATCCGGCCAGCCAGGTCTATGTCGCTTCCAAGTCGCGCACCGCCAAGGAATGCGGCTTTCATTCCGTCCAGCACACGCTGCCGGCCGAAACCTCCGAGCCGGCATTACTGAAGATCATCGGTGATCTCAACGCCGATCCGGCCATCAACGGCATCCTGGTGCAGCTTCCGCTGCCCGCCCATATCGACGCCGGCAAGATCATCCAGACCATCGCGCCGGAAAAGGATGTCGATGGCTTTCATTTCATCAATGTCGGCAAGCTCGGCACCGGCGAACTCGAGACCGCCTTCGTGCCTTGCACGCCGGCCGGCTCAATGCTCCTGATCGAGCGCGTGCGCGGCAAGGACCTGTCCGGCCTCAACGCGCTCGTCGTCGGCCGCTCCAACATCGTCGGCAAGCCGATGGCCAACCTCCTGCTTGCCGCCAACTGCACCGTCACCATCGCCCACAGCCGCACCAGGGATTTGCCGGCGCTTGCCCGCACCGCCGACATTCTCGTCGCGGCGGTCGGTCGGCCGGAGATGATCAAGGGTGATTGGGTGAAGCCCGGCGCCACGGTCATCGATGTCGGTATCAACCGCATTCCGGCGCCGGAAAAGGGCGAGGGCAAGTCGCGCCTCGTCGGCGATGTCGCCTATGCCGAAGCGGCGAAGGCCGCCGGCGCCATTACGCCGGTGCCCGGTGGTGTCGGCCCGATGACCATTGCCATGCTGATGGCCAATACGTTAGCCTCTGCCTACCTCGCGGCCGGATTGAAACGGCCGTCCTTCTGACCCACCAGAAAGCCGCAGCTTTGCCGAACCCAACTGTTCCTGTAGAACGGCCGGTCATGACGGATCCCGTTCAAGGCGGCCGGCAGTTCGCTTTCCTGCTGGTCGACAAGTTCTCGATGTTCTCGCTGGCCGCGGCGATCGATACGTTCCGGTCGGCGAACCGGTTGCTTGGCCGCGACTTCTATGGCTGGACGACCGTCTCCGCGGATGGCGATCCGGTGATGGCCTCCAATGGCCTGCCGCTGAAGATCGACTATGCCGTTGCCGACCTGCCGCCGGTCGACATCCTCTTCGTCTCGGTCGGACTGACGACGGAATTTCCCGGCAAGAGCAAGGTGCTGGCGGCGCTGCGCAGCTGGGGCCGGCGCGGCAACGCGCTCGGTGCGCTGTCGGTCGGCTCCTACCTGCTGGCCGAGGCCGGCCAGCTGGAAGGCTATCGCTGCACCATCCATTGGGAAAACCGCGCCGGCTTCGTCGAACGCTTCCCCGACATCAACTGCACGGGCAATGTCTTCGAGATCGACCGCAAGCGCTACACATGCGCCGGCGGCACCACCTCGATCGACCTGATGCTGGAGATCGTGCGCGGCGATTTCGGCTCCAACCTCGCCAATGGCGTCGCCAACCAATTCCAGCACGAGCGTATCCGCTCGGCCGGCGACCGCCAGCGTGTCGGGCCGGAACGCGATCTCACGGGCAAGTCGGAGAAGCTCAGGCGCATCGTCGAACTGATGGCCGACCACCTCGATGAGCCGCTGTCGGCGGTGCAACTGGCCAAGTCCGCCGGCCTGTCGGTGCGCCAGGTCGAGCGCCTGTTCCTGCGCCATCTCAGCGTCACGCCGGGCCGTTATTACATGCGGCTGCGGCTGGAGCGGGCCCGCGAATTGCTGCGCCAGACCAACATGCCGATCCTCGACGTGGCGATCGCCACGGGCTTCACCTCGCATTCCTATTTTGCCCAGAGCTACCGGCTGCAATTCGGCAGGCCGCCCTCGGAAGAGCGCCGCACGACCTACTGAGCGGAGATTTTCGCTTCCGCTCAAAAGTTTGACATTCCGTCCCCTCCCAGCCGCGCCCGGCCTTGTGTCCTGACGCTGCGTCAAATAGCTTCCCGCCCGGATCGGGGCGGATTTGAGGAGATTTCGATGGCGGGATTTGCACGGAGCGTCGCTGCGGCGATCCTCCTTTTGTCGATGACGACGTTCGGCTTTGCCGCAAACAAGGTCATCATCATTCTCGATGCCTCTGGCTCCATGTGGGCGCAGATCGACGGCAAGCCCAAGCTCGAAATCGCCCGTGAATCGCTGAGAACCGTGCTTCAATCGGTTCCCGCCGATGACGAGATCGGCTTCATGGCCTATGGCCATCGCGAAAAAGGCAGTTGCGACGACATCCAGTTGATCGTGCCACCACAGGCAGGCTCGGCAAGCGCCATCTCGGCCGCTGCCGACAGCCTGAAATTCCTCGGCAAGACGCCGCTGACGGCCGCCGTCAAGCAGGCGGCCGAAGCATTGAAATACACCGAGGACAAGGCGACCGTCGTCCTCATCACCGACGGGCTGGAAACATGCGGCGGCGATCCCTGCGCGCTTGGCAAGAAACTCGAGGCGTCCGGCGTCGATTTCACCGCCGACGTCGTCGGCTTCGGCCTCACCGCCGACGAAGGCAAGCAGATCGCCTGCCTCGCGGACAACACCGGCGGCAAGTACATCCAGGCCTCCGATGAGAAGGCGTTGCAGGAGGCGCTAGTCGAGACGGTGGCGGCACCAGCGCCAGCACCCGCTCCTGCTCCTGAACCGGCTCCCGCCCCGACGCCTGCGCCGGAGCCCGCGAAACCGGAATTCAACTTCCAGCCGACAGTGGTGATGGCTGAAGGTGGCGAGCCGATCACCGACGGCAACGCCTGGGAGATCTACAAGGCGAATTCCGACGGCTCGCGCGGGGATTCCGTGACCACCGAATATGGCGCCTACAAGGGCAATCTCGAGCCCGGCGACTATGTCATCGTTGTACGCGACGACGAGGCCAAGGTGGAGCAGAAATTCAAGATCGAGGCCGGCCAGGTCTACAAGCCGCTGTTCACCTTGAACGCGGGCACCATGCTCATTCATCCGCGGCCGAGCCAGGGCGCCGACATCAGTGACGAGGCCCATGTCGACTTCACTTATCCTGGCGGCAACACCACCCACTATGGCGACACCAAGATCATCGTACCGGCGGGTGAACAGAAGGTCACGGTTCAGATCGGCAGCGGTTCGGTGGTCGAGACCATCCAGCTGGCCGCCGGGCAGACGATCGAAAAGGACGTCATCGTCGGCGTCGGGCACGTCGTGTTCAACGCTTATTATGTCACCGGCGGCGACAAGGCCGACAGTTCCGGCCTCGGCTTCCAGATCGTCAAGGCGAAGAAGAAGATCGACGGTTCACGCGACGATGTCGAGCATTCCTATGGGCCGGACAGCAAGTTCTGGCTGCCGCCGGACGACTATGTCGCGCTCACCACGCTTGATCTTGCAACCGTCGAACAGCCGTTCAGCGTCAAGGTCGGCGACAATCAGGACATCAAGGTGCCGCTCGGTGCCGGCGTTCTGGCCATGTCGGCCCCTGGCGCCTACTCGATCGAGGTCCTGTCTCCGAAAAAGGACATCCAGGGCAATCGCAAGGCGCTTGGCCTGAACTATGGCGACGCCTGGCAGCAGACCATTCCGGCCGGCGATTACGTGGTCGTCCGGCACATGTCCGATGGAGGCCATGACAAGGAAATGCCGGTGACGGTCAAGGCTGGCGAGCGTACCGAGATCACCGTTACGCCGTGACTGCCGTATGACCGGCAGCAAAAAAGGGCAGCTGTCAGCCGCCCTTTTTCATCGACAGGACGATGATTTCGTCACGCCGTGCCGAAGGCGCTGGCGCCATGGTCGGCACGGCCGACCAACTGGCGGAAGCCGGCAAACAGCTCGCGGCCGAAACCGAATTCATTGCCGATGAGGTCGGCATCCGCCGTCCGGCGCAGTGCAAACTCGCTGGCCGGCACCAGCACTTCCAGCGTTCCCGCGTCGGCGTCGAGCCGGATGATGTCGCCATCATGGATCCTGGCGATCGGTCCATCCTCGACTGCTTCCGGCGTGACATGGATGGCGGCCGGCACCTTGCCGGAGGCGCCCGACATGCGCCCGTCGGTGACCAGCGCTATGCGCTGGCCGCGGTCCTGCAGGATGCCGAGCACCGTGGTCAGCTTGTGCAGTTCCGGCATGCCGTTGGCCTTCGGCCCCTGGAAGCGGATGACGGCAATGAAATCACCGGTCAGCGTTCCCGCCTTGAACGCCTCGTTCAGTCCTTGCTGGCTGTCGAAGACCTTGGCCGGCGCCTCGATGATGCGCCGCTCCGGCTTCACCGCCGAGGTCTTGATGACGGCATGGCCGAGATTGCCCGAGAGCACCTTCAGACCGCCGGTTGCCTGGAATGCCTTGTTGAACGGCGCCAGCACCTTTTCGTCACCGCTTTCGCGCGGCGAGGCTTCGCGCACCACGCTGCCGTCGACGCCGAGCTTTGCCTCGACCGCATAGGGCCGCAGGCCTTCGCCCCACACCGTCTGCACATCCTCGTGCAGGATGCCTTCGTCGAGCAGTTCGCGGATCAGGAAGCCGAGCCCACCCGCCGCGTGGAAGTGGTTCACGTCGGCGAGACCATTGGGATAGACCCGCGCCAGCAGCGGCACGGCCTCCGACAGATCGGAAATGTCCTGCCAGGTGATGGCAATACCGGCCGCCGCCGCCATGGCGATCAGGTGGATGGTGTGATTGGTCGAGCCGCCTGTGGCGTGCAGGCCGACGACGCCGTTGACGATCGAACGCTCGTCAATCATCCGGCCGACCGGCGTATAGGCATTGCCGAGCGCGGTGATCGCCAGCGCCTGCTTCGTCGCCTCGCGTGTCAAGGCCTCGCGCAGCGGCGTGCCGGGATTGACGAACGAGGCGCCCGGCGTGTGCAGGCCCATGATCTCCATCAGCATCTGGTTGGAATTGGCCGTGCCGTAGAAGGTGCAGGTTCCCGGCCCGTGATAGGACTTGGACTCGGCCTCCAGCAGTTCGGCCCGTCCCGCCTTGCCTTCGGCATAGAGCTGGCGGACCTTGGCCTTTTCGTCGTTCGGCAGGCCGGTGGTCATCGGCCCTGCCGGAATGAACACTGCGGGCAGGTGGCCGAAGGTGAGTGCGGCGATCACCAGACCCGGCACGATCTTGTCGCAGACGCCCAGATAGACGGCAGCGTCGAACATGTTGTGCGACAGGCCGATCGCCGCGGCCATGGCGATCACATCGCGCGAAAACAGCGACAGCTCCATGCCGGGCTGGCCTTGGGTGACGCCATCGCACATTGCCGGCACGCCGCCGGCCACCTGGGCGATGCCGCCTGCCTCGCGCGCCGCGTCCTTGATCAGTGCCGGAAAGGTCTCGAACGGCTGATGCGCCGACAGCATGTCGTTGTAGGAGGTGATGATGCCGAGGTTCGGCACCGTGTCCGCACCCAGCGCCAGCTTTTCCGAGGGGCTGCACACCGCAAAGCCGTGGGCGAGGTTGCCGCAGGACAGCACGGCTCGGTTGGCGGTGCGGTTCGACGCTTCGGCGATGCGGCCGAGGTAGCGCTCGCGGCCCGGTCTGGAACGCTGGCGGATGCGCTCGGTGATGGCTTCGATGTCGCGTCTGGCGGTCATGATGTCGGTCCTTTCAGGCGAGGTCCCGGAACACCCTCCGGCTGTCTGCCGGGACCCTCAGCACGTTCAAATCAGGGCGCCCAGAAAACCTCTACGGGCTTGGGTGCGGCGTCGAGCACGGCGCGGATCGGCTTTCGCGGTCCAGGTGCAACCGCACCGTCGAAGGCGGTGCGCTTGTCCTCGCCTTCGATGTGGAGCGCGATGAAGCCGGCATCGACAATGCGCGCCAGCGACAAGGTCAGCCGCGGCTCGACGGCACTCGCCGCATGAACCGGCAGCACGATCCTGTCGGACGACGGGTCGAGCAGCTTTGCCAGATCATCGGCATCGGGAAAGAACGAGGCGGTGTGGCCGTCCGGTCCCATGCCGAGCACGACGACATCGAGCGGCCAGGGCAATGACTGCAGCGCTGCGTTGTCGGACGCCGCCGCATCCTCGATGCCGACGGCTTCGTGATAGAGCGGTACGAACCGTGCCGCCTTGGCCGCGTTCTGCAACAGATTGGCGGCCACCAGCCCGGCATTGGAGCGCGGCGAGGAGGCCGGCACGAAACGCTCGTCGACCAGCGTCACAATCACTTTGTCCCAGGCGATGGGTATCACCGAAAGGGCGACGAAGAATTTGGCCGGGGTGGTGCCGCCGGAGACGGCGAGCAACCCTGTGCCGCGCTCGGCGATTGCCTTGGTCAGGCGCCCGGCGACATGGCCGGCAAGGGCGGCCGCCAACTCCTGGCGCCCGGCGAAGCCGTTCCAGCTATAGGCAACGCTGTTCAATTGCTCTCGTGCCATGTCCGCCCGTCACGTTCGATCAGCGCAATGGAAGCCGACGGTCCCCAGGTGCCTGCTGTGTAGCCCTGCGCTTCCTGTCTGGCGCTCTCCCAGGCGTTCTGGATCGGGTCGATCCATTTCCACGCCGCCTCGACTTCGTCGCGACGCATAAACAGGGTCTGGTTGCCACGGATGACATCCATGATCAGCCGTTCGTAGGCGTCCGGAGCGCGGCCGTCGAAGGATTGCGCGAAGCTCATGTCGAGCGAGATCTGGCGCAGCCGCATGCCGCCCGGACCCGGATCCTTGATCATGATGAACTGCTTGACGCCTTCGTCCGGTTGCAGTCGGATGACCAGCTGGTTGGCGAAGATCGGCCCGGCACTGTCGCCGAAGATCGAATGCGGGATCGGCTTGAATTCGATGACGATTTCCGAAACCCGCGTCGCCAGCCGCTTGCCKGTCCGCAGGTAAAACGGAACGCCCGCCCAGCGCCAGGTGCCGATCTCGGCCTTGATGGCGACGAAGGTCTCGGTGTTGCTGTCGTGGGCAAGCTCCTCGACATAGCCCTTCACAGCGCCGCTGGCCGAGGCGCCGGCGCGGTACTGGCCACGCACGGTGTGCTTCGGCGCCTCGTTGCCGTTGATGCGCTTAAGTGCCCTGAGCACCTTCAGCTTCTCGTCGCGCACCGCGTCGGCGTCCATCGACGAGGGCGCTTCCATGGCAACAAGACACAACAGCTGCAGTATATGGTTCTGCACCATGTCGCGCAGCGCGCCGGCCTTGTCGTAATAGGTGACGCGGTCTTCCAGACCCACGGTCTCGGCCACTGTGATCTGCACGTGGTCGATATGGGCGGAATTCCACAGTGGCTCGTAGAGCGCGTTGGCAAAGCGCAGCGCCATCAGATTCTGCACCGTCTCCTTGCCGAGATAGTGGTCGATGCGGAAGATCTGGCTTTCGTGGAAATCGTCGCCGACCAGGTCGTTGAGTGCTTGCGCCGAGGCAAGGTCGCGGCCGATCGGCTTCTCCAGCACGATGCGCGAGTTCGGCGTGATCAGCTTGTGCTCTTTCAGCTTGTGCGAGATATCGCCGAACAGCGCCGGCGCCACCGCCAGGTAGAAAGCGCGGATGCGGTCGCTATCGCCGATCGCCTTCTTCAGCTTGTCGAAGCCGGCGCCTGTCGTCGCATCGGCCGAGACGTAGGAAAGGCGGGCGAGGAACGTCTTCAGTTCCTTGGCGTCGATATCGTCAGCTTTGACGTGGTCCGAGATCGCCTGTTTGGCGAAGGCCTGGAATTCCTCGTCGGTCATCTTCGAGCGCGACGTGCCAATGATGCGCGTCGGCTCGGAGAACTGATGGTCGCGCTGGCGATAGTAGAGCGACGGCAGAAGCTTGCGTTCCGACAGGTCGCCGGTGCCGCCGAAAATGATGAAGTCGAAAGGATCGACGGGGATGATCTGGCTGGTCATGGTCTGTCCGCTCTGACGCCGGTCGCTGTGACGCGGCTGATATAATCTAATCGATTTAAATTTACCAGTGCCATGGTGTCACATCTGAGTGTTGCGCCTGCCTCTTGACAGCCCGATACCTCGGAGGCTTGTCGACAGGCGCGGCCCCGGAAGCCTTCGCAGTTGCAGCATAGAGCGGGATCGAAGCGAAAGCCAAAGGAGAAATCGGCGATGACCGCACATCTTTCGACCAAGCCGGTTGGAAGTCGTGGGCCGGCTAGAAGCCGTGGCCCGATCAGAAGTCGTGGCTTTGCGTTTGCCGCGGGCACTCCGGTCGAACGTTACCAATCATGAGCGGGAAAAGCATGCGTCTGGAAAACAAGGTTGCCGTCATAACCGGTGCGGCGGCGGGCTTTGGCGAGGGCATCGCCAGGCGCTTTGCGCAGGAGGGCGCCAGGGTCGTCGTCGCCGACCTCAACGCCAAGGGCGCGGAGCGTGTCGCCAGCGAAATCGGCGAGGCGGCGATCTGGACCCAGACCGATGTTTCTCTGCGGTCCGAATTCGACGAGATGGTCTATGCCGCCAAGAGCGCCTTCGGCCGTATCGACATCATGGTCAACAATGCCGGCTACACCCATCGCAACGGCGACATGCTCAACGTCGACGAGGAAACCTTCGACCTGATCACCGCCGTCAACATGAAGGCGATCTATCACGCCGCACGCGCCGTGGTGCCGATCATGGATCGGCAAGGCGGCGGCGTCATCCTGACCACGGCTTCCACCGCGGGTCTGCGGCCGCGGCCCGGTCTCACCTGGTACAATGCCTCGAAGGGCTGGGCGATCACCGCCACGAAGTCGATGGCGGTGGAACTGGCGCCGAAGAACATCCGTGTCAACTGCCTCTGCCCGGTTGCCGGCGAGACCGGCATGCTGGAGAAGTTCATGGGCGCCGACACGCCTGAAATCCGCGAGAAGTTCCGTGCGTCGATCCCGCTCGGCCGGCTTTCGACACCACTCGACATCGCCAACGCCGCACTCTGGCTGGCGTCGGACGAAGCCGCCTTTATCACCGGTGTGGCATTGGAAGTCGACGGCGGACGCTGCATCTGAGAGCGCCAATGCCCCGAAAATCGGTACCGATTTTCGGAAAGGCTCATGGGCAAATCAAAATGCTGCACGGAGGCTGCGTTTCAGCGACGGGTCTATCTCTTATCTTGACGGAATTCGCTCAGGGAAAGCGCTATGCGCTTTTCCCGGGGAAACCGCTTCACACTTTTCCTGAAATTGCTCGAGTCGTCAGGCGCCGGTTTTGATGTAGGTCTTGTAGATCCAGCCGATCTTGCCGTTGTAGGTGATCTGGCACCACTTCTTGCAGCTCATCACTTGCACCGAGCTTTTGGCCGGCACCGTGAGGATAGCGGCCGCATTTTTCTTCGGGCCGCTGCGCATGGTCACGGCCCGCAGGATCAGTCCGGTTCCGGCGGCCTCGACTTTGCGTGGCTTCGACTTGGCCTGGCTGTCGTCGTCTTCAGCCGCTGCGGGCTGCTCTGACGGCACCTGCGGCTGCACCGCCGGGATGGCGGCGGTTTTCGCGTCATCGGGATGGCTACCCGCCGGCGGAGTGGGGGCGGCAACCTTGGCAAGTTCGCTGGCAGCATCGCTATCTGCCGCCGGTTGCGCGAATGCCACCGCGGCTTTGTCCGGTGCCTGTTTAGCCTGGTTCGCCACCTGGCCGGGAGCAGGCGTACCGGCAGCGGATGCGGCCTTCGACTGCGAACCGGTCCAACGCGGATCATTGGCTGGCAGCGCCGGTATGGTGGCTTGCGCGGCCGCCACGGTCGGCAAAATCTTGTCCGACTTGCGCGCCGCCTGCGGCACGGCCGCTGCAGCCACAGTTGCTCCCGACGGAGCGATTTTCGTCGTTTTCACCGGAATGGTTGGAATGGTCTGCTCGGGGCTCGCCGCCGCTTGCCTGTCATTGGCCGGCAATGCCAGCCACAGCGCCACCGCGGCGACACCAAGCAGTGCGGCGGTGCCGATCGCGGCGATCACCAGATGCGAATTCGAGCGGACCTCCTGCCAGAAGGACGGCCGCATGTCATATCCGAACTGCATGGCAAAGCGCCGACGTTCCGGCGTACCGAAACTGAAGGGCTCTCTCACTCTTGCCACCTCCATAAGCGGGCCGATGTTCTTCCGATCAAATGCCAAGAACCTGGCGCCAGATCTGCATCAGTCCCAAGAATCAAAGCGGGCAAGCCCGCAGAATTCCCCGTCAGTAACCCACAACCGGCATCTTTATATCGCTGATTGTGGCATCACTACGCCCTCATCAGGGATTCTGCTCCTTTGGAGGGGATTCTGCAATGTGCCGTTACGGCAACAAATATTACAGCAATATTACATAGATGAGAGCGATCCTGTCCGTCCGGACCACGATCCCGAAAAGTGACCATGCGGTTTTCGCAGGAGATCAGGCTCCCAATTCCACCGGGACAGGAACAGCTTCTAGATCCTGTCGCGCAACGCGAACCAGTTGAGCGCCAGGAACAGTAGCGGCGCGCGGAAGCGCCGGCCACCGGGGAATGGCGGGATCTTCAGATCCTCGATCAGCTTAAGGCGGTCGCGGTTGCCGGCGACGGTTTCGGCATAGAGCTTGCCGAAGAAGTTCGACAGCATGACGCCGTGGCCGGAATAGCCGCCGGCCGAGATCACATTGGGCATCACTTCGCGCACGAACGGCTTTCGCGGCACCGTGATGCCGACATAGCCGCCCCAGCCATGCGTGATCTCGACATCCCTGAGTGCCGGATAGAGTTCGACGATCTGACGGCGGATGTGGATGTGGATGCCCTTCGGATCGTTGACGCCATAGACTTCACGTCCTCCGAACAGCAGCCGCCCGTCCTTCGATCTGCGGAAATAGCGCACGACGAAGCGGGAATCGTCGACCGCCTCGCCGCCCTGCAGCACTGTCGAGTCCGCGCCCAGCGGCACCGTTGCGCCGATGAACGAACCGATCGGCATGGTGTGCGCGGCACTCACCGGCTCAAGCGTGCCGCCATAGGCGTTGACCGCGATCAGGCATTTCTGCGCTGTCAGCGTGCCTCTCGGTGTCGAAACCTTGACCTTGCCGCCACTTGAAATGATGCCGGTCGATGGCGTTTCCTCGAACAGTTGCGCGCCGGCTTGCGCCGCCACCCGCGCGGTGCCGATCACCAGCTTCATCGGGTGGATGTGGCCGGTGCCGGTGTCGCGCGTTCCGCCGAAATAGGCGGTCGAGCCCAGCCGCTCCGCCGTCTCCTTGGCATCCATGAACGAGATATGCGGGTAGGAAAAACGGCTCGCCATGATCTCGGCATGCGCCTTGTAGTCGTCGACATAGCGCGGCTTGTGCGCCACCGAGAGCTGGCCCGGCATATAGTCGATATCGATCTGGTTGGCGGCGGCAAACTCAAGGAGATGCGCCTTGGCCTCTTCGGCAAGGTCGAACAAAGCCTTGGCGCGGGAGAGGCCGTATTCGGCTTCCAGGTCCTCGACCCAGGCGCGCTGGCCGGTGCCAAGCTGGCCGCCATTGCGCCCGGAGGCGCCATCGCCGAAGCGGTAGGCTTCAATCAGCACGACATTCGTGCCTGCCTTGGCAAGGTGAGCAGCCGCCGACAGGCCGGTGAAACCACCGCCGATGATGACGACATCGCATGTCTTGTCGCCATCCAGCGCCGGATATTCCGGCCGTGGGCCGGCGCTGTCCTCATACCAGGAACGGCCGGGAGAAATCGGGGATTGGTAGGGCATGATGGAGGAAAGACTCGGTGATTCAGAAGGAGGAGGAAAAAAGCGAATAGCGAATAGCGAATAGAAAAATATCGGGCACCTTCGCTACTCGCTACTCGCTACTCGCTACTCGCTACTCGCTACTCGCTAAACATTCAGCAGCAGATACTCCCGCTCCCACGGACTGATCACTTCCATGAACGTCTCGAATTCCGCCCGCTTGATCGCCGCATAGGTCGCGGCGAAGGACTTGCCGAGCAGTGCGCAAAGTTCCTCATCGCCCTCGAACAGGTCGACTGCTTCGAGCAGGCTGCGCGGCAGGTCGATCTCGGCCGCGTTGGCAGTGGTCAGCACGGGAGGCTCGGCCTTGATCTTGTTGGTGATGCCGATCAGCCCGCAGGCAAGCGATGCCGCCAGCGCGAGATAGGGATTGGCATCGGAGGAGGGGATGCGGTTTTCGACGCGCCGCGCCGCCGGATCCGAGCGCGGCACTCGGAACGCCGTGGTGCGGTTGTCATAGCCCCATTTGTTGTTGACCGGAGCCGACGCTGCCTGTGTCAGCCGGCGGTAGGAATTGACATAGGGCGCGAACATCACCAGCGCGTTCGGCACATGCTTCTGCATGCCGCCGATGAAATGGAAGAAGTCTTCGGTCTCCGAGCCGTCCTCTGCCGAAAAGATGTTCTGTCCGGTCTTCTTGTCGATGATCGACTGATGGATATGCATGGCTGAGCCCGGCTGCCCCTGGATGGGCTTGGCCATGAAGGTGGCGTAGATCTCGTGCTTCAGCGCGGCCTCGCGAATGGTGCGCTTGAACATGAACACCTGGTCGGCCAGCTCGATCGGGTCACCGTGGCGCAGGTTGATTTCGAGCTGACCGGCGCCCTCCTCATGGATCAGCGTGTCGATCTCCAGGCCCTGGCCCTCGGAGAAATGGTAGATGTCGTCGATCAGTTCGTCGAATTCGTTGACGCCGGCGATCGAATAGCCGGCGCCGCCGCCGATGGCGCGCCCCGAACGGCCGACCGGTGGCGTCAGCGGATAGTCCGGATCGGGGTTCTTGCGCACCAGATAGAACTCGATCTCGGGCGCCACCACCGGCTTCAGTCCACGCTTGTCGTAGGCGGCAAGCACGCGCTTGAGCACGTTGCGCGGCGTGAACTCGACAGAGCGTCCGTCCTGGTGGACGAGGTCGCAGATGACCGCGGCCGTCGGGTCTTCTTCCCAGGGCACCACCGTCAGCGTCGACAGGTCTGGCATCAGCTTGAGGTCGCCATCGTCCTCCGGATAGTGGAAGCCGTTGCCATCTTCGGGATAGCCGCCGGAAATCGTCGTCATGAAGACAGCCGACGGCAGTGCCAGCGAGGTGTTGGAGGTGAATTTTTTTGATGGCATCATCTTGCCGCGTGCGACGCCGGCCTGGTCAGGTGTGATGCACTCGATGTCCTCGATGCCGCGCCATTCCAGCCAGGCGCTGGCTTCCTTCCAGTTCTTGACGCCACGTTGGTTTTTCACGAAGGCAGGCGTACGCGCCCGTCCTCCGCGGCTCGACGGACGGACTTCCTTTTTTGCAGGCGGCATCATTCACCAGATTGGGTTGCGGATTGTGGAGTATAGCCGTGCGCCCCTGTGGAAGGGAAGGGGAGCCACGTCGGGCATTGGCCAACACGGTTGAAAATCACGCCAATCGGCTTAGTTTCCCAATCCCAATCGAGACCCCGATCCCAATCGAGACTTTGCATGCGGCACGACAGCAAATTGACGACGATCGGCTTCGATGCCGACGACACGCTCTGGCAAAACGAGCAGTTCTTCCGCATGACGGAGAAGCGCTTTGCCGCCATGCTTGCCGATCATGGCGAAGCCGAGCACATCTCGGCACGATTGCTGGAGGCCGAAAGACGCAACCTTGCCGTCTATGGCTTCGGCATCAAGGGATTTACGCTGTCGATGATCGAAACGGCGATCGAGGTCACGCAAGGCCGTGTGCCGGCTTCGGTGATTTCAGAAATTCTCGATGCCGGCCGCGAGATGCTGAGCCATCCGATCGAGGCACTGCCGCATGCGCGCGAGACGATCCAGAAGCTTGCCGGCGCATTCCGCCTTGTGCTGATCACCAAGGGCGACCTCTTCGACCAGGAGCGCAAGCTGGCTGGATCAGGCCTCGGAGATCTGTTCGACGCGATCGAGATCGTCAGCGACAAGAGTGCCGCCACCTATGCCCGCCTCTTCAGCCGCCACGGCGATGGTCCGGCAAGAAGCATGATGGTCGGCAATTCGCTGAAGTCGGACGTGGTGCCGGCCATCGAGGCCGGTGGTTGGGGTGTCCACGTGCCGCATGAACTCACCTGGGTGCTTGAGCATGTAGAGGCTCCGGTGACCGAGCCACGCTTCCGTGAGATATCCGATCTCGGACAACTGCCCGGACTGGTCGAAAGCATCGTCAATCCGGACTGATCGCGGGGCCTTCCTATTTTGCGCAATTCCGGACGGAAATTGCTTAGCGGTTGATCAGGCGATCGATCACCGGCTGCAGCCGTTCGGGTGTGATCGGCTTGGCGACCACCACGTCTATGACGCTCGACAGGCCCAGGCTCTCCGGCGTGCCATTCTTGGTTGAAAGCAGGATCACCGCCGGAAGCGATTTGCCGGAGGCTCGCCTCAACGCGTCGATACTGGCCATCAGATTGTCGCAGTCCTTGTTGTCGGCGCCGCCGTCAAGGACAACCGCACCGGGAATGAGGGACCGCAGGATCTTTACCGCCATGTCGGGAGATTCCGAGATTGGCTTGAGCCCGGATCGCTCTACGATCTTTGAAATCACCACGCGATTGATCGGCGATTTGCAGACGACGAGCACTTGCGATGGATCGCGGATCGTCTCTGTGTTCGAGTCGCGGGCAACAAAATTCAGGTGTCTTGGAGTCTCGCCTTCGCGGTTCACTGGGCACACAAGTCGGCCAAGAAGCTCGCCCCTATTTCAATGCAGAGTTGAATCTGGAGCGCAATTGGCGTGAGATCGCCGCCTATGTCAAGTTGAAATAAAAGTCCCCCAGATCATCCCTGGGAACAGTGAATTTCAAGCAACGCTACTGTACTCAACTGTCCACAGGTGGGCTTCATAAAAAGAAAATTCACCTGCGCAGAGACTGCGCAGGTGAAGGGTCGGTTGCGCGCGTTCGATCAGCTGTTGCTCTGCTGCGTGACGATCACTGGGATTAAGAGATCGCCCCAGTTTCCGTCGCCGCCGTGATGCCGTGCCGAGCGCACGAGCTCCACCGAGACGCCGGCCTCGACTGCCTTCATCACCGACTGGTTGAGGCGGTGTAGATCATTGGCCAGCATGCGGATCGTCGCTTGCTGGTCGACGGTCATCGTTGTGGCCTGTTCTTCGGCGCGTTCCTTGACACGGCTTATCGATGCCATTGGTCTTCTCCTTGTGTTCCAAGCCCTGTTGGGCGTTTCCTCTGTGTTGTTCTGTTTGCTATTCGGCGGCCGGCTTGAACTGCGCGTGCTCGGTCGACTCGTGCATGGCGGTGGTCGACGACTGGCCGCCGGTGATCGCCATCGACACGGCGTCGAAATAGCCGGTGCCGACCTCGCGCTGATGCTTGGTCGCGGTGTAGCCATTGGCCTCCGCCGCGAACTCAGCCTCCTGCAACTCGGAATAGGCCGCCATCTGCCGTGCCTTGTAGCCGCGCGCCAGTTCGAACATGCCGTAGTTGAGCTGATGGAAGCCGGCGAGCGTGATGAACTGGAACTTGTAGCCCATAGCGCCAAGCTCCCTCTGGAATCTGGCGATCGTCGCGTCGTCGAGGTTCTTCTTCCAGTTGAACGATGGCGAGCAATTGTAGGCAAGCAGCTTGTCGGGGTGATGCTTGCGCACGCCCTCGGCGAATTTCTTGGCCTGCGCCAGGTCCGGCTTGGAAGTCTCGCACCAGATCAGGTCCGCGTGAGGCGCATAGGCGACGGCGCGGGCGATGCAGGGTTCGATGCCGTTCCTGACGTGGTAGAAGCCCTCCACGGTGCGCCCGGCGCCGTAGTCGACGAAGGGCTGGTCGCGTTCGTCGATGTCGGACGTCAGCAGCTTGGCGGCTTCCGCATCGGTGCGCGCGACGACCAGGGTCGGTGTGCCCATCACGTCCGCCGCCAGACGCGCGGCATTGAGGTTGCGGATGTGCGCCGCGGTCGGGATCAGCACCTTGCCACCGAGATGGCCGCACTTCTTTTCCGACGCCAGCTGATCCTCGTAGTGGACGCCGGCCGCGCCCGCTTCGATGAAGGCCTTCATGATCTCGAAGGCGTTGAGCGGCCCGCCGAAACCGGCTTCCGCATCAGCGACGATCGGCGCGAACCAGGTCTCGACCGAAAGCCCGTTGCCTTCCGAGGTCTCGATCTGGTCGGCGCGCTGCAGCGTGCGGTTGATGCGCTTGACCAGTTCGGGCGCGGCGTTTGCCGGATAAAGCGACTGGTCCGGATACATCGCGCCAGCCGTGTTGGCGTCGGCGGCAACCTGCCAGCCCGACAGGTAGATCGCCTTCAGCCCGGCGCGCACCTGCTGCATCGCCTGGTTGCCGGACATGGCGCCGAGTGCGTTGACGAAGTCCTCCTCGTGGATGAGCTTCCACAGCCGGTTGGCGCCCATTTCCGCGACGCTCTGGCGGATCTGCACCGATCCACGCAGCCGCTTCACATCCTCCGGCGAATAGGGCCGTTCGATGCCGTCGAAACGACCTTCCGGCGCCGAGGGGACAAGGTTGTAAAAGTCAGTCATTGGTCACTCCGAAGGATTGCTGCACCCGTGTCCGGCGCCAATGATCTGCGCGCCGGGATATGACTGAATTTACATTGCGGTGCGAAATGGGCCAGGGAAATCAAGGAAATCAGCTTGAAATAGGGGAAAACCTGTGTTGTGTTTGACAGGAAGCCGTTGTAAATTTGTCATGACTGTAAAAGATACGCGCGTAAGGTCTCTGCGAAAGTGGTGTAAATTCTTGTCAAGGACAGTTGATGGCTGACCAGAAGATCTTTGCCGGGCCGCGCATTCGCCGTATCCGTAACGCCAAGGGCCTGACGCAGACTGCGATGGCCGAGGGGCTCGGTATCTCGCCGTCCTATCTCAACCTGATCGAGCGCAACCAGCGGCCGCTGACCGTGCAATTGATCCTCAAGCTGGCGTCCGTCTACAAGGTCGATCCGCACGAACTGCAGGGCGAGGCGAGGGGGTCCGTCGCTGCCTTGAAGGAAGTGTTCACCGATCCTCTGCTGGTCGGCGAGTTGCCGGGAGATCAGGAGTTGATCGAGCTTGCCGAGGCGGCGCCCAACGCGTCGGCGGCGGTGATAAAACTGTTCCGCGCCTATCGCGAGCAGGCCGAGCGCCTGTCCGACCTCAACGAACTCCTGGCGCGCGAAGGTCGGGCGACCGCACTTTCCGGGGCTCGCTTGCCGATAGACGAGGTGCACGAGATTTTCGAGCGCCGGCCCAACCATTTCGCGGCACTCGAGGAAGAGGCCGCGGCGTTCACCTCGGTGCTTGATCCCGGCGACGATCTGTTCGGCGCGTTGAAGGCCTGGCTGAAGCGCGAATACGGCATCGTGGTCAAGGTGCTGCCGGTCGCCACCATGCCGAACTGGCGCCGCCGTTATGATCGCCACTCGCAGCGCCTGTTCCTGTCCGAACGGCTGTCGCCGTTCGATCAGCTGCGCGAAGTGGCGATGGAAGCCTGCCTGATCCGCATGACGGTCGCGGTCGCTGGCGAGATCCAGGCGCTCAAATTGACCACCGACGAGGCCCGCCGTCTCGCCCGTTTCGAACTCGGCCGCTATGCGGCGCATGCGCTGATGATGCCCTACCAGGCCTTTCATGCGGCTGCCGTTCGTGCCCGCTATGATATCGACGTTCTGCGTTCGCGCTTCGGCGTCTCCTTCGAACAGGCGGCGAACCGGCTGACCATGCTGCAGCGGCAGGGCGTCCAGGGCGTGCCGTTCTTCATGCTGGAGGTCGACAATGCCGGCAACCGCTTCCGCAAGGCCGGCAGCCAGGGCTTTCCGCAAAGCCGCTTCGGTGGCGGCTGTCCCAAGCTGCCCGTGCATGTCGCTTTCACCCAGCCCGGCCAGATCTTCGTCGAGGCGGTGGAAATGCCCGACGGCGCCGAGTTCCTGTGCATTGCCCGCACGCTGGAAGGTCCGCAAGGCGCCTTCTCCGAGCGTCCGCGCCGCACGGCGTTGCTGCTTGGCTGCGACATCGGCTTTCGCGACGACATCGTCTATGGCGCGGCACTTCCCGGCGCGGCTGCCACCGCGAAGGCGAGCAGCGTCACGGCAACGCCGGTCGGGCCCGCCTGCCGGCTTTGCGAACGCGTCGGCTGTCTGGCGCGTGCCGAGCCGCCGGTGACGCGTCCACTTGGCCTCGACGAGATGGTGACGGGCCTGAGTGCCTTCGACTTCCAGTGACGCTGGCCCCCAGTGACGCCGGGCCGGGTGCCACAATTGTCGTCGATCTCTGGCTCACCCCCGGCCTTCGCCTTTGCGTTACGCGAACGGAGCATCTTTTTGTCGTCCCTTGCGCATCGTCCCGTCCACAAAAGCCCGACAGTCGCGCCCATGACCGACACAGCACCATCACCGAGCGTTGTTTTGTCGACCGTCTCGCCGCGCGAGGAACGCGTCGGCATGCTTTTGGTGTTCCTGTCGGCGCTGATGTGGAGTTTCGGTGGCACCATCGCCCGCTTCATCGCCGTCGGCGACAGCTGGACGGTTATTTTCTGGCGCTCCGTCTGGGCAGCGGCCTTCCTGATCTGCTTCATGGTCTGGCGCGACGGCTGGCGCGGCACGCTGAAATTGTTCCGCGACATGGGTCTGCCCGGCCTGGCCGTCGGGCTCTGCTTCGCCACGGCATCGACCGCCTTCGTCGTCGCACTTGCCTACACAACCGTCGCCAACATCCTGCTGATGCAGGCCGGCGTGCCGCTTCTGGCGGCGCTGTTTGCCTGGGCGTTGTTTCGCGAGAGGGTGAGTGTCGTGACCTGGCTCGCGATCGCCGCCGTCATTACCGGTGTCGCCATCATGGTGTCGGAATCGCTCAATGGCGCCGTCTCGCCGATAGGCGACGGGCTGGCGCTCTTGATTGCTGTCATGTTCTCGATCGCCACCGTCATTACCCGGCGGTTTTCCAGCGTTCGCATGACGCCGGCGACCTGTCTCGGCACCATGCTTGCGGCGGGCTTTGCCGCCTCGCAGGCATCGACATTCGCCGTGTCGGCCAGTGACATGGGCTTTCTGTTTGCCTTCGGCGTGGTCAATCTCGGTCTTGGCCTGGCCTTCTTTGCCACCGGGGCGCGGCTGATCCCGGCGGCCGTCGCAGCATTGCTCGGCACGTTCGAGCCGATCCTCGGCCCGATATGGGTCTGGCTCGTCCATTCCGAAGTACCGTCGGAGCGCACCATCATCGGCGGCGGGGTGGTGGTGACGGCGCTGCTCGTCCATATCGGGCTCGAATTCAAGCGCCAGGCACGACCCGAGCGTGCAGGGGTCACAGGGGTGCCATCGCCTAATTGATGCGGCGTGCATGCTTTGCCATTGACAAATTCGCTGCCGCGCGGGCAGGCTGAGACTACGCAACAACAAGACAGGCGTATCTTGCCAAGTCTCCCTGCCGGTCAGATCGAGACCGGACCACATCGTCGTATCTCTGCCCCCGCCACGGCGAAAGCCTTTGACGGTATCCGCACGCCTCCCAGGCAGCGACAGGGACACAAACCCACCACCCGCCGCTCATCGAACCGCCCGCATGCTGTCGGCGGTTGGCGCTTGTTGCTTCCTGGAAAGCTCAATAGTCTGAAACAAATGCCCGGCCGCGCGGGGTCCGCGTCGAGCCGGCGAAGGAACACTCATCAAAGGAGAATAGCATGATCCGCAAAGCGCTCTGGCTTTCGGCGACCTCGGTATTTCTGACGCTTTTCACCGTCGGCGGCCATGCCGAAGATCGCGTCGTCAACGTCTTCAACTGGTCGGATTATATCGACAGTTCGATCATCGATGATTTCACCAAGAAAACCGGCATCAAGGTCGTCTATGACACCTTCGATTCCAACGAAATCCTGGAGACCAAGCTGCTTGCCGGCGGCAGCGGCTATGACGTGGTCGTGCCCAGCGGCAACTTCCTCGCGCGCCAGATCCAGGCCGGCGTGTTCCAGAAGCTCGACAAGTCGAAACTGCCGAACATTTCCAACATGTGGGACACGGTTTCGGAACGAACCGCCAAATACGACCCCGGCAATGAATACTCGGTCAACTATATGTGGGGCACGGTTGGTCTCGGCTACAACATCAAGAAAGTGCAGGCGGCACTCGGCACCGACAAGATCGACAGCTGGGATGTGTTCTTCAATCCGGACAGTCTGGCCAAGTTGAAGGACTGCGGCGTCTATGTGCTGGATTCACCGGCCGACATCATCCCTGCGGCGCTGAAATATCTCGGTCTCGACCCCAACAGCACCTCGCCTGACGATATTGCCAAGGCCGAGGAGGCCCTGCTCAAGGTCCGGCCTTACATCAGAAAGTTCCACTCCTCGGAGTACATCAACGCACTCGCCAACGGCGATATCTGCCTGGCCGTCGGCTGGTCGGGTGACGTGTTCCAGGCTCGCAACCGCGCGGTCGAGGCCAAGCAGGGCGTGGAAATCGGCTATTCCGTGCCGAAGGAAGGCGCTCAGATGTGGTTCGATCAGATGGCGATCCCTGCCGATGCGCCGCATGTCGCCGAGGCGCTCGAATTCATCAACTACATGATGACGCCGGAAGTGATCGCCAAATCGTCGAACTATGTGCTCTACGCCAACGGCAACAAGGCGTCGCAGCAGTTCGTCGACAAGGCGCTTCTCGACGACCCGTCAGTCTATCCCGACGCGGCGACCTTGCAGAAGCTCTATACGGTCCAGCCTTACGATCCCAAGACCCAGCGTCTGATCACACGCAGCTGGACCAAGATCGTCACCGGCCAATAGCAATCCGAGACGGTCCCGGCAGCCACCTGCCGGGACCGATTCTTTCTGGGGCAAGAAGCAAGACACAGGACGGAGTGGGACATGAAATCGCTTGGCAGCATCCGCAGGGATTTTGCGCCGTGGAACGACCCGAACGCCAAGCCATACATCCAGTTCGACAATGTCACCAAGAAGTTCGGTGACTTCACCGCCGTCAACAATCTGTCGCTGACCATCTTCGAGCGCGAGTTCTTCGCCCTGCTCGGCGCGTCGGGCTGCGGAAAGTCGACGCTGCTCAGGATGCTCGCCGGATTCGAGGAGCCGACAGCTGGCCGCATCCTGCTCGATGGCCAGGATCTGCGCGGCATTCCGCCCTATCGCCGGCCGGTCAACATGATGTTCCAGTCCTATGCGCTGTTCCCGCATATGACGGTCGAGAACAACATCGCCTTCGGCCTCAAGCAGGACGGCATGCCGAAGCCCGAGATCGCGTCACGCGTGGCCGAGATGCTGAAGCTGGTCAAGCTCGAACAGTTCGCCAAGCGCAAGCCGCATCAATTATCCGGTGGCCAGCGCCAGCGCGTCGCGCTCGCCCGCTCGGTTGCCAAGCGGCCGAAGGTGCTCTTGCTCGACGAGCCGCTAGGCGCGCTGGACAAGAAGCTGCGCGAGGAGACCCAGTTCGAACTGATGGACCTGCAGCAGAATCTCGGCCTGACCTTCGTCGTCGTCACCCACGACCAGGAAGAAGCGATGACCATGGCCGACCGCATCGCCATCATCGACAAGGGCGAGGTGATGCAGGTGGCGACGCCGGCCGAAGTCTATGAAGCGCCGACATCGCGCTTTGTCGCCCATTTCGTCGGCAACGTGAACATGTTCGAGGGCAAGGTCGCCGAGCAGACCGCAAACACGACACGCATCGCGGGTTCGAGCGGAGCCCAGATCGTCGTCGACAACGCCGCCAAGACGGCTGCAGGCGCCGATATCGTGTTCGCCATCAGGCCGGAAAAGATCAAGATTTCGTCGAAAAAGCCGGCCGATGCGGTGAATGCACTTGAAGGCGAAGTCTACGACATCGCCTATCTCGGCGACATGACCGTTTTTCACGTCAGGCTGGATGACGGGCAGATGGTGCGCGCCAGCACCATGAATGCGGCCCGCATCACCGAGGATCCGCTGAGCTGGAACGACCGCGCCTGGGTTTCCTTCCGGCCCGACGCCGGCGTCGTGCTGACGCGGTAGGGGGCGGTCATGTCGAACGCCGCCGCAACCGCCTCATCAGCCCCGGCAACCAATGCCGACAAGTCCATCCTGGCCAGGCTGGGAGCGGCTTTCGTCGGCCGCCTGGTCATCATCGTCCCCTATGTCTGGCTTCTTTTCTTCTTCCTCGTTCCCTTCATCATCGTCTTCAAGATTTCGCTGTCGCAGACGGCGATCGCCATGCCACCCTACACGCCGGTGCTCGACTTCAAGGACGGTATCTCCGGGTTCTTCGCCGGCTTTGGCGCGCTCAGCTTCGACAACTACGCCTGGCTGACGCAGGATGCCCTCTACTTCAACGCTTATGTGACAAGCGTCATCATCGCCGCGATCTCGACGGTCCTGACGTTGATCGTCGGCTACCCGATCGCCTATGGCATGGCACGCGCGCCGGCAACGATCCGCCCGACATTGCTGATGCTGGTGATCCTGCCGTTCTGGACCTCGTTCCTGATCCGCGTCTATGCCTGGATCGGCATCCTCAAGCCGGAGGGGCTGCTCAACCAGCTGCTGCTGGCCACAGGCATCATCAGCCAGCCCTTGATCATCCTCAACACCTATACGGCGATCTTCATCGGTATCGTCTATTCCTACCTGCCGTTCATGGTGCTGCCGCTCTATTCGTCGCTCGAAAAGATGGATTATTCGCTGATCGAGGCCGCAAAGGATCTTGGTTGCCCGCCGACCAGCGCGTTCTGGAAGATCACCTTCCCGCTGTCGCTGCCCGGTGTCATCGCCGGCTGTCTGCTGGTGTTCATCCCCGCCGTTGGCGAGTTTGTCATTCCCGATTTGCTCGGTGGATCGCAGACGCTGATGATCGGCAAGACGCTGTGGAACGAGTTCTTCGCCAATCGTGACTGGCCGGTCTCGTCGGCCGTGGCCGTCATCCTTCTGCTGCTCTTGACCGTGCCGATCATGTTCTTCCAGCAGGCCCAGGCGCGCGCCCAGGAGCAGGACAAATGAACACCACCTGGAGCCGATTCAACGTCACCTCGATCGTGCTGGGCTTTGCCTTCCTGTACCTGCCGATCGTCCTGCTCATCGTCTTCTCCTTCAACGAGTCGAAACTGGTAACCGTCTGGGGCGGTTTCTCGACCAAATGGTACGTTTCGCTGTTCCACAACCAGGGCCTGATGGACGCCACCTGGGTCACAGCGCGCGTCGGCGTCATTTCGGCCACGGTGGCGACCGTGCTCGGCACGCTGGCGGCGCTCACCTTGACCCGCTACACGCGCTTCAGGGGCAGGTTGCTGTTTTCAGGCATGGTCTTTGCGCCGCTGGTCATGCCGGAAGTCATCACCGGCCTGTCGCTGTTGCTGCTGTTTGTCGCCGTCGGTCTCGACCGCGGTTTCCTGACCGTCACGCTCGCCCACATCACGCTCACCATGTGCTTCGTCGCCGTCGTCGTGCAGTCGCGCCTGGTCAGCTTCGACCGCTCGCTGGAAGAAGCTGCGATGGATCTTGGCGCAACGCCGGTGAAGACCTTCTTCCAGATCACGCTCCCGGTCATCATGCCGGCGATCGTGTCCGGCTGGATGCTGGCCTTTACGCTTTCGCTCGACGATCTGGTCATCGCCAGCTTCACCTCCGGGCCTGGAGCAACAACGCTGCCAATGAAGATCTACAGCCAGGTGCGTCTCGGCGTGACGCCGGAGATCAACGCCGCTTGCACGATCCTGATCGCCGTTGTCGCGGTCGGCGTCATCATCGCCTCGGTCGCCAACAAGCGGCGTGAGGTGCAGCGCCAACTCGACGAGCGGGCCGCACAACGCGGCTGAGGCAATTCCGGGAAAAGCGCGCAGCGTTTTTCATAGGGAATTGCTTCAGGATAAACCGGCGGTAAGGTCTATTCGCCAGAAACGCCGCGGCTGATCGGGGAAATGAACGGCGTGCTCCACGTTCCTCCGACGAAGAAGGATGACTGGATCGGGCCTTGCTGGCCGTTGGCCTGCGTTGCCGCCTGGTCCGGCTGAATGATACCGCCGGACAAGGCCAGTCCTCGTCCGGTGTAGGACGCGATCCCGGACAGCCAGAGCTTGTACTTCGCCGAATTGGCTTCGGCCTTGTCGATCCGCGCCACGCCCTTCGTGATGCTGGCCTTGATCTCGGCACCGTCGATCGGCAATGTTCCGTCGGAGACGTCGTCGAGCGCGAAGAAGCCGCCTTGTTCGGTATGCTTGAGGAAGGCGGGCAGGTTGAGCTTGCTCAACACACCCGGTCCGAACGTCGCGGAGACCGAGCCGTCGGCATTGTCGAAGATGGAGTCCCAGGTTCTGCCTGGTCCCTTGAGGATCACCGAGACCGTTCCGGTGGCGACCGGCACCAGCCGGGTCATCCCAGCCGCCGTGCCGAAGGCGCCGCCATCGATGTCGGACGCCAGCAGCTTAATCTCGACCTGCGAGCCTTCCGGTTTGCGGTCGAAGCGAAGGCTGCTCTGGATGTTGCCGCCAAAGGCCGAGGCATCGGAGATATCGAAGACGGAAAGACCATCCTTGACCTGGGCGGTGGCGGCGACGTCGGCGAGTTGGATAGGCCCCGCCGTAGCGTGCGCTGCCGACAGCCTGAGATCGAGGTTGACCTTGTCGGCGAAACTTGTGTCGATGTCGCCGGGTTCCGCCCCTCCGGTCGGCGCCAGCGGCGTGAAGGCCGAGAGAAACGATCTGAGGTCGAGCGTGTCGAAGGCGAGCGTCCCGGAGATCACCGGTTGCGCCTCGCCCAACGAGAGATCCAGCGCGCCCATTCCCGGATTGTTGTCCAGCGCGATCGCGGTGTTGTCGAATTTCACTCGCCCTGCCGTCGCGGTGATCTTGCTCGAAATGCTGACCGAACCGATCGCAGCACTCGGCGCAATGCCGGCCTGCGACCACTCCAGGACACGCCGCAGCGAAGGTGCCGAGAATTTCGCCTGGCCGTCGAAGTAAGCGTTTTCGGACATGCTGGCCGTGCCGTCGAACGAGAAGGTCGCGGGCGCCGCCTTGAAGGACAGCGTCAGCGGTGCTGTACCGCCGGCAAACAGGACAAGCGGCTTCGGCGAGGCTACGTCCAGCGCGACGCTTTCGCCGCGCCAGATCCCGGTTGCCGACAGCGTCGCATTGCTGTTCATCGCCGCCCAATTCGCCTGGCCGGACAGGCTGCTCAGGATCTCGACATCCTTGCCGGCGATGGACGCCACCATGCGGCCGTCGCGGAACTCCACCGTGCCGAACGTGTCGGCCGGCAGCTTGTCGAGGTCGGGCTTGGCGGGGTCGGCATTGACCACGCCGCGCGCCGTGTCGATGGAACGCGTGATGCGCCCGCCGGTCGGGACGGCGGGCAGGAAAAAGCCGGCCGGCGTTCGCTCAACCCGGATCGTCGGCCGCACCAGCCGCGCCGTCGAAAACTCCACGTCGCCGCGCAAGGCCGCCATGGCGGAAAGGTCAACCTCGACCCGCTCGGCCTCGACCACCGGCGGCGCCTCGGTGTCGGTCCATTGCGAAAGCGTCACATCGGTCAGGATCGCGCGGAATTTCGGCCAGACCTCGATGCGCGGCGAGCCGTCGATGGCGACCCGGAAGCCGCTCCACGCACTCATTTCCCAGGCAATGCGGTCACGCACGATTCGGGTGGAGGCGATCAGCGGCAGGGCGGCAACGACCAGCGCGATGACGAGCACGGCAGCGCCGATCGCCCATATTCCGCGCCGGATCAAAGTTGATGGCATATCGCCCCGTATGTTTCCATTCCGACAAAAATCGCCTGACGGGTGTAACCCCAGTCGTCACTACGACTTAGGGCTGAGGCATTTCAAGTCTTTATGGCCCGGCGATGGCATTTGCGCACATCTGGTCTCACTGACCGAACAAAATCTTGCTCTGCTGCGCTGCGATATGCATAAGCGGTGGCGACCGTGGAGGAACGATCATGGCTGCCGAAGTACCGCTCTGGACCCCGACGCAAGACCAGATTGATGCAGCACCCTTGACCGCTTTCGCAAAGGCTGCGGCAGTGAAAGCCGGCGTAGCGTTTTCTTCGTATTCGGAGCTCCACCGCTGGTCGGTCGAGGACCGCGACGGGTTCTGGAACCTGGTCTGGGACTTCGGCGGTATCGTCGGCGACAAGGGGACCAATGGGGGCGAGCGCGTGCTCGTCGACGGTGACAGGATGCCTGGTGCCTCGTTCTTCCCCGACGCTACGCTGAATTTCGCCGAGAATCTGCTGAAGAAGACCGGCGCTGGTGAGGCAATCGTGTTTCGCGGCGAAGACAAGGTCGAGCGCCGACTGTCGTGGAACGAGTTGCAGGCGCTGACGTCACAGCTGCAGCAGCTTTTCCTGTCGCTCAAGGTGAAGAAGGGCGATCGCATCGCGGCGATGATGCCCAACATGCCGGAGACCGTCGCCGCCATGCTGGCTGCCGCCTCGATCGGCGCCGTCTGGTCGTCCTGCTCTCCCGATTTCGGCGAGCAGGGCGTGCTCGACCGCTTTGGCCAGATCGAGCCGGTGGTCTTCATCGCGCCCGATGGCTACTGGTACAATGGCAAGGCGATCGAGGTCGCCGACAAGATCGCCGCGGTTGCGGCCAAGCTTGGCACGGTGCGCAAGGTTCTGGTCGTCGACTATCTCGGCACCTCGAGCGATGTCGCTGATGTCATCGACAAGGCCGTGGCGCTGGAAGAGGCGCTTTCGCCCTTCGCCGTCAAGCCAGTCACCTTCGAGCGGCTGCCGTTCGCGCATCCGCTCTACATCCTGTTCTCGTCGGGAACGACCGGCATTCCCAAATGCATCGTCCATTCGGCCGGCGGCACGCTGATCCAGCATGTCAAGGAACATCGGCTGCATGCCGGTCTCACCGACGGCGACCGCTTCTTCTACTTCACCACCTGCGGCTGGATGATGTGGAACTGGCTGGTTTCGGGGCTCGCCTCGGGCGCGACGCTGCTGCTCTATGACGGCTCGCCCTTCTACCCCGACGGCAATGTGCTGTTCGACTTCGCCGATGCCGAGAAGATGACCTTTTTCGGCACCTCGGCCAAGTTTATCGATTCCGTGCGCAAGGCCGGTCTCAAGCCGATCCGCACGCATGATCTGTCGAGCGTGCGGGCGATTTCCTCCACCGGGTCGCCGCTGTCACCGGAGGATTTCCGCTTCGTCTATGACGGCATCAGCAAGGACGTCCATCTGGCGTCGGTCTCCGGCGGCACCGACATCGTCTCCTGCTTCGTGCTCGGCGTGCCGACACAGTCGGTGTGGACCGGCGAGATCCAGGGACCTGGCCTTGGCCTTGCCGTCGATGTCTGGGACGACGACGGCAAGCCGATCCGCCAGGAGAAGGGCGAGCTGGTCTGCACCAGGGCGTTTCCATCTATGCCGATCGGCTTCTGGAACGATCCCGAGGGCAAGAAATACCAGGCCGCCTATTTCGAGCGTTTCGACAATGTCTGGTGCCATGGCGATTTCGCCGAATGGACCGTGCATGGCGGCATGATCATCCATGGCCGCTCCGACGCCACGCTCAACCCGGGCGGCGTGCGTATCGGCACGGCGGAGATCTACAACCAGGTCGAACAGATGCCGGAGATTCTGGAAGCTCTGTGCATCGGCCAGGATTTCGACAACGACGTGCGCGTCGTGCTGTTCGTGCGGCTCGCGGCCGGCGTCGAACTGGATGACGATCTGGAAAAACGCATCCGCTCCAAGATCCGCAGCGGGGCGAGCCCGCGTCACGTGCCAGCCAAGATCGTCGCTGTCACCGACATCCCACGCACCAAGTCAGGCAAGATCACTGAGCTCGCCGTGCGCGACGTGGTGCATGGCCGCGTCATCAAGAACAAGGAGGCGCTCGCCAACCCCGAGGCGCTGGAGCTGTTCAGGAACCTGCCGCAGCTGGCCGAGTGACCGGGCAGGCATGGTTAACCAAATATGTCGCGAGAATTTACCTAGATTTCATGAGTGGTACACATTCGTAAACTTTCGGCGGCGCCGGTAAGGAGTTGTTAAGGCCCGGCGTCGATAGTCGCACGTAACTTGAGGGAGAAATCCCGTTCCTCTGCCCCCGGAGGATCTGAATTCGCTCAAGCCCCGTTGTGACAGCAATCCCATCTCTTAAGGCGTCCTCTTGGGCGCCTTTTCTTTTGCTGCTGCATGCCGCCCAAAAGTGCTCCCGGTTTGGGAGAACGACATGCACAAGGATAAAGACCGAAAGCGCATCGCCTGAATCTGATCGGACGCGCTGCGCTGTAGGTCGGTCTGTTTTCCGGAATTGCTTATTCGGCGAGCACGCGGGTCGACGGAAACGCGACCTCGACCAGGGTGCCTTCACCCGGTGTCGAGTTGATGGTGAACCGGGCGCGGTTGGCTTCCACCATCGCCTTGGTCAGCGGGAGTCCAAGCCCCGTGCCGTCGCCACGTCCGCGCTTCAACGCGTTGATCTGCTTGAACGGCTTCAGTGCCTGCTCGATCTCGGCGTGGCTCATGCCGATGCCGGTGTCGCGCACCCGCATGACGACGTCGCCTGACGTCTCATAGGCGGTGGAGACGATCACCTGGCCGCCGGCCTGGGTGTAGCGAATGGCATTCGACAGGATGTTGAGCGCGATCTGGCGCACGCTGCGCAGGTCGGCCACCACTTCCGGCAGCCGAGACGCGAAGCTGGAGCGGATAATGACGCGCTCGCGGTTGGCCTGCGGCTGCATCATCGCCACCGTCTCGGCCAGCGTGTCGTTCAGCGACACCGCCTCGTAGGCCATCTCCTGCTGGCCGGCCTCGATCTTCGAGATGTCGAGCAGGTCGTTGACGAGGTCGAGCACATGGTTGCCTGAGCGATTGATGTCGCGCAGATAGTCGCGGTAGCGGTCATTGGCGACCGGTCCGAACTTCTCGTCCACCATCAGTTCGGAAAAGCCGATGATGGCGTTGAGCGGCGTGCGGATCTCGTGGCTGATGCGGGCGAGGAAATCGGTCTTTTGCGAGGACGCACGCTCGGCCACCGCGCGTGCCTGGGTCAGGTCCTCTTCGGCCCGTTTCCACTGCGTGATGTCACGCACGACGGCACAGAAGCCGCTGTCGTTGGGCAGCCGGCCGATGGTCATGAACAGCGGGATGAAGCGGCCCTGCGCCTCGCGCCCGATCACCTCGCGGCCGTCATTCATGACGCTCGCCACGCCGGGCTCGGACAGTCCGTTGAGATAATCGCGCGCCGCACGCTGGCTTTCTATCGCAAACAGCGAGGCGAACGGCTTGCCGGTCACTTCGTCGCTGTCGAAACCGAACAGCGCTTCGGCCGGCCGGCTGATCGAGCGGATGGTGCCGTCACGGCCGATCAGCACGACCCCGTCGGTGGCGGTGTCGATGATGGTGCGCATCTCGGCGATGCGTGCCTTGAGCTCGGGAATGTCGGGCTGCGTCTGCTCGTCGCCAACCACATGCAGGGCCGCCGGCGCGTCATCTTCGCCGGTGCGGCGCACGACCAGCATCAATGCCTTGCCGTCACGCCAGGGGACGGAGCGCAGGATAGCCTCGATCGGGAATTCCTGCCGATCGCGCGTCTTCAGCCGCAAGGCGCGATCGGTGCCGTCGGAGGTCCCATCGTGGGCGTAGGGGTCGGCAAACAGCGCGCCGAGGCCGCCGGCATCCGCCAGGTCGTCGAGCGCCTCATAGCCGGTCAGGTTGAGGAATTCCTCGTTCGCATAGTGCAACTGGTCGCCGGAATGGATGAGCAGCGGCACGGGCAGTTTGCTCAGAAGCGAGGTATCGGGAGCCTTGTGCTCATCTCCGGCCGAAAAGGCCGACGGCACGAACCCTTCGACCTTGAGCGGCGGCACATTGAGGCGTGGGCGCGCGATGCGTGCTGCGGCGCCGCTTGCGCCGGCAGTTCCCGCGACGGATGCGGACAAATGCTCGTCAGAGGCAGCGGCTTCTTCGTCGGGCTGTACCCAATCCTCACTATCCTCGGCATCGCGAAAATCCGCCGATGTCATGCTGTCGTTATCGACGGCGTCATGTGTCGCATCCGCGCCAACCGGCTTTTCACCTGTGGCGGCGGGCTTGTTGATCTCTGGTGGCGCCGCCACCGGTTCGGAAACCGGGGCCCCGTCGCTGTTGTCCGCGACAGGACCGCGTTCATCATCACGGTCGGCATAGCCGAGCAACGAACCCGGCAGGGTGTCGGAGGGTGCCTCGTGACCCGCTTCGTCCGGGTGACCGCCGTCAAGCCGCGCCAGATCCGCTTCGTCCTCGGCATCGACATCCGTCTCGGCCGTCTCGGCCGGCATCGTCTCTGGCTCCGCCGCCGGGATTTCGCCGGCAAGCGTCGGCTCTTCGTGCGAGGCCACATCCGCTGTTGATGGAATCTCGCCGACTGCCGCAGCTTCGACAGGTGTCTTGGCCGCCCGTTCCCTGGGATTGTCGAGGCTGGACTTCTCGGCCTCCGGCGACTCGACCGGGGAACTGTCCTTCTTCAGCCGTTCGCCGATCTCGCGGAACGCGCTTCGCTCCAGCGTCGACAAGCCCTTATCGTTGGCTGGCTGGCGATGCTCGGCCAGCCGGATCACCTTGTCGGCAAAGCGTCGCTCCGGTTTCGGCACGATGGTCAGCGCCGGCACCTCGCCCTGGAACGGGTCCGATGCCTTCGGCTCCTCGACCTTCGGCTCCTGGGCTTTCGGCGCTTCAGCCTTGGGCTGTTCAGGCACGGGTTCCACGGCTTGCGGCTCCGGCGTCTCCGGGGCCTTGCCGTTGGGCACCAGCGCCATGCCGATGGCTTCCGGATCGACGACCGCGTCACTGGCCCGGGCAACGCCGAAGCCACGGAAGCCTTCGAAAGCACGGCTGCGGCCATAGACAGGCAGCGCCGCCAGGTCGACCGGGATCTTCAGATCGGATCCGGCGACCGGCCACAGCACGGAGCGGCCGGACCAGGTATCGCGCCGCTCCAGCAAGCCGGCGATCTCGCCGGAGGGATCGAGGCCGAAAGTGGCCGCCACATCCCTGAAGCGCCGCCCGATCACATCGGCGGCCGGCTTGCCGACAATGTCGGCGAATTCCGGAGACAGCGTGCTGAACTTGCCATCGGCATCGGTGCGCCAGACGAAGCGCAGTGGCGCCGCCGTGCGGTCGATCGACCGCACGACCGGGCGTTCGACAGGGGCGGTGGCCTTGGTGTCGTGCCGCGTCGGGATTTCCGCCGCACCCTCCGCGACGGCGGCAGGGGGCTCAACCGGCTCGGCTGCAGCGGCCCGGCCGGCCCGTTGCCTGTCTTCCTCACCGGCATTGAAGTACCAGTGATCGTGCTGCGCTGCCGTAGCGGCGGCAGTTCCCGGGTCGTTATCCGCCGCCTCCGCAGGCTGCCCCGCTGGATCGGCATTCTCAGGCGCTGGCGGAATGATCTCGGCGGCTTCCGGAACGCTCGGTTCGTCCACGGCCGGGTGTTCGATGTCGATTGCCGGTCTGTTGTCCTGGTCCGGTTCCGACTGGGCAATCGCGCTTACCGCAGCCGCGGTTTCAACCTGGGCTGGCGCTTGCGTGTCCGCGACACTGTCGTCGGCAGCGGACGTGTCGTCGAGTTGGTCCTCGTCGATCACCACCAGCAGATGCCGTTCCTCGGTCAATCTTGCCAGGCCTGCCGGATAGGAGGTTGCGCCGCCGGGAACGAGGCGCTTGACGATGCGGTCGCCCTCATCCGCGACGTCGGCAACCAGCGCCGCCAGCGTCTCCGGCAAGATGCCCAGTGCCGAAAATCCTTCCGAGGCGGCCTCGACGTTTCCGCTGGCATCGACAAAGGCAATGAAATGGCCGTCTTCGGTAAAGCCGCCGATGGCGCGAGCGGCGATTTCGCCGGCGCTGCGCGAGCCCGTCTGCGCCGCCGGCACGGTCAGCATGATCGCCTTTTCGGCGTCCGGCATGGTCACGGCACTGGCCAGGAAGCCGACGGCACGGCTCGTCATGCCCGTTGCCAGCCGCACCGTGATGGCGCGGTCGCCGCTGATCTCGGGAAATCCGCTGGTCGCCATGATCTGGCGTCTGGCGATCAACGGTAGTTGCGCGGAGGCGCCGATGATCGCCTCGATGTCGGGGTAGCCGAACACCGCGGCTCCTGGCCCATTGGCCCAGATCACCTGCTCCAGATCCGTCGAAAGAATCGCGATCGCGTCGCCGGCGGCAAAGCGCTGGCGGACTGCTTCGAGCACGGCGACGTCGAGGAAGGAATATTCGGACGGCATGCGCTTGGCGAACCCTCACGGAGCGGCAAATTGCGGTTAACGCTTTGTTAATAAAAGCCGGCGGCGCGAAGGTCCACAAGCCAGAACGTGCAAAGGCTGGAATCTGGCCTCTTGGTTAACGGCCCGAAGAAAATTATGGTGCACTGCAACAAAGATATTGCAATGCACAAAATTTGCCTTTATATTGCCATCATACATGAACGAGACGGCTTTCTGTCAAAGCCGCTGACGCTGAAAAGGATGGAAAATGTCCAGGACCAAAACTGCCGACACGATCGAAAACGTTGAATTCCCGAGCTTCGACGCTTCCAAGGCTACCGACCAGATGCGCGCTTTCGCCGAAAAGGGCGTTGAGCAGTCGAAGGAAGCCTACGCTAAGCTGAAGACCGGCGCCGAGGAGACCCAGAAGGCTCTGGAGTCGACCTACGAGACCGCCAAGACCGTTTCCAGCGACCTGTCGCTCAAGACCATTTCTGCTCTGCGTGCCAATGCCGAGGCCGGTTTCTCGCACCTCGAGGCCCTGATCGGCGCCAAGTCGCTGTCGGAAGTCGTCGAGCTGCAGACCGCCTTCCTGCGCAAGCGCGTCGAAATGACCGTCGAGCAGGCCAAGGACTTCCAGACCGTCGCCTCCAAGGCGGCCGAGGACGTCTCCAAGCCGATCAAGACCGCCTTCGAGAAGGCGATGAAGGAAATCAAGGTTGCCTAACATTTGCGCATGATCTGAAGATGCAACAAAGGTCGCATTTTCTTAAAAACGATCAGGCGTATGATGGTAGCCATCAAGGAATACCCGGCGAGTGGAACCTCCTCCCTCTGCTCCCGGGGTGACCAGCCAGCACCTCCTCCCGCTGGCTCGTAACAGGAAAAGGCCGGCACCTCCTCCCGCCGGCCTTTTTCTTTGTCCGGCGAAAAGTCGATGCTGTTTGTGGGCAAGCGACCTTTGCCTAGCAAAAGTCTTGAATTAAAATCCATTAGCCCGTAAGGACGCATCGCCGAACGACGGAGCGGATCACGGAAAGCGCGCTTTCCACGTGGTCCGGCTCGGTGAACGTGCCGTTGTAGCTCAGATGGTTAGAGCGCCGGATTGTGGATCCGGAGGTCGCTGGTTCGATCCCAGCCAACGGTACCATCGGATTTATGGCTAAACAATTGAATTCATTATAGAATTTTCGTCCGCCGCTGAGCGGCGAGTTTGCCACCCTCGGCCCGGGATGTATCTTTCAGCCGACGGAACGTTTGTAACAGTCCGGTGGTGTACCCATGATCCCCGCATAGGGATCATAAAGGGCGTTGCCCCTCCTGGCCCTAGTTTGAGTCCGCTGTCTCCCCGGCAGCGGACCCAACGATTTCGGTGGCATCCTCTAAACGCAAATGCCCAACGAACTAGCTGGATTCGCGCCACAGAATCCTTTCCTGGCCACCCATCTCGAACGACTGCTTCGCGCCTCATCTCGGTCGTAGAGGTCAGCCTCGCCGCTTCACGAAAGCGGACATGCTTGCGACCACTTGGAGGTCGTGATTACGCCAGGATCGGGCATTTCCCCTTGCCGGATTTGAAGGCAGTCGATCGGCTCGCATTCTAACCGGCAGCCTTCAGGAGCCCGGCCGAAATGCAGACTGTGGACTGACGTGCATGCTCCATCTCGAGCCGACCGTCTTATGAGCTAACCTCCAAGCTATTCCATTCGAGCAAGTCGCCGTTGACAACTGTGCGCCTGCTCGTGTTCTATTTCGCAAGCGCACATTTTTCCGCGTAACACATCGCGTCCGGCAAGGCCGGACAAGGGCAGCATGGCCCCGCCGCGTCTCATCGAGCATGGGGTGCGTGTGGG